>CANFHX010000034.1 GCA_947446865.1 Flavobacteriaceae bacterium | reverse complement strand
AACATTGCTGATGGCATAATTTTATAATTCTGGCTTAAAAATTAAAAAATTCTGGCATAATTTTATAAAACGATGCCGTCTACAACATTGCCGATGGCATAATTTTATAATTCTGGCTTAAAAATTAAAAAATTCTGGCATAATTTTATTAAACGATGCCGTCTACAACATTGACGATGGCATAATTTTATAATTCTGGCTTAAAAATTATTTTGTTTTGAATAAATACAGTTGGGTTCGGACATAAATTTTTAATAAATCCCTACTCCTTTCAAAATTGGAATTTGGGATTTAATTATTGGGATTTAATCCGTAAATAAAACTTTACTTTCCAAATCGGTTACATCCAAATAAATCTGTTTGCCAAGAATTAAGGCATGGTTATCGGCAGAATGTCCTGCAGGGAAATTATAAATTACAGGAATGTGATAGGCTTTGGTAACATCGTCTATAATTTCTAAAACGTTTTTCCCCCACGGGATTTCGTTGTCGTGCATTTTGGTCATGCCGCCCACAATGATTCCTTTCAAACTCTCCAAACAACCATTGCGTTTTAGATTCATCATCATGCGGTCAATATGGTACAAATATTCGTCTAGATCTTCTATAAAAAGGATTTTATCTTTGCAATCAATTGCCGAGGAAGAACCTAAAAGACTGTACAATATGGATAAATTGCCGCCTACTAATTCGCCTTTGGCAGAGCCATAGCGGTTCATTGGGTCACACGGAACGGTATATTCAAGAGGTTCGCCAAAGAGTGCTTTGCGCAAACTTTCTTTGGCTTCTTCAGTTGCCTTCACGCTTACGGGCATAATACCGTGGATGGAGGCAAATCCTAAATTGTTCAAATGGCTGTGTAAAACGGTTACATCACTAAAACCAATTACCCATTTAGGCGATTGCTTGAATTTAGTAAAATCGAGTAAATCAATCATGCGCACGGTGCCATAGCCACCACGAACGCACCAAATTGCTTTGATGTTGGGGTTGTCCATCATGGTTTGAAAATCGGCAGCACGCTCTTCGTCGGTTCCGGCAAGTTGATTTTTGTCCAGACCAATGGTTTTGCCAATTACTACTTCCAATCCCCAATTGTGGAGCCATTCTATAGCCGGTTGCAAATTGTCTTCCACATTTTTACGAGCAGTTGCAACTATAGCAATGGTGTCGCCTTTTTTTAAATACGGTGGTATAATCATCTTTTTTTGTGCTTGAAGGTTACTAGTGACTACAGAAATAAGAATATAGAGTAGGTATTTTTTCATTTTTGATTTTAGAAACTCGATTACAAATATATAAATTAACTCGTTGGATGTAATTATTATATTTAATTACATAAGATTACAAATACAGATCAATTAATATGTCTTTTTTGTCATTTCGAGGAATGAGAAATCGCATTTCCTGTATTTATTATGTGATTCCTCCTTTGTCGGAATGACAAAACATTATTTTTTTTACATTTTTAAACATTTACTCCCAACGGGTTAAATTAAGTTCTTATGAAAACGAATGCCCTAGCCCTGATAGTAGTGGAAATCCTTTTTATTGCCTTGAAAACAGCACTTCAACTCCACTTAATTTTCCTAGGCAATAAAAAGATTGCAACGGATAGCAGGAAATAGCTTCAAATAAAAAATCTATTGCTTATTTTTGCATAATATATACCGAATTATCATGTTAGAAAATCCAAAGAGATATACCATTACGGCTGCGTTGCCTTACACCAACGGGCCAATTCATATAGGACATTTAGCGGGCGTTTATGTACCGTCGGATATTTATGCGCGCTATTTGCGATTGCAAGGTAGGGATGTGCTTTTCGTTTGCGGAAGCGATGAACATGGCGTTGCCATCTCGATGAAAGCCAAAAAAGAAGGCATCACGCCTCAAGAAGTGATTGATAAATACGATGCAATTATTAGAAAATCGTTTATCGATTTCGGAATTTCGTTTGATAATTATTCTCGAACTTCCTCTAAAATTCATCACGATACCGCTTCGGAATTTTTTAGAAAATTATACGACAACGGCGACTTTATTGAAGAAGTTACCGAACAATTATACGATGCTAAAGCCGATCAGTTTCTTGCCGATCGTTTTGTAGTGGGAACTTGCCCAAAATGTGGTAACGAAGAAGCCTATGGCGACCAATGTGAAAAATGTGGTTCGACGTTGAATGCAACCGATTTAATCAACCCAAAATCTACGATTACTGGAGATACTCCGATTTTAAAATCGACTAAACATTGGTTTTTACCTTTGGACAGATACCAAGATTTCTTAAAGGAATGGATTTTAGTTGGACATGAAAAAGACTGGAAAAACAATGTTTTAGGTCAGGTGAAATCGTGGTTGGACGATGGTTTAAAACCTCGTGCCGTTACCCGCGATTTAGATTGGGGAATTGATGTTCCTGTGGCTGGTGCCGAAGGGAAAAAATTATACGTGTGGTTTGACGCGCCAATTGGCTATATTTCGTCTACCAAAGAATGGGCTGCTCGTGAAGGAAAAGATTGGGAGCCGTATTGGAAAGATGCGGGTACTAAATTGGTGCACTTTATTGGGAAAGACAATATTGTGTTTCATTGTATTATTTTTCCTGCGATGCTAAAAGCCGAAGGAAGTTATATTTTACCGGATAATGTGCCTGCAAATGAATTTTTGAATTTGGAAGGAAACAAACTTTCGACTTCTAAAAACTGGGCGGTTTGGTTGCACGAATATTTACTGGATTTTCCGGATAAGCAAGATTCTTTGCGTTATGCACTGACCTCGAACGCGCCAGAAAATAAAGATAATGACTTTACTTGGAAAGATTTTCAAGCAAGAAATAATAATGAATTAGCAGCTATTTTTGGAAATTTCATTAATAGAGTGGTGGTTTTAACCAATAAATACTACAACGGAATTGTTCCGCAACCGAATGAATTTTCAGAGGTTGACGAACAAACATTAGCCGAATTAAAAGCCTATCCTGCGGTAATTTCTAGTTCTATTGAACGCTACCGATTTAGAGAAGCGCAAGGCGAATTGATGAACGTTGCCCGTTTGGGGAATAAATATTTAGCGGATGAAGAGCCTTGGAAAATGGTAAAAACCAATCCGGAGCGCGTGCAAACGCAAATGTATGTGGCCTTGCAAATTGCTGCTGCTTTACGAGTTTTGTGTGAACCCTTCTTGCCTTTTACGGCTTGTAAATTATCTGGGATTTTAAAAACAGAATTGAATTTGAGTTGGAAGGATGTTACCGAAACGTCCGATTTAATTCCTGCAGGACACCAAATAGGGGAAGGCGAAATATTATTTGCTCAAATAGAAGATACTGAAATTCAGAAACAAATAGACAAACTAGAGGCTACTAAAAAAGCAAATGTTATGGAAAACAAAGTAGTAGAAGCGCAAAAAGAAACCACAACATTTGAAGATTTTTCAAAATTAGATTTGCGTGTGGGAACTATTTTGGAAGCCGAAAAAATGCCGAAAGCCAACAAGCTTTTAGTTTTGAAAGTAGATACCGGAATGGATGTAAGAACCATAGTTTCTGGAATTGCCGAACATTTTTCACCCGAAGAAGTGATTGGAAAACGAGTTACGGTTTTAGTGAATTTAGCACCAAGAGCCTTACGCGGCGTGGAAAGTCAAGGGATGATTTTGATGAGCAACAATGCCGAAGGGAAACTGGTTTTTGTAAACCCAGATGCAGATGGAGTTGCCAATGGTGCGTTGATTAGTTAAATCATTTTGCCACAGATTATACCGATTACACTGATTTTAAAAATCTGTGACAATCTGTGTAATCCGTGGCTAAAAAATAATTACCTTTATTTGGAAATAGCCAAATTTTAAATACAAAAGAATACTCAAAATGAAAAACTTCCTCTCTAAACTTCCAAAAGCCGAATTGCATTTACACATTGAAGGTTCGTTGGAACCCGAATTGCTATTTGCTTTAGCGCAACGCAATAATATTGAAATTCCGTATAAAAGCATTGAAGAAGTTAAGGAAGCCTATAAGTTTTCGTGTTTGCAGGATTTCTTAAACATTTATTATGCAGGTGCAAGTGTGTTAATTCAAGAGGAAGATTTTTACGATCTTACCATGGCCTATTTAAACAAATGCCACGAAGAAAATATCGTTCATACCGAAATTATGTTCGACCCACAAACGCATACGGAACGCGGTATTGCCTTTGAAACGGTTATTAACGGAATTCAAAAAGCACGAAACGAAGCCCAAGAAAAATGGGGTATTTCTTCCTTTTTAATCATGAGTTATTTGCGCCATTTATCCGAGGAAGAAGCATTTAAAACCTTAGAACAATCGTTGCCATTTAAACATTTAATAAAAGCCGTTGGATTGGATTCTTCTGAAAAAGGGAATCCACCGTCTAAATTCTATAAAGTTTTTGAGGCATCTGCTAAAGCAGGCTATGTTTTGTTGGCACATGCTGGCGAAGAAGGTCCGGCAGAATATGTTTGGGAAGCCATTGACGGATTAAAAATTATACGCATCGACCACGGAAATAATTGTTTGACCGATGAAAAATTGGTAAACGAAATTATCCAACGCGATATGGCTTTAACGGTTTGCCCACTTTCTAATTTAGAGTTGAAAGTGGTTACCGATTTGAAAGACCATCCTTTAAAAACGATGTTGGATAAAGGCATTAAAGCCACGGTAAATTCGGATGATCCTGCTTATTTTGGCGGTTATTTGAATCAAAATTTTATCGCCATTCAAGAGGCATTGAATTTATCGAAAGCCGAGGTAGTTCTTTTGGCAAAAAATTCGTTTCAATATTCTTTGTTGGAGGAAAATCGCAAACAAGAATTGCTACATTTAGTGGAGGATTATGCTTCGAATAATTAAATAATGAAACAAAAATTAAACCTTGATACTTGGAACCGTAAGGAACATTTCTTGTTTTTTAAACAAATGGAAGAACCATTTTTTGGAGTTACCACTACTATAGATTGTACCAAGGCTTATGAAAAAGCAGCCTCTTTGGGAGTTACATTCTTTAGTTATTATTTACATAAAACCTTAACGGCAGTTAACACTATTGAGGCCTTTCGTTACCGAATTATTGGAGAGGACATTTTTAATTTTGATCAAATAAATGCTTCGGCTACGGTGTTACGAGAAGATAAAACTTTTGGTTTTTCGTTGATGGAATATCAGGAAGATACTATTCTATTTTCTGAAATCGTAAAGAAAGAAAGTGCCCGAATTCAATCCACTTCAGGGTTATTCACACGAGAGGAATATGGTGAGAATCTGATTCACTTTTCCGCTTTGCCATGGATTAATTTTACTTCGTTTTCACATGCTAGAAGTTTCACTTGGCCCGATAGTTGTCCAAAGATATCTTTTGGAAAAATGATGGAAGAAAACGATAAAAAAACGATGGCAGTATCCATTCATGTGCACCATGGCTTGATGGATGGCTACCATGTGGGATTGTTTATTAATTGTTTGCAAGAATTACTTAATTCCTAATTGAAATAAGTCCGGTTGGTGCCGTCGCTAATTACAATACTACTTCTAGAATTGTTTTCATAGATATAAATCTGTTCAGATTCTCAATTCATTTTAGCCATCAATTTTAAATTAAGTCTATAGAAATTCACTTTTGTGAAAATGATATAATGACGTTTGCTTTAGTTGATTTATATATATTTTAGATTATTTTTAGTAAATAATCGTTTATATACAATTTACTTACGATAAAAAGCATAGGCAATAATTTGTTAATGTAATTTATAGTATTAATATTGTAAAAACAATTTTATATATATAGGATGGAAAACAATAACGTTATTAGAACAAATCCAGTTTTTGAGTTATACCACGAAAATAATTATGTAATCATAAATAATCCAAATTACCTTAAAGGCAATTATGTCATCCCTTTTCAAGAAATTGAGAGTATTGAACTGATTCGCTGTTTTACCTTTTGGGATAAAATCATTAAGGCGTATTTCAAATTTTGGAAGCCAACTAAATCATTTTTTTTAATTGTAAATTTAAAAGATGGATGGAAAAACATTTTACTAAACGATTGTAATACCAAAAAAACCAAGAAGGCAATTGACAAAATAAATGAAATGCTGAGTAATAATGCTATGGCGTTCCGACCTGAGTTGCGTTAGTGGTAATAGAACTTTGGGTAGTAATAAATAATGAAAATAGGTTCTTTAAAATCTTGGAGTAGTAGAGAGTTGGCTTACTAATTTAATGCAAGAAGTTATTGTTGGCCTTGTGTGTGAGAGTATAATTAAAAAAACGAAACATATGAGTAAACTAATAAATAAAATCGCCGAAGACACATTCTTCATAGTTATTGTAATAATTATAAACGTGGTATTTCTTTTTGGTGGGCAGACCATCCCATCCAGCAGACTTGTCCAAAATGAAATTTCTTGCTAAGTTCCAACATCTATGAATCCTAGGGATTGGTGAGGTTCGATTCCTCGGTCTGCTGCTAAAAAATTAAGGCTGCAAATGCAGCCTTAATTTATTATTTAAAAATCTATTTTTTACTTACCTAGAAGTAAAATTTCATTGGCAACAACTTCGGTGATGTAGCGTTTTTCTCCGTTTTTGTCGTCGTAAGAGCGGTGGGTTAATTTCCCTTCAATGGCGATTTCTTTGCCTTTGGTGACATATTTTTCAATAATGTCGGCAACTTTACCCCAAGCGGCTACTCGGTGCCATTCGGTTTGTTCTACTTTGTCTCCGTTTTCTTTGTAATACACCTCGTTGGTAGCGAGGGTAATGTTTGCAACTTTTTTTCCTCCTTCTAGAGTTTTGATTTCAGGATCTTGTCCTACATGTCCAATTAATTGTACTTTGTTTCGTAATGCATTCATGGCGTTTAAATTTAAATTGTTATTACTTTGTTTTTTATAATTATTGAAAGTTATAGATACACTACTTCTGTTCAACAATGCAAAATTGGGATAGTTCTCTAAAATTATTCGGTAAGTAACCATTTACTTTCGGTTGTAACTAATTGTAACCGTTTGTAAATGGAAATTTTTTATTATATTTGATATTGTTCCTATCGTAATAGTAGTGTGGTATTGGAAATGAAACAAATAAACACTACCGTTTGTGTTTAGCCCTGATTGCAGTGGCACGAAGTAGAACGGAAAGCAGGAATTTAGTAACCAAATAAAGCCCTAACCTTTCGCTCCTTAAAAAAAGAAAATAGTATGAATAAAAACTGTTTGGAATGTAACGAGAAAATTGTGGGTCGTGAGGACAAAAAGTTCTGTAGCGATGGGTGTCGCAATGCCTACAACAACAAAATAAACAAAGACAGCACCAATTATATGCGCAATACTAACAATAAGTTGCGAAAGAATTATAGAATTCTATCGGAATTAAACGTAGATGGGAAGTCAAAAACTACCCGGTCTAAATTGTTAGGTAAAGGATTTGATTTTGAATATTTTACAAATGTTTTAAACACCAAATCGGGAAATACGTACTGTTTTGTTTACGACCAAGGCTATATGGCTTTGGAAAACGATTTTTTTATTTTGGTTAAAAAAGATATATAGCGCTTGTGTTGTTGAATCCTCCTCCTTTAGAAAAACTATTAATGAAACAAATTAGCATACTTGGTTGCGGTTGGTTGGGATTACCTTTAGCAAAATCGTTGCTTCAAAATGGGCATATCATTTTTGGCTCAACAACTTCTGTGGAGAAAATTACGTTGTTGGAAAATGCAGGAATTACTCCGTTTTTGATCGAATTATCCGATGTAACTATTGAAGTTGAAATAGCTTCTTTTTTAAAAAATTCCGAAATTCTAATTATCGATATTCCGCCTAAATTGCGCGGAAATTCTTCAGAAAATTTTGTGGGAAAGATTCAGAATCTTATTCCTTTCATTGAAAAATCTTCTGTGAAAAAAGTGCTTTTTGTGAGTTCTACTTCGGTGTATTCGGAGGGTACTACCACAATTACCGAAGATACCATTCCAAATCCAGATACCGAAAGTGGTAAGCAATTGTTAGAAGCAGAGCAACTTTTGCAAAGCAATAAAAATTTTCAAACTACCGTAATACGTTTTGGAGGATTGATTGGAGAAGATCGGCATCCGATACAATTTCTTGCAGGAAGAACTAATATTGAAAATCCGGAAGGACCTATTAATCTAATTCATCAAATGGACTGCATCGGAATTATTGAAGCAATTCTTCTACAGGATCTGAAAGACAACGAAACCTTTAATGCGGTTGCACCCTATCATCCTACTAGAAAAGAATATTACACCCAAAAGGCAATAGAATTGAATTTGCCTCTACCTGAATTTAACGAAAGCAAACCTTCTGTCGGAAAATTAATTAGTAGCGATAAGGTGGAACAAGTTTTAGGGTATTTGTTTGCCAAAAATAGACTATAAAAAAAGGTGCAATTTCTTGCACCTTTTCTATAAAATATTATTTAGACTACCAGATTTTAACTCGTTTTTCTGGTGCTACATACATTCCGTCGCCTTCTTTAATATCAAATGCTTGGAAGAACGTATCTAAGTTTGTTAACGGCACATAAGCACGGTACATTCCTGGAGAATGCGGATCGGTTTTTACTTGATTTTTCAATGCTTCATCACGCATTTTACTTCTCCAAATAGTTGCCCAAGAAATAAACAAACGTTGCTCTGGAGTGTATCCATCAATTAATCCTGGATTTCCATTTTCTTTTAAATACAATTGCAAACCATCATAAGCAGCATTAATTCCACCTAAGTCTCCAATGTTTTCTCCTAATGTAAATTTACCATCTACATGCGTTCCAGGAAGTGGCTCTAATGCAGAATACTCATCTGCCAAAGCACCACCAAGTGCAGTAAATTTTGCTAAATCATCTGCAGTCCACCAATCAATTAGATTTCCATCGGCATTGTAAGTAGCACCTTGATCATCAAAACCATGAGAAATTTCATGTCCAATTACGGCACCTATTCCACCATAGTTTACGGCTTCGTCTGCTTTATAATCGTAGAAAGGCGGTTGCAAGATTGCTGCTGGAAATACAATTTCGTTATACGATGGATTGTAATACGCGTTTACTGTTTGAGGTGACATTCCCCATTCGGTTTTATCCACTGGTTTACCCAATTTAGCTAAATCTTTTTTCCAACCCCAATTGGAAACATTTTTCATGTTATCAAAATAACTTCCACCTTCCGCTGGACTTTTTACTACCATAGCAGAATAATCTTCCCATTTGTCTGGATAACCAATTTTTATTGTTAATTTATTTAATTTCTCTATCGCTTTCAATTTGGTTTCAGGCGACATCCAAGTTAAATTATTGATTCTAATTTCATAAGCACGAATCACATTTTTAATCATATTAAATGCTTTGGTTTTAGCCTCAGCAGGAAACATTTTCTCTACATATAATTTTCCTAAAGACTCACCAACAGTTCCGTTAACCACTTGCAATGCTTTTTCGTGACGCGGACGTTGTTTTAAAGCACCTGTTAATGTTTTACCATAAAACTCCCAGTTAGCAGTTTCAATAGCCGTAGATAATTCTCCAGCAGATCCTCTTAATAACATCCAACGCATGTAAGCCTTCCAATCTTCTACTTTATTATCTGTAAAAATAGTTTGCAAAGCGGTCATGTATCTTGGTTGCGCAACAATTACAGTATCTACTTTAGCAATGCCAATTCCTTTTAAATAAGCATTCCAATTGATAACTGGAACCATTTTTTTCAAATCGGCAATAGAAGTAGGATTGTATTGTTTTTTGCTATCTCTTCTTTCCACTCTGTCCAACCTAGGTTTAGACATTGCAATTTCTAATGCAAGAATTTTTTCAGCATCTATTTTTGCTTGTTCTGGAGTTTCGTCAATAAATTGCAACATCTTAGCAACGTGAAGCACATATTTTTCTCTTTTTTCTTTAGAATCTTTATCTTCCGAAACATAATAATCTCTATCTGGCAAACCTAAAGAACCAGGTCCTAGGCTAACCACATTTCGGTTACTGTCTTTTTCGTCAGCACCAATTCCAAAACCAAAGAAACCAGCACCATCGCCAGTTGCTTCCGTTTCCATTAGTAATTTTTGTAAATCTGCCGTGTTTTTAACCGCATTAATTTTAGCCAAATAGGGTTTAATTGGAGCAATACCTTGTTTGTTTCTTGCTACAGTATCCATCACCGATTTATATACGTTGATGGCTTTACCTTGGTCGGTATTCGATTTGTATTTAGGATCTTTGGTAGCATCTTTCAAAATTGCCAAAGCATCTTTATCGGTATTTTGACGCAATTCATCAAAACTTCCCCAACGGGTTTTATCGGCTGGAATTGGAGTGTTTTTAAGCCAAGTTCCGTTTACGAATTGAAAAAAATTATCGTTTGGTCGAACCGTTTTATCCATTAAATCTAAGGATATTCCTGGTTTTTTTTGCTGCGCATTACCTTGGTTTAAGGCTAATAAACCTGCTGCCAAGAAACCAAACTTAATTGTAGTTTGTATTTTCATATTATAATTTTTGTTTGTTGGCACAAATCTATTAATTTTTAATTAACGAAATGTTAAAATACTAATAATGTGTTCGCACCGATTAATCTAGTTTTAAAATGGAATAGATGTTTTGTACCTTTGAAAAAAAAATGTTACGCAAACTTAAAGAGTATCGTATTTTTATTGGCTTTTTTATCCTGTTTTCCATAATCACAATTAGTGCTTTTTACACTGTTTTAAAACCAAAAAAATCGTTACAAATATTCAATCCTAGCGATGTAAATCCAGAAATGGTAGATTCTACTATTCAATATGTAGCTATAGACCACACGATTGCCGATTTTTCTTTTACCAATCAAAACGGAAAAACCATCTCCCAAAAAGACTATGCAGGCAAAATTTATGTTGCTGATTTTTTCTTTACCACCTGCGGATCTATTTGCCCGAAAATGACCAACAATATGGTTTGGTTGCAAAATCAAATAAAGAACAACCCGAAGGTATTATTGCTTTCCCATTCGGTTACACCCGATATTGATAGCGTTCCAGTTTTGAAAAAATATGCTCTTGAAAAAGGAGTTATCGACAGCAAATGGAACTTAGTTACCGGAAACAAAAAAGACATTTATTTCATTGCCCGAAAATCGTATTTGGCGGTGAAAACTGGAAAACCATCGGAAATGTACGATATGGTGCACACCGAAAATTTTGTTTTGGTAGATTCGAAACGTCGCGTTCGTGGATTTTACGATGGTACTAATTTGGATGGCCCTACCGAACCCGGAATAAAAAACGTGAAACAATTATTAGAAGATATTAATTTTCTCTGTTCTGAAAAGGAGTAAAAAGGAGAGTTGTCAGAAAAAACAAGTTCTAATTATATCTTAAACTTGATAATTATCATAGATTTTACATTGCAAATACTTACTTTTGTATTTTAATTCAATCTAAATAAAGCCGTGCAAATTACCGTCGGGGAACTTAAAATAGGGCAAAAAGGAGTTATTGTCGATTTCAATATCGATAACATCCCCTTGAAATTACTTGAAATGGGTTGTTTGCCTGGAAATACTATTGAATTAATTCAAATTGCGCCTTTTGGTTGTCCGTTGTATTTTAATGTAAACGATTCGCACGTAGCCATTCGTTTAGAAACGGCTAAAGAAATAACGGTGGTCGTTGAAAATAAAAATTAATGGCTAAAGACACTATAAAAGTTGCACTAATTGGGAATCCAAATACTGGAAAAACTTCGGTTTTTAACCAACTTACGGGCTTGCACCAACAAGTGGGAAATTACCCAGGCATAACCGTTGAGAAGAAAATAGGCACTTGCAAACTCAACGAAACTAGCAAAGCAACCATCATCGATTTACCTGGAACTTACAGCTTAAACGCCAGTTCTATTGATGAAAATGTGGTGATTGAATTGCTGATGAATAAAAAAGACGAAAACTTTCCCGATGTGGTGGTCGTGGTTTCAGAAGTAGAAAATTTAAAACGAAACCTGCTCCTTTTTACCCAAATTAAAGATTTAGAAATTCCTACCGTTTTGGTCATCAACATGAGCGACCGTATGAAACTGAAAGGAATTGAATTGGATATCCCTCTGCTAGAACAACAACTGCAAACCAAAATTGCCTTAGTAAGTTCTAGAAAAAACATCGGAATTGAAAAAATAAAAGAATTAATTCTAAACTACGAATCACTTTCTACACATGCCTGTTTAAATGCGTCTTCTATTGACCCAGAATATTTTGATAAATTAAGAAAAGCATTTCCAAACCAATTGGTTTATAAACTTTGGTTGGTAATCACCCAAGATGTAAATTTCTTGAATTTAGATCGAAACGAAATGAAAAGTTCGTTTACTAAATCGCATGCCGACCTAAAGCGATTGCAACAAAAAGAAACCATAAAAAGGTACCAATTTATAAACGATACTTTAAAATTAAGTCTAAAAATTGATCAGTCTAAAGCCTCTGATGTTAGAGCAAAATTAGATAGAGTTTTAACTCATAGAGTCTTTGGCTACTTGATTTTCTTTGTAATATTATTTGCTATTTTTCAATCTATTTTTGACTGGAGCAGCATCCCAATGGATTTCATTGATGGTTCGTTTGCCAATTTGGCTTCGTATGCAAAAATGCATTTGCCTGCTGGAGAATTTACTAATCTAATATGTGAAGGAATCATCCCAGGAATTGGAGGAATCTTGATATTTATACCCCAAATTGCCTTCTTGTTTCTGTTTATTTCTGTTTTGGAAGAAAGTGGTTATATGAGTCGGGTGGTTTTTTTAATGGATAAAATTATGCGAAGATTCGGACTTTCCGGAAAAAGCATCGTGCCATTAATCTCCGGAACTGCTTGTGCCATTCCGGCAATTATGGGTGCTCGGAATATTGAAAACTGGAAAGAACGATTAATCACTATTTTGGTAACGCCATTCATCACTTGCTCGGCAAGATTACCTGTATATGCCATTTTGATTGCGCTTATCATTCCACAAAAAAGAATTTTCGGATTCTTAAGTTTACAAGGGTTAACCCTTATGGTTTTGTATCTTTTAGGATTTGGAGTAGCAATATTTTCGGCTTATATTTTGAACAAAATTTTAAAAATAAGTTCCAAATCGTATTTCGTGGTTGAGATGCCAAGTTATAAAATTCCGTTATTTAAAAATGTTGCCATTAACATCTTAGAAAAAACGAAAGCATTTGTTTTTGGTGCAGGGAAAATCATTTTGGCAATATCTATAATCCTTTGGTTTTTGGGTTCTCACGGACCGCAATCTACTTTTGGAAATGCAGAAAAAATAATTGCGCAAAAAACCGAAGTTAGTGCAGCATATAGGGATAATCTGGTTAGTGAATACAAACTAGAACATTCGTATATTGGAATTCTTGGAAAATCCATCGAGCCTGCAATTAAACCATTGGGTTACGATTGGAAAATTGGAATTGCGGTTGTAAGTTCGTTTGCTGCTCGAGAAGTTTTTGTAGGGACACTAGCAACCATTTACAGCGTAGGAAGCCATAGCGATGAAGAAGCAACCATAAAAGAACAAATGAAAAATGAAGTTCGCGAAGATGGCAGTAAGACTTTTAATTTTGCCACTGGCGTATCCCTCTTACTTTTTTATGCCTTTGCGATGCAATGCGTGAGTACTTTAGCGATTGTGAAAAAAGAAACCAATTCGTGGAAATGGCCTATTATTCAATTGGTTTTCATGAGTGGATTTGCTTATGTAACGGCACTTCTCGCCTACCAGTTTTTAAAATAATTTGGTATTATTTTTGTTGCTTACCCTAAAATTTATTTTATGAAAAAAACGACACTTCTCCTTTTTTCTTTATTTTATATTGGCTCATTCGGGCAAAATAAATTAGATAAATCTAAAAGTCAACTTAATTCTGGAGCTTCCAAAAAAAATCAAAGCAGTGCCTCCTATTCTAGTTCTTCGGGGTCTTCCAAATCCAAATCATCTGGTGGTGACAATATCATAGGCGGGGTTATAGCCGATATTTTCATTTACACTACTTTCGGCATTTTTAAATATGGTGTCATTGGAGATTATAAAAATGAAGATCATTTGTATAGCAACTTGAGTCCGTATCCTTATTATAATGGAAAATCAGGGAATTTTGAAAATTCAGATACCCTTTCGGTTACTACCAACAAAGTCCGATTGGATGTCGAAAATAATTTTGTATATAACAGCAGTGCCTTGTTTGGAAACCACTTAAAAGCAAAAATTCGTCCATTCCAATATTTCTATTTGCAATCCGATTTTCACCAACTTTTTGAAATTGATAAAATTGACAACACCGCCAATCGGCTTTCGTTGTTTCAATTTAACTTAAATTATGATCGAATTCGATTAGAAAAATTTAACTTTGGTTGGAATTTAGGCGCTACCTATGTGGGCAATGAAGTAAAAAAAGGTGGATTTGCCTATGGTTTAAACGCCGAATATTTCATGGGAAACCGAGTTAGTTTTTTTGCTGCTGCAAAATGGAGCCGAATCAATAGTTTACCAGTCCATACCTATGAATTGCAAGGAAAGTTTCACAGAAAAAACTACTTCTTTTCTTTAGGATTAGAACATTTGAAAATTGCAACTCCAACCTATACTTTGGTAGCATTGGGTGGCGGAATTTATTTTTAAAACATAAAAAAATGCAACAAATACTCGTTTACTTCGCTTTAGGAATTGCCTTGGCTTATTTGTACAATAAATTTTTTGGGAAAAAAAAACCTAAAAAAAATTGTGGAGATGATGATTGTGGGTGTCATTAATACTAGTTTAAATAGCTACTCTTTTTAATTAAACCGCTTCATTTACAAAGTCAAATAAATAAATTTGTTTACACAAATAACGCCTTCAATTCGGTAGCATCGTGTGGATTCATTTTTCCGGCAAGAACTAGACTCAATTGTTTTCTTCTTAAAGCAGCATCAAAGCGCAACTTTTCTTCTTCCGTTTGAGGTTCTAGTGCGGGCACCGAAACAGGATTTCCCGTTTCATCTACTGCTACAAAAGTATAAATAGCTTCGTTTGCCTTCGCTCTTATCCCTGATTCTCTGTCTTCAATCCAAACATCCAAATAAATTTCCATGGAGGAGGTAAAGGCTCTAGAAATCTTGGCTTCTATAGTTACCACACTTCCCAAAGGGATAGCGCGGTTAAAAGCAACGTGGTTGACGGATGCCGTCACTACAATTCTTCGAGAGTGTCTTCGGGCAGCAATGCTTGCAGCACGATCCATCCTAGCCAATAATTCGCCTCCAAAAAGATTGTTTAAAGGATTAGTTTCGCCAGGCAATACCAAATCGGTAAGGATCGTTAAGGAGTCAATAGGATGTTTTGGAGTCATGGTGTTTTTTGCAAAGGTATTTATTTTAATTTTTTGTAACACGAATTTCACGAATTAACACGAAATCTTTTGCATTTGTATATTTAATCTTAGAGAGGAAACGAGGCTTGCAATTCGTGCAAATATGCAAACAATATAATTTGTGAAAATTCGTGCAATTCGTGTCAAAAAACCAAAAAACCAAAAATCCCGATACATCGGGATTTTATTATAGTTCTTCAATCAGCAACCACGCTTCGGGATTGTGTGATTCTTTTATTTTTTGCATTTCGGTTTGCGCTTCTGCATACGAAGAAAAACTTTTATAAATAACTGGGTATAAACCGTGTTGGTTTTTGGCAATTCTTTTTGCAGGATATCCTAAATGAATAAGTTCGTCATACATAGTTGTAGCATTCTCTTCTTTAAGAAAAGCACCCGCTACAATATGGTACGGCATTTTACTATCTTTTACCGTTAAGGTTACGGCAGGAAGTGGATTAGAAATAAAGAAGGTAGCCTCTTGAATTTTTTGTTCCACTTGTTTTTGAACTTTAGTTTGAACCGCTAAAGTTTCCTCTTGCACTTTTTGTTGGTAATAGTTATTTCCTAAAACCCCTCCCGCACCAAGCAAGCCAGCACTTAAAACAAAAATGGCAGCATATTTCAAGAACGGATTAGAATTCCTTTCTTCAGGAACTAAAGCAATTGGTTCTTTTTCTTCTTGTTTTTCAACAACTTGTTGCAAAACTTCTCTTTTAATGGAAGGAGAAACATAAGTAGTCAATCCGAAAGAGTCGGTTAAATAATTTACAGAATCCGAAGGAGTGAAAACTAGATTTTTTTCAGCATTTAAAGAAAAATCACCAACATTTTTTAGACTAATTGTTCCGGAATCTTGTAATTTAGATTTCCAATTAAGCACTTGGTTTTCAATAATGGCAACTGCTGCTTCGTAAGATATCTTCTCCGATTGCGCCAAATGATTTGCCAATAATCCGTCGTTATTTTTCAAATACGAATTAAAAGAAACCAATTTTTTGGGCGGATAAAACGAATGCAACCCTTCGTGTAACTGCGCCGACTGGATTTCGGTTAAAAAAGCACCAAAGCCAGGAACGGTAACACATTGGTACCGATATAGTAATTGCGAAATATATAAATCCATCTTCATAAAGACAAAATTAAGTATTTAATGGAAAGCGCAAAACTTTATCAACAAATTTTGTTAACAATTTTAATTTATTCCTTATTTTTATACTACACAATATAAAAGTATGAATGAATCCGAATTACTTCACCTCTTAGCACTATTAAAAATAGAAGGCGTAGGCGATATAGTAGCCAAAAAACTTATTAATCATTGCGGTTCTGCCGAAAAAGTATTCCATGCCAAACCCGATTTTTTAAAAAAAATTGATGGTATTGGGACGGTATTACTTAAAAAATTAAAAGACAAATCGGTTTTGGAAGTTGCTAAAAAAGAAATGCAATTTATTAAAGACCAAAATATTTCCTGCTGTTCTTATTTAGATGGAAATTATCCCGAACGTTTGAAACATTGTATTGATGGGCCAGTCGTATTGTTTTCTTCGGGAAACATTAATTGGAACACCCGCAAAGTAATTAGCATTGTTGGTACCCGTCAAGTTTCTGCCTATGGAACAGATTTTTGCAAAAAATTAATTCAAGATCTAGCCCCTTTGAATCCCATTATCGTTAGCGGATTTGCTTATGGCGTTGATATTGTTGCTCACCAAGCCGCAATGGATAACAACTTGCAAACTATAGGTGTTTTGGCCCATGGTTTGAATCAAGTATATCCTAAAACGCATAAGAAGTACTGTGCAAAAATGGAGAAAAACGGTGGTTTTCTTAC
This sequence comes from Flavobacteriaceae bacterium, assembly GCA_947446865.1. GTDB lineage: Bacteria > Bacteroidota > Bacteroidia > Flavobacteriales > Flavobacteriaceae > Flavobacterium. The sequence goes on along the minus strand of CANFHX010000034.1, from coordinate 14,552 downwards.
GGAATTTTGGAGTACTTCCAACCCTGAGAAGGAAAATTTTGTTAAACGAAACCGCATTGTAGCCGGAATTTCAGAAGCAACTATTGTTATAGAAAGTGCCGAAAAAGGAGGTTCACTAATCACGGCATTAATAGCAAACGACTATAATAGAGATGTTTTTGCGGTGCCTGGAAGAACGACCGATAAATACAGTCAAGGATGTAATAACTTAATAAAAACCCAACGTGCGCATTTATTGACTTCGGCAGCCGATATTTTATATATCCTGAATTGGGAATTGGAAACGAAAGAAGAAAACCAAGGCATTCAAAAACAACTGTTTGTTTCTTTGGATGAAATAGAACAGAAAATTTATAATTATTTACTTCAAAATGGTAAAACGGAAATTGATATAATTGCTCTAGATTGTGATTTTCCTGTTTTCAAAACCTCTTCTTTTTTGATAAATATGGAATTAAAAGGGGTAATACGACCACTTCCAGGCAAATTATTTGAAGCGATTTAAATAGTATTAATTGCCTTCAAATCCTAGTTTCACTCTAACTTTTTGCAATACTTCATTGGCAACTAAATGCGCTTTGGCAGCGCCTTGTTTTAGCAACGCATCTACTTCCGTTCGATTAGAAATATAGTAATTATATTTTTCTCTTTCGGTTTTAAATTTTTCGCAAATAAGTTCAAAAAGTGCTTGTTTGGCATGACCATAACCGTAATTTCCGCCAAGGTAATTTTGTCTCATGGCAGCAATTTCTGCTTCAGAAGCAAGTAATTTATAGATACCAAAAACGTTACAAGTGTCTGGATTTTTCGGGTCTTCCAATGGTGTACTATCGCTTTCAATGCTCATAACTTGCTTGCGCAATGCTTTATCATCGATAAAAATATCGATAAGATTACCACGGGATTTACTCATTTTTTGACCATCGGTTCCAGGAACATACATGGTTTCCTCTTGCACTTTTCCTTCCGGAATTACAAAGGTTTCCCCTATTTGATGGTTGAATCTTGAGGCTACATCTCGAGTGATTTCTATGTGTTGCATTTGGTCTTTTCCAACCGGAACAAAATTGGCATCATATAATAATATATCGGCAGCCATTAGCATCGGATACGAAAAAAGACCAGCATTTACATCGTCCAAACGGTCGGCTTTATCCTTAAAGGAATGGGCCAATTTTAATCTTTGGTAGGGAAAAAAACAACTCAAATACCAAGATAATTCGGCAGTTTGAGGCACATCACTCTGGCGGTAAAAAGTTACTTTATTAACGTCCAATCCACAAGCCAACCAAGCAGCAGCAGTACTATAAGTATTGTTGCGTAAGGTTTCTCCGTCTTTTATTTGCGTAATCGAATGCAAATCGGCAATAAAAAGAAACGATTGATTTTCAGGATTTTCAGATAATTCAATTGCGGGGATAATTGCCCCCAAAAGGTTTCCTAAATGTGGGGTTCCGGTGCTTTGAACTCCAGTGAGTATTTTTGCCATTGTAAATTTATTTAATGCAAAGTTAAACCTTTGTATTAAAATTACCTTACTATTCCTTATTTTTGACCTTATGAGAATAGTAAAAATTATTTTTTGGACTCTTTGGCGCATTTGGTTTTACATTTTAATGGGCTTTTTTATTGTGTTGATGTTCCCATTTTTGGTGATTTCGATTCTTAGGGAAGAGTGGTACAAGTACTTTTTTGTAATGGCAAGAATTTGGGCTAAGGGAATCCTTCTCGGAATGGGATTTTATTATAAAGTAGCCCGTGATCAAGAATTGGAATTGCGAAAAAGTTATATGATTGTAGCCAACCATACTTCTATGATTGATATTATGTTGATGTTGGCTATTGAACGAAATCCTTTTGTATTTGTTGGTAAAAAAGAATTGGCAAAAATTCCGTTGTTTGGTTTTTTCTATAAAAGAACCTGTATTTTAGTAGATAGAAATAGTTCTAGAAGCCGTTTTGAAGTATACAATCGTGCCCAAAAAAGACTTAGTCAAGGTTTAAGCATTTGTATTTTTCCAGAAGGTGGTGTTCCAGACGAAGCGATAGTTTTGGATGAGTTTAAAGATGGTGCTTTTAGGTTAGCGATTGAACATCAAATTCCTATTGTACCAATGACTTTTGCAGACAATAAGAAACGATTATCCTATACTTTTTTTAGTGGATCTCCCGGGTTATTAAGAGCCAGCGTGCACACTTCAATAGAAACGGAAGGCATGACTTTAGACAACAGAAAAGAAGTTAAAGATAAGACTAGAACCATAATTTTAGACCAATTAAATAAATACAACCCATAAAAAAGAGCGCTAACTAGGCGCTCTTTTCGTCATTGCCTGAAAAACAATGACAACTTAACTAATTATAATCATAACTAAAAAGAATATAGTATACCTGAGTATACTCCAAAAATATAGGGTTTAAAATTACCCGAATCGTTACTAAAAGTATTCCATTGGTATTTTATAATTGGTTCTATGCGTGCATCTAAATTCTTTAACAAGCCATATTTTAATCCTAAACCTAAATTTCCACTAAAGTGAACAGGGTTTAAATTATTTGCCTCTCCAATTTTTAAGTTCAAATCTTGCGATTGCAAATAAATTTCATTTCTATTCAATACCATAGTACTCATTCCCCCAATAACATCGATGCCAAATTTTTTATTTAAAACTTTATAAGTAATTTCCAAAGGCATCTCTATGTAACCAAATTTTTGATTTAAACTACCTTCTGATTTTGTAGAAATTTTATTTAAAGGAGATCTTACATTATTCGAACTTTCAATAGTTATTAAAGAACCAGACGCATTAGGATTTAGATTATTCAATTTAATAGCGCTAGTAGAGTTGTTTTGGAAATATACAATTCCGGTGGTGGTATATTCCACATTCAAAACATTTACCCCAGTTCGCACTTTCAATTTTTTGTTGATTACATAATTTACCCCTAAGCCATAACTGGTATTATTCGCAGCATAGGCCTTGTCGTTAGTGTCTAATTTTGCATCCAATGGAGATCCTTTAGTAATAGAACTAAAGTAAACTGGGGCAAGATTGGAAGAGAGTTGCCAACGATTTATTTTTGCTTTGGCAATCGTCGTTGCGGAATCTTTTTCTTTTAATAATTCTTCTAAGGTATTTGGCACCACTGACGCAACTTTAACTTTCACAGAATCTATTTTTGGATTTAAAGTAAATTCCGTTTTTATATTTGGATTAACCCCTGATTTATCTTTTTCCGAAGGAATAGTATTGGAAACGATATTTTCTTTTTCCAATATCGAATTCAAAATAGAATTTTCTGCTTTGGATTTTCTGGTTTTTATCTTCTCATTTACAGCAGAAGCAATAGCGTTTTTAGGATTTGAAAAGGACGATTTCTTTCCAGATTTTTTTTCTTTGGATGCGGTATAAGCAACAGCAGTAGTTTCTTTTTTACTGGCTGGAAGAATAGATTTTTTGTTTGATTTTCTATTAGAATTATTATCAGAAGTTGCAACATCAGTTTTAGAAACCTCTTCGAAATCCTTTTTTAAATTTGATTTTGTAGATTTAGAGGTGTATTTTAAATGGCTATTTTCGTTTGATATACCATTTGAAGCAGCAGTATTTACAGGAGATTTTTCATTATTTGAATCTGCAATTACATCCTTTTTTTCTAAAGAATTAGTATAAGTAGGTGCAATAGAATTCTTCGGAGATCCTTTTTCTTGATGTGCAACAGTAGTCCCATTATTTGGCAAAATTTCCGATTCTTTATGATACACCAAAAACCCTATAATTAAGGCTGCGGCAACACCAGAAAGTCTCCACCAAAATGGGGGAATTCTTCGTTTTTCTTTCTTTTCTTCTAATTTTGTTTTGATGTTTTCCCAAACCATTTCGTCTGGGTGCATTTCAAAATTTTCAAAATTTTCTTGAAAGAGTTTATTTATGTTTTTTCTTTCACTCATTTTATAGAGGGCATTTTTGCGCTGCCAGTGTTGGTTTCTATTTTTTCTTTTAATATCATTTTGGCTCTTGCTAAATTCGATTTGGACGTTCCAACACTTATTTCTAGAGCCGTTGAAATTTCTTGATGCGAATAATTTTCAAAAACATTCAAATTAAAAACTAACCGATACCTATCGGGCAATTCCTGAATTATCTTCATTAAATACTCCGTTGAAATTTCAGTATCTATTTCTACTTCTACCTCTTCGGGAGTGTTTTCATCAACTAAATTTAAAAAACTTTTATTTCGATATTGCTGCAATACATGGTTAATCATTACCCTTTTTATCCAGCCGTCAAACGAACCTCGAAATTCAAATAAATGTATTTTTTCAAATACCAATAAGAACCCATCTTGTAAATGATCTTGTGCTTCGGCGTAACTCCGTGAATATTTCAAGCATACTGAGAACATCTTTGGAGCAAATTGCCGGTAAAGTAGTTCTTGTGCTTTAATATCATTTTTTTTGCAATCATTTATAAGTTGATCTATTGTCAAATTAATTTCATTAATGATTAACTATTGCATCGTATTCAATAAACTGATCCACTCCTTGAGCATCCGTACTAGTCCAAAATTTAAAATGATACGTCCCTAATGTAGCAGGTTTAAATTTCAACGTTGCTGTGTAAGATAATTGACTTGGCGGGCAAGAAGTGCCTCCATTTTGTTTTAATGCAATAATTGCAACCGTTCTAGTAAGTCCACTTCTTTCATAATAAAAATCATAAAAAGTATGGCAAACCGTAGGCCGAATGTATTGTACTGGAATTTCAGTGATGCTGTCTTTAGCATATTTTACGGGCATTACAACCTGACTAACGGGCAATGTTTCTAGCGTTTCGGTTGGGCCATCGTATTTAGGCTCACAGGATACTGTAAAAAAGCCAACTGCTAAAAGTAAATATAGGTATTTCATGATTATTATGTTTTTTTGTTAGATGCAAAAAATTAAAAAAGGTTGCGTTAAATTTAAAAAAAAATCACGCTCGAGGCGTGATTTAATTTTTTAAGCATTATTTTCTTTAATAATTGCTTTTATTTTTACTTCTAATTCGTCTGCTAATTCCGGGTTGTCTTTAATTAATGCTTTCACAGCATCTCTTCCTTGACCTAGTTTTGTTTCTCCATAACTAAACCAAGATCCCGCTTTTCTAATTACTTCAAATTCAACTGCTAAATCTAAAATTTCACCTGTTTTTGAAATTCCTTCGCCATACATGATGTCAAATTCGGCAACTTTAAATGGTGGAGCCACTTTATTTTTAACCACTTTTACTTTGGTTCTATTACCAATTACGTTATCCCCATCTTTAATTTGAGAAGAACGACGAATGTCCAAACGAATGGAAGCATAAAATTTCAATGCATTTCCTCCAGTTGTAGTTTCTGGATTTCCAAACATTACCCCGATTTTCTCTCTCAATTGGTTGATGAAAAATACCGTACAATGTGTTTTGCTAATAGTTCCGGTTAATTTTCTTAGGGCTTGCGACATTAAACGAGCATGTAATCCCATTTTAGAATCTCCCATTTCTCCTTCAATTTCACTTTTAGGAGTTAAGGCAGCAACCGAGTCAATTACTACAATATCAATTGCTCCAGAACGAATTAAATTCTCAGCAATCTCTAATGCTTGTTCACCATTATCTGGTTGTGAAATGATTAAGTTTTCAATATCAACACCTAATTTTTCAGCATAATTTCTATCAAATGCGTGCTCTGCATCAATAAAAGCAGCAATTCCACCTGCTTTTTGTGCTTCAGCAATAGCATGAAGAGTTAAGGTTGTTTTACCAGAAGATTCTGGTCCATATATTTCTATGATTCTCCCTTTAGGATATCCATTTACGCCTAACGCTAAATCTATTCCTAATGATCCAGAAGAGATTGTTTCTACTTCTTCAATGGCCTTATCGCCCATTTTCATTACAGTTCCTTTTCCGTAGGTTTTGTCTAATTTGTCTAAAGTAAGTTGTAACGCTTTTAACTTTGCTTCTTTTTCTGAACTCATTTTTTCTTTCATTTAAATTGCTCGTATTTTTCGTAAAAATAATTATTTTTTTTGAAGTAAAAGAAGTTTATCAAAATGAGTTTTAAACAATTCTAACCTAAATAGTATTACATTGATAATTAGTTATGTAAATTCTTACAGACTATCTGTAAAATACTTTCGATAATTTCTTATTCCTTCACTATTTTTTTAGAAACCGTGCCTTTATCCGTAGTAATCTGCATTAGATAAATACCTTTTAATAAATTGGAAATAACTATTGATGTATTATTCTCTGAAATTAAATCATTTTGTAGCACTCTGCCATTCATATCTAAAATAGTAGTGGTAGCAGTTGTAAAATTATCCATAGTAATAGTGATTTTATCGGATGCTGGGTTAGGTGAAAGGTTTATTTTATCTTCCAATTTATAATCATTTGTAGATAATAGATTGGTTATTTTTCTAATAGTATGACTCCCAGTGTCAGCAACATAAATATCTCCAGATGGAGCGACAACTAAATCATTAGGATGAAGAAATTGTGCATTAGTTCCTACTCCATTTATACAACTGCCCCATGTTTCATCATATCCAGCAATTGTTGTAACTACACCTGAAGTAGTAACTTTTCTAATACAATCTCTACCGTTACTAACAACATAAATATTGTTTTGAGTGTCTATTGCTAAACCAATAGGATTTGAAAATTGAACTATAGAACCAACTCCATCTATTTCCCCTGGGCTACCATTCCCTATATAATTCGAAACCATTCCATTGATATCAATTTTTTTTATTTGATTATTATTTCTATCTGCAATAAAAATATTTCCTCCGGTATCTAATGCAACACCGCAAGGCATATTAAATTGTGCATTAGTTACTGATCCATTGATATTTCCTTGAGAACTACCTGCTATGGTTGTAACCAATCCATTAGTATCTATTTTTCTAATTCTATGATTATAGGTGTCTGCAACATATACATTACCATTTACATCAACAGCAATACCCATTGGGGTATTAAATTCTGCTGCAACACCAATTCCATCAGTATTTCCTACTACACCGCTACCAGCAAATGAATGTGATGTACTACTGCCCGCATTAACCTTTAAGATTTTGTTATTCATAGTATCTGCTACATAAACATTTCCAGAAGCATCAACCGCTATTCCATAAGGATTATTATATGTCATTCCGCCTAAAGTAGTTACAACTGCTGAAGGGGTTATTTTTCTGATAGAATTATTGCCAGAATCTGCTATAAAAAAATTACCTAAAGCATCAACGGCTATACTTCTAGGATAAGAAAATCGTGCAGCAGAGCCAGTTCCATTAACAAGGCCATGAAGACCCTCACTACATCCACCTGCAAATGTGGTTACCGTTTGTGATGAAATGGAAATGGAATAGAAAAATAAAACTAATAATTGTATATTGTTTTTCATAATTAGGAAATTAAACTTTTAATAATAGATTTAACATTAATATTACTAAAGATGCAAAAATTATCAAAAGGTTGCGTGCAAATAAAATAAACAATTCTAACCAAAATTTATTTCTTATTTTTACAAACAAATTTTTTACTCTTATGGAAAAGATACTTTCCTACCCAATTTCGGCTGTTTATTACCTTTGTTTCGGACTTTGTTTAGCCGTTTTTCATCCTATTCAATGGATTTGTTTTAATGTTTTTGGATACCAAGCACATAAAAAAAGTGTTGATTATTTGAATTTTTTTTTAGTACGTTGTACGAATATTCTTGGAACTACTTATACTTTTAAAAACAGAGAATTAATTCCAGAGAATGTGCCCGTTATTTTTGTAGCAAACCACCAAAGTTTGTATGATATCGTAGGGATAATTTGGTATTTAAGAAAACACCACACTAAATTTGTAAGTAAAAAAGAACTAGGAAAAGGAATTCCGAGTGTGTCGTATAATTTGCGTCATGGTGGCTCTATTCTTATCGATAGAAAAGATCCCAAACAAGCAATTCCTTTAATAAAAGGTTTGGCAGAATATATTGAGATTCATAACCGTTCGGCAGTAATTTTTCCGGAAGGAACCCGAAGTAAAGACGGGAAACCAAAAGAATTCGCGCAAAGCGGATTGAAAATTCTATGTAAATACGCACCTTCTGCTTATGTTGTGCCAATTTCTATCAATAATTCATGGAAAATGGTTAAATTTGGCCCTTTCCCTATGGGATTGGGAAATAAATTGGAATTTATCATTCACAAACCAATAGCCGTTAAAGACTATCCGTTTGCAGAATTAATGACCAAAACAGAAGAAACAATAATAAAATCCTTACATTAGAAATAAGAATAAGTTTAAAATCCAATATCTAAAATTAAAATTCAATGTCGATAAAAAATATCCGTTTGGAAGTAATGCAGTTTTTAGAAAAAAACGTAGATACTTTCATTGATCAATTTTTAATTCCGGTGGAAAAAATATGGCAACCATCTGATTTTTTGCCAGATTCTCAAAGCGATACCTTCTTTGAAGACGTTAAAGAATTAAGAGAAATTGCCAAAGAATTGCCTTATGATTTTTGGGTAGCGATGGTTGGTGATACCATTACCGAAGAAGCGCTTCCTACTTACGAATCTTGGTTAATGGAAGTAGAAGGAATTGATAATTTAGAACGCAATGGTTGGTCCAGATGGATTCGCCAATGGACTGGAGAAGAAAACCGTCATGGTGATTTGCTAAACAAATACCTTTATTTGTCGGGACGTGTTAACATGCGCGAAGTAGAAATGACTACGCAACATTTAATTAATGATGGTTTTGATATTGGAACTGGAAAAGACCCGTATAAGAATTTTGTATATACCAGTTTTCAAGAATTGGCAACCTATGTTTCGCACAATAGAGTTTCTCAAATTGCGAAACAATATGGTGATAACAAACTTTCTAAAGTATGCAAAATGATTGCTGGCGATGAAATGCGTCATCACCATGCGTATAGCGAATTTGTAAATCAAATTTTTAAAGTTGACCCAAGCGAAATGATGTTGGCGTTTCAATACATGATGAAACAAAAAATTACTATGCCAGCACATTTTTTAAGAGAGTCTGGACAATCTATCAGTACTGCGTTCAATCAGTTTTCAGATTCTGCACAAAAACTTGGGGTTTATACCGCCAATGATTATGTAGATATTATGCAGAAACTTATTGAAAAATGGCAAATTGATAAAATTGGTAGTCTTACGGATGAAGCCGAAAAAGCAAGAGATTATCTAATGAAATTACCTGCAAGAATGGCTAAAATTTCAGAAAGATTAGTGCTTCCTGAAGAAACGCATATTTTTAAATGGGTACAACCCGCATTAATTAGTTAGAAAAAATAATTATATAGATACCGAATCCTTTCCTTTAATAAGAAAGGATTTTTTTACCCCAAATTTTATGTCAATATTAGATAACACCATCCTTTTTGTAAAAGAAAGACTACAAAATGCAGAAGCAGGTCACGACTGGTTTCATGTGGAACGAGTGTATAAAAATGCGCTATTAATTGCTGCTCAAGAAGAATGTGATTTAGAGATTGTAAAACTGGGTGCGTTGCTTCATGATATTGCCGATAGTAAATTTCATAATGGGGATGAAACTATAGGGCCAAAAGTAGCTCGCGAATTCTTAGAATCTCAAAAAGCATCCGAAGAAGTTATCAGTCATGTGGTTAGTATCATTGAAAATATTTCATTTAAAGGAGGCAATTTTGAAAAGAAGTTAACTTCAATAGAATTAGATATCGTTCAGGATGCCGACCGATTAGATGCTCTTGGTGCCATCGGAATTGCACGTACTTTTAATTACGGCGGATTTAAAAACCGCCCTCTTTATCTTCCCAATATTGCACCAAATTTGCACATGACCAAAGAGGAATATAAAAATAGTGAAGCACCAACGCTCAATCATTTTTACGAAAAACTTCTTTTGTTAAAAGATAAAATGAATACCGAAACCGGAAAAAAAATCGCTTTAGAACGACATAAATTCATGGAAAATTTTCTTTCGCAGTTTTATGCCGAATGGGAAGGAGAGAAGTAGATTTAATTTATTTTAAATCAGTTAATAAGAAATCCCAGAAATTCTCTTTATGAATTACCTGAGTTGATTTTGGATGGTATTTTTCCGTAAAAGATTTCGTAAATTTTACGGTTATATTTGGACTGTATTTTATTTCAAATGCTTCGATTTCGTTGTTTTTTACTTCCAAATAATCAATTTCTGCTTGCTGTGTATTGCGCCAAAAAAAGGTGTCTTTATATTGATTTTCTTGTGATAATTTTTTCTTTCTTTCGCTGATAATGAAATTTTCCCATAATGCCCCAACATCATCTCGAAGTTCAATAGGTGAGAAATTTTTAACTATTCTATTTCGTAATCCATTGTCCCAGAAATATACTTTCCTTCCTTTTTTTAATTCATTATCTTGATTTTTGCTAAACGCATTTAGACTAAAAACGATAAAGTTTTTTTCGAGGATGTCTATGTATTTTTCAACGGTTAATCTATTTATTCCTAAATCATTTGCCAAGGAAGAATATTTTATTTCACTTCCTATTCTATGTGCCAACATTTGAACTAAACGTTGTAAAGTGCTTGATTTTTTTATGCCTTCTAAGTTTAAGATGTCTTTATACAAAAATCCATCCACTAAATCATTTAGGATTTTTTCTTCCTTTCCAGGATTGTTTACCACTTCGGGGTAATATCCATAAATTAATCGATGTGGGACTAATCTTGTTTCTTCTACAAAATTAGTATGATGCACCATTTCTTGATAACTAAATGGAAAAAGATGCATTTCTTCTTTTCGCCCAACCATGCTTTCTTTGGTTTTATCTGCGAGTTCAAATGCACTACTACCAGAAGCAATAACTTGAATTTCGGGAAAATTATCTACCATTCGTTTTATTAACAATCCAATATTATGCACCATTTGAGCCTCATCGATCACTAGGATTTTTTTGTCTCCCACTAATGCTTTAAGTCTATCGGTTGTAATATTTTCTAATAAAATGTTGGTATCTGGCTCATCACCGTTTAGCCATAAATGGGGATAGTTGCGAATAATATTTTTTATCAAAGAAGTTTTACCTACTTGCCTAGCGCCAAATAGTAGTATTGCTTTCCCTTTAAAAAGATAGGAATCTATTTCTTTTTGTTGCGTTCTATTTATCATTTTACACCTATTTACAATGCAAATATATAATAAAATGATATTACAATATCAAAAAAGTATAATAATATGATATTACAATATCAAAATATTATAATAAAATGATATTTGGAATCTATTTTTTAACGGAACACTTATTTAATTTCCTTTAAAAGCAGCCTTTCTTTTTTCTAAAAAAGCGGTGGTTCCTTCTTTAAAATCTTCGGTTCCGAAGCAATCTCCAAAGTTTTTTATTTCGGTTTCAAATCCATTAACGCCATCTTTAAAATTGGCATTCACTGCTTTTATGGCTTTGCCAATAGCAACTGGTGAATTTCTCATAATTTTAGAGGCAATCCCTTTTGTAAATTCTAAAAGTTCTGCTTGTTGCACTACGTGGTTTACTAATCCTGCTCTGTGTGCCTCTTCGGCAGTAATCATTCCGGCGGTCATAATCATTTCCATAGCGCGACCTTTCCCTACTAATTGTGGTAAACGTTGGGTTCCGCCATAACCTGGGATAACTCCAAGAGAAACTTCTGGCAAGCCCATTTTGGCATTATCGGAAGCAATTCTGAAATGGCATGCCATGGCTAATTCCAATCCGCCACCAAGTGCAAATCCGTTAACTGCTGCAATTACGGGAGTACTTAAATTTTCAACAAAATCAAATAATAACTCTTGTCCTTGTTGTGCTAATTTTGCTCCTTCTGTGATAGAAAAATGTGCAAATTCTGAAATATCGGCACCAGCAACAAAGGCTTTTTCTCCTTCACCAGTAAGAATAATTACTTTAATTTCGGGGTTGAAATTTAAACTTTCTAAACCATCGTGCAACTCTTTAATAGTGGCAACGTTTAAAGCATTTAATTTAGACGGGCGATTGATGGTGATTTGCCCAATTCCGTTTTCGGAGGTAATAAGAATGTTTTCGAAGGTCATAGTTTGTTTTTTTAAACACGAATTTCACCAATTGTCACGAATTTATCATTTAAATAATTTCACAAATTGTAAGTGGTGCGAATTTGTATTGATTTTATGTTTTGTTTTTAATTTTATTTTCACAAAAGGACTTTTCTGTTTAGCCCCGATTGCAGCGGAAATCCTCGCCATTTTTCTTGGCGAGATTGCAGCGGAAAGCGGGAACGATGTTTACTAAAATGCCTAAACGGTTCGCTACAAATTTTAAATTATAGGAAGCGAAACAATAAAAGTAGTTCCTTTTCCGTGCTGGGTTTCAAATGTAATAGTTCCTTTGTAATTTTCAATGATGTTTTTGATAATTCCTAAACCAAGTCCCATACCGCTATTTTTGGTGGTGAATTTTGGTTCGAAAATGCGCTCCATATTTTCGGCTTCAATGCCAATTCCGTTGTCTTTTACCGTAATATTCACCATATTATCTACTCGTTTTACGGCAACCACAATTGATTTTTGTTCTTGCTCTTCGGGGATGGCTTGAATGGCATTTTTGACCAAATTGGTGATGATTCGCACCAATTGGGTTCGATCCATAATGGTGATGATTTCTTCTTCTTCGCTTTCAAAATGAAGGTATTCTTCGTTGAAAATTTCTAAAGAAAATTCTACAACTTCCACCACATTTAAAGTTTCATTTTGCTGTGCCGGCATGGAGGCAAAGTTAGAAAATGCCGATGCCACGGAACTCATAGTGTCAATTTGCTGAATCAATGTTTTGGAATAATCGTTTAGTTTTTGTTTCAAATCGGGATCTTCCGGATCAAATTTTCGTTGGAAACTTTGCACGGTTAAACGCATTGGCGTAAGCGGATTTTTAATTTCGTGGGCCACTTGTTTTGCCATTTCGCGCCAAGCCTGTTCCCGCTCACTTTGGGCTAGCATGGTAGCACTTTCTTCTAGTTTGTCCACCATCCTATTGTAGGCATTAATCAAGGAATTGATCTCGCGGCTGTTGGCTTCAATGACAATTTTTTCATTCTTTTGATCCAGACTCGTTTGGTTAATTTTATCAGAAATGGTTTTCAACGATTTTGTGATATAACTCGCAAGAAAATACGCCAAAGCAAAGGCAATAATCAACATAAAAAAGTACACCTGACTCAATCGAACTAAGAAATCTTGGATTTCACTTTCGTAAAAACTGTCGTCTTCTACATAGGGTAAATTTAAAATCCCGAGGGGTTTAAATTTGTCGTCTTTAATCTGGCTGAAGGAAGAACGAATTTTAACGCCATCGACACTTTTAATGTCTACATAGCGCTTTTCGATAGACGATTGCACCAATTTAATAACGTATTTTGGAATGGGAGGCGAAACATTATCAACAGAAAAGGAGGCTTTGGAAGATTTTAATAGATTTCCAGTAAGACTATAAATATTGATTTCTACATTATGAATATCGGATAATTCATGGATTTTATCCTTAAAAATATAAGGAAGATTTCTCTCGGTAAGCGGATAAGTGGTATTGGATAAAATGTAATTAATGTGTTCTTTTACGGCATCTTCTTTTCGGTCAAGACGTTCTTGGTGGTACCTTCGGGCTTCGTTTTTAAACTGAATTACCGATATGGACGCCATTAAAATAGAGGCAATTAATATCAATACAATCATCGATAGGAAAATCCTAATTCGAAGGGAAAGCATAGACATTTTGAAGCCGTTAAACATAGTGTTCAGTGTTCGGGTGTTCAGTGTTCAGTGTTCAGTGTTCAGTTAAACTTAGCACGGATTACTGAGCACTATTTTTTCTCTCGTATTCTTTTGTAAAATTTAAATCCAAGCATTATCAAAAGCGAAAATAAGATAATTCCTATTACGCCATAAATCCAATTGAAAGCATTTTTTAAAATTACTAAAAAAACTACTGCAAATAAAATAATAGTAGCACCTTCATTCCAAAGGCGCATAAAATTGGAAGTATAGTTGAATTGATCGTTTTGTAATTGCTTGTAAATTAAATGGCATTTCCAATGGTATAAATACAATAGAAATACAAATCCTAGTTTGACATGCATCCAAGGCATGTGTAACCAAGCATTTCCTAAGTCGGTAAAAAACAACATCCAAAATGCAAAAATACTTGCTAAAATGGCGCTTGGCCAGGAAATAATATACCAAAGTCGGTACGTCATTATTTTATATTGTTGTAGCAAAATTTCCTTTTCTGGTGATGGTTTTTCGTTGGCTTCAATCTGATAAACAAACAACCGAACGATGTAAAACAACCCTGCAAACCAAGTTACTACAAAGATGAGGTGAAGCGATTTTAGGTAGTTGTAGAGTTCCATTTAATTTTTGTTTCAGGTTTTCTTTGTTTCAGGTTTTTAGACCTCGTTTGTCATTCCGTAGGAATCTCATTAATTTTTGTTTCAAGTTTTCTTTGTTTCAGGTTT
>CANFHX010000033.1 GCA_947446865.1 Flavobacteriaceae bacterium | reverse complement strand
GAAGGCTTTTTCATAACTAAAATTCTCGTCAGTTCTTTCAAAATAATCTGAAACTCGATACTCCTTTTTTACTGTTTCCATTTCTGTTTTGGGTTTAGAAATGTGTCAAGTTTTTTTAGGAGATGACACAAAGAAACGTTAACTACTTCCTTTATAACGTTAACTAGTTTCTTTATAACGTGAACTAGTTATAAAGAAACTAGTTCTACTAATTAAGTTACGTGAACTAGTTATAAAGAAACTAGTTCTACTAATTAAGTTATGTGAACTACTAATTAAGAAACTAGTTCTACTAATTAAGTTACGGGAACTAGTTACAAAGAAACTAGTTCTACTAATTAAGTTTTGTGAACTAGTTATTTTAAAATCTACCATCGGCAGATAAATTAGTGTAATTGTAATTGACAAAATAATTCGTGCAAATTCGTGTAATTCGTGTCAGCTTTCATTGAGACAAAGGAGGGAAAGAGCACAGCCATCTGGCGCAGCAATCTGATACTAAATACAGAGAATGCGATTTCTCGTTCCTCGAAATGACAAAATAGACCTATTAATTGATTTGTAGTTGTAGTTTTTAGGTAGCTCAATATAATTATACCCAACGGGTTAAATTATTAAAAAAGTATTTATCCTACAAGTATTAAAAAATAGAATACATTTGCGTCACTTTCAACTTCTAATAAACAACCTAATAATTATTTTTCTAAAATAAATACACTTCTATTTCAATACCCTTTTTTTTAAACAAAAAATTGAATTTTATTAATTCAAGCAACTATTTGAAGGTTACTAAACAACACATAAAAAAAATATGCAAAACAATTCCCATCATTGTTTAAATATAACTTTATTTTTAATGCTTATATCACTAACTTTTTCATGTGATTATATTAAAAATGACTCTGCAATAGATTCTTCCCTTTCTAAAGCAGAAAACTATTTAAAAAAACATCCAGATTCTACTTTGATTATTGCGGATAAATTATTGCTAAAACTTTCAAAAACTAATCTAGATGAAAAAAAGCAACTCAAACTATACCAATTAAAACAAGAAGCATTTTCTAAACTCGGAAATATGGATTCGGTTTTGTCTACAGGGAAAAAAATTAGAATCTTAGCATCCAGTATTTCCGACTCTCTTGCCATAGCTAATTCACTATTACCAGTTCGAGGGGAAATAGACTTTAGTAGTCAGCAAGAAATGGTACCTTATTTTCCTGGGGCTATTAAAACTTTTAAAAACAACAATCTCCTTTTTGAATCAGCAAGATTAAGTGCTTCTTATGGTACTATTTTATGTCACAAAGGGGATTTTGTTAAAGCGCAAACTTTCTTACTCGATTCGTATAGGGTATTCAATGAATTGGATAGTATTAGGCCTATTATTAATGTTTGTATGAATATTGGAAGTACCTACGCCTATACTAAAAGCAATGAAAAATCATTAGAATATTATAAAAAATCCTATGATGCCGCTTTAAAAGTAAAAGATTCTAATGCTATTTCTTCGGTATTGATGAATATTGGTACCTTTTATGCAGATGATATTAAAGACCAAGATAAAGCTTTAGATTATTACCAAAGAGCGTTGCCTTTTGTACCAAAAAAATCTGGAGCTTATTTAAAAATGAAAATAGATTATAATATTGCTGTAGCAGCTTTTGCTAAAGGAGATTTGCAATTTTCAGAGCGAACTTTCCAAAGCATGCTTGCAGATTGTATTAAAATAAATGCTTTCGAAGGAGTAGCTATGGCAAGTAAAGGATTAGGAGATCTTTATATTCAAAAACAACAGCCAACTAAGGCATTACCCTATTTAACCCGTGCAATCCATTTAGCAGATTCCTTAGAAATGTCCTATGAAGCATTACAAATGCGTCCTTCGTTGTTAGTGCTTTACAAAAACAATAAAAATTTTGAAGCAGCTTTAAAAGTTTCTGAACAAATGAAAACTAGTAATGATTCTATTCTTTCTGCCGAAAAACAAAATGCAGTTCATGAACTGGAAATAAAATACCAAACGGAAAAGAAAGTTACAGAAATATCCCATCTTAAAGCACTCTCTAAGTGGCGCCAATTAATTGTATATGGATTATCTTTTTTTGTCATTGTGCTTTTTTTTATTTTAAGAAAACAGATAAGATTGTATAAAGAAAAACAACGGGCGTATACCTTGCTTATGCAACAGTACAAAGCCGAACGATTAGAACGGTTGGCAGAGCAAACACAATTGTTACCAAAGATCTCCAATACAATTGAAGAAACAACTCCCGAAAACTTAGATTTATTTGCTCAAATAATGGCCTATTACGAAAATGAAAAACCGTATTTGAATCCAAAACACAAAGCAATTGAGGTGGCTAATGCACTTCAAGTTTCCCAACGAGAAATTGCTGCGGCATTAAAATTAAATGGATTTAACGGATTTACAAATTTTAATAATAAGTTTAGAATTGAAGAAGTAAAAAGACAATTTGAAGATCCTAAATGTGCTCCTTTGAAAATGGAAGCCATAGCCAGTCAATCTGGGTTTGGAAGTAGACAATCTTTTTATACTGCATTTGAAGAATTTACTGGGATTAATCCGGGATTTTATCGATCTGAGATTTTAAAATAATAAAAGGATTTTTTTTCAGTACGATTTTATGGACATCTTAGTTTTAATTAGTTTTGATTTAGTATCTAAGTAGGAGGTTAGACGTTTGAAAGTTAAGCACTTGCTAAAACTTGTACATTGAAAACCAATTATTGGACATCAAGAAAAAAAATACCATAAAAATAGTTGATTTATTTGCAAAGTAAATTTAAATCTATTTTAGGTATGAACAAATCTAACATTTTTCGAGATTGGAATCCAATTTTTCCTTCAATGAAAAAGAATGCCCAAAAGTCTTTATTGCAAAGACTACTTCTAATTAACTTTTTGGTGCTGTCCATTTTCAGCATGAAGTCACAAACTTCACCCAATATAAGTTATGCCACTCCACAAAATTATTTATTGAATGCTGCTATCACCACATTGGCTCCTGTCAATTCAGGCGGAAGCGTTCCAGCATTAGCTTACAAGCAAGTAAGCACCTTTGCAGGAACTACTACGGGTTTTTTAGATGGAACCGGTACAGCAGCCAAGATGGATGGTCCACTTGGTATGACAATGGATACTAATGGTAATATCTATTTTGTAGATTCTGCTAATTTTCGAATTCGTAAAATGACTCCTGCTGGAGTGGTTACTACTATTGCAGGTGATGGATATTCTTGGTTATTTTCTGGACGTTGGAAAGATAATGCGGTTGGAACTACAGCTAGTTTTAACTGGCCAGCGGGTTTGGTCTTTGATGCTACTAACAATTGCTTGTATGTTGCTGATAAAGAAAATGACCGTATCCGTAAGATTTCCTTAACGGGTACTTATGCAGTAACAACTTTGGCTGGTTCAGGAGCGTCAAGTACTTTGGATGGTACTGGAACTTCAGCTACGTTCAAAAAGCCTACCGGTATTGCTTTGGATCCCAATGGTATTTATTTATATGTTACCGATAGAACTGGAAATAAAATTCGTCGTATTACTATAAGTTCCGCACAAGTACTTACTATTGCTGGTAGCGGAACGGCAAGTACTGTTGATAATGCAACAGGTACTTCCGCCACTTTTAATGATCCTACCGGAATTGCAGTAGATGCTAATTTTATTTACATAAGTGATTTTGATGGTAGTAAAATACGTAAAATAGCCAAAACGAATCCTTATGCAGTAACTACTTTTGCTGGCTCTGGAGTAGTAAGTTCTTTAGACGGTACCGGAATTGCGGCTACGTTTGATACTCCTTTTGGAATTACTTTAGATGGTGATGGAAATTTATTTGTAACCGAATGGGGAAATAAAATCAGAAAAATCACTCCCGCAGGAATAGTAACTACTATTGCAGGAAGTGGCACTCAATCTTCATTAGACGGTAATGGTACGGCGGCCACTTTTGATGGCCCTGCTAATATGATAATCAATCCAACTACCGGTGTGGGTTATGTATCGGAATGGACTGGCGACCGAATTCGCAAAATAGAATTGGGTGGTTATACCCTTTCTCCATTATTACCTACAGGATTAATTTTCGATAAATTATCAGGAAGTATAACAGGAACTCCATCGACCATAAATAACGGTCCTTTAGACTATACTATTACCGCTTATAATTACTATGGCAGTAGTACAACTACGGTAGCAATAACAACAGGAATTATTCCTACTCTTACCATAACAGGAGTCAATTTTACAACCTCTACAACTTCAACAATAAGTGGAAATGTTTCTGCAATTGGAGGAAGTGCTTTGCTTGAAAAAGGAATTTGCTGGAGCACAAGTGCCAATCCAACTATTTCGGACTCTAAAACGGTTAATAATCAAACAATATTGACAGATTTCACAACATATATTTCAGGATTAACTCCCTATACTACTTACTATGTGAGGAGTTACGCTACTAATGTTTTTGGAACTGCTTACGGAACGGAAGCTCATTTTAACACTTTGATGACGCTACCTAGTATTAGTTATAATGCTTTGAATGCTTTTGTAGTTAACACGCCTATAACAGCCCTACAAGTTAGTAGCAATGGTGGTCCAATACCTAATGATATTATTGGAGTAACAACTTTTGCAGGAATAGGTTCTTCTAGTTATATAAATGGTGTCTCTGATACTGCTTTTTTGAACCCTAGGGATATTGTAAAGGACACTTTTGGAAATTTATTTGTACTAGATAATGGAAATAATGCAATCCGGAAAATTACTCCTTCAGGCACTATAAGTACTTATGTTACTTATTCACAATTTAATTCGGGAAAGTCTATTGCTATAGATGCAAACAACAATCTTTATGTTAGTGCAACTAGTGCAATATACAAAATCAGTCAAATCACTCCTACAAACATAGTTGTATCTGTTTTTGCAGGAGGTTATATTGGAGAATCTCCTTTCCCAATTTTCGAACAACTTAGAGGCCTCACATTTGATGCTTTAGGAAATTTATATGTCGCGGATTATACTCATTCCCAGATAAAAAAAATAACTCCCTCAGGGCAAATATCAACCTACTATTCTACAGGAATTCAAGCTCCAATTAGTTTAGCATTTAATTCTGAGGGTGTATTATATGTTTCTCAAAGCGCTAGTGGTGGTAATACTAATATAGTTAAATGTATATTTTCAAATGGATTTCAAGCTCCAGTTACTTCTATTTATAACAGTATTTATGTTAATAAAATATATTTTGATGTTAATGACGACTTTTATGTTTCTATCGAAAAAAATATATTTATTCAAAAAAATGGGAATTCTTACTTTGAAACTGTTTGTGGTACTCAGTTTATTGGATCTTTGGATGGAAGTTTAACTACTGCAACATTCAATAATATTAATGGTTTTGTCAAGATTGGTAGTACGATTTATGTTGCCGACACTAACAATAATAAAATTCGTCAAGTTAATCTGAGCGGTTATTCAGTTAATCCCGCTTTACCATCAGGCTTAGTATTAAATGCCGATGGTAGCATTACTGGAACGCCAACAATTGAATCTATGGCTGCGAATTATACGGTAACGGCAAAAAATGCAGGTGGTAGTAACTCATTCAATGTTACAATCAGAATAGTAGGGCTGCCAGCAGTAACTACAAAAGCGGTTACAAACATAACAGCTACAACCGTTACAACAGGCGGTATTATTACTGCTGAAAGTAATTCAGTTACCGCAAGTGGTATTTGCTATAGCATATTCCCAATGCCTACAATTGCTGCCAGTTTATTTACAACAGACTTGCCCAATGAAGTTACTGGTGGTTTTAGTCCTACATTAAATGGTTTTACAACCACTCTTTCTAATTTATCACCATTGACTACCTACTATATCAGAGCCTATGCTACTAATAGTGTTGGGACTGCCTATGGAACTCAAGTGAGTTTTACTACTTTGATCACTCCACCAACTATTAGTTATACGGCTTCGAATGCTTTTACAGTCAATACACCAATTACGACATTGGCAGTAAGTAATTCTGGAGGAACGGTGAGTGGACTTGCTTCTACAAATGTTTCCACTTTTGCGGGTAGTACACTAGGGTATGAAAATGGTAGTGCTACTAATGCGAAATTCTATAATCCTTTTGATGTTGCCTTCGATGCTTTAGGTACTATCTATGTAACGGATGCGGGAAATTACGCTATTCGAAAAATTTCTTCTTCAGGAGTGGTAACCACATTAGCGGGTGGGTTTATGGCTGGTAATTCGGATGGTACTGGTACTTTCGCCCAGTTTAGTTATCCTAAAGGAATTGCTACCGATATTTTAGGAAATGTTTTTGTAGCTGATATGGATGGTATCCGAAAAATTGATGCCTCAGGAAATGTAACTACGTTAGTGACTAGTTCTTCTTCATCAATTTATTTTAATACTCCTAATGGAATTGTTGTGGATAATTCAGGAATTATTTATTTTTCGGATAATAGTAGTAGAATATACAAAATAGATACGTCAAATAATCTAACGGTATTGGCAGGGGGATATAATCTAACTGGAACTGATGATGGCATTGGTACTTCTGCAAGATTTAATAAACCTTATGGTCTAGCCTTAGATGCTACTGGAAATATTTATGTGGCGGATAGCGATAATCATAGAATCCGAAAAATTACACCATCAGGTGTAGTAACGACTCTAGCGGGTAGTACTGAAGGATTTAATGACGGTACTGGTGCATCAGCTCAGTTTAGTATGCCTTTTGGAATAACTGTTGATGCCTCTGGCACTTTATATGTAGCCGATAGCGGTAATCGTAGAATACGAAAAATCACTCCGATGGGTGTAGTAACTACCATCGCAGGGATTGGAAGTCCGGGGAGTATTGATGGTAATGCTACACTAGCTAGTTTTACAAATCCCACAGGCATTACTTCTGATTCCGATGGAAATTTGTATATAGCTGATTACGCTAATCATAAAATTAGAAAAATAACAACTACTAATGGGTTTTCTATTAGTCCAGCATTACCAACAGGTTTAGTATTAAATGCCGATGGGAGTATAACAGGAACGCCTACAGTAGCTACTGCTGCTACAGATTATATTGTAACGGCTACAAACAGTGGTGGTAGTGGAAGTTATACCTTTAATCTTGCTGTTCAAGGTAAACCAAGTGTCCAGACTATTGATGCGATACACATTTTGAGTAATTATGCTGATTCAGGAGTAACGATAATTAGTGATAATCAATCTACTATTACTACTATCGGTGTTTGTTGGAGTACGAGTATTAATCCAACAATTGCTAATGATCTAAATTCTACTTCTGACATAACACTAGTGTATTTTCCAATTTCTGGTTTAACACCTTCAACAACCTATTATTATAGAGCTTTTGCTACAAATGGTTTTGGAACTGGTTATGGAAATGAATTAAGTTTTACAACTTTAGCATCTACAGTAACTGCGCCAGTAATTACTTATAATGCATCTAATATTTTTACCAATAACAATACAATTGCACCTTTAACAGTAACCAATACTGGCGGTGTAGTTCAAAGTTATTCGGTTAGCCCAACTTTACCATTAGGTTTAGAATTGAATGCAGATGGTAGTATCACAGGAACCCCAACTGTAGCAACTGCTGCAACAGATTATGTAGTTACGGCTACTAATAGTGGAGGAAGTTCAAGTTACACGATAAACTTAACTATTACTTCAGTTCCAAGTCTTACAACAACTGAAGCTAGTGCAATAACAGCAACTACTGCTTCTTTAGGAGGAACAGTTACCTCTGATGGCTATACTTCGGTTACCGCTCGTGGAGTATGTTGGAGTACTACTTCAAACCCAACTACGGCGGACAATACAACTTCAGATGGAATAGGAACTGGAAATTTTGTTAGTGCTATTTCGGCATTATCTCCTTCAATTACCTATTATGCTAGAGCTTATGCAACTAACAGTGTGGGTACGGCTTATGGAAATGAATTTAGTTTTACGACTTTAGCACTTGCAGGAGTTCTACCAGTAATTACATACAACGCATCTAATAATTTTACAGTTAATAGTCCAATTGTGGCTTTAACTGTAACTAATACTGGCGGTGCAGTTCAAAGTTATTTTATTAGTCCAGCTTTACCATTAGGTTTAGAATTGAATGCAGATGGTAGTATCACAGGAACCCCAACTGTAGCAACTGCTGCAACAGATTATGTAGTTACGGCAACAAACGCTAGTGGAAGTTCTACTTATACAATTTCTATAACAGTGGAGATTTGTACTAATCCTATTATTACAATTACTACTCCAGAATCTGTTTGTGAGGGGTATGGAATAGAATTATTTTCTACAACGTCTGCACCAATAAAAAATAATTTTACTGGAGGTTATGCAGTTTCAAATTGGGTGCTAAATAATAATAATACAGATGGTAGTATAGATACAAGTAATACTCCAACTTCAATTACAATCACAAGTGGTGATAATGGGATAGATATTGGATATACAGATTATACCATTACAATTCCAGAAAACGCAATAATTTCTTTTAATTATTTTTATTCTACCAACGATGATGCTGAAAATGAAGCTCCTTATTTTATTGTTAATGGTGTATCAAGACTATTTTACGGGTTTCATCCAGATGCCTATGATGATAACCAGTATGGAAGTATTTCTGTTTCTGTTTTAGCCGGTGATGTTTTTACTTTTAGAATGACTGCTAATAATAATTCTGGCAGAGCTGCGGTTGTTATAAGTAATTTTCAAATAGCACCTACTTTACTATGGACGGCATCTAATGGAGGTACTATTTTTGGATCCAATAACAACCCAATGGTAGAAGTATCTTCTACTGGAACTTATACTGTAACAGCAACCTCTGGAACTTGTACAACTTCTAATTCTATAGATTTAATTTTTATACCAAATACTTCAAACACTACTGAAGTTTCTGTTTGCGACAGTTATACTTGGTCGGTTGATGGTGCGACTTATACTAATTCTGGAATTTATACCTACGTTACAGGTTGTAACACAGAAATTTTGAATTTGATAATTGCCCCAACCACTACTAATACAACGACAGAAACAGCTTGTGCTAGTTACACTTGGTCCGTTAACGGAACTACTTATACTACTTCTGGAATTTATACTTCCATTACGGATTGTAATACCGAAACGTTGAACTTGACTATCACACCTAGTGCTGCCAATACAACTACAGAAACAGCTTGTACTAGTTACACTTGGTCGGTTAACGGAACTACTTATACTACTTCTGGAATTTATACTTCCGGTACGGATTGTAATACCGAAACGTTGAACTTGACTATCACACCTAGTGCTGCCAATACAACTACAGAAACAGCTTGTGCTAGTTACACTTGGTCTGTTAATGGAACTACTTATACTACTTCTGGAATTTATACTTCCGGTACAGATTGTAATACCGAAACGTTGAACTTGACTATCACACCTAGTGCTACCAATACAACTACAGCAACAGCTTGTACTAATTACACTTGGTCCGTTAACGGAATTACTTACACTACTTCTGGAATTTATACTTCCGGTACTAGTTGTATTACCGAAAAACTAGATCTTACTATCAATAGTAACAACCTAACAACCCAACCAAGCAATACTACTATTTGTAAAACAATAGGCGGTACCGCTTCTATTTCAGTAGTTACGGATGGTGCAAATGCTACTTATAATTGGTATGCGCAAGGAGCAACAGCATCTACTTGGATCTTAATTAGCAACTCTGCTAATTATTCTGGTGCCACTACTGCTACTTTAAATATTACTAAAACTACTTCAGTATTTCCTGCAACAGGAACTAAATACAAAGCAGTAGTTAGTACTTCTTCATGTGGAGCTAAAACATCAAACATTGTTTCTATTACGGATTTAAGCATCTTGTCTAAAGCAGCAACGATCACAGTAGTAGATAGATTGTCTCCTGCCTTAACAACGTGTCAAGGAACTAGCGTGAATTTATCTTTGGCAGCAGGAAGTATTGGAAACATCCAATGGCAATCGTCTACAGATGGAATTTCGTATTCTAATGTTGGAACTGCCATTACCCAATCGGAAGTATCTGCGATAAATTCTATAATTTTATTTACTACAGCTATTTTAACCCAAGATACTTGGTTTAGAGTAGTTGCTTCTAATGGGGTTTGTAACTCTGTAAACGGAACAGCTATTAAAATTACGGTTAGTGTTCCTGCAAATGCAGGTAGTATTAGCGGTGGCGATGTGTCGGTTTGCATACCATTAGCAACCGGATTGGATGCAACCGGTGCTGTTTTAACAAGTCCAATTACGAATAGTACGCTACTTACTCTAAGTGGGTATACCAATGGGGCTACTATTTTATGGCAACTATCCAGAAACTATGTAAATGCTACTAATGCTCCAGCAACTTGGATTTGGAATAATAGTTTCTCAGGAGCTACTTTTACCTCAAATGATATCGGTGTGGATACTTGGTACAGAGCTCGAGTTACTAATGGAGCTTGTGTGACTTATAGCACTCCGGTTAAAATTACAGTTCTGCCTTCTGCTCGTGCAGGAGTTATTACTAGTGATGCCTCCGTTTGTGCAGGAGCAGATATAACTTTAAACTCTACGGCTTATACAGGTACTTCCATGCAATGGGAGGTATCTACAGTTTCTACTACAGAAGGATTTCAAACAGTAAGTAATGGTGCCAACCAACTTACTTTTGTCATGAATACCGCTGCGTATGCTTCTTTTTCTAAGTTTTATGTTAGAAGTGTAGTAACAAGTAATTGTACCCAATCTAGAAGTACAGTTAAAACCGTTCTAGTAAAACCAGTGTCGGTTGCCGGAACAGTTACTGGCGGAGCATTAATTTGTTCTGGTTCTACTGGAACAGTAAAAGTAACAGGTTATACAGGAGCTGTTCAATGGCAGTCTTCTGCTGATGGAACTAGCTTTACAGATGTTCTAGTTTCGGATGGTGTATTTAGTGCATCTTCCACATCTGCTAACTTTACTCCAAACAGCATTGTGGCAGATACCTATTATAGAGCTAAAATAACAAGCAGCCCTTGTTCGGAGGTTTATTCTAATGCAGTTAAATATACAATTGCAACTGGAGCCATTGCAGGAACTCTAACTGCTGCAAATGCAACAGTATGTACCGGAACAGGAAGTACGTTAACCTTAACAGGTTCCTTTGGTGTTATTAAATGGTTTAAATCTACTAATTGGACAACTGCATCTCCTACTTGGACAGCAGTTACAGGTTCTACTCCAACATTAGTAACAGCAAACCTTACCGTTTCTACTGCTTATAAAGCACAAGTTACAATAGGTACTTGTTTCTTAGAAACTAGCGAAATAGTTCCGGTTATGGTGTACAGTGCACCATTGGCTAAAACAATTACCGCCAATGTAACAACACCATCGGGTGCTACAGTAGCGTTAGCTATTTGTGGTAATGTTACAAAAACACTAACCCTAGGGTCAGGATCTGTTGGAGAAATACAATGGCAGCAATCTACAACGTCTATTAGTGCTGCATATAATGATATTGCAGATGCAACATCCGCTTCATATACAGTAGTTAACGCAGCAGCTGGAGTAAATTACTACAGAGCGAAGTTCACTAATCCTTGTGGAGCGGTAGTATATTCTAAGCCTTTCACATTATATTATAAAAATTGTGAAATTGTTAAAGCTGCTACCCCAACAGCAATAGTATTTAATGCTACTGCCTATCCAAACCCATTTGCAGAGAACTTCCAACTAGATATTAAAACTAGTAGCGAAGAAGTTTTACAGGTGAAAGTATACGATATGTTAGGAAAACTAGTGGACAACCAAATCCTAGATGCTACTCAAGTAGAAGGATTTGAAATTGGATCTAATTATCCTTCAGGAGTGTACAACGTGATTGTAAGCCAAGGTGATAATCTTAAAACCGTAAGGGTGATTAAGAGATAAATTATAAAAATAGGTGTATTCTTAATAAAGGTTACCTATTTATTTAAAATAATAATCAAACTAAAAACAGCATCAAAAATCTTTTTGATGCTGTTTTGTTTTTTATAATCTATATTAAAGGTTAAATAATCATTCCATCTTGCATGGTAATGATTCTATTAGTTCTATTAGCAAAATCAGGGTCGTGGGTAACTATTAATAGCGTTTGTTTTAAATCAACAGTCAATTGTTGGAAAATATCAAACACCATATCACTGTTTTTTTTATCTAAATTTCCAGTAGGCTCATCTCCCATAATTATAATAGGATTATTGATTAATGCCCTAGCAATTGCAACTCGTTGTTTCTGTCCGCCACTGAGTTGGTTAGGCATTTTAAGTGCTTGTTCCTGCATATCTAAGGTGCGCAGATGTTCCATTGCATGGTGCTCGATTTCTTCATTAGAGAATTTTCCTAATTTCATACCTGGAAGCATTACGTTTTTCAGTACACTATATTCGTTTAATAAATAATGAAATTGAAATACAAATCCTATATTTTCATTTCGGAGTTTGGCTAATTCTTTATCGCTTTTTCCAGTAACTAATTCCTCATCTAGAAATAGTTCTCCATCATAGTCAGTATCCATGGTAGATAGTAGATATAATAAAGTAGATTTTCCGCAACCTGATTTCCCAACAATAGAAACAAACTCCCCATGATTGATGCTCATGTTGATTTCTTTCAATACTTGAAACTTGACTGGGTCGTAGAAGTATTTGGATAAATTTTTAGTTTCTAAAACTTTAGTACTCATTGGATTTCTAGTTATTTTCCTCTAATTATTTCCACCGGATCTATCTTGCTGGCTTTAAGTGCAGGAAATAATCCCGCAATAAAAGTGGTTCCAATTGCAAATACGATTCCGATGATGTAATATATAATATTGTAATCTATGGGGTAGGTTTTAATGGTTGGTAACGCAGCAGTTTCAAATGGAATTACATCAATAATGGAGGTAAAAATAAAACCAAATAACAACCCAAATAGTCCTCCGGTAATTCCGATAATCATCGATAATAAAATGAAAATCCATTTCACGTCATTGCCTGAAAAACCAGTAGCTTTAAGTATGGCAATGCTATCCATTTTTTCAAAAATCATCATGTTTAGAATGTTGTAAATACCAAAACCCGCCACAATAAGTAATACGATTCCAACAGCATAAGAAATAATACTTCTCACGGTGCTACCAGTTTCAAATTGCGAATTGGTGGTTTGGTAATCTATGGCATCTACATTAAATTTGGTACTGAACTCTTTTGCTAATGCAGGTGCCGATGTTATTTCGAACAATTTTATTTGAATGTCTGTGATATAATTCGTTGGTTCTCCTAATAGTTCTTGAGCAGTATCTAAAGAAGTGTAGCTCATAACGTCATCAATTTCTGCAATACCAACCTGAGTTATTCCAACTATCTTTAAAGAAGCTAAATTACCTTTGGAAGTGGTTATTTTTAAAATGTCACCAACCACCAAAAGCATCTTGTCTGCTAATCCTTTTCCGATGATGATGCTGTTGTTTTGATTCAAATCGGCAATTTTTCCTTCAATAATGTAATCGCTTAAAGCAAATAATTTTTCTTCTGCCGAAACGTCAATTCCGTTAATTACCCCAGAAATTTCAATGGTTCCCGAATTAAAGAAAACGGGTGTTGTGATTTTAGGTGCTACATCTACAATTCGAGGGTCTTGTTTTAAAAAATGAATTATTACTTTACTATTATAGATAGCTTTTCCGCGGTCTTTTGGTTTAACCGATTTAACAAAATTTACATTTTTTTTATATTCTGCAGCCAAAAAAATAGGTTGGTTTTTAGACGGTTTTATTTCGTTGTATAAACGAACATGAGGTGTTCTATTAAGCATCAAACCATCCAGTAAATTATTCAATCCGTGCATGAAACTCACCAAAGTAATAAACATCGCAATACCAAAAGTAACCCCAACCGCAGCCACAATACTTTGTTTTAGTCTTGCTCGGAGTAAATGAATTGCAATATTAAATATTAGTTTGAAGTTCATTATTTAGGACGGTAAATAGATTCGGTTGCTTGCAATCCCTCCAAAATTTCTACATTTTGGTAATCACTTAATCCAATTTTTACTTTGCGTTTTTCGTCTTTATTAATCAAAACATATTGATTGTCCACCAAATAACTTTTTGGAATGGTAATAACCTCTTTTTTAATTTGGATGATAATATTTGCTTCTGCAGTAAGATTAGGATATAATTTTGGAGGTGTATTTACAAAATGGGCTTCTATTTTGAAAGTTCTGGAACGTTCGTCCATAATCGGATAAATTTTATCTACAACAGCATCAAAAACCTTCCCCTTATAACTATCTAAAGTAACCACAATTTTTTGACCGAGACTAACCCGAACCATATCGTTTTCGTCTACATCCAATTCTAATAGATAAGCATTCATTTTCCCGATGATTGCCAATGGGGTTTGTGGCGTAATAAGCGTTCCGTCTTTCACTAAAACATCAAATAAAGAACCTGTAAAGGCACTTTTTATAGTGTAATCTCCTTGCGATTTCTCACTAATTTTAAGATTGTTATTGTTTCGACTTTGATCGTTATGCAGTTGTATTTTTAATTGGGATAATTGCTTCAAAGTAGATTCGTAATTGGATTTGGAGTTTTTGTAAGCCAATTCTACTTTCTCATAATCTACTTCGGAAATGACATTGTATTGTTTGATGTTTTTATTTCTATTATAAACCGATTGATCCAAGGCAAGTTTATCTTTAGCGGCCTGTACTTTAGTTTCCATATCGGAAATTTTATCCTGAATGTAACGACTGTTTTCTTGACTGAGTTGGAAAGCCAATCGAGAATTTTCTGTTGTCAAGGATGCTTTATCACTATCAATTTGAAACAACGATTGTCCAAGAGTTATCGATTGCCCAACAACCACGTTAGTATGCTGCAAAACGCCACTAACGGTTGAAAAAACGGTGTATTGGTCTTCGGCTTTGATAACACCCGAAGCGTAAACACTCTCGGTGATGTTTCCTTTAATTGGTTGAATTTCTCCAGAATCTTTATTGGAGCAAGAAGTAAAAGCGACAGTAAGGACTGTAAATATAATGAAAGAATAGCGCATGTGCTTTGTATTATAATTCTTACTCAAATTTACAAAAAAAAAACAGATTACAGGTGGTTGAATAAAAGTTGTTGCAAAATTGAAAAAAAAAGAAATCTAATCAATAAAGTGATTGGTTAATTCAACTCTCCAATCCAAGTTTGGATTATAAGATAGTTGTCCGTTTTTAACTTCTAAAGGGCAGTCAAAATTGTTGGTAAAAAGTCCTCCAGTTCCGAGTCCTTGTGGCATGGAATTTTGTTGTAAAAAGGTCCATTGTGCGATGGCATTTAATCCGATATTACTTTCTAAGGCGGAGGTAATCCACCAACCAATTTGGTGTTTTTTTGCAAGGTCTATCCATTCTTTCGTGCCTCGAAAACCACCTACAAAACTAGGTTTTAAAATGATGTATTGTGGTTTGATTTTTATCAAAAGAGCCTCTTTTTCGGCATACGAAAACACTCCGATTAGTTCTTCGTCAAGGGCAATAGGAATTGGGGTGTTTTTACATAGCTCTGCCATACTGTCAGTACGGTTTTTAGCAATAGGTTGTTCAATACTATGTAGTTTATAACCAGATAATTGGTTTAATTTATATAAAGCATCGGATTCATCAATAGCACCATTCGCATCTACTCGAATTTCTATAGTATCCGCATCAAAATTTTGTCGGATAAAGCGCAATAAATCGAGTTCTTTTTGGAAATCGATGGCGCCTATTTTAAGTTTGATGCAATGAAAACCTTGTGCTAGTTTTTCTTCTATTTGTTGCTTCATAAACTCGGCTTCTCCCATCCAAACTAAGCCATTAATATCCATGTTTTTTTTGCCTTGCGTAAAGGCAGATGGAAACAATAAAAATGGTGTTTCGGATGCTAAGGATTGGAAGGCCATTTCTACTCCAAATTGGATCGAAGGAAACTCAATTAAGGCTTCCCAAAGTTGGTCTTTTCCTAGATGGATATTTTGGCAAGTCCATTGCAGTTTTTCTTCGTAATCGGGACGATCATCGGCACTCAAACTTCTAAGGATTCCGCATTCACCAATACCTTTTTTACCATCCTGTTCTAGAACTATAAACCAAGTTTCTTTTACATTCATTACTCCTCTGGAGGTTCCGGAAGGGCGTTTAAAATTCAGAATGTATTTTTGGTAGGTGGCTTTCATTGGAGGAGAATATAGAAAATAGACGGATAGATGATAGACGGATAGATAATAGACTGGATGCTATTCTAAAACGCGAAGGATTTTTTTGAAATTATCCTCGGGTAAATGGCATTTGCTAAAAAGCGCAAAGTCTTTATCGGTTTGTTGTATCCAAGATATATTCGGATTGATGAATTGGTCTTTGTATTTCTTGTGAATGTCTTTGGCATCCGATAATCTATCAGTGAAAATGTACAAATGTGCCAATTGTAATTGCAAATTAATATCGGTTGCATCTTTTGTAATAGCCTCATTTAAAACTTTTTCGGCTTTATCGAATTGTTTGGAAAGTAAGTAATAGTTCGCTAGAGTTGCATAATCTATGGATTCCGCTCTGTTTTTACTAATCAGTTCCGATTGAATGATGGTAATGGCATCGTCAAATTTACCTTGGTTGATGGCTGCATTGGCACGGTCTCTAAAAAGGCCGTAGTATTTTTTCTCTTCCCCAGTTTTTTTCAAAGCCTCTTCGGTAACCGATTCAATGTTAGTGCTTCTTTCAATTGGGATTAAATTTTGGAATTCTTTATAGGTGTATCTTTGGGATAATTTCTCTAAGAAGACAGCAGAGAAGGTCTCTTTGTTAGTTAGTAAAGCATAAACCTTTAAAGTTTTACTTAAAGTGATGATTTCATTTTTGGTGTCTGAATTCCAACCACGACTTGCTTTGGTATCTACCCATGGCACGACTTCTAAAATTACTTTTTCGCTCATTACCCAATTGTCGCTTTGAATGGCAAAATATAAGTTTTGGGTTTTTAAAGTCATGCAATCGGAACCTTTCATTTTTAAAATTCGGGCTTCTTTATTAACGGGTGTATCTTGAATTAAACAAGCATTGGTTGTTTTGCCAGTGGTTAGAAAGGCATCAGAAATTTTAGCATCGGTAAAAATTGCGTATTTGCATTTGTCGTCTCCGGATATGGTGGAGGCTAAAAATACGGCTCCAGCAGCACCTTGGCTTATTCCTGTTGGATCGGGAATGGCTTTTAATACCGAAACTAAACTTGAGGAAAGTTTTTGATTGTCGTCTAGCAAGGTGATTCTGTAAACTACTTCGGTGGTTCCTTCGGGGAAGTCGGCAGTTTTAACTACTTTTTTCTCGCCTGCGCGAAGGCTTATGGTTTCGTTGGTGGTTCTTATGTTGTCCCAATAGCCGTCTTTGGATTGTGCCGTTGTTATTGCAACCGATACAAATGGTAGTATAAAAAAAAGTTTCTTAAGCATTTTATTTTTATTCAATACGATTATTAATTAGCCCCGGGTGGAGTGGAAATCCTTTTTATTGTTTTGTTAGAAAAGCATCTCGACTGCACTAGACGTGACAAAACAATAAAAAGATTGCAACGGAAAACGGGAATTACCATTACTGCAATACGCGTGCCATTCGCTCCTAAAGAACAATACTATCTCCAATTTCGAGCAACATTAGGTCTTTTCCAGCATCAAAGAATTTCTTTTTGGCTTGGTCGTGGTTAATTTCAATGTAGCCAAAGGTGTCGTAGTGAACGCCCAGCACTTTATCGCAAGCCACAAAATCGGCTGCAATAATAGCATCTTCAACATCCATCGTGAAATTGTTTCCGATGGAAAGGATGGCTAGATCGAGTTTGGTGCGCATGGGAATGAGTTTCATGTCCATGGTAAGGGCTGTGTCGCCTGAGATGTAGATGTTTTTGTGTTCGCCCTCGATAACAAATCCGGCAGGATTACCGCCATAAGAGCCGTCTGGAAAGGAACTGGAGTGGATGGCGCTAACCATTTTTACTTTTCCGAAATCAAACTGCCAACTACCGCCATGGTTCATGGGGTGGTATTGTAGGCCTTTATTGCCAAAATGCACCGCCACTTCATAATTGGAAACAATTACGGCATTGGTTCGTTTTGCGATGGCTTCGGCATCGAGAATGTGGTCGCTGTGTGCGTGGGTTAGCAAGATATAATCTGCTTGAAGTGTATTAATATCAATGTGTCTGGCTTTGGGATTGGCAGTGATAAATGGATCTACCAAAATGTGTTTGCCGCTGACTTCAATGCCAATGCAGGCGTGCCCGTAGAAGGTTATTTTCATGGCCAATTAGTGTAATAAATGATTAAATCGGAGATAAAATAGATTAGTGAAAGCGACAATAATATGGATAGTAAAAAGGTGCTTAACGCTAATTTTTTTAATTCGGGATCTAATAGTTTTGGTTCTTTGTTTTTGGCTACTCGCACTAAATGCAAAATAATTGGAATATAGGCAATTAGGAAGAAATAGATGTCGAAATTGAACGTTTCCGGACTTGGATCACGGTAACTAAAATCGAAAATTAGTGCGAAAACTAGCATCAAAACCATTGCGGAAATAATTAGAAAGAAATGGTATTTTTTAGCCCAAGCACCACCATTTTTAACTACGATGGTATTTTTATTGGATTTTCTGTCGGATTCTTCATCGCGCATGTTGTTTAAATTCAACACGCCAACGCTTAGAAAACCTATTGCCGTTGCAGGAAGGAATAAAAGCCAATCCATTTGTTTAGAAAACATAAAATAGATTCCGAAGGTGCTTACAATTCCGAAGAAAATAAAAACAAAAACATCGCCATAACCTCGGTAACCATAGGGGTTTTTACCTACCGTATAACGAATTGCAGATGCAATTGCTAGGATTCCTAAAACAAAGAAAATTACCGAATAGTATAGATATTTTCCTTTAAAAGAAAAATAAATAAGCAACATAGCAGAAACTAAGGTTAGAAATGCCGTAATAAAAATAGCATAACGCATGGCTCCAGGGGTAATCTTTCCACTCTGAATTGATCGCATTGGGCCAACTCGATCTTCGTTATCGGTGCCTTTCATTCCGTCGCCATAATCGTTGGCAAAATTGGAAAGAATTTGCAAACCAAGGGTGGTTGATAAAGCAAATATTACAATTTTCCAATTGAAAATTCCTTGCGACATGGCGTAAAAACTACCTACTAAAATTCCGGAAACCGAAAGGGGTAGGGTGCGTACTCGTGCGGCTTCAATCCAGTGTTTCATTTTTTTTAGTTTATTAGTTGTAAGTTTTAGGTTATAAGTTTAGGAGTTTATAAGTTTAGAAAGTGTAACCCAATCCGATTGAGATTAAATGAGCGTTTATATTGGATTTAATAGGTAAATATTTGTAATCGGTTTGGAAATAAAGGTTTGTATCCATAAA
Source organism: Flavobacteriaceae bacterium (assembly GCA_947446865.1). Classification (GTDB taxonomy): domain Bacteria; phylum Bacteroidota; class Bacteroidia; order Flavobacteriales; family Flavobacteriaceae; genus Flavobacterium. Next base: position 12,892 of record CANFHX010000033.1, on the reverse strand, counting down.
AAGTCGAAAACCGGGATTAATGGAAACGCTGTCAAAATTATATTTTACTGTATTTGGAATTGTATTAAATCCGGGATCACTCGGGTTAATAAAAACGTAGGATTGTTGAATAGTATATTTTGCTGTAAAAAAGGAATATCCCAAGTTTAAAAAAGGCTGGAATACTTTATTTGCTTCCAATACAATTCCAATATTCGGATTTACCATTATCGAATTTTTTAAATCTAATTGATTGCCGATTTCTCTTGCTTTAAAATAGTCAATACCTAAACCACCTTGTAAACTAAAATTTGCATTGCTATAAAAATTGTATTTAGCGTCTATTCCTGCAATACCATTATAATTATCACTAACAAAATTGTTGTTTCGTAAATTACCCGTGTAATGAATTGAAACAGAATATTTATTTTCTTTATTGGAACTAGTTGCTTTTGAATCTTGTGAATAGAAATTAAAAGAAACTAAGAGAACTAAACTTAAAATTATTTTCTTTTTCATAAATTAAAAAATTAAAGATATTTATACAACAGACTATTTGATAATACTGCAATTTGATTTTTTTGAGATTCCTACGGAATGACAAACTAGGTGTGAACTTAGCGCGAAAACTGAGCACTTAATACTGAGCACTGAGCACTGACCACTGAACACTAACCACTGACCACTGAATACTAACCACTACACTAAGGTAACCATTTTTTTACAAAGTTGGGTTTGCGTTTTTCAAGGAAAGCATCTCGGCCTTCTTTGGCTTCGTCGGTCATGTAGGCCAAACGTGTTGCTTCGCCAGCAAAAACCTGTTGACCCACCATTCCATCATCGGTTAAATTCATTGCAAATTTAAGCATTTTTATAGAGGTAGGCGATTTGGCAAGGATTTCTTGTGCCCATTGGAAGGCAGTATCTTCTAATTCATTGTGCGGAATTACGGCATTCACCATTCCCATATCCATAGCCTCTTGAGCGGAATAGTTTCTTCCTAAAAAGAAAATTTCGCGTGCTCTTTTTTGTCCAACCATTTTAGCCAAATAAGCCGAACCATAGCCACCATCAAAACTGGTAACATCGGCATCGGTTTGTTTGAAAATTGCATGTTCTTTACTCGCTAAAGTTAAATCGCACACCACATGCAAACTGTGACCGCCACCTACAGCCCAACCTGGAACTACACATATTACGGCTTTAGGCATGAAACGAATTAATCGTTGCACATCTAAAATATTCAATCTATGGTAACCATCTTCTCCAACATAACCTTGATGACCACGCGCTTTTTGATCGCCACCACTACAAAAAGAATACACACCATCTTTGCTAGAAGGTCCTTCGGCAGAAAGTAAAACCACTCCGATGGAAGTATCTTCTTGTGCATCGTGAAACGCTTGTAATAATTCGGCAGTAGTTTTTGGTCGGAAGGCATTGCGCACATCTGGGCGATTGAAAGCAATTCGGGCTACTCCATTACATTTTTTATAGGTAATATCTTCAAATTCTCTTACGGTTACCCAATTTATTGCACTCATTGAAAACTATTTTTTATTTAATTTCGATTGTATTACTAATTTGTACTAATTTAGCGTAAAAATAAACGATTTTTTAGTTTCTATCACTAAAAGCCCTTTTAAAAATATTATGAATCGATTTTTATCTACCAAAAACACCTTTACAATCTCAATTCTTTGGGGAATAGTTTTGTTTTTAATTGTAATGCTTGCAATAAATTATGAAAAAGGGAACGACCCAATTATTCCGATGATTATTGTTGCATTAGTTGCTGTATTTGTGCTTTGGGTTTTACTGGATACTCGATATGTTATTAAAAACAACTTTTTATTATATCGATCGGGACCTATAAGAGGTAGGGTAGATATTTCTAAAATAAAATCTATCAAACGATACTCTGGATTGAATGTGCCTGTAATGTTAAAGCCAGCATTAGATACTAATGGTTTTATTATAACGTATAATGCTTTTGATGATTTATTTATTTCTCCTATTCAAAGCGATATTTTTATTGCAGAAATGAAAAAGATTAATCCACAAATTGAAGTGATTTAATAAAGAAAGGTAAGCGAAATGCTTACCTTTTTTTTATCCTATTTTCACCGAAGTCATTGTTAAAGAACCACCAACTGGTTTGTCGTTAAAGAAACTTATTGCATCGTTATTTTCTTGCAAGGCAATGTTATACAACAATGGGTAATAATGGTCTGGAGTTGGAATTGCTAGTTTTGCGGCACTGCCCAATTTTTCATAATCAATAAGGGATTGGAAATCGCCAGAGGAAATTTTATCTTTAAAAATGGTATTCATTTCAATAGCCCAGTCAAAGCCGTATTCAGGTTCGTTAAGTTTATCCCATGCCACCATTCTAAGGTTGTGCACCATATTACCACTACCAATAATCAAAACCCCTTTTTTACGTAAGGATGACAATTGTTTAGCCAAATCATAATGGTATTGGGCGGGTTTGCTAAAGTCGATACTCAATTGCAAAACGGGAATATCTGCATTGGGATACATGTGTCGCACAACCGTCCAAGTTCCGTGATCCAAGCCCCAATCGTGGTCTAAACCTACGTGAGTGGATGTGATTAAATCCGAAGTTGCTTTTGCCAATTCGGGACTTCCTTTGGCGGGATATTCCACATCAAATAATGCTTGTGGAAAACCTCCAAAATCGTGAATGGTCTTTGGATTTTCCATAGCCGTTATGTGCGTGCCATTTGTAAGCCAATGTGCCGAGATTACTAAAACTGCTTTTGGTTTCGGAATTTCCTTTCCGAATTTCGTCCAAGTTCTAGAAAACTCGTTGTCTTCAATGCCGTTCATTGGGGAACCATGACCTATAAATAGTACAGGTAATTTAGTATCTTCTTCAGTTAATTCTTTGGTCCAATTATAAAAAGGCTGTAGTGATGCCATAGTTGCTCCTCCTATTAGTGTTTTAATAAATTCAATTCGTTTCAAAATTTAAACATTTGTACCTATAAATGTAAGGCAATCTTTCGATTATAAAAGACAATTATTAAAGATTAACATGCTAAAGGTTGCAATAGGAGCGTAGTTAATAGACTAGTTCAATTATCTAACCACAATATCGTATTTTTCTAGAAGTCCTTTTAAACCATCTACAGAAAAAACTGCTTTCTTGATTTTATTTTTTTCGGGGTCAATAACATAGTCGTAACTAGTAGAAAAATCGGCTTTGTTGGCAATAGTGTCAATGAAAACGGCTCTTCGCAAGTTGCAGTTATCAAATAAAACTTCGGTTAAATCACTCGACATGAAATCGATGGCAATCATACTGCAATTGATGAATTGCATTTTTTTAAGTTTTAAAGCATAAAATTTAGCGTAATCGAGCAGGCAATCTATAAAGTGAAATTCAAAAATTACTTGATCGGTCATGGCAAAATTAACGCTTGTAAAATTGCATCGGTTAAAAAATACGCCACGCAACGACACATAATTAATTTTGGTTTCTTGAAAATTACAATCAAAGAAATTACAATCGATAAAGGTAACCGTTTGGAATGTACACTTTCTAAAATCGCAATTATAGAAGTTGCAATTTTCAAAATCTTTGTATTTGGTAGTGGTGTCGTCTAGAATTTGATCTCTAAATTCTTGGTCAAGGATATAATCGGCGCGCATATTGTTTTTTTAAGACTGTAAAATTACTGAAAATAAATACATTTTAGGACTAACAATTGTTGATAAATTTACTTGTTAATTACGGATGCTGTTTAACTAAATTGATACATTTGACACCAAGAAAAAACGAACCAATGAGAATAGAAAACGACCTTAAATTAGGCTTTAAAGATGTCATGATACGTCCAAAGCGATCTACTCTAAACAGCAGATCCCAAGTTTCTTTAGAACGTGAATTTAAGTTTATGCACAGTACTTCCCAATGGACAGGAGTGCCAATTATGGCTGCCAATATGGACACGGTGGGTACCTTTGAAATGGCATTGGCATTGGCAAAAGAAAAACTTTTTACTGCAATACACAAGCACTATTCGGTTGCCGAATGGAATGAATTTATAAAAAATGCTCCTGCTACTATTTCAGATTATATTGCTGTAAGTACTGGAACAGGCAAGGAAGATTTGAATAAAATTGCTGCAATTTTAGAGCATAATCCGCAACTAAAATATATTTGTATTGATGTTGCTAATGGCTATTCGGAACATTTTGTAGGTTTTTTACAGAAAGCCCGAAAACAATTTCCAGATAAAGTAATTATTGCGGGAAATGTGGTTACTGGCGAAATGGTGGAAGAATTGCTTTTGGCTGGAGCCGATATTATTAAAGTTGGAATAGGACCAGGGTCGGTTTGTACTACTAGGGTGAAAACGGGAGTAGGCTACCCGCAACTTTCTGCCATAATTGAATGTGCCGATGCTGCACATGGTCTTGGCGGACATATTGTTAGTGATGGCGGATGCTCTACCCCAGGAGATGTGGCAAAGGCTTTTGGAGCCGGAGCCGATTTTGTAATGCTTGGTGGAATGCTGGCTGGACATACGGAAAGTGGTGGGACTTTGGTAGAAAAAGATGGTGAAAAATTCAAACAGTTTTATGGAATGAGTTCGGAAACGGCAATGAACAAGCACGTTGGTGGCGTTGCCGAATATAGAGCAAGCGAAGGGAAAACAGTTCAAGTACCTTTTAAAGGAGTGGTTAGCGCAACTTTATTGGATATCTTGGGAGGTTTACGAAGTACGTGTACTTATGTGGGTGCTTCTAAATTGAAAGAATTGACTAAAAGAACTACATTTATTCGGGTTTCCGAACAAGAAAATACTGTTTTTACTAAGTAATTTGGTTGAAAATAAATGTTCTCGCAAAGGCGCATAGTAATTTATAATAAATTTCGATTTCGCTTCTTACTGTAGATAGATATTAAGTTTTAAATTAAAATATGAAAAAGGTACATCCTTCGTCGGTTGCTGTTTCGGGCTTTTTTTATAAAAATCCGGTGTTGAAAATAAAGGAATTTTTGGCTTTTCTTTCTACTCGATTCGGATTGATTTTTGCATTGAATATGCAATCTACTATTTTGTATTATTGGGTGTATCATATTACCAATAACAAACTTTCTTTAGGTTTTGTAGGTCTTGCCGAAGTGATTCCGGCTATAGGATGTTCGTTAATTGCAGGTCATTATGTGGACCAAAGCGAAAAGCGGAAAATGGTGGTTCGGTGTCTTTCGGGATATTTAGTTACCGCAATTTGTTTATTTGCAATAGCATTACCACTAACTGAGAAAAGGATTTCGGTTTCTTTTATGGTAGGCTTAATTTACTTTTTTGTGTTTATTGGCGGTATTCTTCGTTCGTTTTTTAGTCCGTCGATGTTTTCTCTTTTCGGATTAATAGTTCCGAGAGAGCATTTTCCTAATGCAACTAGTTGGAGTAGTATGTCGTGGCAAATGGGATCTGTTTTGGGGCCATTAGTAGCAGGGGTTTTTATTGCTTTTTTCGGAATTGCCGCTGGACTATTTGCAGTAATTTGTGTTCTATTGCTAATTTATTTTCCGCTTTTTCACATTAAAGTAAAACCTATTTTAAAGCGAGAAAAAGAGCCTATATTACATAGTATAAAAGAGGGTTTGAAATTTGTTATTCAAACGCCCACTTTATTAGCAGCACAATGTTTGGATATGTTTTCGGTATTATTTGGAGGAGCCGTTGCTTTGTTGCCTGTATATCAAAAAGAAATATTGCATGTAAATGAAATAGGTTTTGGAATTTTGCGGGCTGCACCCGGAATTGGGGCTTTAATAACTCTAGGTTTATTAGCGTTTTTGCCCTTAAAAACCAATCCGGGGAATAAACTTTTTCTTTGCGTTACCGGCTTTGCTTTGTCTATTATAGTATTTGGAATATCTACTAATTTTTATCTTTCGTTTGCGATGCTATTACTATCTGGAATGTTAGATGCCGTGAGTGTAGTTATTCGAAGTACTATTTTACAACTCGTTACTCCAGATGCTATGCGTGGTAGGGTTTCTGCTGTGAATACTATGTTTGTAAGTTCGTCTAACGAATTTGGAGATTTTGAGAGTGGCGTAATGGCCAATTGGCTCGGAACCGTTCGGGCAGTGGTTGTTGGCGGCTGTCTTACTTTGGGGGTTATTGCTTTTACATTTGTAAAAGTACCGCAATTGCGGAATTTTACATTTGAGGATAAAAAAGAAGAATAGTTTTTCCTCACCCCCGGCCCCTCTCCAAAGGAGAGGGGTGCCATTGTGTTAAGAATATCTAAATTAGTTTAACTGTTCTCGCAGAGGCGCAAAGAACCTATTATAACTATTTAGTTTTAAGGTCTTAATCATTTCTTTTAAAATTAAAGCGTACTTAGGCAAAAGATACCTTAAATTTGTTAAAAAAAATGAGCGCCGACAAACAGATACTTTCCAAATTAGAAAAATGTGCTGGTACTAATGACCTTCAAGGTTTTAGTTCTTATATAGACGAGTTATTACTAGTTACCGATGTTACTAATGCTAGTCTTTTATTATCGGCATTTTTATTAAATAGACATACTACTTCTAATTCTAAAGAAACCGCCAAGTTGCTAGAGATTATTCTTAATAGTAATGACGAGTTGGCAATGATTAATTTTCCTGATAATTGTTTTTTTCAAGCAGCAGTTTTAAAAGGTTCGATGGAACTTTACGAATGTTATATGGAAGAAGCAATTGAATCCTACCTTTATGATAAATCGGAGGATGAGGCTTATACTTGTTATATGAATTTGAATACTATTGCCGAGCGTTATAACGATTTAATTTTTGATCGGATTCCGAAATACATCAAAGGGAAAGATTTTAAAAGCGCTGTTTCTAAATACGATAAAGACCCCAATTTGGTTTTGATTGATGAAAATGATATAGAAATCATGGAAAAAGTTATTGAAAATTACAACGGAATTCTTGGTAGAAGAGATATCTTGAAGGATTTGGAAGCACGGATGGTGGGTTAAGAATTAAGATTTGATATATTAGAATGTCTTGAAAATTCTATACGTGTTGCGTGAGGGATGGAAGCGGCATCCTTTACTTTTTTCTTGCGAGGTCACGAGCATTAAAAAAGTAAAGATATAGCGAACAGCCCGACCCGAAAGGGGCACGCCCAATCAAACAAACTTTATTTTTAATTTTAAAAGGCGTACTATTTTTCATGTTAAAAAAGGAGTTTATTGGAAATGGAGTTGTTTTTGTCGGATTAATGAGTGTTTAGACGAAAACGCATAATAATTTATATTTGTATTACTACTTTTAAAAGAATTAACCAAAAATAAATATATTATGAATAAAATTATCTTATCAATAGTAACATTGATGTTTTCTTTAATTTTGAAAGCACAATTAACTTCTGCGGCTCCTTACTGTACACCAGTATATCCGGCTCCTGCGACCTATAATATGATCCAAGATTTTAAAATTGGAAGTACTGTAATTCAAAATTTTGGAAGTATGGGTTCTTATGGAACTGCCACTACTACTTTTAAATACTACAATACTACTACTTTACCAACTTTAGTTAAAGGAACAGGATATAGTTTTACTTTAGATTTTTTTAATGTTAATGATATTGAACCTATTTATTTTGCAGTTTGGATTGATTATAATAATAACAATGCTTTTGAGACTTCTGAAATTGTAATGCAAAATAGTTCTACAACTAACGCAGCTTTACCAACTATGGGTGGTGCAATTACACCTGTTACAAAAACAATTACAATTCCTACGACAGCCTCGGTAGGTGTAACTAGAATTAGAATTATGAGGGCAAGTAGTGATTTAAATCCGTATGCTCCCTATAGTTCAACCTATTCTCTCACTAGTTGCTCTTCAACAAATGTGGGGGCTTATGGCTGTATGTATGATTTTAATGTTACTATTTCGTCTTCTTTATCTAATAATGAAATTGAGAAAGATATTTTTAAAGTTTATCCAAATCCAGTTTCAAGTACTTTATTTATAAAAGAATCCAATAATAATTTGATTTCAAAAATTAAGATATATAATCAATTTGGACAAGAAATAAAATTGGTTAACACTGATTTTAAGAACGGAATTAACGTATCGGAGTTATCAAATGGAATTTATTTTGCACAAATTAGCTCTGAAAATAATTCAGTAAATAGTATTATAAAATTTATTAAGATATAGATTATTGTAAATAATAATTACTTAATTTATTAGCATAATAATTATGTAAATTTGTTTGCAAATATTTTAAAAAATGAAATGTAAAAAGATAGTAATTAGTTGTTTCCTTTTGTTAGTTTTTTTTTCGTGTGCCAAAAATCCGTTTACCGGTAAAAGTACTTTGGCATTAGTTCCGAATAGTGAAATTTTGCCATCTGCTTTTCAGCAATATGGACAGTTTTTATCTGAAAATAAAGTTATTGCAGGAACTTCTGACGCCAAAAGAGTGGAATTGGTTGGAATCAAAATAAAAGATGCTGCCGAAAAATGGCTGAATGCCAATGGTTATCAAGGTTATTTAAAAGAGTACCAATGGGAATATAAATTGGTAAACAGCAAGGAAGTTAATGCTTGGTGTATGCCGGGTGGAAAGATTGTTGTGTATTCTGGAATATTACCAATCACCAAAGACGAAGCAGGATTAGCCACTGTTTTAGGTCATGAAGTTTCTCATGCACTTGCCAATCATGGACAACAACGAATGAGTGCTGGATTATTACAACAGTTAGGTGCTGCAGGTGTTCAAGCAGCTGTTGGTGATAAAACTGCTCAAACCCAACAAATAGCAATGACAGCTTATGGTGCAGTTACTCAGTATGGCGGTATGCTTCCGTTTAGCAGAAGTCATGAAAGTGAAGCCGATAAAATAGGATTAACATTAATGGCGATTGCGGGTTATAATCCGGAGCAAGCGGTTGTTTTTTGGGAACGAATGTCAGCTAATGCTGCTGCGTCTGGAAAAGCACCACCAGAATTTGCTAGTACACACCCATCGGATGCTACGAGAATTGCCGATTTAAAAGCGTTAATTCCGCAAGCAAAAGCAGAAGCCGCAAAATTTGGTGTAACTTTTAAATAATATTTCCCAATTATAAAAAAAGAGTATATTTGAAACCATTCTATTATTAGAATGGTTTTTAATTTTAATCTTTATTATGCCAAATTTACCAAAAGGACATCCGAAACTACTTAATGCTTGGGCATTTTACGATTGGGCTAATTCTGTTTATAGTCTAGTAATTGCATCCGCAGTATTTCCCATATTTTATGAATTGATATTTAAAGAAACCGGTAAAAACTATGTTTTGTTTTTTGGTATGAAGTGCAAAGACACTGCAATGATAAGTTTTGTAACGGCTTTTGCTTTTTTAATAGTGGCTATTTGCTCGCCGATACTTTCTGGAATTTCTGATTATTTAGGAAATAAAAAAGCGTTTATGCGATTTTTTTGTTACTTAGGAGGTCTTTCGTGTATCGGTTTGTATTGGTTTAATGTAGATAATTTGTTTTGGAGTTATACCGCTTATTTCTTTGGGTTGATAGGTTTTTGGTCTAGTTTAGTTTTTTATAATTCGTATTTACCAGATATTGCTTTCCCAGAACAACAAGATAGAGTGAGTGCTAGAGGATTTTCAATGGGGTATATTGGGAGTACTATATTATTAGTAATCAATTTGATGATGGTGATGTTTCCGGATACCTTTGGAATAGAAAATTCTAAAATGGCAATGCGTATTTCCTTTGTAATGGTTGGTGTTTGGTGGATTGGCTTTAGTCATGTTACGTATTACTATTTACCAAAAGGAAATAGAAATAACGTTCCATTAACTCGAGATTTTATTTTTAAAGGATTTCATGAATTGCAATTAGTTTGGAAACAGTTGCAACAAAATCTTGCTTTGAAAAGGTACTTGTATAGTTACTTTGTTTTTATAATGGCAGTGCAAACGGTTATGCTTATTGCGACTTATTTTGGTGCAACCGAAATAGATTGGGGAAGTGATGATAAAACTATGGGTTTAATTATTAGCATTCTTTTAATTCAATTAGTTGCTGTAATTGGTGCATTTATTACTTCAAGAGCTTCCGAAAAATTTGGAAATATAAATACTTTAATTTTTCTGAATGGTGTTTGGGCAATATTATGTGCTTTTGCTTATTTTGTTCACACTCCCGTAGAATTTTATGCAACCGCAGGATTTGTAGGTTTAGTGATGGGAGGAATACAGTCCATAGCACGTTCTACCTATTCGAAATTATTACCAGAAACAAAAGATACCGCTTCTTTCTTTAGTTTTTATGACGTTACCGAAAAGGTTGGAATCGTAATCGGGATGACTATATATGGAACAGTGGATTTAATAACGGGTTCTATGCGAAATGCAATTGTATTTCTTGGAGTGTTTTTTGTAATTGGATTGATTCTGTTAACACGAGTTCCCCAAAAAAATAATTTAAATCTTAACAAATAATAATTATATTTGAAAAAAATTAATATCATGTATAAACAACGACTTTCTCTAGCAACTATATTAGGTGCATTTATTCTTATTTTTACATCTTGTAGTGATGAACCTGTAGATACCGTTTTGGCTGCTCAGCTTGCCGAATATAATAATTCTACTGCTGGCGGTGGAACTACTGGAGGTGGAGGCACAATTGTTTCTGGAAATTTTACAGCAACTGTTGCAGGACAAAGTTTTGTTGCAGATGCTACTGCTGGAACTTATGCTACCGTAAATGCTAGCAATGTTTTAACAATAACAGGAATAAAATCTTCAGGTGAATATATTGGAATTCAACTTATCAATCCTACAGTTGGAACATTTGTTGTTAATGCCTTAGGCGGAAATCAAACTTTGTCTTACAGAGAAAATTCTACAACAACGGATGTATATTCCGCATTTAATCCTACTACAGCGCAGCCTACAGGAACATTGACTGTTTCCTCTTTAGATTTAATAAATAAAAAAGTTTCTGGAACCTTTAGTTTTACTGGATATGTTTTAAGTAACTCCACTTTGACAAAACAAATTTCTAATGGAGTTTTTACAAATGTTTCTTTTAGTGATACAACTACTTCTGGTACAGTTGGTGGTGGTATTTCAGGTACTTATATGTTAACTGCATTTAATACCTCTGTTCCAACCGATTTGAATTTGGATGGAACTGCTTCAACTAATCAATTATCAGAAACTAATTGTTATAACAATATGCTTTTAACATTAAATTCTAATAATACTTTTGTTGCAAATTCTAAAGGGATTGACATTGTTTCTAATGGTACCACACAAACGATGTCTTGTTTTACAGATCCAGATGACACCGGAACATGGAGTTTAGTTGGAAATACATTAACATTAACTACCGCAGCAACTCCTCCAGTTGTTGAGACTTATACGGTTTCTGGAAATACTATTTCTGCAACTGCTAATAATGGTCAAGTTGTAGGTTATGATGCAGTAACCCATGCACCAGCTTATTTAACTTGTAATATTACAATTGTATATACAAAACAATAAAAAACAACAAGCCTATTTAAATCCGTCTATATGGCGGATTTTTTTTAGTGGCATAATCCTTGACTCTTAAGGAGGGTATTAAAATTTAATTTGAAAGTTGCTTTTTTAAGGTTACTCATCGAATTTACTTTAATAAAACTAAAGCAAATCCTATATTTGCTAAATAATTACTAACCTAATAATGTCATATTGACTTAATTTATACTATGTCAAATCAAAAAATTATAACTTTTGACAGTTTGTCACTCCAAGAATTTGATTCTGAAGCAGAGTTAATTCCTCTATTAACACCAGAAGATGAAGAGGAAATGACCAACGAGGAACTTCCAGCATCATTACCTATTTTACCTTTACGAAATACTGTTTTATTTCCAGGAGTAGTAATTCCGATTACAGCTGGTAGAGATAAATCCATCAAGTTAATTAATGAGGCCTACGCAGGAAATAAAATTATTGGCGTTGTTGCTCAAAAAAATGAAGAAGACGAAGATCCAACTAAAAACGATATCCACCACGTGGGAACGGTTGCTAGAATTCTTCGTGTTTTAAAAATGCCCGATGGAAACATCACCGTAATTCTTCAAGGAAAGAAACGTTTTGAGATTGATTCGGTAACTTCAGAAGCACCCTATATTACTGCTACTATTAAGGAAGTTCCTGAAAAACGTCCTAAAAAGAACGATAAAGAATTTTCTGCAATTGTAGAATCTGTTAAGGAATTAGCAATTGAAATAATACGCGAGAGTCCGAACATTCCAACCGAAGCGACTTTTGCCATCAAAAATATTGAGAGCCAATCGTTTCTAATCAATTTTGTTTCTTCTAATATGAATCTTTCTGTTGAAGAAAAACAAAATTTATTAACGATGCACATTCTCAAAGAAAGAGCATTAGAAACCTTGCGTTATATGAACGTAGAGTTGCAAAAATTAGAATTGAAAAATGATATCCAATCTAAAGTTCGATTTGATTTAGACCAACAACAGCGGGAATATTTCTTGCACCAACAAATGAAAACCATCCAAGAAGAATTGGGAGGCGTTTCTAATGAGCAAGAATTTGAAGAAATGCGTTTACGTGCCAAAACCCAGAAATGGGATGATAAAACCCAAAAACATTTCGAAAAAGAATTTTCCAAAATGCAACGCATGAATCCGCAAGCACCTGATTTTGGTATCCAAAGAAACTATCTAGATTTATTTTTAGATTTACCTTGGAACAAATATTCTAAAGATAATTTCGATTTAAAACATGCTCAAAAAGTATTAGATCGCGACCATTTTGGATTAGAAGATGTAAAAAAACGAATGATTGAGCATCTTGCAGTTTTGAAATTGCGTAACGATATGAAATCGCCAAT
>CANFHX010000032.1 GCA_947446865.1 Flavobacteriaceae bacterium | reverse complement strand
GGTGCAATGTATTGGCACTTTCTTGATTTCTTGTGGATTTATTTATTTTTGTTTTTATATTTCTTTAAATAAGAAAAAAATGTAAATTTGGGAACTTTTTAACAACAACTTTTTTATGGGATCGAAAGGTACTACTACAGACACTGTAGGCAAAACTTGGGATGGCGGCAATGAGCCATTAAAAGCAAGTTACGGAAAATTAATGATGTGGTTTTTCATCGTTTCAGATGCATTAACCTTTTCAGGTTTCTTGGCTGCTTACGGGTTTTCAAGATTTAAATTTATTGAAACATGGCCATTAGCCGATGAGGTGTTTACACACTTTCCGTTTGCACATGGGGTTTCCATGCCAATGTATTATGTGGCATTAATGACTTTTATTTTAATTGGTTCTTCGGTAACTATGGTATTAGCTGTAGATGCTGGACATCATATGAAACAAGGTAAAGTAGCATTTTATATGTTTTTAACCATTATCGGAGGTTTAATCTTCGTTGGGTCGCAAGCATGGGAGTGGAAAAACTTTATCCATGGTGAATATGGCGCGATTGAAACTAAAGGAGGAAGTATTCTTCAATTTGTAGATGCTAAAGGGAAACATATCGCTTTAGAAGAAGTTGCTGACACTAGTGTTCCAAAAGAAAGAGAGCAACTTACTCGAAGTAAAGGAAGATGGTTTATGGAAGAAAGTTCTTTGCCAACTTATTCTGTAGAGCAAATTCAAGCTGGTTTCAAGAATCATCCAGATTATTTAATTCGTACAGAAGTTATTTTTGATGCAGAAACTGCAAAAACTGCTGTGGGTGTTAATCCAACTTTAAACGATTTTCAGTTTCATTCGAAACATAAAACTATTTTAACAAGAGCAGAATCTGAAAAAAGATTAGCTGATGCTCGTCTGGTAGTTGAGGGTGCTAACTTGGAACGAAACGAATATGGAAGTAAATTATTTGCTGATTTCTTCTTCTTTATTACTGGTTTCCACGGTTTCCACGTATTCTCTGGAGTGATGATCAATATCATTATTTTCTTCAATGTATTATTAGGAACTTATGAAAAAAGAAGGTCTTATGAAATGATTGAAAAAGTTGGACTTTATTGGCACTTTGTTGATTTAGTTTGGGTATTTGTATTTACATTCTTCTATTTAGTTTAATTTTTTTTAGAAATTATATATTATGTCACACGAACACGTTTCTAATACCAAAAGAATTTGGTTAGTTTTCGGAATATTATCAATAGTAACTACAGTTGAGGTATTCTTAGGAATTCAAAAACCAGAAGTATTACACATGACTAATTTTTTAGGCATGAATTTGTTAAATTGGATATTCATTATTTTAACAATTTTTAAAGCATATTACATCGTATGGGCATTTATGCACATGGAAGGAGAAACTCCTGTCTTGCGAAGAGCTGTAGTATGGACCGTAATTTTCTTGATTTCCTATTTAGTTTTCATTCTCCTTACAGAAGGAAACTACATTTTCGGGGTTTTTAAAAATGCCACTATTAAATGGAATTTTTAACATTATATTAATTCAATAAAAAGGTACGCATTGCGTACCTTTTTTTTATTTTTGTACCAACCAAATTAATAATTCTAATGAAAAAGAATTTAGTTCTCTTTGTATTGTTTGTCCTTCCAATAGTTGCGTATCTCTTTTTTGCATCTGGAATAAACAGTTTTGCCAAACTTCCTACTATTACTAAAAACATTCCCGAAATAAGTTCCTGGAAAACATTAGATAATAAACCAGTTGCGTTAACAGGCAAAATCACCATCCTTGGATTTATGGGGCAAGATGTTTTAAAACACAAAGGCAATATTTTTAATTTATATGAAAAAATATTCGATAGAAATAAAAATTTCAAAGACTTTCAAATGGTTATGATTCTTCCCGATGGCACGCAAGACCAAGTGAAAGAATTGCAAAAAGTTTTAGTAACCTTGGGCACGCAAGCCGGATGGAATTTTGTTTTTGGAACTCCCGAAGAAATAAATAGTTTCTACAATAAACTTAATTTAGTAGGAAAGTTGGATGCTACTTTAGCAACTCCCAATGTTTTTATTATCGATAAAAAAAGAAATCTTCGCGGTAGAAAAGGACACGACCAAAAAGTCAAACCCGAATACAAAGAAGGTTATAATACCAAATTTGTTTCAGAACTTTATAATGAAATGACCGACGATGTTAAAATCATTCTTGCCGAATACCGCTTGGCTTTAAAGAAAAATCATAATGCAACCAAAGAAATATAATTTGATATGAAAAATAAATCCTACATAGGAATTTCCTTTATCATTCTAATTTTCGGAATTATCTTTATTCCTAGAATTATAGAACGGATAAAAAACGGTTCGGTAGTGCAAAATGACCGTATGAGTCTTTCTAACGAAATGGTGAAAGAAGAGGCATTAGTAAAAATTGGACCTGCGCCAAAATTCGAATTGACAGATCAAAATAATGCTAAAATATCTAATAAAGATTATGCTGGAAAAGTATATGTAATGGAGTTTTTCTTTTCAACCTGCCCGTCTATTTGTCCAATTATGAATAAGAATATGGTAGAAGTTGAGAAAGCATTTTCAACAGAGAAAAACTTCGGTATCGCTTCGGTTACTATCAATCCGGATAACGATACTCCCGAAGTCTTGAAAGCTCATGCCGCAAAACTAGGTATAACTGCAACTGCACAAAATTGGCATTTTCTTACTGGAGATAAAGATTATATTTTTAATTTAGCCAACAAAGGATTCAATCTTTATGTTGGAGAAAACAATAAAGCATTAGGAAATTTTGAACACTCTGGACTTTTTGCTCTTATTGATAAAAATGGAAACATCCGTTGTAGAAAAGACAAACAAGGAAACCCAATTTTATATTATGATGGATTGGAACAACCAGGAGTTACCGCAATAAAAGAAGATATTAAATTACTATTAAAAGAATAATCATGGAAAATAAAACTGTAGAAAAAAAATTCAAAACACCAATTATTATTGTTTCTGTTGTAATTCCACTGGCTGTGGTATTACTTTTTAGCATCCGATTAAAAGATTTCGGAATAAATGTAGAGCCACTTTCGTTCTTGCCTCCAATCTATGCTGCAATAAACGGGATAACGGCACTATTATTAATTTTAGGAGTGCTTGCCATCAAGAAAGGCAACCGTGCTTTACATCACAAATTAATGACCTCGGCAATTGCTTGTTCTTTGGCTTTTCTAATGATGTATGTGGCCTATCACATGACTGCTGAATCTACAAAATTTGGTGGCGAAGGAGTGATAAAAGGAATTTATTATTTTTTGTTAATTACCCATATTATTTTATCAGTAACAATTATACCATTAGTATTGTTTACTTATGTTCGTGCTTTGTCGGGTGATTTTGACAGACATAAAAAATTAGCTAAAATTACATTTCCACTTTGGTTATATGTTGCTGTTACAGGCGTTATAGTTTACCTTATGATTGCACCGTATTATGTTTAAAATAAATTTAGAACAAAGAAAAGAGAAAATAGAAAATAGAAGATCCTCAATTAATGGAAAATTGATCTATGTTCTATTTTCTCTTTTCTCTTTTCTCCAAATAAATGCCCAATGCGCCATGTGTCGTGCATCTTTAGAAAGCGAAGGCAATACCACCAAAGCCGAAGCTGTAAACGATGGTATCGTGTATCTTATGATTATCCCCTATGTTTTAGTTGGTGTTGTAGGGATTGTGGTGTATAGAATGTATTCTAAAAGAAAGTAATAGTTCTATACTAATTAAAACGTTTTAAAATCGATACCCAATATTGATGTCGCCTCTAAAAAAAGCATCAGGTGCTACTTTAGAATTTCCTAAAGTTCTTCCAGCTCCAGCTAATAATTCCAATACAAAACCGGAGTGGTTAACCCATTTTTTTCCTAAAGAAATTCCCAAGGCACCAGCAGTAAATTTTTCTGGCACATAGCTATAATAAACTGAATTGTGGATTTCATTTTTACCACTTACATATTTTGCAAATCCTTCAACAAAAAAACCTTTTGCACCGTATTCTTGCGTTTCTTGAAAATAAAATCGAGCAAATGGTGTAATAGAAAAATCTTCGTTATAACTGTTGTCGCTTTGCAAATTCAAAAGTAGGGAACTACCAAAAGTGAAATCTTTCGAATAAATATATTCGTAGGTTCCTTCAAAAATAGGTCCGGCCAACATTTTAATAGCACCAAATTTTACTTCGTGCTTTTTACTGTCAAAATCCTTAGTCTTTTTTTCTTGACTTTGGCAAACAAATGCGATAAGAAGGGGCAAAACAAAAAGTAATTTTCTCATAGTTTTATAGTTTTAGTATTTCAAATATAACGAAAACATTCTATCGTTTAGTATATTTAACAATTCATCTAATGACTTTTATTCTTGTAATGCATCCCAGCCCCTAGCTTTCAAAGGAATTTTAGTATCGGCACGAGTGATTAAATGAATGCCTTCACTTTCTTGTGTCATGTGCCCAATAATATTGAAATTAGGATTTCCTTTTATTTTTTCAAAATCTCCCATCCCTATAGTAAACAACAATTCGTAATCTTCACCACCGTTTATGGCCATTGTGGTGCTGTCTACATTAAATTCTTCACAAACATTGATTAATTGCGGGTCTAAAGGCAATTTGTCTTCGTATAAATTACAACCCACTTTGGACTGTTTGCAAATATGTATTATTTCTGAAGATAAACCATCCGAAATATCAATCATTGCTGTTGGTTTTATTTCCAAAGCATGCAATAAAGTTCGGATATCTTTTCGGGCTTCTGGTTTTAATTGGCGTTCAATTAAATAGGTATAGGCATCCAAATCGGGTTGTGAATTCGGGTTTACTTGAAACACTTGTTTCTCTCGTTCCAAAACTTTCAGTCCCATATAAGCTGCTCCAATATCGCCAGTAACTACCAACAAATCGGTTTGTTGCGCGCCACTTCGATACACAATTTCCTCTTCTTCGGCTTCCCCAATAGCGGTAATTGAAATAATCAATCCTTTTTGAGAAGAAGTGGTGTCACCACCAATAACATCTACTTTATATTCATTTGCAGCATAGGTAATTCCTTCAAATAACTCGTCTAAGGCTTCCAAAGGGAAACGATTAGAAACTGCAACCGAAACGGTAATGTGCGTTGCTTTTGCATTCATAGCGCAGATATCCGATACATTAACCACCACAGCCTTGTAGCCTAAATGTTTTAAGGGCATGTAAGCCAAATCAAAATGAACGCCTTCAATTAATAAATCGGTGGAAACCACCACTTTTTTAGATGCAAAATCTAAAACAGCAGCATCATCGCCAATTCCTTTTATAGTGGAAGGTTGTTGAATGGTGAAATTTTTGGTTAAATGTTCAATCAAACCAAATTCGCCCAATTGAGAAAGCGAAGTACGTTGCGGATTTTTTTCTTCTATCATGGGGTAAAGGTACGAAGGATTTTTGTTTGCCACAAAGCCACAATCGCGCGATTTTTTAATCTTATATTTTTGATTTCAATAGAATTTCTTTTATTACTTTTAGAAAATATTTTGTAACAAATATTAAAATAACATACAAACAGATATAATTAAATCAAAATAAATTATGAAGCTAAAAATTAATAACCTAAGCAAAACTTATGGTAATGGCGTAAAAGCATTAGATAATTTAAACCTTGAAATCGGTTCTGGAATGTTCGGACTTCTAGGTCCAAATGGTGCAGGAAAATCTAGTTTAATGCGAACTATTGCCACTTTACAAAAGCCAGATTCGGGTTCTATTGAATTTGACGGAATTAATGTTCTTGAAAACCAAATGGATTTGAGAAAAGTGTTGGGTTATTTACCTCAAGAATTTGGCGTTTATCCAGATATGTCTGCCGAAAATTTGTTGGATTATTTTGCAAGGTTAAAAGGAATTTCGTCCAAAAAAGATCGAAATGCAATTGTAAAACAAGTGCTAGAAGTAACCAATCTTTACGATGTTAGAATGAAAAACGTTAGTGGGTATTCTGGCGGAATGAAACAGCGTTTTGGCATCGCTCAATTGCTTTTAAACAATCCAAAATTAATTATTGTTGACGAACCAACTGCAGGATTAGATCCGGCAGAAAGACATCGTTTTTTAAACGTTTTAAGAGAAATTGGCACCAATCATACCGTTATTTTTTCAACGCATATTGTAGACGATGTGAAAGAATTGTGTAACGAGATGGCCATCTTAAACGGAGGTAAAATTTTAAATCAAGGAACGCCAAAAGCAGCAACAGAAGCACTTCTTGGACAAATTTGGACCAAAATTATCGACAGAGATTTATTGGAACAAAACGAAAAAGAGTTCAACGTAATTTCTTCTAATTACAATCAAGACAATACGTTGAATATAAGAGTTTTTAGTAAAGAACAGCCCAACGAGAGTTTTGTTTTAGCTCAGCCACAGCTTGAAGATGTTTATTTTGTTGCATTAAAAAATGATCAATAATATGTTTTCAACGATATTTTTATTTGAATTAAAAAGATGGCTCAAAAATCCAACTTTTTATATATACATAGTAATTTTCTTTGGACTTTCTATGTTAATGATGGGAAGTAGCTTGGGGATTTTTGATAGTTTTACAACTACAACTTCTTCTAATGCAGTGGCAAATTCACCCATAGCACTTAACGGACTGCTTAATGGTTTGTCGGTATTTATCTATTTTTTATTGCCATCCATAGTAGGAGCGTCAGTGTATAGAGATTTTAAATACAACATGCATTCCATCTTGTTTTCCTATCCGTTTTCCAAATGGGATTACTTGATGAGTAAGTTTTTAAGTTCTTTAACCATTGTAATAATCATTACTTTATTTGTTGGATTAGGTGCTTTTTTAGCTTCCTTTTTGCCTTTTGTGAATCCAGATTTATTAGGGCCGCAACGAATTATGGCTTATGTTCAAAGTTATTTAATTTTCATAATTCCCAATTTGTTTTTCTATGGGGTTATTGTTTTTTCAGTGGTTACCATCACCAGAAACATTTCGGTTGGATTTATAACTGTTATTCTGCTTTTATTTCTTCAAAGTATGATTAGTAGCTTCACGGAAGATACCGATAATCGTTATATAGTAGCACTTTTTGAACCTTTCGGGTCGGATGCCTTGAGTTATTACACACAATATTGGACGGTATATGAAAAAAACGAAAATCTGTTACCTTTTACAGGAGTTGTTTTATACAATCGTCTTATTTGGTTGGGCATCTCCGTTTTGATTTTAGGAATAATGTTCCGCTATTTTTCATTTTCACAAACGGCTTTATCTTTTGGAAAAAGTAAAAATGAAGAACGAATCACTAAAAATAATTTTGGAGGGATTACCAAAATCAATCTTCCTGAAGTTGAATTTGATTTTTCTACAAAACAAAATTTAAAAACCGCTTGGAGCTTATCTAACATCGATTTTAAATTCATAGTAAAAAACTGGGTTTTCATTAGTATTGTTATTGTAGGGATGTTATTTATTTTGATAACCGCCTTGTCTGCCGGTGCCATTTTCGGAACAGAAACCTATCCGGTAACCTGGCAAATGCTAGAAATTCCGGGGAGTACTTTTGGCTTGTTTATCAATATTTTAACCTTTTTATTTTCTGGTATATTAATCCATCGTGGTGTAACTTCTAGAATGAATCATTTAATTGATGTAACCCCCATACCAAACTGGGTATTGCTTTTGTCCAAATTTTTGGCGATTGTAAAAATGCAAATCGTTTTGTTATCCGTTGTAATGATTTCCGGAATTTTATTTCAAATCTATAAAGGGTATTTCGATTTTGAAATCGGCCATTATCTTTTTGAATTGTATGCTATTAAATTGGTTCATTTTGTGATTTGGGCGTGTCTGGCATTTTTGATTCAAACTCTTTTCAAAAATTACATGCTTGGCTTTTTCGTTTTATTATTGCTTTCCATCGGATTGAGTTTTCTTCCTTTAATGGGAGTAGAACAGCAAATTTATGAATTCAATAGCGATCCTGGTTTTGAATATTCTGATATGAATGGCTATGGTCACGGATTACAATTGTATTATTTATATAAATTGTATTGGCTGGCACTCGGATTGGTCTTCATCACCTTGGCATTTTTATTTTGGACACGCGGATTGGGTCAATCTGTAAAACACCGCATGAAAGATGCTGCTGCCCGATGCAACAAATTAGTGGCAATTCCGATGCTGCTTTCGTTGGTTGCTTTTCTAGCAATTGGTAGTACAATCTATTATCAAAATAATATTGCAAATGAAAATAAATCAGCTAAAGACGCGGAACTCGAATCGGTACAATGGGAAAAGAACTATAAAAAGTATGAAAATAAAATCCAACCCCGAATTACCGATGTCAAAATTGATATGGATTTGTTTCCGAAAGAAAGAAATTTCGTTGCCAAAGGAACGTATATTCTTAAAAACAAAAGCAAGGAACAAATCGATACTATTTTCATTAATCATGGTGGAAATACAGACGTAACTTTTAAGGTAAAAACTAAATTAGTATCTAAAGATACCGTTTACAATTTTGATATTTATCGATTGGAGAAACCCCTAAAACCTGGAGATTCTATTGCAATGCGTTTTGTGGTAAAGAACAAAGCTAATAATTTTTTTAATGATAATTCGCCAGTTATTTACAACGGAACCTTCATCAATAACGCACTATTTCCTTCTATTGGATACTCTTCTTCTAGTGAGTTGGAAGACGATGAGGTACGAATTAAATATGGTTTAAAGCCTAAGGATCGAATGGCAAAACCTACGGACAGCATCGCCAGAAGAAACACCTATATAAGCAATGATGCCGATTGGATAACATTTGAAACAACAGTCAGCACATCCGACGATCAAATTGCAATTGCTCCTGGGTACTTGACCAAGCAATGGAAAGAAAACAGCAGAAACTATTTTCATTATAAAATGGATAGAAAAATGCTGAATTTCTATGCCTTTAATTCGGGTAAATATGAAGTTAAAAAAGACAAATGGAATAGTGTAGCTATCGAAATTTATTACCATAAAGGACACGAATATAATGTGGGTAGAATGATTTCAGGGGTTAAAAAAGCGTTGGCCTATTATACTTCCAATTTTAGTCCCTACCAGCACAAGCAAGTTCGTGTAATTGAGTTTCCTAAAACCGGTGGCGGATTTGCTCAATCATTTGCCAATACCATTCCGTTTTCAGAAGCAATTGGTTTTATTGCAGCCGTAGATGATGATGATCAAAACGCAGTAGATTATCCTTTTGCAGTTACCGCTCACGAAGTAGCGCACCAATGGTGGGCCCATCAAGTTATTGGCGCCAATGTTCAAGGAGCCACATTACTTTCAGAAAGTCTTTCGGAATACAGTTCGTTAAAAGTTTTAGAACATACCTATGGTAAATCTAAGATGCGAAAATTCTTAAAAGACGCCTTGGATAAATACCTTCAAGGACGAACTTTTGAAGGCAAAAAAGAACAACCATTAATGTATAACGAAAACCAACAATACATTCATTACAACAAAGGTTCGTTAGTATTATATGCTTTGAGCGATTTTATCGGAGAAAAAAACATGAACAACGCCTTGAAAGAATACATTAAAAAAGTAGCCTATCAAGAAGCGCCCTATACCAATTCCATCGAGTTGGTAGAAGAGTTGAAAAAAGCCACTCCAGATTCTCTTAAATATGTAATTAATGACATGTTTGAAACCATTACTTTATACGATAATAGAATTAGTACTGTAACGTCAAAAAAATTGCCCAATGGCCGCTACCAAGTCGACATTCAATTTCAAGTGTCCAAATACAAAGCCGATGCTACTGGAAAACGAATCTTTAAAGATCCAAAAGGAAAAACGTTGACTTTCACTGAAAAAGGAGAAAAGAATAAAGTTGAGTCCTATCCTTTATTAGATTATGTTGAAGTTGGCATCTTTAGTGAGCAAACACTTAAAGGCAAAAAGTCGGATAAAGAACTGTATTTAAAGAAATTAAAAATCAACAAAATCAACAACAAAGTCACTTTAATTGTTACTGAAAAACCAATTGAAGTTGGCGTTGACCCCTACAATAAACTTATCGACACCAATTCGGACGATAACAGAAGAAAAATTTAATACCCAAAGGGGAAGCGAAAGTTTCCCCTTTTTTAATATCTTTATAAAGCAAATTTAAAAGCTATCCAATGAAAAAGCACCAAATAATAACCCTAACCATAAATCCATCTTTGGATAAATCCACCCATTTCTCAGGATTAATTGCCGAACAAAAAATGCGTTGCGAAAAACCAAGATACGATGCTGGGGGCGGAGGGATAAACGTTTCGAAAGCCATCTCTAAATTGGGAGGAAGTTCGCTATGTGTATTTACGTCTGGAGGTTCCCCTGGTGAAATGCTAGAAGAATTAATTCAAGCAGCAGGCATAGAAAGCCAAGCACTAAAAACTAAAAATTGGACGAGAGAAAATTTCATCGCTTTGGATAACACAACCAAATCCCAATACCGATTTGGATTTCCTGGCAACGAATTATCAGCAACTGAAATAGAAAATTTATTTACTATTGTAAAAGAACTCCAAGCCGATTATTTAGTGATTAGCGGAAGTTTAAATGAAGGTTTGCCGTCTAATTTCTATTCTAAAATTGCCGAAATTGCAAAAGTATCTGGAATAAAAGTGATAGTAGATACTTCTGGAGAAGCCCTACAAAAAGTATTAGAAACTGGAGTTTATCTTGTAAAACCAAATATTGGAGAATTAGCAAAACTAATCGGGGTAGAGCGTTTGGAACTACCCGAGGTAGAAAAAGCCGCCAAAACATTAATTGAAAAAGGAAGTGCCGAAATAATAGTAGTTTCTCTCGGGGCAGAAGGCGCTATTTTAGTCACCAAAGACACCACCGAATTTGTAGCCGCACCCAAAGCAGAAAAGAAAAGCACCGTTGGGGCAGGGGATAGCATGGTTGGCGGCATGGTTTGGGCATTATCCCAAAACAAAACCCTAAAGGAAGTTATCCAAATGGGAGTCTGTTGTGGCACTGCTGCCACTATGAATGAAGGCACGCAACTTTTTAAAGTGGAAGATGTGAAAAGATTGTTGGAGGGGATGCGCCAAAAATAAAAATTAAGAAAATCCGCACAATAAATTCTTATTATTTGATATATTTACCTACTTAATTAACAGTAGATGACAATATTATCAATAGTAGCATCCATTGCGGGGATATCCATGGGACTTTCGAGTATTCCTCAAATGTATAAAATTCACTTTCGAAAAAGCGCTTCGGATATTTCAAAAGCCACTCATATTATTATTGTAATTGGCGCAATTATTTGGATGCTTTATGGTATTGAAATAAATAGTATTCCAATAATCATTTCCAATTTAATTGGAATAATTACTAATTCCATTATTCTAATGGGATGTTATTTTTATAGAAAACCTAACCATTATTAATTGCATCTAATTTATCCTCATTAATTAATATCATATTATTTAATTTTTCTAGGAAATGGTTTTTGAGAACTTCGGGTTTAAGAATTTTCACATTATCTAGCCACATGCTTATCCATCCAATTAACTCAATGTTAATTTCGGAGGTCATGTGCATCAATAAAGAGCCGTTTTCTATTTTTTCAAATCGTTGACTTTTATGCCAAAACCTATTCCTAATATGTTCTCCAGGATTAGCAGGAAATTCCAATATTATTTCAAAAACCCCTTTAAAAATTGGGGGATGATAACCAAAAGCAGGTTGAACTATTTTACTATCATTTTCGGCTATTTTACTATGATAATTTAAAGCTTCAATCATGTCTATTTCTAAAGTGAAAGTTTTTTCTTCTTTTATTGAAAACAAACTAAAACTATAATTCCCTCTATGGTACCAAATTTTTAATGGAATTAAGGCTTCATTTAGTTGTGGTATGTTGCTATTATTAACGACCGAATCGGAATAATTTATTATACTAATAGCACAATTGTTGGAAAGATAAAAAATGAACTTGAATAGCACCTTTTTATGTTTGTCATTCAATATTAATTCTCCAAAACCAGTTGCTTCATAATAGTTGCTTTTAAGTTTAAGATTGGAAATGATTTGAGATTTAATAGGAGCTTTAGTTTGAATAAAGTTTACTATTTTTTCATTTATTTCTTTTTCTTCAAACGTTGCATTAAAGTTAGATTGAAAAATAAAATTGTTGTTAATATAAGTAATCCAATCACTTTGGGATATTTTTAATTCTTTGGAATTGGTATTAATGAAAAACGTTTTTTTGTTTTTATCTTCAATTTCAATTTCAATTCTATCTTCTTCTGAATTTAAGGAATATTCCAATTTCTCTAAATAGCGATAAACGCTTCTTTTGGAAATAAGTATGTCCAAGGTTTTCAATTTATGAAATAAATCCTCGACTGTATAGGGCTTTTCTTTCAGTAAAAAATAAATTTTCAGGGCTATTTCCTGGGGAGTTTTCATTATTTTTTTCACAAATGTAAGAATAATTTTATGGTTGTCAATAATTGACACGCATACAATGTAGTTTTGAATTTAGAATAAAACAGATCAAGTACAGCACCCAATTTAGTAAACCAATAAAATAAAAAAAAACATGAAAAAATTATTAGTTAATCTTTTAGGCGATGTTCCGGTTTTAGGCATGTCATTGAAAATCGCATACATATCTCATAAAGCTTTAGAAGTTGTTAATAGTATCAAAACAGATGGTATAAAATCAGGATTGGTTGGCGATGAACTAGAAAATTATATTTCCGATTTATCTAACGAGTCATTTGAAGAACATTTAAAGCCAGAAATTGATAAGTTGGGTCTTCCTGATTTTGCAACAAATAAAGCTAGTGAAAAGGCTATCGAAATTATGTCCAAAAAATTAAAAGAAAAATATTTAAGTCAAACAAATTAAATATTTTTTATAAAAATATTGAGACAGAATAAATTAGCTATTCTAAGTTGGGCAGCTTAAAAGAAACCAATGAAATGGAAACTTCCACCTACCTTCTATAGTTCATAGTTTTAAATAATTATTTTAAATAACAAAAAATATTTAATAAGGCGGACATTTCCTGAATTGCCTTATGAGTAAGATAACTAAACACAAAAAAATGAGAAATTACGGACAAGATTCAATAATATCTAACAAAAACGAACCTAAAAAAGGTGCCATTTCATATAAAAAGCGAATCCATTTTTATTTTGATAATGCAATAAGTAAAACAAAATATTTTATACTTTTTTTGCTTCTTATTTCATTTTTATTAGGTTTAATTATGACAATAATTCATTACTCAATTAATCAGGATAAAGAGGGTTCTTTCTTTGATAATTGGTGGACTAGTATTACTACAATTTTAGGAATCGGATCCGGACCAAACTGGACAGATCGTATAATAAACTTTTTATATTGGTCATTTAGTGTGGCAATATCAGGTTCTATTATTGGTTTTATTGCTAAAGGAATCAGTAATTTAGTTGAACAACTTAAAAAAGGCAAGAGTCAAGTTATTTGCAAAAATCATATTTTGATTTTAGGGTGGTCTAATAGTATTTTTTCTATTTTAAAAGAATTGTCTATTGCAAATGAAAATGTAAAAAATGCGGTTGTCATTATATTTTCAGAATTAGATAATGAAAAAATGCAAGATGAAATTGCTGCAAAAGTTAATGTAAAATTAAACTTAAAAATTATTACAAGATCTGGAGATACTACTAGTCCAATTGAATTGGAAATGGCTAATCCTACTGACGCAAAGAATATTATTATTTTGGGTCAAGATCAAAATAGTGATACAAAAGTAATCACTACTATTTTAGCATTACATTCAATGTTGAAAAAAACAAAGATTTCCATAATAGCTCAAATAAATGATGCTAAGCATGTAAAAAATATAAGTCAAATAAAAAATATAAATATTATTCCGGTACTCTCAAAAAATATCATTACAAATCTAACAGCGCAAACTTTAAGACAAAATGGTATTGGTACCGTTATCCTAGATTTACTTGATTTTGATGGGGATGAAATTTATTTTTCTGAAATACCACAACTTGTTGGTAAAACCTATTTAGAAGCGTTACTTTCATTTGATGATTCTTCAGTAATGGGAATAATTGATATTGAAAACCAAACACAACTAAACCCAGATAATAATACAATAATTAACACAGGCGATAAACTAATTGTAATTTCAAAAGATGACGATACAATTATTTATTCTACAGCTCAACTAGCAATTCAAAATAATTTTATTCTCCCTGAAGGCTCGTCTGAGAAAAAAGATAATAATATTTTATTTATTGGATGGTCTAGTATTGGGATTGATATTGTAACATCACTAGTTCCTTTTTTAAACTCAACTTCTAAAATAACAGTGCTTTATCTTCCTGAATATGTAGACCTAAGCAACATTTCAATTAATATTTATAATAATATAAAAATTGAATTTATTCCGGTTAGCGGATCTGATTTCGATTCGGAAACATTTGTTAAAAAAGGAAATTACAAAGAGATAATGATAATTGGGTATACAGATAAACTATCTATTCCCGAAGCAGACACCATGACATTGTTAGAAATGCTGAAGCTTGATAATATCAAACAAAATGAATTGACAGATAAATTTAGAGTAATTGCACAAATTTTAGATTCTTCTAAAGCAAAACTTGCCAAATTTACTGAAACGGAAGAATTAATTATTAGTGATAATTTAGTTGCTTTACTAATGTCTCAGTTAATTGAAAATCCGGATTTACATTTTGTATTTAACGATCTATTTGATGCAGAAGGTGCTTCCATAAACATGTGCCCGATTGAAGAGTATGCAGAATTGAATACAGAAATTTCATTTGCTGATTTAGTTTTTACTGCAGGCAAAAGAAACCAATCTGCAATTGGTATTAAAATTGAAAACACTAACATATCCAATCATACCGAGGGTATTTTTCTCAACCCAAGCAAAAAAACTAAAATCAATCCTAAAAAAGGAGACCAGATTATTGTAATAAGTTCCACAATAGATTAATATTTATGAAAGAACAATTAAAAATTTTCATTTGGATTTTTTTTTCCGTCTTTTACAATCAAAGTATTGTCGCAAATAGTATTAGCAAAGATTCAATTATTACTGTTAAATATGGTATTTATTTAAAAAAAATAAATCCAGATTTTAAGGAAGGAAAATTTAATGCTGAATTCTATTGGTGGGCAATTTTTAAAAATGACAAAGCCAAAACGGGCGTTACTAATGAGGAGATTTTAAATTTAGAATATGTAAACGGTTTTGAATGTGAAATGGGCGGTATTACTAAAGAAATACAAGAAACAAAAGAATTAAGTCCAAATTTGTTTTATTATACAGGGTTTCACCAAGGTGCTTTTTATTTCAATCCTGATTTTAAAATGTACCCATTTGATGTACAAACCCTAAATATCACTGTTGAAAACTCACTTTTACCAATTAATAGTTTAAGATTCGTTCCAGATAGCGGTTCCTATTTATTGTCCAAGCAGAAAAAAAATAATTGGGGGATATCGGATGACATTATAAATAATAATAATGCAAATTATAAATTTTTTAAAACAGAAATCACATCAGGAATAGGAATTTATAATTCCAATTTTGGAGATCCAACATTTGAGCCCCAAAGCAAATATGGAAGAATTAATATTGGGGTTTTTATTAATCGTCCTTTTGCTCCTTATATCAGTAAACTTATTATTCCGTTAATGATAATTTTATTATTAGTTTATTTTGTGTTTTTCTTACCTGCTGAAAAAATTGACATCTCTGCCGGATTAACGGTAACTTCATTATTAAGTGCTATAGCGTTTCAACTTGCTGTATCTGGTGAGTTACCAGAAATTGGTTATATTATTTACATCGATAAAATATTTTATACGTGTTACTTCTTAATTGCTATTAGTTTAGCCCAATCTCTTCTTACATTTTATCTTGACGATAGTGGAGATGAAAAAAAGAAAAGACTTGCGGTTAATCTTGATATATTATTTAGAATTTTATTTCCAATAGTATTCTTTAGTAGTGTTATACTTTTTGCAATATGATAAAAAAAAGAATAGAGTCAATTGATTTTCTTAGAACCATTGCTATTTTAATTATGTTAATAGCAAATGCAGCTCCATATGTATTAAAGGGTCCTCATCCTATTTGGTTTAGGATAATTTGTTCATTAGCAGCACCTTTGTTTATTTTCATATCTGGTTTTTCTTTTTTTCTTTCTTTTAAAAAAAATGAAAATTACAAGCATAAGTTAGTACTAACTTTATATTTACTGCTTTCTGCAATATTTGTAGATGTTTTTATTTGGGGAATTTTACCTTTTCAAACTTTTGATGTATTATACCTTATTGCTTTTAGTCAAGCTATTAATATTTTAATTTTTCGTTTAAAATTCCCAATAAAATTATTTATCGCTTTAATCTGCATTGTTTCCTCTCCATTACTTGAAAATTATTTTGGTTACCGATTTACTAATAAAGATTTTAATCTGAATGGTGTATTTTCAAGTGATTTTAACTTGTCTGGAATTTTTCAATTTTCAAGATTTTGCATTGATGGATGGTTTCCTTTAATACCTTGGATAGGCTTTGCTATAATTGGAAGTGTTTCGGCTGAGTTGTCTGATAAAATTACTTTAAATATAAAAACAGTAAAGTGGGTAAGTTGGATCTTTTTAATTGGCGGATTAGGAGTATTGTTTTCTCAAAATGTAATACAATGTGAAAGAGAAGGTTATTTAGAATTGTTTTATCCACCAACGCCTCTATTTTTATTAATTGCTTTTGCTTTTATTTTTACAACTTATTCATTTTCTATAAAAATGAATTTCCACCTTCATTCTAGATTTAATTATTTAAATGTATTAGGGCGTAATAGTCTATTTACATACATTTTCCATGCCTTTATTATATCTTATGTATTTGAATCTTATTTAGTTCCGTCGGGATGTTTGCAATTTGCATTTTTAATGGTGGCTTTTGTAAGTACTTGTATTGTCCTAACAACTTTATTAGAACGCATTAATAAAAAAGATTATTTAAAGCCAATGCCTTTATTTATTAAAACCATTTTAGGCTTGAAATAAAGTAATATTTTTTAATGAAAGTATAAAAAAAGTGGAGACCAGATCCCACTCAAAAAAACGGTAAATAATTATATAAAAGTGGCGACTACGTTTAAAAAAATGAAAAATACAATTAAAATTTTCGTAGCAATATTATTTGCTTCATTTATTCTTGCAAGTTGCAATAGTTCAGAAAAAGCAAAAACTTCCATGACAGGCAAATGGATATTAAAATCAGCTATGGGAATTGAATCACAAGATGGTGACAATACCTATATGCTTTTAAATGATGATAATACTGCGATTGAAAAGAATAAATTTGGCGAATCTAAAAGAACTTGGTCAATTAAAGGAGATAGTCTTTGCTTAAAAGCTACCGAAGAAGATGGTGGAATTGAGTCCTGCGGCTCCTACAAACTTGACGGTGATAAATTGGTTTGGAATCTTATGGATGTCGAAATGATTTATGAAAAATAATTTATAAAATCTCAGAAAAAACTACTAATAAGTTTAAAGCAATAAATGTAGCCTATCCAAATTGAGGTTGCTAATGATGGTTTATTACGAATAAAAGAGTTTGTAAAATTGAAAACAAAAGTGGAGCCCAGAACCCACTCAAAAAACGGTAAATAATTAATAAAAGTGGCGACTACGTAAAAAACAATGAAAAAAACAATGAAAATTTTCGGAGCAATATTATTTGCTTCATTTATTCTTGCAAGTTGTGGTGGAAATTCTATTGAAAGCGATGCCAAAAAATATGCGGAGTTAATGTGTAAAGTACAAAAAATGGCTACAGAAGGAGCGGCTAAAGCTGCATCTGGTGATATGTCTGGTATTGCGGAAAGCACCCAATTAGCTACAGAAGCAGCAGCGCTTGCTCAAGAAATGCAAGGAAAATACAAGGACGCATCCGATTACCAACAATTTACAGTTGCATATTTAAAAGCAATGAATGACTGTAAATAATTTCACAAAATAGTGGAGGCAGACCCCACTTAAAAAAACGGGGCGAAATCCGAAAAGCCTTAAGAGTAGGAAATAATATTAAAAATTAAAAATTATGTGGTATTTAATAACAGGATTGATTTGTGTATTTCTTATTTGGAACAATAATAAAGAAAGAAATGCCAGTATTACAAAGTATGCAATTATTTCAATCATTTGGCCTCCTTTAGGTTATGGATTATGGCAAGCTGAGAAGCCTTTAATAAATGACGAAAAAAGATATGGAGGAAAAGGATGGAATGTTCTTAAATGGTTTGCAATAATTCATACAATAATGTGCGTTGTTTGGGGGTTTTACGGAATGTTTCTAGGTGCTAAGGTTGCTAGCGAATCAGGTTCTGATGCTGGTAAAGTTGGGGCCGCAATAGGAACAGGTCTTGGTATTATGATGATTATGTTAGTGTGGTTTTTTGGTGTTGTTGGGTCGTTAATTCTTGGCCTAATAGTAAAAAAACCTGTTGTAGAAGAAGCTACTAAATAATATTAAACAGAAAGTTGGTAAAATATATTAACTTATAAAGCAAGCATACAAATAAAGGGGTAAAATTTTAAATCTTACCCCTTTAAAATTAATATCTCCAATAACTATACTTTGCAGGACTCGAACTACATAAAACCAACTTCCCTAGATCTTTTTTGCAAAGGAGAGAACCAAGTTTTGGCGCATTTATATAAAGTATTAGTTCCCGAATTGAACGCAGTTGCCTACCGATATGTAAAATCTGAGGCAGAGGCAGAAGATGTTGTGGCAGATTGTTTCGAAAAATTATTAAAAATGCCCAACGATAGAAGAATGCAAAAGTTTATTTCAAATAAAATAAACATAAAAGCATTACTTTTTTTAATGGTTAGAAACCAATGTTTGGATGTACTAAAAATTAATAAAAATAGATCCCGAATTCTAGAGGGAATTCAAAAGAAGTTTCCAAAGTTAGCGCTCAACGAATCTTTATTAAATTATACCCAATCTAACTTTAATACCTTAATGGTAAGCCTTCCTGTAAAAGAAAAAAAAGTATTAACATTGGTAATGGAAGGCTTCACAAAAGAAGAAATTGTAAATCAAATGGGTATTTCACAAAAAACGGTTTCCAACTTGCTTTGTAATGCACGAAGAAAAGTAAAAAACAACTGGGGGAAATATATGTAATAATTACTTTTTGTTTCTATCCCAAATTTCCGGACTTCTAGAAGTATGAAAAACGGCATAAACGGTTATCGTTTTTATTTCTTCATCAATTTTGTAATGAATTAAAAACGGAAATTTTTCAATTTTTCTGCAATGAATTTCATTATATTTTATCGAAAACAAATACGGGTTTTTCTTTAACGAATCAATTTGCTTTTTGACTTGGTTTTTATATCGTTGCCCTAACCCTTTTAATTGTAATTCATACCAATCACGGGCTTGTTGAATATCTTTAAAGGCATCAATGTCTATTTTCAACTTGTAATTCAAAGATTATAAGTTTTTAGAAACTTCCTCCCAATCTAAAATTCTGCTAGGATCTAGTTCCGATTTTGCAACACGATTTAAAACCAAAGTTTGGTGCTCTAACGGAATTTCAATTGCTTCCTTCCAAATAGCATCATTCAATGTAAGTAGTTCCTTTGGAGACAACTGCTTCACAGCATCCAAAAGTTGATTAAAACTCAAATCACTATTTAATTTTAGTGCATCCATAACACAAATTTAATAAAATAATGTTTCCCCCAACAAAAAACCCAACAACTTTCGTCATTGGGTTTTGTCTTAATACTTAATACTTTTATCTTAATACCTTTTAGTCATTCAACTTCAACACCGCCATAAATGCTTCTTGCGGAATCTCAACATTTCCTACCAAACGCATTCTCTTTTTACCCTTTTTCTGTTTTTCAAGAAGTTTACGTTTACGAGAAATATCACCACCATAACATTTTGCGGTAACGTCTTTACGTAAGGCTTTTATCGTTTCACGGGCAATAATTTTGGCTCCAATTGCTGCTTGGATCGGAATATCAAATTGCTGTCTCGGAATCAATTCCCGAAGTTTTTCGCACATTTTTTTACCAATATTATACGCATTACTTTCGTGTATTAATGCCGAAAGCGCATCCACCGATTGTGCGTTTAATAACACGTCTAATTTCACTAATTTGGATACTTTCATCCCAATTGGTGTATAATCAAATGAAGCATATCCCTTAGAAACCGTTTTCAAACGATCGTAAAAATCAAATACAATTTCGGCCAAAGGCATATCAAAATTCAACTCTACTCTTTCGGTGGTCAAATACGTTTGATTGGTAATAATCCCACGTTTTTCGATACACAAACTCATTACATTTCCAACATAATCGGCTTTGGTAATGATTGTTGCTTTAATATACGGTTCTTCCACACGGTCTAACTTGGATGGGTCTGGCAAATCGGAAGGGTTATTAATTACAAACGAAGTATCCGGTTCTTTTTTGGTGTAAGCCAAATACGAAACGTTAGGAACCGTAGTAATAACCGTCATATCGTATTCGCGTTCCAATCGTTCTTGGATGATCTCCAAGTGCAACATTCCTAAAAATCCACATCGAAAACCAAATCCCAATGCAGCCGAACTTTCTGGCGTAAAGACCAACGAAGCATCATTCAATTGCAGTTTCTCCATCGAAGCACGCAAATCTTCATAATCTTCGGTATCTACAGGATAAATTCCAGCAAATACCATCGGTTTTACATCCTCAAAACCTTTAATCATATTCGTTGTTGGCGTTTTAGCATCCGTCAAGGTGTCCCCAACTTTTACTTCTTTCGCTTCCTTAATTCCAGAAATCAAATACCCAACATCTCCAGTAGAAATCACGCTTTTCGGAACCTGATTCAATTTCAAAGTTCCCACTTCGTCAGCAAAATATTCATTGCCAGTAGCCATGAATTTAATTTTTTGCCCTTTTCTAATTTCCCCATTTTTCACTCGGAAAATAACCTCAATGCCACGAAACGGATTGTAATGCGAATCGAAAATCAAGGCCTGTAATGGCTCGTCTTTATTTCCTTTTGGAGCAGGAATTTTTTCAATAATGGCTGCCAAAATATTTTCTACACCAAATCCAGTTTTACCCGAAGCGTGAATAATATCCTCCAATTTGCAACCTAATAAATCAATAATATCGTCGCTAACTTCTTCCGGATTAGCACTTGGCAAATCCACTTTATTCAAAACCGGAATAATCTCCAAGTCGTTTTCTAAAGCCAAATACAAGTTAGAAATAGTTTGTGCCTGAATACTTTGCGCTGCATCCACAATTAAAAGCGCTCCTTCACAAGCCGCAATAGATCGTGAAACTTCGTAAGAAAAATCTACGTGTCCCGGAGTATCAATAAGGTTCAAGATATAATCTTCGCCTTTGTAAGTATACTCCATCTGAATCGCATGACTCTTAATGGTAATCCCACGTTCGCGCTCCAAGTCCATGTTGTCTAGCAACTGCGCTTTTTCCTCTCGCGCAGTAACCGTTTGGGTTGCCCCAAGAAGTCGATCCGCAAGCGTACTTTTTCCGTGATCAATATGTGCAATAATGCAAAAATTTCTAATATTTTTCATGCTTGAATTTTGTCAATTTTTTGGGCGTTACCACAATTCCACTATCGTTCCATTGTTGGTCGGGCTTTCCGCTGTATCTTTTGTTCCGCTACCGCTGCACAAAAGGATGCCGCTGCAATCCCTAACGCAACCCCAATTATTAAGGATTTAATCTGCAAATATAAACCAAAGATTTGGATTGCGCCTTAGTTCCGCAGCGATTGTTAATCGGATTTTTGTAAATAGTATTACAAAATCTTTAGTATATTTGTGTACTTAATACTTTAATTATGAGCGTAACACAAGAAATAGTTGTTAGAAATAGAGCAATAATGAATGGAAAACCTACAATTAAAGGAACCCGTATCACGGTGGAATTAATATTAAAAAAACTTTCCGAGGGTATTACTGTTTCCGATTTGGTCAAAATTTATCCGCACCTAACAACCGCGCAAATACTCGCGGCACTAGAATATGCTGCAACAATAATTAGTAATGAAGAACTTTTAGACGTTTAAAAAAAATGATTATTGCCGATGAAAACATTCCTTTGCCAATAATTGAAATGTTAAGGGAAAATGCTATTGAAACGGTTTCAATATTCGACGAGTATAGAGGGATTTCAGATGTGGCGATTATTAAGTTGGCCCAAAATCCGCCAAAAATTATTCTAACAGAAGATAAGGATTTTGGAGATTTAATATTAGCATACAAGCAAAAACAAGTAAGTGTTATTTTATTACGTTACCATTATTCAGAATTAGAAAAAATCAAATCTATCTTATTGAATTTTCTACTTACCCACACTGTTTTAATGCATTCTTTTATTGTTATAACATCCAAGAACATAAGAATTAGAAAGTTATAATAAAAAATTAAATTTTCACTATTTATCTTTTATTGGCGGATTGCGGGATATTCCTTTTTTATAAAACTTAATATTTAAAACTTAATATTGCAAATTTCTTTGAAACTAATTCTTTTAAACCATTATGGAATTAAGAAAATTTAGACCATTTTAATTTATTGAATTGTTCTCAAAGGCGCAGAGTCGCAAAGAAATTACTGATTAATTGCGCCTTTGTGTCTTTGCGAGACAAAATACATAACCTTTTTTATTCGTACACTAAAATAGTTACGTCTTGGCTCCCCTCTACTTTGGAGAGGGGTTGGGGGTGAGGTTTAATAAATTAAGACTTAATGAATCTTACTATCTTAATGGTTTAAAATTGTAAAATCTTATTTTTCCATTATCTATTTTCTATTCTCTCAAAACCTCTATCTTTGCCAAAAATTACTACCAATGCCCAAAATAGGCAACATTATATTACCCGATTTCCCACTACTACTTGCACCTATGGAAGACGTGAGCGATCCGCCATTTCGTAGATTGTGCAAATTGCATGGTGCCGATTTAATGTACTCCGAATTTATTTCCAGTGAAGGATTGATTCGTGATGCCGTAAAAAGCCGCATGAAACTAGATATTTTCGATTACGAACGACCGGTTGGAATCCAAATATTTGGTGGCGATGAAGAAGCCATGGAACTATCGGCACGAATTGTAGATGCCGTGCAACCCGATTTGGTAGATATTAATTTTGGTTGTCCTGTAAAAAAAGTCGTTTGCAAAGGTGCTGGTGCAGGAGTTTTAAAAGATGTCGATTTGATGGTGCGTTTAACCAAATCGGTTATTAAAGGAACCAATCTTCCGGTAACGGTAAAAACCCGATTGGGTTGGGATGAAAGTTCTATAAATATTGATGAAGTTGCCGAGAGATTACAAGATATTGGCGTACAAGCCCTAACAGTGCATGCCAGAACGCGTGCGCAAATGTATAAAGGCCATTCCGATTGGAGTCACATCCAACGAATAAAAAACAATCCTAGAATTACCATGCCCATTTTTGGTAATGGCGATATTGATTCTCCCGAAAAAGCATTAGAATATAAAAATAAATACGGCCTCGATGGGATGATGATAGGTCGTGCAGCCATTGGCTATCCTTGGATTTTTAACGAAATCAAGCACTACTTTGCTACTGGAGAACATCTGGCAAAACCAACAATTACCGATCGAGTAGAAGCAGCCCGCAACCACTTAACTTGGTCTATGGATTGGAAAGGGGAGCGCCTTGGAATTGTAGAAATGCGTCGTCACTACACAAATTATTTCAAAGGCATTGCCAACTTTAAAGAATACCGATTAAAACTGGTAACTATTGAAGATCCTATGGTTTTGTTTCAGGCATTAGAGGAGATTCAGGATATTTATACCGATCCAATCATTTACTAAAACTGGTAAAAGTATAACTAATAAGAAAATTAGTAAAAACTTAATGAATCTTAATCTCTTAATGTTTTAAAAATTCTAATCCAATAACTTTTTAGTTACTCGGCTGCTTGCAATAACACTCGCAATAAATCCAAGAGTAACAATCGTTCCGAAGACGATAACAACATTTTGAAAACTAAATTCTACTGGATAAGCCAAAGATTGGGTAATCATTACCAACTGAAATTGTTGCTGTAGTACCACTATAATAATCCCCAATAACAATCCAATTGCTCCTCCAAAAACACTAAGTAGCGTTCCTTGTAGTAGAAATATTTTGCGTAAATCTTTAACTTCCGTTCCTAAGTTATACAGCGTTTTCAAGTTGGCTTTTTTATCTAAAACCATCATGATTAAGGCGCCAATTAAATTGAAAAGCGCAATAATGATTACCAAAGTAAAAATAAGATACACCGCAATATTTTCGGTATTCAACATCTTATATAAAGTGGCATTTAGTTGGGCTCGCGTTTTTACTTCTACCTTATTGTTACAGATTTTAGTAATCGCATCGATAACTTCAACGGTATTAGCATTTGGCTTGGTTCGTATTTCAATTCCCGAAATTTGATGGGGTTGGTACAGTAACAATTCTTGGGTTAAACCCAAATCGGCAAAGACATATTTAGAATCCAATTCTTCGCTGATGGCATAAATTCCAACCGGAACCAATGCTAATTTGGTAAAAGAATCCTCCGGATTTAAAGAAGAAAAATCCCCTTTTCCAGGTTTGGGAGCCATAACTTCCAATACATTGTTTACATCAAATAAACCCAACGAAAGTTTTTCAGAAATGCCATAGCCAATAACCACCTGGTAGGTATTTGGTCGAAACCACTGCCCATTGAATAATTTTTGGGAGGCTTTATTTACTTTAACAAAATTAGAATCTACGCCTTTTAGGTAAGCAACTTGTTGTTTTCCATCAAAAGAAAAGAGCACCCGTTCTTCAATTATTTTGCTGTAGGAAGCAACTCCGGGATAATTTTTTATTTTCTGTTCTTGCTCGGGGGAGAGCAAAAACGATTTTCCGGCAATAGAACTCACCTTTAAATCGGGGTCGAAATCATTGGAAAACGACAAACTAAAAACACGCAATCCGCTAAAAACCGATAGTACTACAAATAATGCTAGGGCACCAACAATAATTCCTCCCGAAGCAATTCGGGTAATAATGTTGATAGCATTATTTTTGCTTTTGCTAAAAAGGTACCTTTTGGCTATGTATAGCGGGAAATTCACTTACGATCTTCTTCGTTTTTCTAGTAATTCTCTATTGGTAATTGGGTTTTCTTTACCAGCAAGAGCGTTGTCAATTTTCTCAATATAATCTAAAGAGTCGTCGATGTAAAAAGCAAGATTAGGCACTTTACGCAATTGCAATTTTACGCGTTGCGATA
Organism: Flavobacteriaceae bacterium; assembly: GCA_947446865.1. GTDB lineage: Bacteria > Bacteroidota > Bacteroidia > Flavobacteriales > Flavobacteriaceae > Flavobacterium. Next base: position 8,629 of record CANFHX010000032.1, on the reverse strand, counting down.
AATCGTGTTTTATTAAAGGCATATTCGATTTTACTGCTGCTAGTATTTCTTCTGCTCTATTTTGAGGAAATACGCTGAGGTATACCCGTGCCACACCCAAATCGGTGGTGACAACTACTTTAGAAACCGAAATCACCAAATTGGTAAGTCCGTTTTTTCTCACTTCTCCTTGAAGAATATCTACTAAATCTTTTTGTAGAACGCCTCCTATTTTTTTCTGTCTGTTCGTTTCCATTTTGCAAAAATACGATTTTTTTAGAGCCACAAAGTCGCAAAGGCGCAAAGTTTAATTTTTTTCTACTTTATGTTCTTCCCAAAATTTAATTTTAAGACCACTTTTTAAATTTAATTTTGGAAAAACACTTAATTTTACAAATCCTTAGAGTCTTAGTGACTTTGTGGCAAAAAATATGAGAAAAATAGAACACATAGGAATTGCAGTTAAAAGTTTGGAAACATCCAATTTGCTTTTCGAAAAATTATTTGGAGCACCTTCTTACAAACAAGAAGAAGTTGCAAGTGAAGGAGTAAAAACTTCTTTTTTTATGAATGGTCCTAATAAAATTGAGTTATTAGAAGCAACCAACCCCGATAGTCCTATTGCAAAATTCCTAGAAAAAAAGGGAGAAGGTATTCACCACATCGCTTTTGATGTGCAAGATATTGTTGCCGAAATGAAGCGCTTGCAAGCAGAAGGCTTTATTTTATTGAATGAAGTTCCTAAAAAAGGTGCCGATAATAAGCTTGTTTGCTTCTTACATCCCAAAACCACCAATGGTGTATTGATAGAATTGTGTCAGGAAATGGAATAAAGAGGGTTGATTTCTAACTTAAAGTATTTTTTAATTTCTCTTCTTCATGTCCATTAAAGGCATTGCTTTTGGAAATTTGATTTTCTATTATAATTAATTAGGGAAGTCAAAACCGAAAATATTTTCCATTAAAAATTAATTTAATTTCTACTTTTTAGTAGCTGGTTAATCTTCAACTTCATCTTCTTTACCATTGTCATAGGTTTTGCCATTAAAGACTACACCTTTTTTCATTTCTCCAAAATTATCAGCAGGATATAGAAACGGGTTTAGTGAAGGAGTTTCATGAATACTATTTTTATCTTGTAAAGGTTCTTGTTCTTTACTCTCTGGTTTTACTACTTTTTTCCTTGTGGTAACTCGCTTATTTTTAATAGTTGACTTTGTACTATCAGTGGTTGAAGAAGTTATTTGAACCTGATTATTATTTACAGCAACAGTTTCCACTTTTTTATTAAGCTCCTCTTGTAGTTTGCTAAGCTTGTTTTTTAACTTACTTATTTCATTAAATAGCTTTATGATTATTATACTTAATACAAATAAAGTAGTTATAAATAAAATTGTGCTCATGAGTTTTTTTTGTTAAGTAAATAATTTTCAATTGCAATTAAATCCTATAATTCTGAATATTTTCTTATCCTAATTATATTTAAATAGTATTTATTGTTGGTGTAAAAAACAAATCTGCTTCAATTTTTCTTCTTTTTACTAATCCTTGAATCAAATTTCCTTTTGAAGTAATGTAAGTATTTACAAACCAATGATGAATCCTTTTTTTTCCAGCATCTGAATTTATTAATTCAAACAGAGTTTCTGATCCACCAGTGTTATAGGTGTGCGAAACTAATGCGTCAAATTGGTTTTGGTTTATTGAAATTTGTAATGCAGAATTTACAATATCTTCCTTTTTTTCAATGTCCCTTCTAAATATTTTTTCAGCCAATTCTAAATCAATAACATCTCCAGATTTCACTTTGTTGCCATTTATCATTGTGGTTCCCCATCCAATAGTCCACACGAAACCACTACATTGATACGCTTCTAGTCTTAATCCTTCAAAGTTTTTTATCAATAGTATTCCTTTTTCAGATGTTTTAACAACTTTGTTATAATTCATTACTTCTAATAAAACTTTTTAAAGTTGCTTTATCTGGCAAAGGTGCAGGTAAAAAATCAGATTCTCCATACCCATGAGCATATACTTTAATTCTAACCCCTTCCTCTGATAGCCAAATCACTGTTCTACCACTTGAACTTTCATTTATAAAGGTGCCTTCGTCCTGTTTTTTATACCCCATTCTTCTTATTGTCCTTGCACACTCTTTGTAAGGAGAATTTGGAGTTTTTGTAAAGAGTGATTTAAGTTGGTCAATTATATTCATTTTTATGTTTTTATTGATGAATTTTAATAGAAGTAAATTGTTACATAAAAAAAGCCAAGTTATTTCAAACTAGAACTGCATCATGTAAATTGTCATCAGAATCATCATCAAAATTATTTAGTTGGCATAAAATAAAAAAATCTAAAGTATTTCGAATAGCTTCTTTAGTAATGGTTAAATCAGTTTCTAAATTATTATTTTTGTCACTAATTCTTTTATATAAATCTAGATGTTTATTTGCCCATAGTCTTTCATTTTCATAATCTTTTGTTAGATCTCTAAATTCCTGAATAGCTTTTGCACATTCATCACAGAATATGTAATTCATAGATTTATTTAAATATGTTTAGGATGCCCCTTATAATCCATATTATTATAATCAACACTCCAACACCTAAAATTATACCTGACAAAACAGCTAATATTGGAGAAAGTAAAATACATATTCCTCCTAATATAAGTAGTACTACAACTGCAAAAAGAATAGAAATTACAGGATGACAATTGTTTAGAAATTCATTAAGCTTATTCATAAATCATTGTTAATTACAATATTTTTGAATCATTACATATGCCTCATTATACCCTAACTCCCCCGCTTTACTAAAATCTAAACAGCCTTTATCTATTTGTCGCCACAAATCCAATCATATATGCTTCTAATAATTATTCCAATTACAATTACTACACCTATTATTATTGCTAATTTCCAAGCTAAACTAAATGCAGCAGATAAAAGAAATTCTATTTTCTGTAATAAATATATTAATAATGTGCCTAAGCCTAATAAAGCGCCTATTCCTAATATTATTTTGCCAAAAGTATTAAGTACTTTTATCTGCATTATGAGAAATCCAATTATAGCTATAACTCCTCCACTGATTAAGGAATAACCTACACTAGCAATGGTATATTTTTCCTCATCATCAATGTCGTCATTATAACTTCCATGGTCATACTGAGAATAAGCAAATTGCGCAGCAAAAATAAACAACAATAAAAGAAACAATTTTTTCATTTAATCTTTAAATTTTGAAACGTTTTTCAAATATAAGAAAAATAATACACATTTACTTTTGCACTAATAATTATTAAAAATTTGTAGCACTTGAGTATTTAAAAAAATGTGCACACCATTTGCACGCCTGAAGTGCTTTTTAATATCTTCTTGACCTATAAGCTCAACTTATACAATTTTAACACAACTTGAAGTAAAATAGTTTTTACCTCAAAATGAGGAGAATATAACTACAACGAGTAGGATAGAAGTCCTTGTAAATGCAGTAGGTGAAAGGAATTTTAAAAAACATTTGCAATAAATTAAAAATAGTAGTAATATTGCACCTCTTAACCGGTCCTATAGCTCAGCTGGTTAGAGCACCTGACTCATAATCAGGTGGTCCCTGGTTCGAGCCCAGGTGGGACCACTAGTAAAAACAAAGGTTTCAAGATTTATTTCTTGGAACCTTTTTTAATTTGCAAGATTTCTGCAAGATTTTGGTTTCAACTCCCATTCTAATTATTTCAAAAATTAGTATTCTCAATTTAATTATTCCTCCAGCTACCTAATAACTTTAAAGTAATAGAAATTAGTTATTTATAGTTTACCTCTACACCTTGTATTGGCAGAAGTTCCAAATTGGATGCGCGGCTTGCTTAGTCAATTTTTGAAATAACAAGAAAAGCGTAATCGAATACTATAGCGTTGCTAGAAAATAGTTCACCCCCATTGGTGCTAGTAGAAACAAGTAATTGTAAAAATGAATTCCTAAAGTTAGATAGTTTTTTGTTTGACCTAAGTTGTCAACTATTTTTTGGTAATTTGTTTCTTGAATTATGGAAATGCCATTTAAAGTGATAATAAAATGTAACAATAAGAAATTAATAGGGAGATAATTCCTATTTTTATCGTTTAATAAAATAATTATGCCGCTATTTCAAAAGTCAGTAATTTCTAAGTATCTAAAAGCCCAAAACAAGGAACAAATAGTTTCTAAATGGAAGAGTTACAGCGACCATTTCCTTAACCCAAGAGTGCAAGAGGAAATAAAAGGACTCAAAGAAGAACAATACCAAGGAGAGTTTTTGGAAGATTTGTTTGTAAAAATTTTAGGGTACACCAAACCTGCTTCGTCTTCTGAAACCAAATTCAATCTTACCACCGAATATAAAAATGTAAAAGACAGCAAGAAAGCCGACGGTGCTATTATTGTTGACGATAAAGTAAAAGCGGTAATTGAACTCAAAGGAACGAATACAACCGATTTAGGTAAAATTGAAGTTCAGGCTTTTGGGTATAAAAACAACCAACCCGATTGTGTATATGTCATTACTTCCAACTTTGAAAAGCTTCGGTTTTACATTGACAATGCTATTGAGCATATTGAATTCAACTTGTTTACCCTTACAGAAGAGGAGTTCCAGTTGTTGTATTTGTGTTTAGGTTACGACAATTTATCTCAAAATGTTGGTAAAAAAATTAAGGAAGAATCCCTTAGCGAAGAGGATGTTATTACCAAGAAATTATACAAGGATTATTCTTTGTTCAAAAGGGAATTACACCAAAATTTAGTACTGCTAAATCCTGATTTTGAACCCTTAGAATTGTTTAAAAAATCGCAGAAGTTACTCGATCGGTTTTTGTTTTTATTCTTTGGAGAAGACCGACATTTATTACCTCCCAACTCGGTCCGACTTATTCTTAACCAATGGAATCAGTTAAAAGAATTAGACGAATACAGCCCACTTTACGAACGTTTCAAGAAATACTTTGGTTATCTCAACACGGGTTACAAAGGCGTGCAGCACAATGTTTTTGCCTATAACGGAGGTCTTTTTAAGCCCGACGAAGTATTAGATACCATTAAAATTGACGACGATTTACTTTACATACACACACTGAAACTTTCTGAATACGACTTTGCCAGTGAAGTAGATGTAAACATATTGGGGCATATTTTTGAAAACTCCTTAAATGAGTTGGATGAAATTAAAGCCCAATTAGAAGGACAAGAAATTGACAAATCGAAAACCAAAAGAAAAAAAGATGGTGTTTTTTATACCCCTAAATACATTACCAAATACATTGTAGAAAACACCGTTGGTAAACTTTGTGAGGAACAGAAAGCAGCCCTTGAAATTCTGGAAGAGGACTATTTTACCGATAAAAAAAGACAAAAGAAAACCATTCAAGGTTTAGTTGAAAAACTAGACGCCTATAGAAAATGGCTTTTGCAATTAACTATTTGCGACCCTGCTTGTGGCTCGGGTGCTTTCTTGAACCAAGCTCTTGATTTTTTAATTGAAGAGCACCAATACATAGATGAACTGCAAGCCAAATTGTTTGGCGATGCTTTGGTGATGAGTGACATGGAAAACAGCATCTTAGAGAACAACCTCTTTGGTGTGGATTTGAATGAAGAAAGTGTCGAAATTGCCAAACTATCTTTGTGGCTACGAACAGCACAACCCAACCGAAAACTAAATGACCTTAATGGAAACATTAAATGTGGTAACTCTTTGATTGATGATGTGGCTATAGCAGGAGACAAAGCGTTTAATTGGCAACAAGCTTTTCCTAAAGTATTTAAGGAAAAACAGAAAAAACCGTGGCATATTACCACTGCAATTCACGATAGTCGCACCTCACAGCGAATGATAGATTATAAAGTTCGAGAAAAGCGAGCCATGGGAACAATGCCCGAGCCACAAATAAATTTTCTTACAGATAAGGACGAAATGGTCATTGCAGAAACTGTTTTAGTTTTAGTAAAAGAGCAAAATTTAAACATTTTGGCATTCAATGTTTGTAAAGATCATATACATATTGTTTTGGTATGTGAAGAGGAGGATGTCAACGAAATAGTAAGAAAAATAAAAGGGCGAACCGCTCGCGAAGTCAATCTGAACAATGGGCTTCAGCCCCTTGTAAAAGAGAAAGGAGAAAAAAGTATTCCCTTATGGACACAAAAATTTGGTTGTAAAGAAATTGTTGACGAAAACCAATTGGTAAACACCATTAATTACATTAAAACAAATAGAGCAAAACACCAATTGCCTGACAACAGTATCAAGGGGTTTAAACCCCTTGTCGAAAGCATAGCTTGTAGTTATGAACACGCTTTTCGAGAAGAATACAAAGGAGGATTTGATGTGATTATTGGGAATCCGCCGTATGTTCAAATTCAAAGTATGGGAACCATTTCTAATGATTTAGAAAAAAGGAAATTTAAATCATTTGAAAAAACGGGAGATTTATATTGCCTTTTTTATGAATTGGGAAATATTATTTTAAGAGACAAAGGATTGCTAGGCTTTATTACTTCTAATAAATGGTTAAGAGCAAACTATGGTAAATCATTAAGAAATTATTTAATTGAGAATACCCAACCTTTAGAACTATTAGATTTGGGTTCAGGAATTTTTGAAAGTGCCACAGTAGATTCAAATATTTTGATTTTTGAAAAAACCTTGAATAATAAAAAAGCATTTATTGGTTTAGATATTTCAAAAGAAAAAACTTTTGTAGATTTCACTATTTTTGAAGAAAAAAAGGTTGATATATGTCCTAAGGAAAATGAAATTTGGGCAATTTCAGATAAAATAGAATTTCAAATAAAAAGTAAAATAGAATCTATTGGTACTCAACTAAAAGATTGGAATATTAAAATTAATAGAGGAATTTTAACTGGTTTTAATGAGGCATTTATTATTAATGAGGAAATCAAAAATGAATTAATTCAAAAAGATTCAAAAAATAACGAACTAATTTTCCCAATACTTAGAGGACGAGATATTAATAGATATATTTCGGATTTTCAAAATCTATATTTAATTAATATACATAATGGTTACAATACAATTCCAAGAATTAATATAGAAGATTATCCTATTATTAAAGAACATTTAGATAAGTTTTATATTCAATTAGAAAAAAGGGGAGATAAAGGTGTGACTCCATATAATTTGAGAAATTGTGCTTATGTTAATGATTTTTTTGAAGAAAATTTATTCTATCCAGATATTTGTCAAAGATTAAGTTTTACTAAAGTCAACAATATATTCTCAAATAATACTGGATATTATTTAAAAACAAATAATGAATTTTTACTTTCAGTTTTAAATTCAGCATTAATAAATTATTACTACAAAACAATATCTGCCCAATTAGGCGAAACAGGAATTAGAAGTTTTACAATTTATATTGAAAACATTCCTATTCCAAAAATATCTTTATCTGACCAACAACCCTTCATAGAAAAAGCAGACACAATGCTTTCTTTAAACAAAGACTTACAAGAGCAATCCCAAAAATTCCAAAGAACCATTCAAAGAAAGTTTTTCACTGCAACTGTTTCTGTTTCTGTTTCAACAATGGGCTTAAGCCCATTGCCTGATGTAAAAGTAAATACAGACACTTTGCCCAAAAAACTACAAGATTGGTATAAACTGCCTTATGCAGAGTTCCTCAAAGAGTTGGCAAAAAAGAAAGTCAAACTGTCCTTATCTCAAGAAGCAGAGTGGGAAGATTACTTTATGCAGGAGTCCAAAAAAGCATTGGAGCTAAAAGCTACCATTGATGCTACAGACAAAGCCATAGATGCCATGGTGTATGAATTGTATGGGTTGAGTGAAGAAGAGATAGCAATTGTAGAGAACAGTTAATATAAGGAATAGGAACAAAATAAAAATTTTTATAAGTTACTGCGTTCCGGATACGGATACAATGGAATGCATTAAGAATTATACCTTATAAGTTAAAAAGTTTTTTTATTACACAAAGGTAGAAGTGCCCAACTAGTCATTTGCATTAGTGCTGCACTACAAAATAGTAAATAGAACCCAGACTTGCTCTGGGTTTTTTTATTAACCCGCTTTATGTGGGTATTTTTTATTTTAGCCTAATCCGTTGCACTCCAGATGGAAGAAAAATAATTACAAAAAGGTATTCGCTCCTTAATCTACCAATTGCTTTTGATTATTTTATAACTTAATAAAGCGTTTTCTAAGCTGCCGACAATTGATTTCTACTCGGATGAGCCTTTTCCAAGCTGCCGACAGAAGTTTTCTGCCCGGATGAGCCTTTTCTAAGCTGCCGACAAAAGTTTTCTGCCCGGATGAGCCTTTTCCAACCTCCCGACAAAAGTTTTCTGCCCGGATGAGCCTTTTCCAAGCTGCCGACAAAAGTTTTCTGCCCGGATGAGCCTTTTCCAAGCTGCCGACAAAAGTTTTCTACTCGGAGGAGCCTTTTCTAAGCTGCCGACAAAAGTTTTCTACTTGACCCCTCAAAATTACTTGACACTTTTTATTGTTAATTACTAATTTTTTATGTCAACTAATTTTTTATTTCTTATGTAATATTACATCGTTTTTTATTAATTGCAAAAATTATTTTTTTGCTATTTTTAATCCTGTTTTATCTTGTCAAGTTGAGGC
>CANFHX010000031.1 GCA_947446865.1 Flavobacteriaceae bacterium | reverse complement strand
TTAAAAAAGGAAATAAATGAATATATAAAGTATTATAACAATGACAGAAGTAAGTCAAATTTAAACAAAATGAGCCCGATACAATATCGAGCTCATTATTATCAAAATTAATTATAAATTTGTCCAAACTTTTGGGTGCAGTCTATTTCTTCAAGTGGGGCTTTACTTAAATAAATTAATTATATTGGCATTAAACGCAAATTGTAATTTGCAGAATTTCTAATGTCAAGAACTACTTTATAATTACCCGCAGTAGGAACTTTCATGTTACCACCGTTAAGTTTAATTTTATATTGACCACCAGTAGTAGCAGTTTCCGTATTACCAGATAAAGTACCCATTTTATTATTCCAGTCATCAGACAAACGAATTAAAAATTCATCCGCAGCTAATGCTAAGTTCATAGTGTACATTTTATAGTAAGGAGAAGCTGGATTGGTATCAAAAGTTAAATAAGTTCCAGAACCCCATCCATTAGGAGTTGCTGCTCCAATGATAGCTACTTGTCTTTTTGACATAGTATAAGTTCCAGCCGGCCAATTTACAGTAAAGAAATAGGTTCCAGCGCCGTCAGCAGGCTTAATGTTATTTCCTCCTAAAGTTCCTGAATAAGATCCATTAGAACTACTTTCTCCTCTATCATGTCCAGACCAAGTTGGGTCAGAATTGAATTTAAATTCAGGACTAGGAACATTCATCCATACGAAACCTTCGTATTTACCATCATTTCCTGCAGAGAAAATTGTAGCAGAATTACCTGCTCCAGACCAATCTGCAAATCCACTAGCACCACCATAGTTTCCTGGTAAGTATAATTTTGAAAATTCATCAAAAGTATCATAAGGGGTTGCTGTGATGGTTACCTCATTAGAAACAGCTGTAACGCCATTTGTAGAACCTGATAATTGTGTAGATGGTTTTCCAATAATTCTTAATTTAAAAGAACCTGAAGACCCTATAGATCCACCGGAACTTAAAAGTAAATTATTCAAATCTCTTTGATTTACCACTTTTTCGTTTGCAGCAGCATCTGAATTAAAAGATGCCAAAACAATAGAAGGTGAAGCTAGATCAAAACTTTGAGTGCTTTTTACAGCTTGCAAAGAATAAGTAACTGCTGCAGAAAATCCAAATTGAGCAGAAGACCAAGATGCAGTAAATGCAGTTGTTCCGGCAGTAGCTCCAGTTAATACATAAGTACCTCCTGTTGGAGCAGTCATATTAATTGAACTTGAAGCTGCAACTGGATCTAACTTTTCATTACTACAGGATACAATTGTAGAAATTGTACCTGCTAGTAAAATTAAACTTAAAAATATTTTTTTCATAATTTGTTATTTTAAGTTTCCTTGGAGTTTACGCTCCAAGGAAATTTTAATTATTAATATTAATAACCTGTATTTTGTTGTAAAGTTGGATTAGAACCAATTGCATTAGCTGGAATTGGGAACAAGTTGTATTTAGCATCTATGCTAGTTCCAGCTTGTACATTTCCTTTCCATTGCCAGTTGTAAGTACCACCAGTATATTTTCCAAAACGGATTAAATCTTGTCTTCTATGTCCTTCCCAGTATAACTCACGTGCTCTTTCATCTAAAACAAAGTTTAAATTGATATCAGCTGCAGTTACAGCAGTTGAACCTGCTCTAGTTCTTAGAACATTTACATAAGTAGCTGCTTGAGAAGTACTTCCTTGACCTCTTGCAGCTAATTCAGCATACATCAAGTAAGCATCTCCTAATCTAAATAATGGGAAATCGGTGTCCACAAAATTACCAGAAGCATCCGAACCTTGACCACCTGTTGACTTAATATTTTTGAATTTCTGAACGGCATAACCATCAGTAAAGTTTCCAACATTTGCAATAGATAAATTTTGACCAGACGTATAGAACATACCTCTTGGATCTCCAGCAAATTTAGCTACAAGTTCTTGTCTAGTTCTTAAACCTCCCCAGCCACCATTGATTCCAGAACTAGCAGGATTCATAGATCCTCCTACAGAAGCATGGGTAATAAATGTTGTACCTCCCCATGTTTGAGTGTTAATACCATCAAAACGAATTGGAAAAATAATTTCTGATTGCGATCCATTTGTATCATTATCTGCCATAAATAATTTAGCATAACTTGAACTTGTGTTAATAGAATAAGTAGAGCTTAACACTGGTGCTAGAGCTGTAGATGCTTCTGCAAATTTATCTTGATTGATATATACTTGAGCGTTTAGGTACATTTTTGCCAACAACATTTTACCAGCAACTTTATCAATTCTTCCATATTCATTAGTTCCCGAAGCTTTTAAATCGCCATCAATAGAATTTAATTCGGTTACTATGTAATCAAACATGAAAGATCTGTCTTTTTGAGGAGGCAGAAAATATCCTACTGCATCATTTTCTGTTACGAATGGAATATTTCCAAACATATCCATCAAGTTCCAATAAGAATATGCTCTTAAGAAACGAGCTTCCGCTCTAAAGTTTACAATCTCTGCACGTGTAGTTGCAGAAACATTTCTACTATTTAATTTATCATCCGAAGTTTGACGGATAAATTCATTACATAGAGATACTTGGTACATACCACGAGAAAACATTGCATATATGAATTCATTATTAGAACCCCATGTATGGTTGTTTAAAGATGGTAAGTTTCCATCAGCCCAACCAATAATAGCTTCATCCGTTGTAATTTCATTTAATTGCCAATAAGCTCTTAAATATTGACCGAATCCACCATCAATCCCAGCAATATCTGGAGCTCCGTTTGGACCACCCTGACCAGACGTTGCTAAGCCCATATACAATTTAGCTAAAAACTGCTTATAGGAAGCTTCATTTTGAAAGAAAGTCTCCGAAGTTAAATAATCCGAATCCTCTTCCGTTTTTGCAATATCTTTTGAACAAGACACAGTAAACATTGATGTTACTGCAACTAGAAACAATAGACTTAATATTTTATTTTTCATAACGTTTTTTTATTAAAAGTTAACATTACATCCTACTACATACATTCTTGCTCTTGGGTAGATCATATTATCAATACCTCCAAAAACTTCAGGATCTAAACCTTTGTATTTAGTTATAGTTAATGCATTTTGAACACCTAAAGACAATTTAGCAGTAGTATTTTTACCAAAAGGCTGGCTAAAGTTATATCCTACAGAAACGTTATCTAACTTAATGAAAGATGCGTTTTGAATATAATAATCAGAAAAATATCTATTATTTCCTTCATTTACAAATCCTGAACTAAAGAAACTTGGATTAATGTTGTTTAAAGGTGTAAGTTGACTAATTGATTTAGCTAAATAACCATTAGAAGAATCTACGTTATTATAGTTATAGTTTCCTAAACTAGCTCTCCAAGACATAGAAAAATCCCATTTTTTGTAGCTCATGTTTGACATAAAACCAAAAATGAAATCCGCATAGGGTTTTTTGTAATGGTACATATCTTTAGAGTTGATTACACCGTCTCCATTTCTATCCACATATACTCCCTCTAAAGGCTTACCATCTGTTCCGTAAACTTGTTCGTAAGTATAGAAAGAATAAGGTGCGTATCCTGTAGTTTGCATTTGAATAGTGTTACCAACACCTCCAGAAATATCCCCTGTATTTATTCCAGGAGCATCTGTACCATCAGTAGCTGTAGCAGTAATTTCTCTTTTTTGGTAGTTAGTATTAAAATTAACATTCCAAGTAAAATTATTTGTTTTAACTATATCCGAATTCAAGTTTAATTCAATACCTCTAGTTCTTAGGTTACCAAAGTTTCTTGGACCACTATTAGAAAGGTTTGCCCCATCAGGATAAGGAACACTTTTAGCTAACATGTCTTTAGTTTCTTTTTGATAGAAATCTAAACTTCCTTTTACTTTTTTGAATAATTCAAAATCAGTTCCTAAATTAGTAGAAGTAACGGTTTCCCATTTCAACAATGAAGTATAAAATAATGGACTAACTGAACTATAAACAGAGTTTCCTAAATTATAGTAAGATCCTATTGACGCTCCTAAGTAAGTTGGCAAGTATGGAAAATAGTTATAGTTCAAATCTTGTTGTCCTGTTTGTCCCCATCCAGCTCTTAATTTAAGGCTTGTAATAGATTTGCTGTCTTTTAAGAAGCTCTCATTAGAAGCTATCCATGCAAAAGCAGCACCAGGAAAAATTGCAGTTTGGTTAGAAGGATCGAATCTGTTAGAGGTGTCTCTTCTTAAGTTAACAGTCAACAAATACTTACTATCAAAACCAAAATTAGCTCTACCAAAATAAGATTCTAATTTAACAACTGGGTTTAGGTAATAATTAGTTGAATTAATAACATTTTGAGGATTATTAATGTTATTAGTATTGAAATTATCTTGTCTTGTATTTAAATAACTATGTCCAGCGGTAAGATCTACATTTAATTTTCCGAATTTTTTAGTGTAGTTAAAATACAATTCTAATGCTTTTTGAGTACTAGTCCACCATCCGGTAGATGAATTACCTAAACCTACATTATTATTATATAAACCACTAATACTTTGATTGCTTTGCTCATAAGAACTAGCTCCAGTTGTACGGTCTATAGATGCAATAGCAGTAAATTTCAATTCCGGCAAAAAGTGGAATTTATAATCCGCTTGAATACTTCCTAAATAACGATACGATTTATTAGTATTGTTTGTTTGTCTCAATTTAGCAACCGGGTTGTCTGTTGCAAGGAAATTTGGGTTGCCCGAAGTATCATACCACTCAAAATATCCTCCATTTTTACCAGTAGTGTTATATACTGATTGTGTTGGATCGAAAGTAACCGCATCTTTAATAGCGCCTTCGTCAGCAAAACGATTTTTAGTCACGGTTAAGTTTCCGTTAACCGCAATTTTTAAATGATCTTTAAAGAAAGAAGGATTTAAACGAAGTGCTGTTGTAGTTCTATCGTATTTAGAAGTTTCTAAAATACCTGGTACATAAGAATGGCCATAAGAGAAAGAAGTAGGAAGTGCTCCAAACAAAGATCCTCTCATAGAAACATAATTATCTAAAGTAACTGAATTAGAAAAAATCTCTTTTTGCCAATCAGTAGAGGCAGTACCCATTCTAGCTAATCTAGATGAATCGATATTGTATAATGAGATGTTTGCAGGGTCTTTCATAAAAGCTCTAAAATCATCTGCAGAAGTTGCATCTAGTTTTTTAGCCAAAGTATTTACCGTTATCGTATTGTTTACGCTAACTTTTACATCTCCTTTTTCACCTTTCTTAGTTGTAATCATAATAACACCAGCAGAAGCTCTATTACCATAAATTGCAGTAGAAGAAGCGTCTTTCAAAATAGATATTGTTTCAATATCATTTGGATTGATAGAATTAATTCCATTTTCAATTGGCACACCATCAACCACAACTAATGGGTCATTTTTAGCACTAAAAGAAGATTCTCCACGAATTCTAATTGCAGCACCTGCTCCAGGAGCACCTCCTTGTGTCACAACAACACCAGCAGCTCTACCACTTAAAAGCCCTTCAACAGTAGAAACGTAACCTTTGTTCATTTCTTTTGTTGTAAGAACCTCAACAGCTCCAGTTGCATCTTTTTTCTTAACAGTACCGTAACCTACTTGTACTACAACATCTTGCAACACATTAGCTTCTTCTACTAAAGAAATAGAAATTGTTTTTTGACCTTCAAAAGCGAAAGTTTCATTTTTGTACCCAATGAAAGAGAACGTTAAGTTGTCTCCTTTTTTAAGTTTGGATAACTTAAATTTACCATCGAAATCGGTTGATGTACCACCTTGGGTACCTTGAACTTTTACATTTACTCCAGGAATTGGTTGTTTAGTTTTTGAGTCCACAACAACTCCATCCACTGTTGTTTGTGCCATAGCACAAAACGGGAGCATAAGTAATAAAAATAACAACTTGTTATAAATTGTTTTCATACATTTTGTTTAGATTAATAATTTGTTTTTTTGCTTATACTTTAACTTCGAACGTTAAATTTATGATAATTTTTCTTACAAAAAAATCACATGCCTATTATTGGCTTCCGAAAACGTTTTCGTGTTGAAAACTTTCCTGATTTTATATCTTTTATGCTTAAAAATTGAGAGATTAAAAAAATAAATATATCTTTATTCCATATTAAACATTTATCAATAATAATACAATGAGAAGAAAGGTAACTTTAAAGCAAATTGCAAGAGAATTAGACGTCTCTATTTCCACCGTTTCTAAATCATTGAGAGATAGCACCGAAATAAGTGAAGACACCCGCCAAAAGGTGCAAGCTTTTGCCAAATTATACAACTACAAACCCAACAATATAGCGTTAAGTTTAAAAAACAGAAAGTCCAAAACTATTTGTATAATCATCCCAGAAATTATTCACCATTTCTTTGCAACTGTAATTAGCGGTGTAGAGCATGTTGCCAATAAAAAAGGCTATAATGTAATTGTTTGTTTATCGGACGAATCCTTTGATAAAGAAGTTATAAATATGGAAATGCTTGCTAACGGAAGTATTGATGGCTTCATAATGTCCTTGTCTAAAGAAACCCAACAAAAAAGAGACTTTCACCACATTACCGAAGTTATCAACCAAGGAATGCCAGTGGTAATGTTTGACAGAGTTACCAATGATATTCTATGTGATAAAGTAATTATAGACGATAATTTAGCGGCATTTAATGCTACCCAATTTTTAATTAATAAAGGATTTAATAAAATTGCCCTTATTAGTACCGTTGATTATGTAAGTGTAGGGAAACTAAGAACGGAAGGCTATACCAAAGCTCTAAAAAACAATGACATTAAATTGGATGAAAATTTAATTTTAAAAATTGAAGATACCGATAATTTTGAAAGCCAAATCGAATCTTTAATTGCCAATAACGAATTGGATGCTATTTTTGCCGTTAACGAAATTTTTGCCGTCACCGCAATTAAAGTCGCTAATAAACTTGGCAAAAAAGTGCCCGAAGACATTTCTATCATTGGATTTACTGACGGAATTATCTCTAAATATTCTTCTCCATCCATAACCACCGTTAGTCAAAACGGAATAAAAATGGGTGAAAAAGCGGCAATAATGCTAATTGAAAAATTAGAAATTGAAGAAGAAGAATATGAAGAACTTTACAAAACAGAAGTTATTGAAACTGAATTAGTAGAACGAGAATCTACAATATAATTTATCAACAAAAAAACGTTTTCGTAAACTATTTTTTCTAAATTCTTAATTCTAAATTCTTACTTCTTAATTCTTTTAATATCTTTACAAAATCAAAGCTTGTACTTTTTACTTCGAAAACAAAAAAAAGTTTTGATAAGCAATATGCTTGTCGTAATATTTTAATAATTTACGATAATGAAAAAACCCAAATTAAGTTTTTGGCAAATATTGAATTTAAGTTTTGGATTCTTAGGAGTGCAAATAGGATATTCACTACAAAACGGGAACACAAGCAGGATTTTAGAAGCCTTAGGAGCTGATGTTCATAGCATCGGTTATTTTTGGCTAGCTGCTCCTCTCGCAGGACTAATAGTACAACCTATTATTGGTCTTTCAAGTGATAAAACCTGGACCCGTTTGGGTCGTAGAATACCCTTTATTTTATTAGGCTCAATAATTTCAGCATTAGCTATGTTTTTCATGCCAAATGCAGGAAATTTTACCAATCTATTACCTCCATTAGTTTTTGGGGCAGTTATGTTATTGTTAATGGATACTTCTTTTAACATAACCATGCAACCTTTTAGATCTCTTGTTGGCGATATGGTAAATGACGAACAAAAAAATCTAGGCTATTCGTTGCAAAGTGCTCTCATCAATTTCGGAGCTGTATTTGGCTCTCTTCTTCCTTGGTTGCTAACAAAAGCTCATGTAGCTAATGTGCCAACTGCTGGAGAAAAAGTTGCCGATTCGGTTATTTGGTCTTTTTACATTGGAGGTGCAATATTATTATTAAGCGTTCTTTGGACGGTTTTCAGAACCAAAGAATATACTCCAAAAGAACATGCCTTATACAATAATATCAATTTGGAAGCTGCTGAGAAAAAAGAGAAATCTACTATTTTCACACTTATTTCTAACGCTCCAAAAATATTTTGGCAGTTGGGTGTGGTGCAGTTTTTTTCCTGGGTTGCTCTTTTCTTAATGTGGGTTTACACCACTAGAGCTATCGCTAACCAAGTTTGGGGAGCAGAAGCTTTAGATGCAAAATCACTTGGGTTTAATGAAGCAGGAGATTGGACAGGAGTTATGTTTGCATTTTACAGTGCTATTGCTGCTGTTTTCGCATTACTAATTCCTACAATAGCAAAAGCTATCGGTAGAAAAAAAACATACAGTTTTTCACTTCTTTTTGGAGGTTTAGGATTGATTTCTATGTTTTTAGTACACGATAAAAATTTATTATTACTGTCTATGGTTGGAGTTGGATTTGCTTGGGCTGCAATTTTAGCAATTCCTTATGCCATGTTGTCCAGTTCCTTACCAGCAGAAAAAATGGGAGTTTACATGGGATTATTTAATGCTACCATTACTATTCCGCAAATTGCTGCAGGAGTATTAGGAAGTACATTAATTGCTGTATTTGGAGGTTCCCCAATTATTATTATTGTAATAGCAGGTATCTCAATGGCTGTTGCAGGTTTAGCAGTGTTTTTTGTAAAAGAAAAAACAGAATTATCACATTAAATTAAAATGACAAACAAAAAAGCATTTATTTTCGATCTTGACGGAGTAATTGTGGATACTGCCAGATACCATTTTTTGGCTTGGCAGAAATTATCCCAAGAACTCGGAATCGAATTTACACCCGAACACAACGAACAATTAAAAGGAGTTAGCCGCGTTCGATCGTTAGATATCATTTTAGAACTTGGAAATATCCAAGCATCTCAAGAAGATAAAAACAAATGGCTTATCCAAAAAAACGAAGATTACTTATCCTATTTAGTAGATATTGATGAAAGTGAAATTCTACCAGGAGTACTTCCTGTTTTGCATTATTTAAAAGACAAAAACCAACTAATAGCTCTTGGTTCTGCAAGTAAAAACGCGAGACCAATACTAGAAAAAACTGGAATTTTACCACTTTTTGACGCTATTGTAGATGGAAACGACGTTACTAACGCAAAACCAGATCCAGAAGTTTTCTTGCAAGCAGCAAAAAAACTGAATGCAACTAACGAAAATTCAATTGTTTTTGAAGATTCTGTTGCGGGAATTCAAGCAGCAAATTCGGCCAATATGATTAGCATTGGCATTGGTGATGCGGCAACCTTACACGAAGCAAAATACATATTTAAAGATTTTACTTTTATTGATGTTTCATTTATAGAATCGTTAATAAACTAATTTTTGTTTTAAGTTTCAAGTTTCAGGTTTTAAGTTCGACTTAACCTGAAACTTGAAACCTGAAACTTTTTTTAAACAAAAACATAATGAATCAAGATTATATAAAACCACACAATTGGTCGATTATTGAAGAAGGATTTGATGCCGAAAGCGTAAAATCATCGGAGAGTTTGTTCAGTATCGGAAACGGTGCCATGGGACAAAGAGCCAATTTTGAAGAAACCTATTCTGGCGAAACTTTTCAAGGAAGTTACATTGCCGGAATTTACTATCCCGACAAAACCAAAGTGGGCTGGTGGAAAAATGGCTATCCAGAATATTTTGCAAAAGTATTAAATGCACCAAATTGGATTGGAATTAACATCGAAATCAATGGCGAAATTTTAGATTTAGCCAAATGCAAATCGGTTGCTAATTTCCGAAGAGAATTGAACATGAAAGAAGGTATTTACTACCGTTCTTTTGAAGCGACTTTGCAAAACGGAACGGAGTTTGCAGCAAAAATAACTCGTTTTCTTTCTTTAGATTTAGACGAATTGGGCGTTATTAATTTTGAGATCGTACCATTAAATGGGGATGCCAAAATTACTTACCAACCTTATCTAGACGCTGGAGTTCATAACGAAGATGCTAACTGGGAAGAAAAATTCTGGGAACCATTAGAGGTTACTAATGCTAATAATGAGGCTTTTGTATCAGCAAGAACATTCAAAACCCATTTTACGGCAACTACTTTCATGCACAATACTATTTTGCTAGAAAGCAATAACTTGAATTGCACTCCAACTGCTGTTGACAAAACTTCCGATAGAATTCAATTCACTTATGAAGTTACTGTTGCTAAAGGACAAACTAGTGCTATTCAAAAACTTGGTGGCTATACGGTTTCCTTAAACCATGAAAATACACAAACTGCAGCCCAAAAGGTAATTGCAAAAGGACTTGAAATTGGTTATTCTCAATTAGTTGAAAATCAAAAGCAGGCTTGGGCAAAAATCTGGGAAATGAGTGACATCACTATTGATGGGGATGTAAAAGCACAACAAGGAATTCGTTTCAATATTTTCCAATTAAACCAAACCTATTTAGGAAAAGATTCTCGTTTGAATATTGGTCCAAAAGGATTCACCGGCGAAAAATATGGAGGTTCTACTTATTGGGATACAGAAGCGTATTGCATTCCGTTTTATATGGCGACCAAAGACCAACAAGTGGCAAGAAACTTATTGACCTATCGGTACAATCAATTGGACAAAGCCATTGAAAATGCAGCCAAATTAGGTTTCAAAAATGGTGCTGCTTTATATCCAATGGTTACCATGAATGGCGAAGAATGCCATAACGAATGGGAAATCACATTTGAAGAAATTCATAGAAATGGAGCGATTGCTTTTGCCATTTTTAACTACTACCGTTACACAGGAGATTATTCCTACATCCCTGAAAAAGGATTGGAAGTTCTTATTGCCATTGCTCGTTTTTGGCACCAAAGAGCCACCTACTCTACCCACCGAAATCAATATGTAATTCTAGGAGTAACAGGTCCTAACGAGTATGAAAATAACGTAAACAATAATTTTTATACTAATTATTTAGCGAAATGGTGTATCGATTATGCCATGGAACAAATTGATAAAACCGAAAAAGAATATACTTCCGATTTTACTCGAATAATGAGTAAAGTACATTTAGATAAAGCCGAAATAGCCCACTGGAAAGCAGTTGCCGACAATATGTATTTCCCTTATTCTGAAGAGCACGATGTGTATTTACAACAAGACGGATTCTTAGATAAAGAATTGATAAAAGTGCATGATTTAGATAAATCGCAACGTCCAATTAACCAAAAATGGTCTTGGGATAGAATTTTGCGTTCTCCTTATATCAAGCAAGCCGATACCCTTCAAGGATTTTACTTCTTTGAAGATCATTTCACCAAAGAACAATTAGA
Source organism: Flavobacteriaceae bacterium (assembly GCA_947446865.1). Taxonomy (GTDB): domain Bacteria; phylum Bacteroidota; class Bacteroidia; order Flavobacteriales; family Flavobacteriaceae; genus Flavobacterium. The sequence goes on along the minus strand of CANFHX010000031.1, from coordinate 23,703 downwards.
AAAACATTTTGACTTTTACGAACCGTTTACGGTCCATGAAAGTTCACTTTCTCCATGTGTTCACTCTATCCAGGCTGCTCTTTTAGACAAAATGGATATGGCTTATACCTTCTATTTAAGAACTTCTCGTTTAGATTTAGATGATTATAACAAAGAGGTGGAAGAAGGTTGTCACATTACCTCTATGGCCGGTACTTGGATGAGTATTGTAGAAGGATTTGGCGGAATGCGTGTAAAAGATAACACTTTACATTTTGAACCAAAAATCCCAAAAGAATGGGAAGGTTATTCTTTTAAAATCAATTTCAGAAATCAAATTTTAAAAGTAGCGGTTAACCATAAAGAAACTAGTTTCTCCCTTGAAGGTACTAAAGAAATTTCAGTTTTCGTTAAAGGAAAAGAAATTTTGGTAGAACCAAATAACTTGGTAACGGTTTAAAATAATTAACTTTTTTCAACCCTTTCGGAGTTTTAAACTCTGAAAGGGTTTTTAAATAAAAACAACATGAAAAAAACCCTCTTCTTTTTACTAATCACGACAATCTCATTCGCTCAAATTGACAAAATAGAACCACCTTTTTGGTATAGTGATATGAATCTTTCCGAAGTTCAAATTATGTTCTATGGAAAAAACATTGCTCAAAACGAAGTATCCGTTTCCAATGGACTTGTCATCAAAGGTGTTCAGAAAACTGAAAATCCAAACTATGTTTTTGTAACCATCGACACTAAAAATGTTGCGGCGCAAGATTTTGTTTTTACTTTTAAAAACAAAACCAAATCGTTTACCCAAAACTATTCGCTTAAAGCAAGAAGAGAAAATTCTCGCTTCCGCAAAGGTTACGACAGTTCCGATTTGATTTATCTTATCATGTCCGATCGATTTGCAAACGGAAATCCGAACAACGACAGCACTAAAGAAACCAGCGAAAAAGCAGATAGAACTAAAATAAATGGTCGTCATGGTGGGGATATTGAAGGAATTATAAAAAATTTAGATTACATAAAAGACCTAGGAGCAACTGCAGTATGGCCAACGCCACTATGTGAAGACAACGACGATAGAGGTTCGTACCATGGTTATGGGCAATCGGATGTTTACAAAATAGATTCCCGTTTTGGAAGCAACGAAGATTACCTTCGATTGAGTTCGGAATTGCACCAACGTGGCATGAAAAATATCATGGATTATGTAACCAACCACTGGGGTTACAAACATTGGATGATGAACGATTTGCCAACCTACGATTGGATCCATCAATTTCCAGGATACGGTCAAACCAATTATAGAATGACCACACAATTCGACACGAATGCTTCTGCAATAGACACTAAATTGTGTATGGATGGATGGTTTGTAAAATCAATGCCCGATTTGAACCAATCCAATCCGTTAGTGTTGAAATACCTGACACAAAACGCCATTTGGTGGATTGAATATGCCGATTTAGATGGTTTCCGTGTGGATACGTATTCGTATTGCGATAAAGAAGGAATTTCAAAATGGACCAAAGCCATTACCGATGAATATCCATACTTTAATATTGCTGGAGAAGTTTGGTTTAACAGCCAAGCACATATTGCTTACTGGCAAAAGGACAGCAAAATTGCAGCAATCCAAAATTACAATTCCTATTTACCAAGTGTAATGGATTTCACGCTTCAAGGAGCAATAAATGGAGGCGTTTTCAATGAAGACAAGCCCAATTGGAACACTGGAATGATTAAAATTTATGAAAATTTTGCAAACGATTTCTTGTACCCAAACATCAATAACATTTTGGTTTTTGCCGAAAATCACGATACCGATCGCTTCAATAACATCTACAAAAACGATTTCCAGAAATACCAGATGGCAATGACTTTAATTGCTACGGTTAGAGGAATTCCTCAAATATATTACGGGTCTGAAATTGGAATGGCAGGAAGTAAAAGTTTAGGCGATGGCGATATTCGACATGATTTTCCTGGTGGATGGAAGGACGACACTAACAATGCTTTCACCAATGCAGGTCGTAATGACGAACAACAAAAATTTCACGATTTCAGTTCCAAATTATTCAATTGGAGAAAAACCAAAACCGTTATTCATTCCGGCAAAACTACGCATTACACACCAGAAAATAACGTTTATGTGTATTTTAGATACAATGATAATGAAAGTGTGATGGTAGTAATCAACAACAATTCGGAAAAGCAAACTTTCAAGACCAACCGATTTAAAGAAAACACTTCCAACTTTAAAACAGGTACAGATGTCCTTACCGGAAAATCCATTGACTTGAAAAATGATATTGAAATAGAAGGTAGATCTGTTTTAATTTTGGAATTGAAATAACATTTTTCGCAAATATCAGAAATGTATACAAAACAATAATAAAAAGCTTTGCGCCTTTGTGCCTTTGCGAGAAATTACATATAAAATGAAAAAGCTATTATTCCTATTACTAATCACCACCTTTTCCTTTGCGCAAAATGCAAATAGAAAATACATTTCCCATACTTGGAAAAAAAACATATTAGAAATCAAAACCAACGATGGTTCCTATCAAATAAAATATTTGTCGGATAAAATGGTCGAAACCTCTTTTATTCCAAATGGAGAAACTTATAACCCAAATTCAGAAGCAGTAATTAAAACTTCCGAAAAAAGCAAAGTAAAATTAACTGCTGGAGTTAACGCATTGATGCTATATTCAAAAGACGTCACAATTCTAATAGACAAAGCACCTTTTAAAATTTCCTATTTAAAAAATGGTGTGTTTATTTTATCTGAAAAAAATGGTTATGTTAAAAAAGATGGCATAGAAACAATAGATTTCAACATCACTCCGGAGGAAAAACTATATGGTGGTGGCGCAAGAGCATTAGAAACAATGAACCGTCGTGGCAATAGATTGCAATTGTACAATCGTGCTAGTTATGGCTATGAAACCCATGCCGAATTGATGAATTTTTGCATTCCGTTGGTTCTATCTTCTCAAATGTATGCCGTTCATTTTGATAACGCAGCAATTGGCTATTTGGATTTAGACAGTAAAAAAGACAATACCTTAACTTACGAAACCATATCAGGAAGAAAAACCTATCAAGTAATTGCAGGAGATTCTTGGGAAGAACTAACTTCCAATTATACTTCACTTACAGGAAGACAACCATTACCGCCAAGATGGGCATTTGGAAATTTTTCTTCTCGATTTGGATACCATTCGCAAGAAGAAGTAGAAAAAACCATCCGAAAATTTGAAGAAAATAAAATTCCAGTAGATGCTATAATTTTAGATCTATATTGGTTTGGAAAAGGCATCAAAGGCACTATGGGAAATTTGGATTGGGATAAAGACAACTTCCCAAATCCCGACAAAATGATAGCCGATTTGAATAAAAAAAATATCAAAACTATTCTAATAACCGAGCCTTTTATTTTAACGACTTCCTCCAAATGGCAAGAAACCGTGAATAAAAAAGTATTGGCTACAAATGCCGATGGAACTCCTGCAACTTGGGATTTCTATTTTGGAAATACCGGAATTGTTGATGTCTTCAAACCCGAAGGAAAAGAATGGTTTTGGGATGTTTACAAACGATTGATTAACCAAGGCGTTGGTGGCCTCTGGGGAGATTTAGGAGAACCAGAAGTTTTTCCAACCACAGCAATTACTGCTGGCGGAAAAGCCGATGAAGTTCACAATATTTACGGACACAATTGGGCAAAACTAATTGCTGAGGGCTATAAAAAAGATTTTCCTACTACTCGCCCATTCATTTTAATGCGCGCAGGATATTCCGGAAGCCAACGCTTTGGAATGATTCCGTGGAGTGGTGATGTGAGCAGAACTTGGGGCGGATTACAAAGTCAAGTAGGGATTGCAGTTCAAATGGGGATGCAAGGAATGGCCTACATGCACTCCGATTTAGGTGGGTTTGCAGGAGATTATTTCGATAACGAATTGTATTTACGTTGGTTACAATATGGGGTTTTTACTCCAATTTTCCGTCCGCATGCGCAAGAAGATGTTGCTTCGGAAGTGGCATATAAAGATATCGTTACCAAAGAAAAAGCCAAGAAACAAGTGGAATTACGTTACCAATTATTGCCCTACAATTATACTTTGGCTTTTGAAAACAACCAAACTGGTAAAGCCTTAATGCGACCATTTTACATTAAAAACGAATCCAATCCGTTGCAAAACGATATTAAATCAGATCAATATTATTGGGGAAATAGTTTTTTAGTAAAACCAATAACTAATGCTAATGTTACAGAAACCGAAGTCCAATTTCCTAACAGCAGTGGCAATTGGTTTGATTTTTATTCCGATAAAGAATACAAAGCCAATACTACCCAAAAAGTTGCGGTTATGGAAGATCATATTCCAGTTTTTGTTAATGGTGGAAGTTTTATTCCAAAGATTAAAACCATCCAAAATACTAGTGAATATTCTTTAGAAAATTTTGATTTGCATTATTATTTTGATGTAACAATGCCGTCTTCTTCTGGAGAATTGTACAACGATGATGGAACAACTCCAAATGCTTATGAAAAAGGAGCCTACGAATTACTTACCTTCAACAGCCATATTGCAAACAACATTTTGAAAATTAATTTCAATAAGGAAGTTGGAAAGAAATTTGTTTCTAAAGCAAAAAATATAAACTTGATAATCCATAATATCCATGCCAAAAGAATTTTTGTAAATGGGCAAGAACGAGTTTATAAAACATTTACTAATCCTTTGGAAATTTCTATCCCTTGGGAAAACGGAACCTATCCAGAAATAAAAATAGAATACTAAATTATGATTAAAAAGATAACAACCTTCGCTTTATTGGCTTTTCTAATTTGCGGAAATTCCTTTGCGCAAAAAAAGAAAACCACCACAGCCAAAACTCCTTTTCTTTGGGAGAATGCCAACGTGTATTTTCTATTAACCGATAGATTCAACAATGGGGATACAACCAACGACCACACCTTTAACAGAAACAAAGAAACTGGAAAACTTCGCGGTTTTGAAGGCGGCGATATTCGTGGTGTGATTCAAAAATTAGACGAAGGTTATTTTGACAAATTAGGGACTACCGTAATTTGGATGACTCCAATTGTAGAGCAAATTCACGATGGCGTAGACGAAGGAACCGGATTTTCCTATGGCTTTCATGGCTATTGGACTAGAGATTGGAGTTCGTTAGATCCAAGTTATGGAACTAAAAAAGACTTGGCAGAATTGGTTGAAAAAGCCCATTCTAAAGGAATCCGAATCATGTTGGATGCCGTAATAAATCACACAGGTCCAGTGACTGCCGAAGATCCGGTTTATCCAAGTGATTGGGTTCGAACTTCCCCAAAATGCACCTACCAATCGTATGACACTTACATCAATTGTACTTTGGTAGAAAATCTTCCAGATGTTAAAACCGAAAGCAATGACAACGTTGCCCTTCCTCCTTTCTTAGTTGAAAAATGGAAAAAAGAAGGTCGATACGACAAAGAAGTTGCCGAATTAGAAACATTTTTCAAGAAAACGGAGTTTCCTCGTGCACCTAAATATTACATCATGAAATGGCTTTCCGATTATATCACTAACTATGGTATAGATGGCTATCGTGTAGATACTGCCAAACATACCAAAGAAGATGTTTGGGCCGATTTTAAAAAGGTATGTGATTTGGCTTTCGCCGAATTTAAAACTAAAAACCCTAAAAAAGTATTGGATAACAATCCGTTTTTTATGGTTGGAGAAGTTTACGGCTATAACATTGGAGGAAAGAAATTATATGATTTCGGAGATAAAAAGGTCAACTATTTTGAAAATGGATTTACTAGTTTAATCAATTTCGCCTTTCCTTACGAAGCCAAAATGGGATATGAAGAATTGTTTTCTAAATATTCTACTATTTTGAATTACGATTTAAAAGGGAACACCGTAATGAACTATATATCCTCTCATGACGACAGCAATCCTTTTGATAAAAAACGCGAGAAAACATTGGAAAGTGCTACCAAATTATTATTGGCGCCTGGAATTTCACAAACCTACTACGGAGATGAAAGTGCTCGTTCTTTAGATATTACAGGAACTCAAGGCGATGCTACCTTACGTTCATTCATGAATTGGGAAGACATTAAAACCAATCCTAAAACTGCTGAAGTAGAATTGCATTGGCAAAAACTAAGCAACTTTAGAAAAAACCATCTTGCGGTTGGAGCAGGAATTCATACCCAAATTACAAGTACTCCTTATGTTTTCAGCAGAACATTTGTTAAAGGAAAACGTAACGATGCAGTTGTTATTGGTTTGGATTTACCTAACGGTCCAAAAGAAATTTCGGTTGGAACTATTTTCAAAAACGGAACCAAAGTTAAAGATGCTTATTCTGGGGAAACTTCAGTAGTCCAAGACGGAAAAGTATCTTTAAACACTAACTTTTCTATTCTACTTCTTGAAAAATTATAAATCTAAATATTTTTGTTCAATTATAATATTTATAAATTTTATATCGCAAAAGCACGAAGGCGCAGTTTATAATTAAATCCTTTGCGACTCTGCGTCTTTGCGAGAATTAAGTTGCTTCAATATTTAAAGGCTTAAAAAAGTTAACACTTAGTTTTTTTTCTGGCAACAATGAAATCTTAAACAAATACCTGTCTAAATTGCCTCAAAAGGGCAATTTTTTGGTTATAATAATGTTAAATAATTTCCTAAAATCCAATTTTATATTGTATCTTTAGTTGAATACGTAATAGCAATAATCTAATTCAACATCCATTTATGCCATTCCATTACATTGAAATAGAAAGAGTTGAAAAACTCACCAAAGAAGAATTTATAAAGAATTATTACAAACCACAAAAACCCGTGGTTATAACCAACCAAATTGAAGATTGGCCTGCTTTTACCAAATGGAATTTTGACTTTTTAAAAAAAGTGGCTGGTGATAAAATGGTTCCGTTATACGATAGTCGAAAAACCGATTATACCAAAAAAGTGAACGAACCCGACTTTACAATGACCATGAGCGAATACATTGCTATTCTAGAAAAAGGTCCAACCGACTTGCGTATTTTCCTCTACGACTTAATGAAAGAGGTGCCAACAATGAAAGCCGACATGAAATGGCCCGACCTAGGCATTCATCTTTTAAAAAGTTTACCTTTATTGTTCTTCGGAGGTCAAGATGCTAAAGTATTTATGCACTATGACATCGATTTTCCAAATATCTTTCACATTCACTTTGATGGCAAAAAACAATGTGTTTTAGTAGATCCAAAAGAAACCAAATACATGTACCGCCTGCCCTATTCTTGGCTTTGCAATGAAGATATTGACTTTGACAACCCCGATTTTGAAAAATTCCCTGCATTAAAACAGATTAAACCCTACATCACCCATCTCAACCATGGAGAAATGCTTTACATGCCCGAAGGTTGGTGGCATTATATGAAATACTTAACTCCTGGATTTTCATTGAGTTTACGATCGTTAGCAGGAAGTCCAAGTAATTTAATGAAAGGTTTTGCTAATGTTGCCATCATTCGCCATTACGACAACTGGATGCGCAAACGCAAAGGCCAAGCATGGCTAGATTATAAAGACCAAGAAGCAATTCGTAGAACTAATGCCTTATTGAAATAATGTTAAAAATTGGACATCGCGGAGCCAAAGGCTATAAACCAGAAAACACTTTAGCCTCTTTTGCTAAAGCAATAGAACTTAATGTTGATGCAATAGAATTGGATGTGCACCTCAGTTCCGATGGTGAAATTATGGTGATTCATGATGAAACTTTAAACCGAACCACCACCAAAACAGGTTTTGTATCCGATTATTCGGCATCCGAATTAAAAAGTTTAGGAATTCCAACCTTAGAAGAAGTAATTATTTTGGTGGATAAAAGATGCATTATAAATATTGAAATCAAAGAGGCAACTGCAACTCCAAAAGTCCTACGACTTATTGAAAAATATGTAAACAAGAAGAATTGGAACTACCAACAATTTCAAATTTCGAGTTTTATATGGGAAACTTTAGAAGAAGTTTCAAAACTAAATTCAAAAATATCTCTCGGAGTATTAACAGAAGCATCCATCGAAAAAGCGCTTGCTTTTGCGATTCAAATAAAAGCACATTCCATAAATCCGTATTTTAAATTATTGAATTCCGAAAATGTAATCCTCATCCATAGTAACGGATTTAAAATCTACACTTGGACGGTAAATACTCCAGAAGACCTTATATTTGTAAAATCATTAAAAGTAGATGGGATAATCTCTGATTTTCCTGATCGGATTTAACCGCAAAGACGCAAAGTTTTTCGCAAAGTTCGCAAGGTAATTCATTGCCTATTTTCCTAATTACTTTAATGATTTAAAAATAAAAAATGAATTCAAAATACGATATACTAATTGTTGGTGGTGGTGCTGCAGGATTTTTTACTGCAATTAACATCGTAGAAAAAAATCCAACCCTAAAAGTTGCCATCCTAGAAAGAGGTAAAGAAGTTTTATCTAAAGTCAAAATTTCGGGCGGAGGAAGATGCAACGTTACCCATGCCTGTTTTGTCCCCAATGATTTAGTGAAGTTTTATCCGCGTGGCGAAAAAGAACTTCGTGGTCCGTTCCACCAATTTTGCTCTGGAGATACCATCGAATGGTTTGAAAAACATGGCGTAGAACTAAAGATTGAAGACGATGGCAGAATGTTTCCCGTTTCCAATTCTTCCGATACTATAGTGGATTGCTTCTTAACAGCTACCCAAAAACTCGGAATCGACATCCTTACAGGACAAAGCGTACAATCTATTTTTAAAGCAGCCGATTATTGGAAAGTACAAACCACAACCGAAAATTATTCGTGTCAAAATTTAATCCTAACCACAGGAAGCAACCCTAAAATTTGGGAAATGCTTGCCAATATTGGACATTCCATCATCCCTCCTGTTCCTTCTTTATTCACTTTTAACATCGGAGACAAACGAACAAAAGATTTAATGGGCGTTTCGGCAATGGCATCTGTAAAAGTAAAAAACTCCAAACTAGAAGCCTCCGGACCGCTATTAATAACCCATTGGGGAATGTCGGGACCCGGAATATTGCGCCTATCCGCTTGGGGAGCAAGAGAATTAGCCGATAAAAATTACCAATTTGCCATTCTAGTCAATTGGCTTAACGAGGTTACCCTAGAAGAAGCCGAAGAAAAACTAAAAGAACTCAAACTAGAACATTCTAAAAAAGCAGTTTCTAAGAAATCCCCTTTTGAGTTTCCAAACCGTCTTTGGGAAAATTTAGTACTTGCCGCTACCATTTCCGAAGATACCAAATGGGCCGATTTAACTAAAAAACAACTGCAAAATCTTGCCCTGCAATTAACCCAAGGCGAATTTCAAGTAAATGGCAAAAGCACCTTCAAAGAAGAATTTGTAACTGCGGGCGGTATCGACCTAAAAGAAATCAACTTCAAAACCATGGAAAGCAAACTCCATCCAAACCTATATTTTGCTGGCGAAATTGTAAACATTGATGCCATCACTGGTGGATTCAATTTTCAGAATGCTTGGACCAGTGGGTTCCTTGTGGCGGAGGCGATTTAATACCCCCCCTAGATTAATTATCCCAATACAAAAATAATTTTCTTTTTTCAAGAGCGAAAGGCTTGCGCATTTTAGTAAATGTCATTCCTGCCATCCGTTGCAATCTTTTAAATATATAGCCCATGGTTTAAACCATGGGCTATATATTTAAAAGGATTTCCACTTCTGTCAGGGCTAATAAGGTTATGTCTTTTGTGAAATTAGAATTTCAAAAGAAACTAATCACAAACTTGTCCCCTATCTCGTCCTAAAATAAGTTTACATATTTATACTTAATCCTAAAATAGATTTACAACTCATTTTTAGTCCCATTATTCGTTTACAATAATAGGACTTTTTACATAATAACTCTCCCATAATTTTTCTGTTTTTATATTATTTTGATGTACTTGGTTTGGCGTAAGATTGCCTACCAATAAATCAAAAATACCAACCAAAAAACCCCTTTTGTAAGAACTCGTTTACAAGAGAAATCATAAAACTTAATAAAAATAACTATACAAATAATAATATAAAAAACAACACGTTAAGGATAAATAATTTCAATAATTAATAATCTTTAAAACAAAAAAATTATGGCATCAAATTCAGAAATAGGTCATGCAAAAAACATTGCTAACCTAAATTTATTAAACAACAACATCCAAGCACTAGGAAGTATTTACATCCCTAGCAATTCAATGCTGAAAATAGAATATCTGCAGCAAATTTATACCATTTCCTTCAACAGTCAAGAAAAGGTAAATATACTTTTAGCACCATATTCCATTGCGGTAAACGATAGAGAAATATTTTTTGAACCATTAAATCGCCAATTAACAAAACTCAAGAAAGCCTATAAAGCTACCGAAGGAGTAACTCCAGCACAAATAGAAGATTTAACAACCATTATACGAAAACTAAATGGAGGGCGAAAATCCAAAAAACCAACAACAACAGATCCAACGTCAATACAAGTCAGCCATTCAACATCTCAAATGAGTTACGACCAACGCACCAATAATATGGATGGTTTAATTTCATTTCTCCAAAACACACCCAATTACAATCCAAACGAAGAAGAATATAAAGTAGAAACCTATCAAGCAAAAAAAGAAACAATGCTAGCAAAAACACAAGCAGTATCCAATACCTTCGTTCCCTTAAACAATGCTAGAAGCGAAAGAAACAAAAACCTATATACTGCCGAAGATAACCTAGTAGATATTGGCAACAAAGCCAAAGATTATTTGTTCTCCATCTTAGATGTAAACTCAGTTCAATACAAAGCAATCGCAAAAATAAAATTTAGGAAAATATAAACACCGCGTAACTTTCCATTTATAATGGAAACAAAAATCAAACGGATTTTACCGACTAACATCGATAAAATCCGTTTATTTTTTTCAAAAATAGATACCCAAAAAACAACCCTATAAAAGCACTCTAATAAATCCGTGGCATCTGTGAGAATCTGTGGCAAAAAAAAACAAAACTAAAAAGCACTCTAATAAATCCGTGGCATCTGTGAGAATCTGTGGCAAAAAAAAACAAAACTAAAAAGCATTAAGCCTTATGTAGAAAGCATTAAGCCTTATGTAGAAAGCATTAAGCCTTATGTAAAAAGCATTAAGCCTTATGTAAAAAGCATTAAGCCTTATGAAAAAAGCATTAAGCCTTATGAAGAAAGCATTAAGCCTTATGTTAAAAGCATTAAGCCTTATATAAAAAGCATTAAGCCTTATGGATAAAGCATTAAATCTTATATAGGCTGATTTAACTAAAAAACAACTGCAAAATCTTACCTTGCAATTAACCCAAGGCGAATTTCAAGTAAATGGCAAAAGCTCCTTCAAAGAAAAATTTGTAACTCAAGGCGGTAGCAACCTAAAAAAAATCAACTTCAAAACCATAGAAAGCAAACTACATCCCAATCTTTTTTTTGCTGGAGAAATTGTAAACATTGATGCCATCACTGATAAATTCAACTTTCAGAATGCTTGGACCAGTAGATTCATTGTAGCTGAGGCGATTAAATAAACTAATAAAATTGTATATTCTATAAATATATTTATATTTGAATGAATTTAACTTAAATTATTATGAAAAAAACTTTACTTCTTCTACTATTATTGGGCACACTTTCTAGTCAAGCCCAATTAATCGTAAACAATACCAATACCCCTACCGAATTAGTTCAAAATGTATTATTGGGTAGTAATGTTTATATTTCTAATGTGAAATTTAATGGTTCTCTGTCAAGTGCAACTATGCTTAAAGATCAAGTAAATGCTTTTTCAAATGGAACAACTACCAATATTGGAATTAATCAAGGATTACTTCTAAGTACTGGAAAAGGTCAAGTTGCCGTTGGCCCTAATAATAGTGGAGGTGCTTCTCAACCATCAAGTAATATTAGCCCCGGAGATAACGATTTAGCGTTAATAACAACAGGAACCATATACAACAAAGCTACCATTGAATTTGATTTTGTAGCTCAAGGAGATAATATTAGTTTCAATTTTGTTTTTGCATCCGAAGAATACTTAGAGTTTGTTAATACTACCTATAATGATGTTTTTGGTTTTTTTATTAGCGGACCAGGTATTTCTGGACCTTTTGAAGGAAATGCTAAAAATATTGCTTTAATACCAAACACCTCCATTCCAATTTCAATTGATACCGTTAATTCTAATGCCAATGCCGCCTATTATGTTAATAATGGAACTGGAGCCACACCTCTTCTAAACACTTCTATTCAATTCGATGGCTTTACTACAGTGCTTTCTGCTGCTTCAAATATTCAATGTGGAGAAACCTATCACATAAAATTAGCAGTTGCCAATGTAGGTGATAACGCATGGGATTCAGCCGTTTTCTTACAAGCAGGAAGTTTTTCTTCTACTCTTTGCTCAGAAACAAAATTAGTTGCCTTCGTAGATTCCAATAACAATGGCATTAAAGACACTAATGAAATTAATTTCCCAAATGGAACTTTCCTAATTGAAAAAAACAATTCGGCAACTATAAATTCCATAACTGTTCCTAGCGGAAGCTACTCTGTTTATGATACAACTGGAACCAATAGTTATAATTTTAATTATGCTATTAACTCAGAATATGCAGCTTACTATTCATTAGTACCTACTAACTACAGCAACATTATTATTCCAATTGGCAGTTCCAACCAAACTTATTATTTTCCTATTCAAGCAACACAACCTTTTGAGGATGTAAGTGTGAATATTGTTCCTTTAACTAACCCAAGAGCTGGTTTTGATTACATCAATAGAATTGTATATCAAAATAACAGCTTGACAACTACTTCTGGAATTGTAAGTTTTAACAACCCTATTGAAATAACCAATTCAACAATCAGTCAAGCCGGAACCATTGCAAATGCAACTGGATTCACTTATAACTATGACAATCTTACTCCATTTGAAACTAGAACCATTGATGTAAGCATGAATGTTCCCGTAATTCCAATAGTTAATATCAATGATTTATTAACTTCTACAGCTTCAATAAATGGCCCACTAGAAGATGTGAATTTCACTAACAATAGTTCTTCCAATACACAAACAATTGTAGCGGCTTACGATCCTAATACGGTAGATGAAACTCATGGAGGTAAAATCATTTACAACCAATTTACACCAAATGATTATCTATTTTATACTATAAAATTTGAAAACACAGGAAACGCAAATGCTCTAAATATTAAAATCAATGATGTATTAGATTCAAAAATTGATGAAACCTCAATTAGAATGATAAATGCAAGCCATGATTACATATTAGAAAGAAATGGTGCTAATTTAAAATGGAGTTTTAACAACATTTTTCTTCCGCCCTCGGTTGCAAATACTCAAATCGGAAAAGGATATGCAACTTTTAAAGTTAAACTTAAACCAGGATTTTCTATTGGAGATATTATTCCCAATACAGCCTCAATAGTTTTCGACAACAACCAGCCAATTACAACCAACACTTTCAATACCGAATTTATAGCTGCCCTAAGTAGCGCTACTTTTGCAAGCCAAGGATTTACATTGTACCCTAACCCGGCACAAAAATACTTGCAAATAAATTCCGATTCTGATAATCCAATAGATCAAATAACCATCAGCGATTTATCAGGTAAAATAATACTTGTGCAAACACAAAACACAAATACATTAAATATAGAACCACTCTCTAACGGAATGTACTTCCTAGAAATCCTATCCGGAGACAAAAAAGTTACCAAAAAATTCATTAAAGAATAATTAAAACAACCCCTATTTAAACAATAAACCACCAAAACTATTGGTGGTTTGTTGTTTAAATACTTTTTAATAAAAGTATTTTCAGTAGCGAATGGCTTGCGCATTTTAGTAAAGCCTATTCCCGCTTTCGCCTTTATCTTGCTCCGTAAACTACGCAAGGATATCGGCTCAATCGGGGCTATGCAGTTGGCATTGTTCCTAAAAATAAAATTTTCCTAAACAACCCAAAATCCACAACCCACAACCCTTTGCGCCTTTAATATTTTTCTCTACATTTACACCACAATACGAACCCAGTACAAGGGTACGGACAAGTCGCAACTTGTCCCTACGTAATCCCTATAAAAAAACAAAAAATGACTTTTCAAAATACCCGCGAATACGCACAAAGTCTCGATGCACAAGACGAATTAAAATCCTACAGAGAGGAGTTTATTTTTCCACAACACAACGGAAAAAATGTAATTTACTTCACCGGAAATTCTTTAGGCCTACAGCCTAAAAGAACCAAATCCTACGTAGACGAAGTAATGAACGACTGGGCCAATCTTGCAGTAGAAGGACATTTTTATGCAGAGAAACCTTGGTGGGACTACCAAGAACGATTCGCAAATCCGTTAAGTAAAATAGTAGGCGCAAAGCCTTCCGAAGTTGCCGTGATGAATACCTTAACCGTTAACTTACATTTGTTAATGGTTTCGTTCTATCGTCCAACTGCAACACGATTCAAAATCATTTGCGAAGAAAAAGCATTCCCTTCCGACCAATACATGTTCCAATCGCAAGTCAACCACCACGGTTTAGATCCTAGCGATGCCATAGTAGAAATAAAACGTCGCGAAGGCGAACACAACATCCGTTTGGAAGACATTCTTGCTAAAATTGAAGAAGTCGGTGACGAATTAGCTTTAGTCTTATTTGGCGGTGTAAACTATTATACCGGACAAGTTTTCGATATGAAAACCATAACCGAAGCGGGACATAAAGTTGGAGCCTATGTAGGTTTCGATCTAGCCCATGCTGCAGGAAATATAAAATTAGAACTTCACGATTGGAATGTAGATTTTGCTGCTTGGTGTTCGTATAAATACATGAATTCGGGACCCGGAAATGCTTCGGGTTGTTTCGTACATGAAAAACACCACCATACCAATTTGCCACGTTTTGCAGGTTGGTGGGGACACAATAAAGAACGTCGATTTAAAATGGAACCCAACTTCGATCCAGTTCATGGAGCTGACGGATGGCAAATTAGCAATCTTCCAATATTGTCTTTAGCTCCCTATTTAGCATCCGTAGACATGTTTGCCGAAATAGGTATGGAAAAACTAATCCAAAAAAGAAACCAAATCACTTCCTATCTAGAATTCATTTTGCATGAAATTGATAAAGAAGTCGAGAGTACTTTCGAAATAATAACCCCTTCCAATCCAGAAGAAAGAGCCTGTCAATTATCCGTTTTCCTTCATGGAGAAGGCCGAAACCTTTTTGATTATTTAATGAAAAACGGAGTAATAACGGATTGGCGCGAACCTAACGTTATTCGTTTGGCGCCAGTGCCATTGTACACTTCCTTTGAAGACATGTACGACTTTGGACAGATGTTAAAAAAAGGAATCCAAAGCCTCCATTAAAATAAATTTCAGAAATTCAATAAATTTGAGTTTATTTGTAAACAATTGATTTTTAAAAAATTATAAAATTAACTAACCTTAAACCAATATGAAATTAAAATTACAAGCAATAGTATTGTTTTTTGTAGCAATAATATTTAGCACTAATGCGCAAACCTCTCTTAACGAGAGTGCTGCAAGAGCATGGATTACTTCTCATGCTAAAGAGTTGAAAATCAAAAATACAGATGTATTTAATCTTTCTTTTGTTAGAAAAAGTATCTCCGGTGAAACTTTACGGTTCCAACAGATGGTTCATAATGTACCCGTAATAAATTCAGAATTAGTAATTCATTTCAATCCTGATAATGAAATTACAAGTACAACAAATTCTTATATGGATAAAGATACTAGTATCAGTACTATTCCAACACTCAATAAAGAACAAGCTATTGAAAAAGCGAAGCAAACATTGAATAATAAAGAAGTTTTTGTACTTCAAAAATGTGATTTAGTTATCAATAGTCAGTTGCCTGAAGCAAAACTAGTTTACAAAATTATTTCCAATTCAAGTGAAGGAGTTGGTAGCTGGGAAGTTTTAATTGATGCACAAACAGGAAATGTTTTAAGCAAAAGAGATGTGGCTATATACCATCATAAAAACAAATCAAAAAAAAAGGAAGAAGAACCAAAAAAGGAAAATGAGAACAAAAAAGAAGTAACTAAATCTACTTTAGCTTTTGTTTCAGGAACGGCAATGATTTTCAATCCAGACCCACTTTCAGTTGCCCAAACTACTTATACAGGTAGTTATGTTGATGGTAATAATGCTACCAACACGGCTTTAGACGCTGCTCGTTCTTTAGTTACTTTACCAGAAATAGATTTAACTGCAGGAGTTTACAAATTAAAAAGTTCTTTTGTAGAAATCAAGGATATAGAAGCACCAAGCAGAGGACTTTTCACACAAGCTACAAGTGCATTTTCTTTCAATAGAAGTCAATATGGATTTGAAGCTGCAAATGCGTTTTATCATTTAGACAACAGCATGCGATACATCAATACAACTTTGGGAATAATTTGTCGCCCATCATTGAATTCTGGAATCTTCTTTTTTGATCCTTCTGGAGCTAATGGTGCCGATAATTCTTATTATATGCCTAATACCGAACAAATAGTTTTTGGTGAGGGCGGTGTTGATGATGCTGAAGATGCCGATGTAGTTCTTCATGAATTTGGTCATGGAATTCACGATTGGATTACTAATGGTTCAACTCCAGGAAATGTAGCAGGTGATGTTGATGACGGTTTAGGCGAAGGAAACGGCGACTATTGGGCACAATCCTATAGTCGTAGTTTAAATCAATGGGCTACTACTAATGCAGCCTATCAAAAGATTTTTAATTGGGATGGTCCAGCATGGGGATCGACAAGAAACACTAATTATTCTTTAAATTATCCTGCAGGAGTTCTAATGAGCGACAACCACATGGATGGTCAAATTTGGTCTACAGCAATGATGAAAATTTGGGATGCTATTGGAAGAGTTAAAACCGACAAAGCATTTCTTGAAGGTTTATCTTATACTGATCACACAGCAACCCAACAAAAAGCAGCTATAGCCGTTCGGCAAGCAGCAATTGACATGAATTATTCTTGTGCAGACATCACTACAATTACGGTCAAATTTGTAAGCAAAGGGTATACCTTGCCAGCACTTTCATTAACAATGGCTTCAATAGCAAACCAAACAGTTGCTGCTGATGCTACTAATACCTATACATTACCAAGTTATGCCACTTTAGCAAATCCTATTTCTGCTGCTTGCGCTGCTACTTTAACACAATCACCAATAGTAGGAACTGTTCTTGCTCCGGGTGTATACACAATTACTATGACTGCGACTTTAGGAACTTCAGTTGTAGTGAGATCGTTTTCACTTACAGTTACTCCAAATCTAGCAGTTGCTCAAAATGTAAAAGAAAATGTAGTAATTTATCCTAATCCGGCTAAGAATCAAATCACCATTAAAGGAGAATTTGATACTAATGAAAGCATTACGATTTATAATATATTAGGACAAAAAGTAATGGAAAAAGCTTCGATTTCTAATGAAGAAAAAGTAGATGTTTCTAAACTTTCTAATGGAATATATACAATTTACTTCAATACTTCCAAAGCAAGTTACAAGTTTATAAAAGAATAAAAAGTTTTTCAACCTCATTAATAACCACAATGGATGTAAATTTCATTGTGGTTATTTTATTTTGTAAAGACTTTAAAACCTTAGTACATTTGCAAAAACTAAATCAAGAATAAAGCAATTGCTTTGTTCCTCAAATTATATGACTAAAGAACAAATTATAAAAGACTTTGATCCTTCTCAACCAGGATTAGCTGATGCAACTATTTTCGGATTGCCATTTTCAGCAGAACAATCAGAAATTATAATCATTCCTGTGCCTTGGGAAGTAACTGTTAGTTACGGAGCAGGAGCATCTGATGGTCCTGAAGCAATATTAGAAGCGTCCTTTCAAGTAGATCTTAACCATCAAGATTTTCCAGAACTATGGAAATTAGGCATGTATTATGCCGAAATTCCAAATGACTGGAAATCAAATTCCGATAAATATAAAGCACTTGCTCAACCCATCATTGAAGCGTTGGAAGATGGGCAAGAAGTTTCAAAGATTCCAGTTCTTCAAGCCGATTTAGACAAAATAAATTTAGTTTGCCGCAACTTGCACACCGAAGTTAAAGAGACCGTTTTGTATTGGATGAATAAAGGCAAAAAAGTAGTTTTATTAGGCGGTGATCACTCTACACCTCTTGGCTATTATGAAGCTTTAGCAACCCAACACGATAATTTTGGAATCTTGCACCTAGATGCTCATATGGATTTGCGAATAGCATATGAAGGATTTACTTTTTCTCACGCCTCCATAATGTATAATGCTTTACAAATACCTCAAATTTCAAAAATAGTTCAAGTTGGAATCCGAGATTTCTGCGAACAAGAAGTAGATGTAGTGCAACAATCAAAAGGAAGGGTTTTAGTAAATAGTGATGCCGATTTAAAAAGAGAAACCTTTGAAGGCAAAACATGGCAACAACAATGTGATGCAATAATCGCATCTTTACCGCAAAAGGTATGCATCAGTTTTGATATTGACGGAATGTATCCATGGTATTGTCCAAATACAGGAACACCAGTTCCAGGAGGATTTTCTTTTGAACAAGCTACTTATTTGTTTAACAAATTAGCGGAAAGCGGCAAAGAAATTATTGGTTTCGATTTAGTTGAAGTTGCTCCTGGAGAAAACGACGATTGGGATGGAAATGTTGGTGCTAGAATGTTATTTCATCTATGTGGCGTATTGGCAAAAAACAACGGAATGCACACTGGAAAAGCAATTGAATTTCCTAGAAAATAAAAAAAATTAAGAGACAAAACTCTATGAAACTTGATTTCTTATTGGTTTATTTTTTACATTTGATGTACTATCTATTTTCTAATGAAAACACTTAAAAAAGTTCTTCTAATTCTTATTTCTGTAATAGTACTATTATCGGTATCACTTTATGTTTATTTACAGACTACCAAACCAAAATACGAAGGAGAAATTTCTTTAAAAAACATTGGAAAAGAAACTACCGTTTACTTTGACGATTATGGTGTGCCACATATTTATGCCACTTCCCAAAAAGACGCCATGACTGCTTTAGGATACGTTCATGCACAAGATCGATTGTGGCAAATGGAACTACTAAGAAGGATTGCCCCAGGCAGATTATCCGAATTATTTGGAACCAAAGCACTAAAGAACGATCTGTTCTTTGCTGGAATAGGCATCGAAGAAAACTCCGAGAAAGCAGTAGCACAATTAGATAAAAACTCCGAAACGTATATCTTAGCAATGGCCTATGTAGATGGAATAAACCAAAACATGAAGGAGGGGAAAACACCAATTGAATTTCAATTATTGGGTGTTAAAAAAGAAAAATTCACACTAAAAGACGTTTACAATATTTTTGGATACATGTCTTTTAGTTTTGCTATGGCACAAAAAACAGATCCATTGCTTACAGATATTCGCGATAAATTCGGAATGGAATATCTAAAAGACTTCGGTATTGATGGTTCGTTTGGAACCACCCAATTAAAAAGTTATAAAGGAAAGTGTAATGACTATGCCGAAATCTCAAAATCTATTGCAAGTTTATTAGACAATTCTCCAATACCATCCTTCATCGGAAGCAATAGTTGGGTAATTGGTGCGCAAAAAACCAAGAATGGCAAAGTTATTTTTGCAAATGATCCGCACATTATGTTTTCGCAACCCTGCACTTGGTATGAAGCCCATATCACCACCCCCGATTACGAAATGTACGGCTACTATTTAGCGGGAACTCCATTCCCATTGTTGGGCCACAACCACAACTATGCTTATGGCTTGACCATGTTTGAAAACGACGATTTAGATTTATTTCAAGAAGAGGAAAATCCTGCAAATAACAACCAATATAAAACAGTGGACGGTTATAAAAACTATGCGCTTCACCAGAAAATCATCAAAGTTAAAGACAGTACTTCGGTAACACTAAATAGTAAAGAATCCATTCATGGACCAATAATGAACGGACTATTAAATACTCTAACTACCAAAAAACCGGTAGCAATGTCTTGGATTTACACCCAACAAAAAAATCAAATTCTTGAAGCAGTTCATGCACTTTCGCATTCAAAAAAATTAGATGATTTTTCTAAAGCTATTTCGTTAATCGCTGCGCCAGGACTCAATATTATGTATGGCGATGCTAAGAATAATATTGCTTGGATAACTTCTGGAAAATTGTACAAATTAGACAAATCGGTCAATGGGAATTTTATTATGAATGGAGCCAATGGCATTGATGATAAAAAAGAATTTCTTGATTTTTCCAAGAATCCATCGGCTATTAATCCAAATTGGAATTATGTGTATTCGGCTAACAACCAGCCTGAAGCAATAGACGGTTATTTGTACCCAGGGTATTATTTGCCAAGAGACCGCGCCACTAGAATTAACGGTTTGTTAAAGCCAAAAAACAATTGGACTAGTGCTGATGTGCAAAAAATGACTAACGATAATACTTCTGCAACAGCTATCTCTTTGATTGCTAATTGGACACAATCAATGGCAAATACCAGTTGGAATGCCCATGAAAAAGAAGCATTAGAAACACTAAAAAAATGGTCGGGTTCAAATAATCTTCAAGATGTTGCTCCAACCATTTACAATAAATGGATATCGTGTTATTTAAAAAACACCTTCCAAGACGAATTAGGAGAAGAAAACTTCAAATCCTTTTTGGGAACGCATATTATGAAACAAGTAATAGAGGGACAAAGCAAAAATGAAAATTCTCTCTGGTGGGATAATATAGCAACCAAAAACAAAAAAGAAACAAAAAAAGACATACTCACCCAATCCTTTAAAGAAGCCATCACGGCACTCGAAAAACAATTAGGCACCACAGAAACCTTATGGACTTGGAACAAAGTTCATACTTTAGAGCACCAACATCCCATTGGGAAAATCGCAGCCTTGAGAAGTTTTTTCAACGTAGGCCCTTTTGAAGCAAGTGGTTCCAACGAAGTCATAAACAACCTAATGTTTTTCTATAACGACACCGGAATGTATGATGTAAAAGCGGGTCCATCCACCAGAAGAGTCATCGATTTTTCAAACATTGAAAACAGCGTGAGCATACTCCCAACGGGGCAATCTGGAAACCCAATGAGCTCTCATTACAGCGATCAAGCCGCAATGTACAACAAAGGACAATTTCGAAAAATGAAATTAAATAAAAAGGAAATTATAGCTTCTTCAACAAAATTAGTTCTTAAACCTAAAAAGTAACTACTAATTATTTTTATGGCGTGCCCCTTCGGGTCGGGCTGTCCGCTATATCTTTGCTTTTTATTGCTCGTGACCTCGCAATAAAAGCAAAGGATACCGCTTCCATCCCTCACGCAACGCGTTTAGAATTCACCAGAAATAAATAGTATATTTCTTACAATTTTCCATACCCAAGAATGAATTTATTAACTAGCAATTTGGTAATAAGTAAATCAATCTAAATTTAACTCTTTCAACAAAACTCAAAGGGTCTGTTTCGATTTTAAAAGGATACAATTTATTTAAAACCAGTATAACCTTCTACTTTAAATGTATTTTAATTGTAAAAAAATTCCCCAAATAGTTTCTAACTACTTGGGGAATTTTTAAAATCTATATAATTTTTTTATTAGTAATTCCAATCACCATGGTTTTTTTCAGACCCTAGAGAATAAGTTAAACCTATTGAAATAGAAACGAATTTTCCAGATAAATTATTACTTTCAGGACTCATAGCTCCATCCCATGTAAAATGTTGTTTTAAACTATGTAGAATAGATATATCACTAATCAAAGCAAACTTATCGGTTAATCTATATTGAGGTGAAATACCATAAATTATCCCAATATTATTTTCTTTTCTACCAGTGTTGTGAGAACGAAAAACAAGTGTTGGATCAATCGTATTCATTTCATCAGGAGTTCTTGGATATAATTGAGAAATTTGCAAACCGGCATGAAGTAACAATCCAAATCTACCTATAGATTCATTAATTTTAAACAACCTTGAAGCGTTTACTACACCTTGAACACCAAAAGTAGGAAGTTGAACTTCATAATCCTTACTGTCGGATTTATTCTTATTTTTCAAATCCATATATCCAACATCAGCTCTTAATCCAAATCTTGGATTAAACATATAACGAGCTCCAACATTAATCGTATTTAAAGTAATATCGTTATTTTTTGAATATCCTGGAGTATAATGATTAATACCAATGGAATTTGCAGTACTTAATTCAATAGTTAATTTATTTATTTCTATATTTGAATTATAACTGTTTTTTTGAGAATTAACTGCAATGGAAATTAGAAATAAAAACACTGAAAATAAAACTTTTTTCATGACTCGATAGGTTTAAGTATTTAATTACTGCAAATTTACGAAAAAAGGAAAAATCTTACAAATTTTTTTAATCTATTTCAAACAACTTAAATTATCCCTTTACTAATTTTTTGGCTTAGTCCAGAATAAATGAAGAAGGTTTATATAAAAATATTTAAGCATAGATACCGACTTTTAAACTTGCTCTAGTCCATCCGAGCTTGCGAACACGGCACTACGATAAACAAAAAATCTCCAATCTTTTGCTTCGGCAGTTCGCTAGACTCTTTTCAGATTGGAGTTTTACAAATACAGAAGTCGACATACTTCTCCCACATAACTTCAGTTTCCTCTGCGCAATCGGGGTTAACTTCTGTGTTTGTTATCTATTTAATTAATTTTTTATAAAAAATTATACAAAAAAATCCCATTCTTGTACCTGTACGGACAGGTCGCGACCTGTCCCTACCATCCGAACGATCCCGAATCCTTAACCCGTTCGCAATCTATTTAATTAATTTTTTTTAAAAATTTGCATAAAAAAAACTCCAATCAGTAAAGATTGGAGTTTTATAAAAAAAGGCGGCGAACCGTGCTTGCGAACACGCCGTACCTGTATAAAAAAAAGCTCTAATCAGTAAAGATTAGAGCTCTATAAAAAAAGGCGGCGACATACTCTCCCACAAATTGCAGTATCCTCTGCGCAATCGGGCTTAACTTCTCTGTTCGCAATCTATTTAATTAATTTTTCTTAAAAATTTGCATAAAAAAAAGCTCTAATCCGTAAAGATTAGAGCTCTATAAAAAAAGGCTGCGACATACTCTCCCACAAATTGCAGTATCCTCTGCGCAATTGGGATTAACTTCTCTGTTCGCAATCTATTTAATTAATTTTTCTTAAAAATTTGCATAAAAAAACTCCAATCTTTTTAGACTGGAGTTTTATAAAAAAGGCGGCGAACCGAGCTTGCGAACACGCCGTACCTGTATAAAAAAAAAGCTCTAATCCGTAAAGATTAGAGCTCTATAAAAAAAGGCGGCGACATACTTTCCCACATAACTGCAGTATCCTCTGCGCAATCGGGCTTAACTTCTCTGTTCGCAATCTATTTAATTAATTTTTCTTAAAAATTTGCGTAAAAAAAAGCTCTAATCAGTAAAGATTAGAGCTCTATAAAAAAAGGCGGCGACATACTCTCCCACATAACTGCAGTACCATCTGCGCAATCGGGCTTAACTTCTCTGTTCGGAAAGGGAAGAGGTGA
>CANFHX010000030.1 GCA_947446865.1 Flavobacteriaceae bacterium | reverse complement strand
TTGAGAAACAAAATAATCCATAGTGCCCGCAGTAGCAGTACTAGGAGTTGGAGCAGTAGCAGAACCAACACCTCCCGTTGCAGCAGCGTACCAAAGCAGTCCTGATCCTGTTGCAGTCAATGCCGATGCCGTTGCATTTTGGCAATACGTAACTGGAGATACTGTTGGTGCCAGTGGTGTAGCATTTACGGTTACTGTAATAGTTGCTCTAGGACCTTCGCATCCTAAAATAGTATCCGAAACATAAGCATTAGTATTCCCAGCAGCAGCAGTACTAGGAGTTGGAGCTGTAGCAGAACCAACACCGCCCGTTGCAGTAGTATACCAAAGTAAACTTGTACCTGTTGCAGTCAAAGCAGTTGCCGTAGCATTTTGGCAATACGTAACTGGAGTGGTAACTGTTGGTGCTAAAGGTGTAGCATTAACAGTAACTGTTATAGAAGCTCTTGGACTTTCACATCCTAAAACCGTTTGTGAAACATAATAATCTGTAGAACCTGCGGGAGTTGTTACAGGAATTGTTGCCGTAGCCGAACCTGTACCTCCCGTTGCAGCAGTATACCAAAGTAAATTAGAACCCGTTGCCGTCAAAGCAGATGCCGTAGCATTTTGGCAATAAGTTACTGGAGTTACAACTGTTGGAGCTAAGGGCGTAGCATTAATAGTTACCGTGATAGAAGCTCTAGGACCCTCACATCCTAAAAGAGTTTGAGAAACATAATAATGTGTAGAAACTGCGGGAGTTGTTACAGGAATTGGTGCTGTAGCAGAACCCGAACCACCAGTTGCAGCAGCATACCAAAGTAAATTAGATCCAGTAGCTGTCAAAACAGATGCCGTAGCATTTTGACAATAAGTAACTGGAGTTACCACTGTTGGAGCTAAAGGCGTAGCATTAACAGTTACCATAATAGAAGCTCTTGGTCCTTCACATCCTAAAACCGTTTGAGAAACATAATAAGTAGTATTTCCAGCAGGAGTAGTCAAAGGAGTTGGAGAAGTAGCAGAGCCAACACCACCAGTTGCAGTTGTATACCAAAGTAAACTTGCGCCAGTGGCAGTTAAAGCAGATGCCGTAGCATCTTGACAATAGACAACCGGAGTTGTCACTGTTGGCGCTAAAGGTGTAGCATTTACTGTTACCGTAATAGAAGCTCTAGGACCTTCACATCCTGAAATAGTTTGAGAAACATAATAAGTTGTATTCCCAGAGGCAATGGTACTTGGAATTGGAGCAGTAGCTGAACCCACACCACCAGTGGCAGTTGTATACCAAAGTAAATTAGAACCTGTAGCAGTTAAAGCTGTTGCTGTAGCATTTTGGCAATAGGTAACCGGAGTTACAACCGTTGGAATTGCTGGAGCATCATTAACCACAACTTGAATCATCGAATAAGGTCTGCAAGTAACATCTGTAGGAGCAGGATTTGCAATTGCATAAACATAATAAGTATCTGCTGTATTTGGCAAGGAACCAGAACCTAAAACAGGAAGATCCAAAGTTGCTATACCCCCAGCTGTTGGTGTTACTGTACCCAAAGGAATTCCTCCGGAATACATATTATTTCCGACTTGAGGAGTAGTAAAATAAACATAACTAATAGCATCGGTACCTGTAAAAGTTGTTGATACAGAAAAAGGAGTTGGATCTGCATTTAAACACAAAGTTTGATCAGAAGATGGAATAGTAATAGTTGGACAGGCAAAACATGGATTTAATATTAAATTAAAAGGTTTTACTCGTACACAACCGTAAGGATCATTAATACATATATAAATAGTTTGACTAGTACCACTAGTTATTGTGTAAGCGGTAGGGTCTGCAATAGGATTTGCAGTATTTTGAGCATCTGCAAGTGAAGTATGATAAGAAACAGGATAGTTTCCTGGATCTAAACTACCCAAAACTACTGGTTCATTAATAGTTAAATCAAACAAATTATCTGAAGCACAATGAACAATATCATTTGGCGTTAAAGTATCATCAGGATTAACTTCAATAGTTACAGGTTTTGTTATTGTTCTTATAGTAGATGGTCCTGGAATATTGCATTCTATATATTTTACTTGTGCGGTATAAGTGGTTGTAGTGGTAGGACAAACTGAAATAGTTGGAGTTGTTCCAATAGTTGCTCCACTGGCATCTAACCATTTAAAGGAAGTTAAAGAAGGCCCTGCTGGAGTAAAACGCCAGGATTCATTGGTTGTAGTCCAATTTCCAGTATTTCTTCCAGGAGCAGCTAATCCTAAACTTGTTAAAGCGGTTGCACCATTATTTTGAATTCCAATTACTCCATTTCCTCCAGTTCCAGTTGCAGAAGATGGATTCCAAGTGGTACAAGATGTTCTTTTTTTAACATGAATATCAATTATATTAGTCCCCTCATATAAAACCAATTGGCTTTCTTGTAAACCTTGAGCAGTTCCACATTGAAATAAAGGCATGTTTTTAACATTAACAATTAATTTTCTACAAGGAGCAGAACCATCAACTATATATCTAATCTCAACAGGGGTAGCCGCTGGAGTAGATACGGAAGGATCGGTATCTTGCATTGGGAAATAAATGGAATTTCTAAATGCAGCATTATTTTGTGCTAACAGAGGAATTTGAGCTGTAAAACTCCAAGGACTAGCTGTGGTACAACTAGTATTAACTGTATTAAAAGTTAAATAGGTATTTGTACTTACTTGACCTGTATTAAAACAAGTTCCATAAAAACTAAATTTAAAAGGAATTGGTATAGGAGCAGTATATGTATCATCAATTATACAGAGTGTAGTTCCTAAATTACCTAATGGAGCTAAAGGTAAAAATGGAATAGAGCTTACTGTATAGGTATTAGTGTTCCTAACATCAATATAAGAAGCTGTTAATGTAGTACAGCTTGCAGCATTACACAAAGATTCCGGGGTTGTAATAGAAATATCATTTGGGCAACAATTAATATAATACTGTAAATTTCCAGTTGCTGGAGCACTAACACAACCCGTAATGGTATTTGTTATTACTACGGTATAATTCCCTGCAACTGTTGCGTTAATAATACTAGGCACATTTCCTGGGGCTGGCACTGTAAGTGGTACCGTCCAAGAATAACTATAGGTTCCTGGAAATGCTGGGGTAGCAGTAATAACGGCTGGTGTTAAATCGCCAGTACATTTTTGAATACTGTTTACTCCTACTTTAGGAGTTGGGTTAATAGTTATGGTAAAATCTTTTACATCATTGGTACAACCACTTAAGGAACCTGTTACCGTAATAGTAGATACAATAGGACTAGAAGTATTATTGACAGCTAATAAATTAATAATATTTCCAATACCAGAACTTCCAATAGGTAATAATGGATTACTGTTGGTCCATGAAAAAGTAGTACCAGGTTGATTACTTGTAAAGTTTAGCGCGGATATAAATGTACCATTACAAACTACTTGATTTAAAGGAACAGCAATTACCAATGTATTTACAGTAATACTTATTGTTTTAGAAATAGAACAAGTTGTGGTTGTTGTAAAAGAAATATCGTCAACTGCAAAATCATTACCCGACACGGATACATTTGTATCATACATTTCTATTTGAGCCGAAGTACTAACTCCAGAATTCCAAGGAAAAGTGACTAGTGTCCAGTTACCACAAGTTGAAGTAGTTGGCGCACTATTAATTCCTAAAGAAATTCCATTAATTTTAATTTGAATAGTAGCTGAATTAGAAGCTGCAAGTGTTTGTACCCAATAGCTAAAAGTATAATTTTGACCAGCTATTGTTGGAATAGTTTGACTCCAAAATTTATCATTTCCTGCATTTGTAGACGAACCATCCATAACCATCATATTTCCTGTTCCAGAAGTATGATCAGGACAAGTAGAAAATGCGGAAAACCATATGTTTGGATTTGCTACTATACCATATGCTTTTTGATTTCCAGCTACCGGAGCAGCTGCTAAATATTGATAGTCAGTTCCAAAACCTACATTTCCTAAACTAAAATCACCATTATAAACTAAATTCTTAGTGGTAGAAACCGAAGAAGTAACCGTATAATTTGTATTTACAATTGGGCTAACCGTTGGTGTAGCACTTGTTGTAGCAGTTAAAGTAGGGTCTGCAGGTGAAGCAACCCAGGTATACGAGTTGGTACTTCCACTAACCGATAGAGTCGTTGGACTTCCAGAACAAATAGTAGTATTAGAAGATACTATTAAAGGATTCGTTGGATTCCCAACCGTAATATTATTTTGACTAATAGTATTGGATGCACTATCTAAAACAGAAATAGTATAAATTCCTGCAGGTAAATTACTAAATACTCCATTGGTATTAGTCGGCAAGACAATTCCTGTAATTGAATAGGTATAAGGTGCCGTTCCTCCAGAAGCATATCCTACAATAGAACCATCTGCACTACTAGAACAAGAAGTGTTTTGAATCGAATAGGTTAATGCCAATGACAATGGAGGTGAAGAACAATTATTACATCCTTCATTGATAATTGCATTACTTGAGCTCAAAAAATCGACTTTAAAATTCCGATTATTAGTGTAAGTAGAAGCTAATAATGTATTGAAAAACATTAGGCTTAACAATGTAAATAGTAAGTTTTTTCTCATAAGGGGATGTAATTTAAGGTGCGAAATATACATAAATTTAACCAAAATTTATCTTAAAATTTTGAAATTTTAAAAATTTAGATTCTTATGGTATAATAATTTATTAATATTTATCTTTGCAGTTACTATCTATTAAAAATTTATTATCAAAAAATGACTAATCACGAAGACTTTACTGACGAATTAGGGAACAACCATATAGGAACGAGCGATCAAACTCCGCTTAGAAAGGATGCGTTTGAAAAAACGGATGAAGAAAAGATTGCAATTATTAAAAAAAATGTTGAAAATATCTTAACAACCCTAGGAATGGACTTGACGGATGATAGTCTTCAAAAAACTCCAGACCGTGTTGCTAAAATGTTTGTAAAAGAAATTTTTGGAGGATTAAATCCAAATAAAAAACCAAGTTCTTCTACATTTGAAAACAAATACAAGTACAACGAAATGTTAGTAGAAAAAAACATCACCGTTTATTCTACTTGTGAGCACCACCTCCTTCCAATTGTCGGAAGAGCACATGTTGCTTATATTTCTAACGGAACCGTTGTTGGTTTATCTAAAATGAACCGAATTGTAGATTATTTTTCCAAAAGACCACAAGTGCAAGAACGATTAACGATTCAAATTGTAAAAGAACTTCAAAAAGTTTTAAATACAGATAATGTTGCTTGTATCATTGATGCCAAACATTTGTGTGTGAATTCTCGCGGAATTAGAGACATTGAAAGTAGTACGGTTACTGCCGAATTTGGTGGGAAATTTAAAGAAGAATCTGTAAAAAGAGAATTTTTAGATTACATAAAAATGGATACTTCCTTTTAAATAGAATAATATTGGTCTCGTACCAAAAACATTGTTAATAGAACTACTATGCCACTATACAAAAATCAAACACTTAAGATTTACAATTCACTTTCAGGAGAAAAAGAACTCTTCACTCCTATTAATGATGGCAATGTGGGTATGTACGTTTGCGGCCCTACAGTATATAGCAATGTGCATTTAGGAAACGTAAGAACGTTTATGAGTTTTGATGTTATTTTTAGATATTTAAAACATTTAGAATACAAAGTTCGTTACGTAAGAAACATTACCGATGTTGGCCATGTGGTGGATGATGTGGATGAAGGGGAAGATAAAATTGCCAAAAAAGCCCGCATAGAAGAACTAGAACCAATGGAAATTGTACAGCGTTATACTGTCGATTTTCATTCGATATTAAGCAATTATAATTTCCTGGCTCCTAGTATAGAACCTACAGCAACAGGACATATTATTGAACAAATTGAAATAGTGCAGCAAATTATCGATAACGGATTTGCCTACGAAACTAATGGATCGGTTTATTTTGATATTGTAAAATTCAACAAATCGCACCATTACGGAAAGTTAAGCGGCAGAAATATTGAAGATATGCTTGCTAACACTCGAGATACCGAAGGGCAAAGCGACAAAAAAAACGCACAAGATTTTGCCTTATGGAAAAAAGCCGAACCAGAACACATCATGCGCTGGCCTTCTCCTTGGGGAATTGGTTTTCCGGGTTGGCATCTAGAATGTACTGCCATGAGCACCAAATATCTTGGAGAAAAATTTGACATTCACGGTGGCGGAATGGATTTGAAATTCCCACACCACGAATGTGAAATTGCACAAAATGAAGCCTGCACAGGTCATAGCCCCGTTAATTATTGGATGCATGCCAACATGCTAACTTTAAACGGAAAGAAAATGGCAAAATCTACAGGAAACAATATTCTTCCTGGAGAAATTTTCACTGGAGATAGTCCGTTTTTAACCAAGGCCTTCTCCCCTAACGTAGCACGTTTTTTTATGTTGCAAGCCCATTACAGAAGCGTTTTAGATTTTTCTAACGATGCTATTCTTGCTGCCGAAAAAGGATTTACTAGATTAATGGAAGGCATTCACCTTTGTTCTGAAATTGAAACCAGCCCTACTTCCTCTGTGGATGTTATGTCTTGGAAACAAAATTGCTACGATGCAATGAACGACGATTTTAATACACCTATTTTAATTGCCCATCTTTTTGAAGGCATCCGATTGGTAAATGTGTTAAACGACAAAAGAGAAACTATTACCGCTACCGATTTAGCCGAATTAAAAAATACCCTTGAAGTTTTCACCTTTGATGTTCTTGGAATCAAAAACGAGAAAACCTCCAACGATACCACCCATAAATTAGAAGGAGTGCTTGAAATGCTTGTCGAAATGCGAAAAGCAGCACGAGAAAATAAAAACTGGGCACTTTCAGACGAAATTAGAGATAAACTTTTGGTTTTAGATATCCAATTAAAAGATGGTAAAGAAGGAACTTCATTTACGTTCTAGAACCAATGGAAAAACTAAAAAAAATACTAATTGCTCCATTAGAGGGCCTTATTTATTTTTACAGAGCAGCAATCTCACCCTTTACTCCTGCTACCTGCCGATATGAACCAACTTGTTCCACCTATTTTCTAGAAGCATTAAAAATTCATGGATTATTAAAAGGTTCCTATCTAGGAATTAAACGAATTATCAGTTGCAATCCGTGGGGAAAAAGTGGTTACGACCCAGTGCCTCCCAAAAAATGTAGTCATAAATAACATAATTTTAAAATAGTATGAATTTATAATTACTATTTTTGAAAAATATCCCAAAAAAAACTCACACCATGATTTGGAATCCATCAGAAGGAATACATCTAGGCCCACTATTTATTAGATTCTATAGTTTAATGTTTGTCGTTGCCTTTGGTTTAGGGTGGTACATCATGAAAAAGATTTTCTTAAACGAAAAAGAATCCCTAGAAAAACTAGACACCTTATTCATCTGGACGGTTCTTGCTACACTTTTAGGTGCACGATTAGGACATGTTTTTTTCTACGACTGGGAATATTTCCGAAACCATTTACTAGAAATTTTATTGCCATTCAAATTTGAACCCGAATTTAAATTCACCGGTTTCGCAGGATTAGCAAGTCATGGAGCAGCTATTTCAATCATATTGGTAATGTATTTTTATAGCAAAAACGTAATAAAACGTCCTATTTTATGGGTATTAGATAGAGTAGTAATTTCTGTTGCTTGCGGTGCTATATTCGTTAGAATTGGAAACTTTTTCAATTCCGAAATTGTAGGAAAAGTGACTAACAACGCCACTTTCGGAATAAAATTCATTCGAGATTATTTTACTCAGCAAGACGCAGTAACCAAAACCCAAATCAGCGATCCCGATGCAGCCTACCACGCCATTGCTACCGACCCACAATTCAGCAACTTATTAATGCAAGTGCCTCTAAAGCATCCTGCACAATTATACGAATCTTTCTGCTACATATTTGTGTTTTTCTTGCTTCTATTCTTATATTGGAAAACCAAAACCGCTGAAAAACAAGGACTCCTTTTCGGACTTTTCTTAATCTTGTTATGGAGTGTTCGTTTCGTAGTAGAATATGTAAAAGAAAGCCAAGGAGGTTTCGGAGATTCCACAATATTCTCTACAGGCCAATGGCTAAGTATCCCTTTTATACTTATTGGATTGTATTTTTTGTTTACTGCAAAAAAACCAATTATCAATTAAATTTTTATAAGTTATTTTAATGTAACGGTAGTTTTGGATTTAAAATTCTAAAAGATCCAGAATAAACAAAATTCATTTAAAAAAAATATAAAAAACACAAATTCTTCTTAACTGACTAACTGAATTTTATTCCTAAAAACGTACTTTTGCTTTTTACAAAAAATATGCAAGAAAACGATAATACTATTGAAGTAATTGGTGCTCGAGTTCACAACTTGAAAAACATCGACATTTCCATACCAAGAGAGCAGCTGGTGGTGATTACAGGACTTTCGGGTTCGGGAAAATCGTCTTTGGCTTTTGATACCATTTATGCTGAAGGACAACGCCGTTATATAGAAACGTTTTCTGCTTACGCAAGACAATTCCTTGGCGGATTGGAACGCCCCGATGTAGATAAAATTGACGGATTATCGCCAGTAATTGCTATCGAACAAAAAACTACAAGCAAATCGCCACGTTCTACCGTTGGAACCATCACCGAAATTTATGATTTTCTGCGTTTATTGTATGCTCGTGCAGGGGAAGCCTTCAGTTATAATACGGGCGAAAAAATGGTTTCCTATTCGGATGAGCAAATTAAAAATCTGATTAAAGATAATTTCATTGGCAAACGAATTAATGTTTTAGCGCCAGTAATTCGTGCAAGAAAAGGACATTATGTCGAGTTATTCCAACAAATTGCCAAACAAGGATTTGTAAAAGTTCGTGTAAATGGTAAAATTGTAGACATCACTGCGGGCATGAAACTCGACCGTTATAAAACCCACGATATTGAAATTGTAATTGATCGATTGCAAGTCGAAAAGGATGAAGATACCGATAAACGTTTGTCAGAAAGTATCAAAACTGCCATGTACCACGGAGAAGATGTGATGATGGTAATTGAGAATGAAACTAATGAAGTACGTTTTTTTAGTAGAACTTTGATGTGCCCAACTACTGGAATTTCCTATCAAAATCCGGAACCGAATTTATTTTCTTTTAACTCTCCTAAAGGTGCTTGCGAACATTGTAATGGCTTAGGGATTGTAAACGAAATCAACCGCAAAAAAATATTTCCAAACCCAAAATTATCCATCAATAAAGGCGCCCTTGCCCCTCTTGGTGAATATAAAAGTTCTTGGATGTTCAAGCAATTAGAGATTATTGGAGAAAAATATAATTTCAAATTGACCGATGCCGTTGAAACTATTTCGGAAGAAGCAATGGAAATGATTTTGAACGGTGGCAATGAAAAATTCTCAGTGGTTTCAAAAACTGCTGGAGTTACTAAAGACTATAAAATTGATTTTGAAGGAATTTCTAAATTTATAAAAAATCAATTTGACGAAAGCAATTCTACTTCTATAAAACGTTGGGCTAAAGAATTCATGGACGAGATTAATTGTCCAGAATGTCATGGATCTCGTTTGAAAAAAGAATCGCTTTTCTTTAAAATTAACGATCTAAATATTGCCGAATTATCGGCTATGGATGTATCCGAATTATCGGCATGGTTTAAAATACTACCCAAAGAATTATCCGAAAAACAAAAAACAATTGCTACAGAAATTTTGAAAGAAATTAACGACCGTTTGCAATTTTTGTTGGATGTTGGATTGAATTATTTATCCTTGAGCAGAAGTTCCAAATCACTTTCGGGTGGTGAAGCGCAACGCATTCGATTGGCAACACAAATCGGGTCGCAATTGGTTGGAGTGCTTTATATACTAGACGAACCAAGTATTGGATTGCACCAACGCGACAACGAACGATTGATTAATTCCTTAAAAAATCTTCGGGATATTGGTAACTCGGTTTTGGTAGTAGAACACGATAAAGACATGATAGAATGTGCCGATTATGTGATTGATATTGGTCCGAAAGCAGGAAAATTTGGTGGTGAAATCATCAGTAAAGGAACACCTGCCGAATTGTTGAGAGAACATACTTTGACCGCACAATATCTTAACGGAGAATTAAAAATTGAAGTTCCAAAAACACGACGCGAAGGCAACGGAAAATCCATAAAATTATCTGGTGCTAGCGGGAATAATCTTAAAAATGTATCGGTAGAATTTCCGTTAGGAAAACTGATTTGCGTAACCGGAGTTTCTGGAAGCGGCAAATCGACCTTAATTAACGAAACCCTCTACCCTATCTTGAATGCGCATATTTATAATGGTGTGAAAAAACCACAACCTTACAAAAAAATTGAAGGTATTGAGCATATTGACAAGATAATTGACATCGACCAAAGTCCGATTGGGAGAACACCACGTTCCAATCCTGCTACTTATACCGATGTTTTTTCGGAAGTTAGAAGTTTGTTTACCATGACTCCCGAAGCCATGATTCGTGGGTATAAAGCGGGACGATTTAGTTTTAATGTTAAAGGTGGACGATGTGAAACCTGCGAAGGATCGGGCGTTAGAACTATTGAAATGAGTTTCTTGCCAGATGTGTATGTAGAATGCGAAACCTGCCAAGGAAAACGTTTCAATCGGGAAACTTTGGAAATTCGTTATAAAGGAAAATCCATTTCCGATGTGTTGAACATGACGGTAGATGAAGCGGTAGTTTTCTTTGAAATGATTCCGAAGATTTATCGAAAAGTAAAAACCATTCAAGATGTTGGATTAGGATATATTACCCTAGGACAACAAAGCACCACGCTTTCTGGTGGTGAAGCACAACGTATAAAATTATCGGCAGAATTGTCTAAAAAAGATACCGGAAATACGTTTTACATCATGGACGAGCCTACTACCGGCTTGCATTTTGAAGACATTCGGGTATTGATGGATGTAATCACAAAATTGGTTGACAAAGGAAATACCGTCCTGATTATCGAACATAATTTAGATGTGATTAAACTTGCCGATTACATCATTGACGTTGGTATGGAAGGCGGAAAAGGTGGTGGTGAAATCCTTTGTAAAGGAACTCCCGAGGAAATCATTAAAAACAAAAAAAGTTACACGGCGCAGTTTTTGAAAAAGGAGTTGGAGTAAAATATATTAGGTAAATTATTATAGATACATTGTTTTTATTACATTTGAATTATGGAAAATTTTCAGGCAATATATAATTCTATTTATAAAAATTATGAAATATCCCAAAAAGTAAATATTGATTTTTATTTCAAGAAAATAAAAAAAATAGTACTTTCTTTGGATAGTTTTACTTTTTATAATTCTGTTTCGGCAATGTCTTCCTCCAAAATAGAAGGAGAAGAAATGGAAATTGATAGTTACCTAAAATACAAAACAAATAATGTTAAATATCTCTCTAGTTTAGTTCAAAAACCGAATGATTTATTTAATGCTTATCTTTTTGCACAAAAAAATAAATTATCAAAAAGTACTGTTTTAAAGGCTCATAAAATAATTTCTAAACATTTATTGCACACCCATTTTAGAGGTAAAGTTCGAGATTCTGACATGGTAATCAAAGACGGAAAAACTGGAAAAATTGTCTTTGAAGCTTGTTTAAAAGAAATAGTTTCCGAAGAATTTGACTCGTTTATGAAAGAAGTAAGCATCTTATTAAAAAAAGATTTATCTCTAATGGAAACTTTTTTTTATGCCTCCTTAATTCATTTACAGTTTGTGAAAATCCATCCTTTTGATGATGGAAATGGACGAGTTGGAAGATTATTAGAAAAATGGTTTTTAGCCGAAAAATTAGGGCAAAATGCATGGTTTATCCAATCGGAATTAAATTATTGGAACAAAAGAAATCCTTTTTATTCGAATTTAAGTAAAGTTGGATTTTTCTATGACAAATTAAATTATAATAACGCATTAGATTTTTTAATGATGTTGCCAAAATCATTAAAATAATAAAACAAAAATAAAATGACATTTAATCCAGACGAAAACGAAGACAATAAAATAAAAGATAAATTAAAACAAAAAACGTGGAACGAAATACGAAGTAACGACTCTTGGGGGATTTTCAAAATCATGTCGGAGTTTGTTAACGGATACGAATCGATGTCACGAATAGGACCTTGCGTTTCAATTTTTGGATCGGCAAGAACGAAACCCGAAGATAAATACTATCATTTAGCAGAAGAAATAGCTTACAAAATCAGTAAGGCAGGTTATGGTGTAATTACTGGTGGTGGCCCCGGAATTATGGAGGCCGGAAATAAAGGTGCGCATCGTGGCGAAGGAACTTCCGTTGGATTAAACATCGAATTGCCATTTGAACAACACTTTAATCCGTTTATTGATAAAGATAAAAATTTAAACTTTGATTACTTTTTTGTACGCAAAGTAATGTTTGTAAAATATGCTCAAGGATTTGTTGTAATGCCCGGTGGATTCGGAACTTTAGACGAATTGTTTGAAGCCGTTACCTTAATCCAAACCAAAAAAATAGGAAAATTCCCTATCATATTAGTGGGAACCGAATTCTGGTCGGGACTTTTAGATTGGATCAAAACCGTGATGATGGAAAAATATCAAAATGCCAACGTAGAAGATTTAAACCTTATAAAATTGGTTGATTCTGCGGAAGAAGTGGTTGAAACTTTAGATAATTTCTACAAAAAATACAATTTAAGTCCGAATTTCTAAATTAATGTTAACCACAAAAGGCACAAAAGAAATCTAGTGAATTTTTGTATCTTTTGTGTCTTTTGTGGTTATTTTATTGTATCGAAATTATGTTTTTCAACTCCTTACATTTCGCCATATTCCTTCCCATAGTTTTTATACTCTATTGGTTTGTAGGCAATAAATCGAAAATAAATCAAAATTACATTCTAATCTTAGCGAGTTATTATTTCTATTCCTGTTGGGATTGGAGGTTCTTATTCCTATTGGTTTTTTCTACTTTATTGGATTATGTTTCGGCAATAAAAATTGAAAAAAGCGAAACGCAATCGGAACGTAAAATGTGGCTTTGGCTTTGTATCACTATCAATTTAGGTTTTCTGGGAATTTTCAAATACTACAATTTCTTTGCTTCTTCGTTTGCAGAAGTTGTCCACTCCTTTGGATTTACAGCAAGTCCTATTTTATTAAAATTAATTCTTCCGGTAGGAATTTCATTTTATACCTTCCACGGATTATCCTATATTATTGACATTTATTACAAACGAATAAAATCTGAAAGAAACTTTGTAGATTATTCCTTATTTGTAAGTTATTTCCCTCTTTTAGTTGCTGGACCAATTGAACGAGCCACACACTTATTACCACAAATTAAAGTAAGAAGAAAATTCAATTTCCATAAAGCACAGGAAGGGATTTACCAAATTGTTTGGGGATTGGTAAAGAAAGTAGTCATTGCCGATTCGTGTTCGATTTATGCCAACGAAATCTTCAACCATTACACTACCATGAATTCGTTATCCTTGATTTTAGGAGCGATTTATTTTGCTTTTCAAATTTATGGAGACTTTTCGGGCTATTCGGACATTGCATTAGGGACTTCCAAATTATTCGGAATTGACTTATTGCGAAACTTCAACTATCCCTATTTTTCAAGAGATATAGCCGAATTTTGGCGCAAATGGCACATCTCTCTTTCATCTTGGTTTCGGGATTATTTATACATTCCGCTTGGGGGAAGCAAAGGCAACAAACTATTTCAAGTTCGAAATACGTTCATCATCTTTTTAGTCAGCGGATTTTGGCATGGAGCCAACTTCACTTATGTGGCTTGGGGTTTCCTGAATGCCTTGTATTTTCTGCCACTTTTACTTTTAAATAGAAACCGAAAAAACGTAGACGATTTCACTTTAGGTTTTAATTTGGATTCTTTGCGAACTCTTTTTAATATCCTAACCACATTCACGATAACCTGTTTTGCCTGGATATTTTTCAGGTCTAAAACTATTACGGATGCAGTTTTGTATATCAAAAGAATGTTTGAAAACCATAATTTTTCTTCCGAATATTTCCGAATTGAACGTTACAGCAATGAGTTGCTAGCATTAGTCCTTATTTTTGTAGTAATCGAATGGAATAACCGACATAAAATTGAGCCAATATCTGGAAAGTTGAGTTGGTTAAAATTAAGCTTGTGTTTGGCAGCAATTGTGGCACTTGGCGTGTTTTCTGATTATAAAGAATTTATTTATTTCCAATTCTAATGAGACAGTTTTTACTTTTTTTAGCAAAAGGTTTGGCCTTGCTCCTACTCACGTTGGTTTTGCTAGACGTTTTGTACACGGCTGTTTATATGCAATCGGATTCTCGAAGCAAAATAGATTATTTATTTAATTCAAAAGATAAAAATTACGATGTGGTTTTCCTTGGCTCTTCAAGGGTTAACAACCATTTTGTTCCTAAAATATTTAACGACCAAGGATATAAAACCTTCAATTTTGGGATTACGCGTTCTAGGTTAGAAGAATCGGCGCTGATGTTGCAAATGATGATCGAAAGGAATTATAAAATCAAATGTTTAATGCTGCAAGTCGATTTGAATATCAATACTAACGACCATTCGGAAGCCATTCGATCGTTGTTTATGCCCTATTTGCATACTTCCAAAACGGTTCGGGATTTTTATAGAACAATTCCAGAATATAACGAATTACTGTACATTCCCTTCTACCGATACATGCACTACGATGCTCGTGTTGGCTTTAGAGAAATGTATTATTCTGCAATTCATAAAAAAACGAATGCACTTGAAAATGAGGGATTTCATCCGTTAATGACAAGCGATAAAAATTTGATTCCTGCCGATTTATCGAAGTATTATCCGAAAAGAAATAAAGGATATGAAGAGATTAAAGCCATTTGCAAAAAAAACAATATTCAGTTGATTGCCCTGACAACCCCAATGTGTATGGAAACTATTAACCGGAATTATTTCAATCATTTGCAAGAGGTTTATCCAGAAATTCGTAGATTTGAAAATGCTGTTACCGACGACAAATATTTTTCTACTTGCGGACATCTAAATAAAGATGGCGCTGAAGAATTTACCAAAGTTGTTTTTAAAGCACTTTTTAAACCTAAAAAATAGTGAAAAAACTTGCCTATATATTCGTTCTAAGCACTTGTTTTGCCTTTGCGCAGCACCAATCTAAATTAGTGGTAGAAGTAAATCACGAAAAGAATACATTAAATATATATCAGGAGTTAACTTATTTCAACCAATCGAAAGACACTTTAAGCAGCATCGTTTTAAACGATTGGAATAATGCGTATTCCGACAAAAACACCCCCTTAGGAGCCCGATTTTCGGATGAATATGTGCGTAGTTTTCATTTGGCTTCCGATAAAGAACGGGGAAACACTAACACTATCACCATAATTGATGCTTCTAAATCCTTACTTACTTGGAGTCGTCCAGATGGATTTCCCGATTTAGTAGAATTCCAATTGAAAAACAAATTGGCACCAGGTCAAAAAGCGACTTTTATATTATCTTATTTTGTAAAAATTCCAGACGATAAATTTACCAATTATGGCTACAATTCGAATGGAGAAATGGCATTGAAAAATTGGTTTTTAACCCCTTCAATGTATGTAGATTCTGCGTTTTTAAAATACAACAATCTTAATATTGACGATACGCCAAATGCCTTAACGGATGTGGATTTAAAAATTACCGATCCACTAGGGTATCCAATCAGTACCGATTTACCTTTGGTTAGTAAAGAGAATTTTACCTATCAATTTTCGGGAACCAACCAATTAACCATCAATTTATATATCCAAAAAAAGAAAGATTTTCTTAGTTTTAAAAACAGTGATTTAGAAGTCACTACCAACCTAGAAGACAAGAAAGTAAACGATATTGAAAAGGCATTATTGATTGAGAAAATAGTTACTTATGTTGGGGATAATTTAGGAAAATATCCTAAATCTAAAATTACGGTTTCGCAATTGGATTATGAGCAAAATCCGTTTTATGGATTGAATCAATTGCCATCGTTTATTAATCCGTTTTCGGATAATTATCTTTACGAAATGAAGTTTTTAAAGACGTATTTGAATAACTATTTAAAAACTACTTTGCAATTAGATCCAAGAAAAGACAATTGGATTTTTGATGCTATTCAAATCTATTATATGATGAAATATATAGATGAGAATTACCCCGATGCAAAAATGATGGGAAGCATTGGTAAACTCCGAATTTTAAGAGGGTATCATTTAGTTTCTTTAGATTTTAATGAGCAATACAGTTATTTTTATATGCTAATGGCTCGTAAAAATTTGGACCAACCGCTTGGAGATCCAAAAAATACTTTGATAAAATTTAATGATAAAATTGCCTCTAAATACCGAGCAGGTTTAAGTTTTAGATATTTAGCAGACTATATTGGAGAAGAAAATTTAAAGAAAAGCATCGCTGAATTTGTTTCTTATTCTAATAAAAATGCAACGGATTCTAATACATTTCAATCCATTATTAAAAATAATTCCACTAAAAATACTGATTGGTTTTTTAACACCATAATCCATTCCAGAAAAATTATCGATTACAAGTTTACTACTGTTAATAAGACGAAAGACAGCGTTTCTTTTCAAATAAAAAACAAAACTGGAGTTACGGTGCCAATTCCAATTTATGGAATTAAAAACAAGGAAATCGTTTTTAAGGAATGGATTACAAATGTAAAGGAAGATAGCACTTATACTTTTAAAAGATTCGATGCCGACAAACTTGTAATTAATTATAAAAACATTGTTCCTGAATACAACCAAAGAAACAATTGGAAATCTCTGAAGCCTTTTAGTTTAAGCAACAGACCAATTAAATTTAATTTCATGAAGGATTTGGAAGATCCCAATTACAATCAGATTTTGTATGTTCCAACTCTAGAATATAATTTTTACGATGGATTCATTCCTGGGATGCGTTTTCACAATAAAACCGTCTTAGATAAGCCTTTTAATTTTGATGTTACTCCCTCCTATTCCACCAAAACCAGTTCACTTTCGGGAAGATTTTCATTGGGTGTAAACCAATTCAATCGCGATAGCAAAATGTTTAACATTCGATATGGATTGAGTGGAGAAAATTACCATTATGCGCCAGATGCCTATTACAAAAAGATAAATCCTTATGTTCTTTTCCGATTTAGAGAAAACGATTACCGAGACAATCATTTTAAAAGTTTGTTGGTGCGACAAGTATATGTAAATCGGGAGCCGAGTGATTTTGTAAAAACTACTTTAGAAGGTAATTACTCTATTTTTAATGCCCGATACAGCAATTCTAAAACCGAAATTACAAAACATTTTGGATATACTACTGACTTTCAATTGGCTTCTAAATTTGGAAAAGCCTCTACTAGTATTAGTTTCCGAAGACTTTTTGATGATAACCGCCAGGTAAATTTGCGTTTGTATGCTGGGGTTTTCCTGTATAACAAAGCCGAATCCGATTATTTTAGTTTTTCATTAGATAAAGCCACTGATTATTTATTTGATTATAACTACATAGGACGATCCGAAAGTACCGGAATTTTCAGCCAACAATTCATTCAGGCCGAAGGTGGATTTAAGTCAAAATTGGTTAATCCTTATGCTAATGAGTGGATCACAACGGGCAACGGAAGTTTTAATATTTGGAATTGGATTGAAGTTTATGGCGATGTTGGTTTTATGAAAAACAAGCAACAAGATGCACGATTTGTATTCGATACTGGCATCCGTTTGAACTTAGTTACCGATTATTTCGAATTGTATTTTCCAATTCAATCCACAAATGGATTTGAAATTACACAAACTAAATATGCCGAAAAAATTAGGTTTATAGTTGCCTTTTCTCCACAATCGTTAATAGGTTTGTTTACTAGAAAATGGTTTTAATAATTCAGAATGCAATATTTCTTCAAGCAGAAGTAATAAAATCATAAATCCTTGTGTTTTTAAACTTGTTTTCCATTACTTCTGTTTAAAATTCGAGTGTAACTATTAATTTGTAAACAAATTTGATTACTTTCATATTTTGAAATTCGAATTATATCAAATTAAGGGTATTCTTCCATAATAAAAAATTGAATCAATGTATAGAAAAATTGCCCTACTGTTTTTAACCTTAATGAGTTGTGCAATTAATGCGCAAGAAACTATTCCGATTATTCCAAAACCTAAATATCTTCGTTTGGAAGAAGCTCCGCCTTTTACTATAACAAAACAAACGGTTTTAATTGCGCCAAAAGAAAATCTGGAAGTACAATACCTAAAAGAGCTAATTCAAAAGCAATTGGGCTTTGAGTTAGCAACAAATACTGCTTCATTAAAATCAAAAAACAGCATTGAATTAACATTGAATCCATTACTAAAAATGGATGCGGAGGAGTATAAAATCGAAATTAATTCTAATGTAATACATATTGAAGCCGCAAATTCTAATGGGCTTTTTTATGGAATTCAAACATTGAATCAGTTGATGGAATATTACTCGAAAAAAAAATCACAAATCCCTGCTTTAACAATTATTGATCAACCAAAATTTAAA
Source organism: Flavobacteriaceae bacterium (assembly GCA_947446865.1). Lineage (GTDB taxonomy): Bacteria > Bacteroidota > Bacteroidia > Flavobacteriales > Flavobacteriaceae > Flavobacterium. The sequence goes on along the minus strand of CANFHX010000030.1, from coordinate 16,432 downwards.
TGGCGTGGAATGCATTTGGATGTTGCAAGACACTTTTTTCCAAAGTCCGATATCAAGAAATACATCGATTATCTCGCTTTATATAAAATGAATGTTTTTCATTGGCATTTAACAGATGACCAAGGGTGGCGAATTGAAATCAAAAAATATCCTAAACTAACTTCGGTTGGGGCGTTTCGAAAAGAATCTATGGTTGGGCATTACAACGAGCAACGTTTTGACGGAAAGCCCTACGGTGGATTTTATACCCAAGAAGATATTAAAGAAATTGTAGCATACGCACAACAAAAGCACATCACAGTAGTCCCTGAAATTGAAATGCCAGGACATGCTACCGCTGCTTTGGCAGCTTATCCGGAGTTTTCTTGCACAGGTGGCCCATTTGAAGTTGCTACAAAATGGGGAGTTTTGGACGATGTTTTTTGTCCAAATGAAAACACATTGGTTTTTTTGAAAGACGTTTTAGATGAGGTGTTACCATTATTTCCATCGGAATATATTCACATAGGAGGAGACGAATGTCCCAAAACAAGATGGCAACAATGTGCAAAATGTCAAGCTTTAATTAAACGAGAAGGATTAAAAGACGAACATGAATTACAAAGTTATTTTGTTTCTCAAATAGAAAAATATATAAATAAAAAAGGCAAGAAAATTATTGGATGGGATGAAATCCTAGAGGGAGGGCTAGCTCCAAATGCAGCTGTAATGAGTTGGCGTGGAACCGAAGGTGGAATTGCTGCTGCCAAAGCAAAACATTTTGTGGTAATGAGTCCCGGTTCTCATTGTTATTTTGATCATTATCAAGGCGAACAAAAAACAGAACCTTTGGCAATAGGAGGTTATACTCCTTTAGAAATGGTTTATGATTTTGACCCAATACCAACTGAATTGACCGCTGATGAAAGTCACTACATTCTTGGTGCTCAAGGAAATGTTTGGACGGAATATATGGAAGATTTTGCCAAAGTAGAATATATGGCAATGCCAAGAATGGCCGCATTGTCTGAAGTGCTTTGGGGAAAAAATTCCACCTCTAATTATGCCGATTTTAAAGACCGATTGCTACTACATTTTTCACTTTTAGACAAAATGAAAGTGAATTATAGCAAGGCTTTATTTGAAGTAAAAGCAAAAATAACCACTTCAACAAATCATTTGCTCCAAGTAGAATTAATTGCCGCTAATCCTTCCTCTTCTATATTTTACACCTTAGATGAAACGCAACCTACAAGTCATTCTTTGTTATATAGTAAACCCATCACAATAGAAAAAAATACCCTATTAAAAGCAGCAAGTTTTGAAGGTGACACTCAAAAGAGCGCAGTATTAGAACAAAAATTTGCAATTCACTTGGCAACAGGCGCAACTGTTACATTAAAAGAGGAGCCTAGCAATTCCTACAAAGCAAATGGAGCTTTTAGTTTAGTGGACGGAATGTATGGCGATCGAGGTAAATTTGGTAGAGATTGGTTAGGTTTTTCTGGCAAAGATGCAATGGCTACTATTGATTTAGGTTCGGTAAAAAAGGTGCATACCATTACAATAGATGTATTGTCGAGTCCCGCTAGTTGGATTTATTATCCTAAGCAAATTACAGTTTCTTATTCTGAAAATGGTATCGATTATTCTACGGAACGAAGTATTTCAGTTCAAGAAATCGAAGTTTCTAAAGGAATTGTAAAAGTAGAAATTCCTTCCGCTTCCCTTCGATATATAAAAGTAAACGCATTCAATCAAGGAAAAATAGTAGTAGGAAATCCTGGAGCTGGGGAACCAGCCTGGTTATTTATAGACGAAATAAAAGTGGAATAATGAAGACAAGAAGAGATTTTATTAAAACAGCTGCTATTGCAGGAGCAGGATTGGCATTCACGGGAGTTAAAGCTAACACGAATATAACTATTCCATCCAAAATAAATAAGCCTATAGTTTTATCAACATGGCGTTTCGGAATGGAAGCCAATGTTGCAGCGTGGGAAATTTTAAAACAAAACGGACGTGCTTTAGATGCGGTGGAAGCAGGTGTAAAAATCCCTGAAGGCGACCCTACCGAAAGAAGTGTAGGATACGGAGGCAGACCAGATCGAGACGGTCATGTAACTTTGGATGCGTGTATTATGGATGAACATGCTAATATAGGTTCCGTTGCTTGTTTGGAATTTATAAAACATCCCATTTCGGTAGCAAGAGCCGTTATGGAAAAAACGCCCCATGTCATGCTAGTTGGAGAAGGAGCATTAGATTTTGCAGTAGCACAAGGATTTAAAAAAGAGAATTTATTAGTCGCTGATTCCGAAAAGGAATGGAAAGAATGGCTTATAAAATCAGAATATACACCTAAGGCCAATATTGAAAATCACGATACGATAGGAATGATTGCAATGGATGCCGATGGAAATTTATCTGGGGCATGTACAACGAGCGGAATGGCTTTTAAAATGCACGGACGTGTTGGCGATTCTCCTATTATTGGCGCTGGATTGTATGTAGATAATGAAATTGGAGCCGCAACAGCAACAGGTCATGGAGAAGAAGTAATTCGAATTTCAGGCGCTCATTTGGTGGTAGAATTAATGCGCCAAGGCAAATCGCCACAGAAAGCCTGCGAAGAAGCGGTTCAAAGGATAATAAAATTAACGAAATCGAGAAACAAAAATCTAACAGACATTCAAGTTGGTTTTATTGCTTTAAATAAATCAGGAGAATATGGTTCGTATTGCATTCAAGGCGGATTTAATTATGCTGTTTGCGATGCCACGGGAAATAGATTAATAGATGCACCATTTTATTTAAAATAGAACTATGAAATTGGAGGTAGCTTGTTTTAACTTAGAATCGGTGGCTGTAGTTGCCCAAAGCAATGCAGATCGCGTTGAGTTTTGCGATGAATTTCATGCAGGAGGAACTACACCAAGTATGGAGAATACTCTTAAAGCAAGACTATTATTTTCAAAAGAATTGCTAATAATGATTCGGCCAAGAGGTGGTGATTTTAACTATTCCGATGCTGAATTTAATGCAATGAAACATTCCATTTTAGAATTAAAAAACACACAAATTGACGGTTTTGTTTTCGGAATCCTAGATGAAAGCAACAACGTTGATTTTCAAAGAAATTCAGAACTTGTTGTCCTGGCAAAACCACTACCTTGTAGTTTTCATAGAGCTATTGATTATACCAATGACTATTTAGATGCGATAAATACTTGTATCACTATTGGTTTTAAAACAATATTAACTTCTGGACATCAATCCAAAATAGAGTTGGGAATGGAAACAGTTCAAGAGGCTATTATTCGTTTTGGAAATCAAATTCAAATTATGCCTGGAGGTAGTTTACGCTCTTCAAATGCTTCGAAAGTAAAAGCGATTACAAAAGCCTCTTATTATCATACCTCAGCAATTACGGATGCAACAGAAATTGCAAATCTCACGGAAATTAATGCTCTTAAAAACTGTCTTTCCAATGAGTAAAATGCGGTATTTAGTAGGGATACTATTTTTGAATTCGTTCCTTGGTTGGACTCAAAATTGGGAACGTTCGCTTTCTAAAGAAAATTGGAACGTTCAGAAATTCTCAGATAATGTATGGAGCAAAGCGCGTGTTCCAGGTACTATTCACACCGATTTGTTTTTGAATCATCAAATACAAGACCCTTTTTATGGCAGTAATGAAAAACAATTACAATGGATTGAAGAACAATATTGGGTATATCAAACTAAATTTGTAATCTCCAAAAAGGAAATTCTTGCTCAAAATAAAGAACTTATTTTTTACGGATTAGATACTGATGCATTGGTTTACGTAAATGATTCCTTGGTGTTAGAAGCCAATAATATGTTTCGAACTTGGCGTATTCCAATTCAAAAATTCATTCATCATGGAAGCAATACCCTGCGCATTGAATTTGAATCGTCTTCTTTAAAAGCTAAAAAAACTGCCGCACTCTCTCCGTTTGTTTTGCCTGGTGATGAAAAAGTTTATGTTAGAAAAGCACCGTATCAATTTGGATGGGACTGGGGACCACGTTTCGTTACGGCAGGAATATGGAAAAATGTAGTACTACGTTTTTGGAATGCAGCCCAATTGGAATCCGTTTCCTATACTCAAGAGAAATTAAACGATAAAGTTGCTAATTTAATAATTAAAACTACCATAAAATGTGACAAATCTGGGGTTTACTCCCTTGTAATTAATCACAAAAAACAAATTGTTTCTCTCAAAAAAGGAATTCAAATAGTAGAAATTCCGTACCAAATTAATAATCCAAAAAAATGGTGGCCCAACGGACTTGGAGTGCCTAATTTATATACTTTCTCCGTTCAAATACATCAGAAAAAGAAATTATTGGAGGAAAAGAAATTACAAATTGGATTACGAACCATTGAATTAGTTCAGGAAAAAGATTCCATTGGTAAAAGTTTTTATTTTAAAGTCAATGGTAGGAAAGTATTTATGAAAGGAGCAAATTATATCCCACCGGAATCTTTTATGCCAAAAATGACCTACAAAAAATATGAAAATTTAATTGAAACAGCAGTAAAATCAAATATGAATATGCTTCGCGTATGGGGAGGCGGTGTTTATGAAAATGATGTTTTCTATACTTTATGCGATCAAAAAGGGATATTGGTTTGGCAAGATTTTATGTTTGCATGTGCTTTATTCCCAGGTGATAATGCATTTGTTTCTAATGTAAAAGAAGAAGTAAAAGACCAAGTTATTCGCTTGCAAAATCATTCTTGCATTGCGCTGTGGTGTGGAAATAATGAAGTAGATGAAGGCTGGAAAAACTGGGGCTGGCAAAAACAATATAATTATTCAAAAAACGATTCCACGACCATTTGGAACAATTACGAACGGTTGTTTGAAAAAGAAATCCCAGAGGTATTAGATTCTTTAGTATCCAAAGAAAATAGGCGGTATTGGCCCTCCTCCCCTTCTATTGGCTGGGGAAAAAAGGAAAGTCTTATGCAGGGTGATTCTCATTATTGGGGTGTTTGGTGGGGAATGGAACCTTTGGAAACCTATTCAAAAAAAATAGGACGTTTTATGAGTGAATATGGTTTTCAAGGAATGCCAGATTATAAAACTTTTGAAACTTTTGCCAAACCCACAGAAATGAAACTCGTTTCGGAAGCGGTAAAAGCGCATCAAAAACATCCAACGGGTTATGAAACTATTCAAACCTACATGGAACGCGATTATAAAATTCCAACTGCTTTTGAAGATTATATTTATGTGTCACAATTACTACAAGCAAGAGGTTTTAAAATAGCCATTGAAGCCCATCGATCGGCAATGCCCTATTGTATGGGAAGTTTATATTGGCAACTCAACGATTGTTGGCCAGTAACCTCCTGGAGTAGTATGGATTATTATGGGCGATGGAAAGCTGCACAATATCAGGTAAAACGATCTTTCGAATCCAAATTAATTGTTATTAAAGGAATAGAAAATACAGAAAAGAATGGTTTAAGTTCAATAAAAGTTCAAATCGTCAATGATGGATTAATTGCAGAAAAAGGAACGTTAAAAGTGAGCATTATCAATTTTAATGGAACGAAATTATGGAAAACTTCCAAGTCAATTATCTTGCAATCCAATGCAGTAACAAATGCAATGGAACTCTCCAATTTGGAAATCCCAAACACTAAGTTTTGGAAAGACTGTCTGATTCACGCGGTCTTCATCAATTCAAAAGGAGAGAAAACCTCTGCAGAATATTATTTCCTTTCTCCAAAAGATTTAATTTTTCAAAAACCGAATATTACTTATAAATTTATTGATAAAAATCACCTAGAACTTTCTACAAATACCTTGGCAAAAGATGTATTTATTCAAGGCGATGGAATAGAATTTGAAGATAATTTTATCGATTTACTACCCAATGAAAAAAGAATAATTGTTTTCAAAGGCAAAAAAAGTTTATTGAAAATAAAATCCTTAAACGATTTGTAATTAAGTAATAACAGCATTTTGAACCAACTTCTCTACTATGAATGATACCTTTTCTAACAACAAACAAATTGGAATAGTATCCACTTTTTCGGAATTGGTAACTACCGATTTTAAAGAAGAAAAGAATGCCCTATGCTGGTACCGAAATTTGGAAGGAGATTTTAAAGAGATTGTAAATAAACTGCAATTAAAAGAAAATATAACAGAAGTGGAACCTAAAGACCTAGTAGCACTCCAACTATCCGAAAAAGGAAACATGGCTAGGGAAATTATCTTAAAGGATATAAGATTATTAGCCGATTTTGGTGCTTCACCATCTCTTAATTTATTGAAATGTTATGAACGAGATGAGGAATTCGATTACCTATCCACGGATGTATATTCGTTTCATGTGGACCGTTCTCCCATTGCAACGGATACTTTTTTATGTACCTATCATGGAGCTGCAAGTGATATTATTTCTAATGAGCATGCGAAGCAAAAAATTCTAATTCCTGAAATTCGAGAAAAATTGAAAGCGCTACACAATGGCCCATCAGAGGAATTTGAAAACTTTTTAACGGAAAATTATTTTGATTTACATTATCAGATAAAACCCAATAGTACACCAACTAATTTAGGAGTAGGACATCTTTGGCGCTTGGCGGTGGACCATCCAAAACAACAGGTGCCACCTTGTATTCATAGAGCACCAATTGAAAAGGAAGGGGAATATCGTTTGTTGCTAATTTGTTAAAAAAAAGCTAGTTACCGTTTTGAGCAAATATCTGGATTGAAAAAATTAAAGGTATTTTTTGAGTTGACTAGAATTAGTTGTAGATTTATACATTGGATTCCTTGTAAGGAAAAATATGGGTTTTTACTTAATACTATCTTTTAACTTAAAATTAATAATCGTTTTATTTGGTTCTAATCTTTAAAGAGTAATTTTATCTACTATGGAAAAGAATACTAAAAAAGGATTTTTCTTTAAAAAATACGAAGCACCCAATCTATCTCCGTTTGATAAACTATTTGAAATTTTCAAAGAGTTAATCACCCATACTTCGGGAGATTTTGAGGAAGCCATTGATTGGTTACGGCAATTAGATGTAGAATATAAACTAACAGATGCCAATTATACCATTGATGATTTCATTGAAGATTTAAAGAAAAAAGGCTACATTCGAGAAGAATTAAAAGACGATGGCACTTCTGGAACGGGTATTACCGCCAAAACCGAAAGAGCAATTCGCCAACAAGCCTTAGACCAGATTTTTGGTAACCTCAATAAATCGGGAAGTGGTAACCATAAAACTAAATATTCTGGGAGTGGTGACGAGCAAACTGGCGAATTTAGAGCCTATAATTTTGGAGATTCATTAGATACCATATCCTTAACGGAGAGTTTACGCAACGCACAAATCAATAACGGAGTAGATGATTTTCATTTAACGGAGAACGATTTGGTGGTAGAAGATTCCCAATTCAAGTCCCAAATGAGTACCGTTTTGATGATTGATATTAGCCATAGTATGATTTTATATGGCGAAGATCGAATTACACCTGCCAAAAAAGTTGCTATGGCTTTAGCCGAATTAATTACCACGCGTTATCCAAAAGACACTATTGATATTCTAGTTTTTGGAAACGATGCTTGGCCAATTGCTATTAAAGATTTACCTTATTTAAAAGTAGGACCTTACCATACCAATACGGTTGCAGGTTTGCAATTGGCAATGGACATGCTTCGTAGAAAGCGAAATACCAACAAGCAAATCTTTATGATTACGGATGGAAAACCAAGTTGCGTTCGTGAAAAAGACGGCACCTATTACATGAATAGTAATGGTTTAGATGAGTATATCGTAGAACAGTGTTATAATCAAGCAGCACAAGCTCGGAAATTACATATTCCAATTACAACGTTCATGATTGCAAACGACCCCTATTTGCAAAAATTTGTCAACCGATTTACCGAAGCCAACCAAGGAAAAGCATTTTACACCGGATTGAAAGGTTTAGGTGAAATGATTTTTGAGGATTATGAAACTAATAGAAAGAAGAAGATTAAATAGATTTAGAAAAAAGAATATAAAAAATACTATGAAAGACATAAAAACATTAGGAGAATTAAAACAATCGGGATACGTTTCTAAAAGTATTAAAGACGAGTTGCGAGATAATCTCCGAACAAAAATAAAATCAGGAAAACCTGTTTTTGAAGGTGTTCACGGATTTGAAAATACTGTAATTCCAGAATTGGAACGAGCCATTTTATCCCGACACAATATCAACTTACTTGGTCTTCGTGGTCAAGCAAAAACACGCTTGGCTCGAAAGATGATTGAATTGTTAGACGAATATATGCCTATTGTGGCTGGTTCTGAAATTAATGACGACCCAATGCGTCCAATTTCTAGATATGCTAAAGATAGTATTGCAGAAAAAGGCGATGCAACTCCAATACAATGGATTCACAGAAGCGAACGTTTTTTTGAAAAACTAGCCACGCCAGATGTTACGGTTGCCGATTTAATTGGTGATGTGGACCCTATAAAAGCAGCCAATTTAAAATTATCTTATGCTGATGATCGAGTGATACATTTTGGTATGATTCCAAGAGCCAATCGTTGCATTTTTGTAATCAATGAGTTACCCGATTTACAAGCTCGTATTCAGGTAGCATTATTTAATATTTTGCAAGAAGGTGATATCCAAATTCGAGGTTTCAAAGTAAGAATGCCATTAGATATGCAATTTGTATTTACTGCCAATCCCGAAGATTACACCAATCGTGGAAGTATTGTAACTCCGTTAAAAGATAGAATAGGTTCCCAAATACTAACCCATTACCCGGAAAGTATTGCCATTGCAAGAACTATAACGCATCAAGAAGCCAAGTTGGATAAAGCACAATCGGATGCTGTTTATGTTCCATCCTTAGCAAAAGATTTATTAGAACAAATTAGTTTTGAAGCCCGAGAAAGCGAATACATAGATGCCAAAAGCGGTGTAAGTGCTCGTATGAGTATCACGGCTTATGAGAATTTATTAAGCACGGCCGAACGAAGAGGTTTGCTTTCAGGTGCCGATACCACAACGGTTCGTTTATCCGATTTTATGGGAATTATCCCTGCAATTACTGGTAAAGTAGAACTTGTTTATGAAGGAGAACAAGAAGGAGCAGCGGTTGTGGCGCAACATTTAATAGGGGATGCCATTCACACTTTCTTTCCTGCATTTTTCCCTAAAATAGAAAAACTAGAACGCGATGCTACTGCAAGTCCGTATGCCAATTTATTAGAATGGTTTTTTGCAGAAACAGGTTTCGAATTGTTGGATGATGCTTCCGATGAAGAATATAGTAAACAATTAGATGCAGTAAAACCTTTGGAAGACTTAATTCAAAAATACCAACCCAATTATACTCCAGAAGACAAGTACTTCTTAAAAGAATTTCTACTTTGGGGATTAGTAGAATATGATAAATTAAGTAAAGATAGGGTTTTGTCTGGTTATCAATTCAAAGATTTGTATAGTAACTACATCAATAAATTATAATAAATAAATAACCCCGAAACAAGTTTCGGGGTTATTTTTTCGCGGAGAAAGAGGGATTTGTTTCTCTTTCCTATATCGCTTATAATTAAGTATTTATAATTTGTAAAAAACTAGGGTATCGCTTTTGCTCCTTCAACAGTAATGCAAAATATCCTATATCTTATTCTTATACAAAAGTAGTGAAATTTGATATTCAATGCAAACTATTATAATGTTTATATGACTATTAATTAAACAAGTAAGGTTCATTTATTATATAGGTAAAGTTTAATAATTGAACATGTTAACTTTATAAATCACCCAATTATAAGCGGCTCTACCTGTTCATATTTTAGGCTGGTGTATTGGCAAAACTCTTCAATACTCACAAGTTCATTTTGGAGCTTGTTGAGGTCCTTTCTTATTTTTTGTAATATTCGTATGCTTTGCCTATAACTCTTCCCTGTGATGCGTTGTATGTCTTTCGGGTAGATGCATAACCTTTTATTATCATTTTTCATACACTATCTATGGCTTTGACTGGGCTTTGACTTGCTTAAAAGTCAAAGGATCCAGTTTGATGAACAGTATAAAATTAGTAAAAAAACTATTTAGTTTATAATGTGCAATTTACTTAATGTTTTTATGCTGCTATGTGTGTATTTATGTCGATTTGTGACATTTATGCCTTATTGTGACATACTGAACCCCTACCCCTTTTTTAATTGATTAAAATGCTTAAAATTTGCTTTTGAAATCAATCGGGAGATGTTGCAACAGGAGGATGATTGAGGGAAATTTTCACTGATTTTGATAATTTAAATTTTTAAGTTATGGCTAGACAGAAAGGCATAATTAAATTAAAAGGTACTATCGGAGATATTACTTTTTACAAAACGCAGGATGGACACTTGGCCAGAGAAAAAGGCGGAATAGACGCTAAAAGAATTGCCAGTGATCCTGCGTTTCAAAGAACCCGGGAGAATGGTTCTGAGTTTGGAAGAGCTGGAAAAGCCGGAAAGGTTTTACGAACTGCAGTACGAACATTGCTTTTAAATTCTGCGGATAGCAGAATGGTAAGTAGACTGACTAAAGTAATGGTTAAAGTAATCCAAGCGGATATGATTAGCCTAAGAGGTTTGCGTAACGTTATTGATGGTGAAATTGATTTGCTTTTAGGGTTTGATTTTAACCTTCGTGGAAAACTGGGAACCAGTTTATTTGCACCTTATTCAGGAACAATTGACCGTGCATCTGGATTGATAACTGTTTATATCGATTCTTTTATCCCATCCAATTTAATTGCTGCGCCAGGAGGAACTACTCATTTTAAGATTACTTCTTTAGGAGCAGAAATTGATTTTGAAGCAGAAACTTTTAACGAAATTCATTCAGAATCTACTATTTTACCTTGGGATTCGAATGTAGCTAATCCAATAAACCTTATCAATAACTTGTCTGCTGGAAGTACAAAACCATTGTTTTTGGTTTTGGGAGTTGAATTTTTTCAAGAGATCAATGGACAAATGTATTCGCTTAAAAACGGAGCATACAATCCATTAGCGATTGTGAAAGTGGATAGTGGTGTATAAGCCCCCTAACCCCCAAAGGGGGAACTGGCTCAGGAATGTTTAAAGTTATATTATGAAGTTAATTTTAACTAGAACTTATTTCCCTTCTGGAACCAATGGTAAACTCGAATGTGAGGGCAAATTGATATGTAAAACCATTGAATTGCCTTGGAAGAAAAACGAAACGAGGGTTTCTTGCATTCCAGAGGGGAATTATTTTATAAAAAAACGCTTCAGTAATAAATTCCAATGGCATTTGGAGGTTGAAAATATTCCTAATAGAAGTTTGATTTTGTTTCATCCTGCCAATAATGCTATGCAAGAATTGAATGGCTGTATTGCTCCTGTAACCCAACTTTCAGGACCTGGTTTAGGTTTGATGTCACGAAAGGCATTTGCAAGGTTAAAAGACTTAGTTTATAAAACCTTGGAGAATAATGAAAGTGTGGAATTAATTGTGAAATAGAGATCCTTCGCTAAGGCTCAGGATTACAAAATGAAATGTTATGAATATAGTTGAAAGAATAAAAGCTCCAACCCCGAAATTTTTTAAGATTTTGCGAAGTATCGGTTTGGCTTTACTTGGAATTAGTGGAACTATTGTTGCTGCACCAATAGTTTTACCGGCAGTTGTGGAAAATGCCGCAGGCTATTTGGCAGTTGCTGGAGGAGTAGTTTCGGCAGTTAGTCAAGTAACCATTCCGGAGGAGATCCTTCGCAAAGCTCAGGATGACAAGAAGGCGAACCTCAACAAAGCGAGGGATGGAGACTAATATTTCCTTAAAAGCCGGCACGGCTTCGGGAACAGTATTGAGTGTTTTGCCCAATATTTTGTCGGAGGATATTTTAAAAACCATTATCTTAGCAGCCTTGGGAGCAATAGTAAGTTTTACTATTTCTTACTTGTTAAAATGGTTGGTAAAATCTAAAAATAAATAGTCCAGTTTTCGTTTGGTAACCTTTACTGGATGATCAGAAAGCCAAGTCGTAAAGACCTGGCTTTTTTTCATTTATGGCAATAGCGGTATAAAATTACTCTTCGTAAATCATTAATTAGATTTAAGTTTTCATGGAAACGCTTTTCGCTTTGCTCTAAAAGTTTTAGTGTTTCCATGTTTTTAAGGTGCTCCTGGTGGTCCTTAATTTCTTGATTCACTTTGGTAGAAAATTCTTTTCTTAAATCGTGGAGCCGTAAAAAAGGAATCACAGAACCGCACAGGAACGGATGCCAAAATTTTGTTTTCCAAAGGGCAAAAGCGGTAAGATTTATTAAATCAAAATCGTCTTCGTTTTCAAATAGTATAACAAAACTATTTGTAAAAGGTTCTTTTTGGGGCTTTCCGCTGTTCATTCCTTTGTTCAATAGAAATAAATGAGGTTTAGAATAAATTGCGTCTTTTCGGTGGGTTTTAATAGAAAATTTCAGCATAACATTTGGCTTTAAAAATTGATACTATTTTTCAATTTTCTGCGAATTTTCTTGAGAAATACCAATGTGTCTCGCGAAGCTCGACTCATAAATTTTTCAAAAGAAAAAAAAGAAAAAAAGAAAGCCATTTGTTCAAGTGGAAGGTTTCAATAAAGCAAGTTTTTCAGATAAAATACTACCCGATAGGGTGGAGATTTTATCTGAAACCCGCAGGGCTTGAACTTGTTTTATTGTAAACCTGGAACTTATCTTCGGTTTCTTTTTTTATTTTTTTTAGCAGGATAGTTGTAATGGAATCGTCCATTAAACACCCCCAAGCACCGCAAGGAATGGAGCTAAATGTAGCGATAGCGGAATTTAGCGTAATGGATGAGGAGCGCAGTGGCGGTGTTGCGGCAATCGAACAGCCACGCTAGACCGGGAATGCAACGTAGCGATAGCGCAGTGGAATGTAGGGATAGCAGCGTGAAACGGCAGGGAAAAAATAAAAGACAGCCTTTAGGCGTACCTTGATTTAAGGCAAAGTGAAGTTTTTTACTGAACGGAGCCAACCCTGATGGCTGGGCGAAGAGCGCCACCGCTGAAAATATAAAGGGCGGCAGACACAATACTGCTGGAGTGTAGTGTAGCGTAGTTTACGGAGCGAAACGGAATGAAGCGGTATTGTGGATGCAGTAGCCCTGACGAACGAAGGGAGGAGAACGGTGAAGTTGAGGAACGAACAGCAGAAAAAATAGAGCTGCTTTTTTTAAAGCTGCTCTATTTTTTTGTGCTGTGAAGTGTCTGTGGAACGGAAGGAGGCACGACTGACTGGAACAGCCGAACGAAACTAAGTGAACGACCGAAGAGAGACCGCTTGATGGCTCGTGTTGTTTATTGGATAGTTTTTCTTTTATTCACCCACTTATTCACCCACTTTTGGATAAATGTAGTGTAAAATCCAGAGACCACCTTTTGTTCCTTTACGCTCTAATAATCCTTCTTTTTTAAGTACTACTAAATTATTATCTATGGCAGTACTACTAAAATCAGTCAATTGCTGTAAAGCAGACTTTTTTACTTTTTGGTTTACGTGAATGGTTTTTAAAATTATAATTTGTTTTTCGGATAAATTATTCACCCACTTATTCACCCAAATTTCAAAATCAAAAGTGCTTTTTGTATTGTTTTTTTAATCCAAACTGGAGCCAATTGAATGGTTTACTCTAAATATCCTATTTTTATATGCTCTAATATTGTTAAATTATCTTTAATGGTATTGTCGTAAAATTCTACCATAATTTTTGCAATTTCAATATCCTTATTATTTGTACTGACTTCCAATAAATCCTTCAATCTATTGTGCAGTATTTCATTGCGTTTAGCAATTTTGTTAATCTCTCTTCCCATTACTCTAGCGGCGATTAAATGTAATTCGAAAGCAGTGTCGCCAAAAAGGTCATTGTGGTTCTCAAAGATTTCCTCTGCGTACATATCGAAAAAATGTTTTAAGATATTACTCACATCTTTTATGTCATCCCTCCTGATTTCAGGTCGGTCTTGCCAAGCAACTAATTTTAAAATCACTATTCCGGGAAGTGTACAGAATTTGAATTTGTGTATTTCTTCTAGTTCTACTACTGGCAAACCCTCATCATAGATTTCTTTGAATCCAGGCATATTGAGACTTGTCAACCCACTACCTTCAATTGTAACCCCCGCATTCTTGTCTTCAATTTCACCGAACGGAAGCAAATCTACTTGTATAAAACCTTTCCAAACCAAGACAAAAGCATTCCCCTTATAGGGTGAAAAACCTTCCACTTCGATTAGGTACTTTTTCAAATTATCATAGGTTCCTTTGTCATCAATAAAAACAGCAAAATCAATATCTCCCGTGATTCTGCTAGGTGGAATATCATTAATGGCACTCATCCAAAGATCTCGAGCTACTGCACCAACCAAATAGAAGTCAATATCGAATTTGTTTAAACCTCTTTCCAATGCTGAAAGCATTTCAGAAAGTTGGGGTTGCTGGCGTAATTGTTTAAAATTTATTTTGTAAGTACTCATCGTATATTTTTTGAGCTGTTTCGGTGCATCTTCTATCTCCTTTATTTATTAAATCTGTATATGCTAATAATGGATGAACTACATTATTATTTCCATCTTCATTTTCCCAGAACTTTTTAAAAATTTTTACATTTCCATTGCTATCAGGAACTAGACGATAATTTTTCATTAAATCGCCTCTAGTTTCTATTGTATAAATTGTTAGTTCTTCCGGACGTAAATAATTTGTAAATACATCACCAGCGGGTTCACCACCCCACCACGTTTTACCATTTTGTAGTTGTAGCTTTTTCCAATTATAGAAGTCCTCTTCTTTAAGAAAACGAAATGTTCCCATTGTTAGTGTTGGTTTTAGGCGTTTTTCATACTCCATTATCCATTTTTCGAGTAGCTTCTTTTTATTCTCCAATTTATATTGCTCTTTGTTTAGCTGCAATAGGTATCCTTCCTGTTTCAAGCCTGTAAAGATGTTATTTACATTTCCAATTCCGGTATTGGTTTCTTCAGCAATTTGTCTGTAGGTATAATTAATCCACTCTTCGTTTATCAGGAATTGATACACCACTTTTAAACCCGTTTTTGTAAATGCCCTATTCGTTGTTTTATCTTTGACTTCAATGGGATTATTAGCTTCTATCCATAAAAACAACCCTTTCTCTTTCAAGTAAATATTACCATTCGCTTCTAAATAGGCAATATTTCTATTACGGAGTTCCTCTTTTATTTTAGGGAATATTCTTTGTGCCACCACAATAAACGGATGATATTCTTTGGCTAGTTCTTCTATTTTTTCGAGATGAATAGTTCTGATTTCGGTTTTTATATTCGTAAAAAGATGAATTGTCTGGTTCTCTATTTCTAGTTTGAGTTCCCCATCAATCCTGCTTTTATCTGCTGTATCCTTCCATTTGCCAATAATATTTGCTTTTGTCTGGATATTATTTAATGCGTTGTGAATTATCTCTTGCGGGTTCATTGTTCACTTATTTTTATTGTTCACGGAAACGTGAACAGGTTTTATTTGTGAACAAAAGTAATACATTAATCTAAGAAAAGAACAAAATATATTCAAAAAGAATAAAATAGGTTCCAAAAACAACAAAACTTGAGGAATGCTTTGTCAGTTCACTTTGTTCAAGTGTAAAACTTCTTCAACAAGGTACACAAAAGTTAATGAGGTAATGTAAGATTATAGAGCCAATAATTGTTTCGCAGCATAACTTTTGTACTTACAAAGCTCCTAAATTAGATGTTTTATTTAATTTGGATCGTACTCTCTACCCTTTAATAGTCCAATTTATTCTCTTACTACAGAAGGCAACTCTTGTATTAAGGGATAGAGGTTCTGTGTTAAGGATATCGACTTCTGTGTTATCGTTTGCAGCAGATGTATTAGTTTCTAAAGCAGATGTATTAAGTTCCAACTCTATTTTTTTTTATTGTTTTTCAGGAAGTTTTTTTGCATTATTTTTTTAATCCAAACCTAGCATTTTACGCGAACCCCTGCTGGCTTTTTTTGTTATTGTAAATGCTTATTTTTGGTACCTGGACTTGAATTATTTATGCTATTTTATTACAAAAAAAAAGGAGATATTTGCGACAAAATAATTGCTTTAACTATAACAAAAAAAGTGAAAATTTGTGACAAAAAACAACTTAGAGCAGTGTCCTTTTATAGAATACATAGTGATTTTAAAATCAGAGGTTTTGACATTATTTGCTAATTGGAAGAGGCACGGAATGTAATTCATAAGTGTTCGAAACCTTATTCAGAGTTTAAAATTTCATTTACTTTATTGGGATTCCCTCCACATTTTTCGACTATATCTTTGATAATTAAAACTTCTAATTCTTGCGCAAACTTCAATTTGGGTATTTTATATCCTTTTAAAT
>CANFHX010000029.1 GCA_947446865.1 Flavobacteriaceae bacterium | reverse complement strand
TACACCTTTTTCTATTGAAGCATAGTTGCAAGAATAATGCTTTTCTAAAACTAATTTTACACATTCAAGTTTAAACGCATAATCATACTTTACTTTTCTTTCCATAAAAATACCCCCAAATAGTGTCTAACTTTTTGGGGGCAGTCTAATTTCTCAACAGGGATTTAAAAAAAAATATATAACTAACAATTACAATTGAACTACAATAGGTAAAGTGTATCGGGTTCTTAGTGCTTGGTTGTCTTTGTAGCCTGGTTCCCATTTGGTTTTTAGAGATTTTAAAACTCGTACGGCTTCTTTACTCACCGCTTGGCTATTGCTTTGAGTTACTTCAATGTCGGTCATGTTGCCATTTTTTTCAATAACAAAAGAAACTAAAACGCGTACGGTTTCTCCTTCTTCTTCTTCTAATTCTTGTTTTTCAAAATTACGCCCAACATATTCGTAGAAATTTTTCATTCCACCAGGAAACGAAGGTTGTCTGTCTAATTCGGATGGTTTAACTGGACCAGTATTAGTGATTGTTGGTGTAACCGCAATGCCTGGCCCAGGGATAACTGTAATACCAGGAGTTCCTGTTCCTGTTGGGGAAGTTGGCCCATTAACAATAGGAGCCTCCGCAGTTTTAGTAACTGGAATTACTGCCTGTTCTTTAGAAGCAACTTGGTAGTTCTGATTGTCGTCAGGAGTTTTAACCGCAGCAGTTTCTGGTTTAGGAGTTTTTACTTTTGGTATAATTTCTTCTGTTGGAGGATGGATTTCTACAACGTGAATTGTAGGCTCTATAGGAATAACAGGAGGAATTACATCGGGTGCAGTGCTAAAAGAACTCAATAAAAAAGTTCCTCCTACTAAAAAACTGATTCCGAATAGGAATGCAAAGAAGGTTGTTCTTTCACTATTCAAGCGTAATTGGTACGCGCCATACTTTTGGTTCTTGTCTTGAAATACAAGATCTAACCACTTTTTTTCAAAGATACTAACGTTGGACATGATTTATTGTTTTAAAGGTTAAGTATCGGTGTTACATATGCGAAGTGTTTTTATTTTAATAACGCAACATTTTGGGTAATATTGCGTGATTGTAGTAATAAATATGATAAAATGTTAAGATATTGTGTTTTATGGTTGAATTTTATTGCATATTTCTTTTAAAATTTTGCATATATTCAATACCATCACCGATTAACCCTGATGGGAGCAGGCTACCTTGTAGCGCGGACAGCAGGAATAGGGTTTACTAAAATGCCTATCCATTCGTTTCTAATAATTCGGATGCAAATAATAAAAACAATTATAAAAATAAAATAGTTTTTTTAATCTATCCTCACCCCAACCCTCTCCAAAGGAGAGGGAGAAATATAGGATTATTTTATTTTTATAATTGTAAAAAAATGTGTTTATCGTTTGGTTTGGATGATTTCGGCCAGTAGTTTTTTGGCGCGAAGGAGTTTGATTTTTACGTTACTCAAGGGCTCTTGGAGTTGCTCGGCAATTTCTTGGTAACTCATTTCTTGGAAGTAGCGCAGTTGGATGACTTCTTGGTAATGCGGTTTCAATTCTTTGATAAAATGAAGGAGTTGCGCGAGGTTTTGCTCGGTTATTAGTTCGTCTTCGGCAGATGGGGAACTATCAGCAATGTTGTGGGCTTGTTGGTCTTCTTCATCGGTGATTTCTACAAAAAGGCTTGATTTTTTCTTGCGAAGTAAGTCGATGTGCACGTTTTTGGCGATGGCAATTAACCAAGTATTGAATTGAAATTCAGGGTTGTAAGTGGTTAATTTGTCAAATGCTTTGGAGAAGGTTTCGATGGTAATATCTTCGGAATCGGTTTCGTTTTCGGTGCGTTTTAACATGAATCCATAGACTTCATTCCAATAATGGTCGAGCAAATAAGTGAATGCCACTTGGTCGCCATTTTTAGCCTTTTCTATGTAGGAAATTATTTCCACTGCACTGGTTTTGAAAACGTGTTGGTGATCAAGATGTTGAATTGCGAAACTACTAAAATTATTTCAATTATTGGAAACCAATACATTACGTCTTTTTCTTTTAGTTTTCCTGCTGCAAATCCTAAGGAAATCCAAGCAAAAATATAACGAAAAATAATTATGCTTAAAACAATAATCCATTGAAATTGAAAGGCTAACAGAATTATTGGCAGTATGAAAAACAATAATTGGGTTGCGTAGAAAACGGCTAATTGGCTACGGTCAAACGATTTATAATGTTTGGCAGTGGCAACATGTCTTCTTTTTTGGGTAAACCATTCTTTGAAAGTGGTTTTTGGTTTGGAAAAGGTAAAACTATCGGTGGTGTAGCAAATGGTTGTATTCTTGGCAGTTGCTGCTTCGTTAATAAACAAATCGTCGTCTCCCGAACGGATTTTCATGTGCTCGATAAACCCATTTGTTTTAAAAAACTCTTCACGTTTATAAGCCATGTTGCGGCCAACACCCATATAGGGTTTTCCTAATTTTGCCCAAGAAAAATATTGGGTTGCAGTTAGTAAAGTTTCAAAACGGATGATTTTATTTAGGAACGAATTTTTGATTTTTTCGTAAGCACCATACCCTAAAACAATGGTTTTTTCTTTGGTGAATTGGGCGCTCATTTCTTTGATCCACTCGGTTGTTTTAGGATAACAATCGGCATCGGTGAATAATAAATATTCATTTTTTGCTGCTTTGATTCCGAGGGTTAAAGCGAATTTTTTATTTCCCCAAAACGCTTCGTTATTTTGCACTTTTACCAATTTAACATTGGAGTATTGTTTTTCAAATGCTTCAAAAATCTCTAGAGTTTCATCGCTAGAAGCATCGTCAATTAAGACAATTTCGTAATCGGGATAGTTTTGTTCTGCCAATAAAGGGATGAAGTTTTTTACATTTTCTTCTTCGTTTTTTGCACATACAATTATAGAAATTGGAACTCTTTTTGGAGTAGAAATTTGCGGTTTAGCAAATGAAAATTTACCAAAAAACACTATATAATATAGAAATTGAACGACTACAACGGCAATAAATAAACAAAGTAAAATTAGTAGCATAACGGCTTTATTGTCTTTTTTTTAACGTTGGCAAAAGTACGAAATTCAATTTTGAAATACGAATTATGTGTTGTGAAATTTTATTTTCCATTCGTTGTTATCCGATAATACTAACTGTTAACTTTGTTAAGTATATAAATATTTAGACAATATATAATCCACTCCATTCTCGCAAAGACGCTGAGTCGCAAAGGATTTATTTATAAACTGCGACTTGGTGCCTTTGCGAGATAAAATTTATAACTATTGTTGTATTTACAAATGCTTAATTTGAAAATAATGATTTTCAAGACTAAATCACATTAACCTCTGCTTCAATAGCAATTCCGAATTTATTTAAAACAGTATTTTGAATGTCTTTGGAAACATTTAAAATTTCTTGTCCGGTCGCATTGCCATAATTTACTAATACAAGTGCTTGGTTTTTATGGATTCCGGCATCGCCAAAACGTTTCCCTTTAAATCCAGCTTGTTCGATAAGCCAACCTGCAGGAACTTTAACTTCGGTTTTGGAAATAACATAGTGTGGCATTTCGGGATGTAAAGTGTGCACTTTTTCAAATGCCTCTTTGGAAATAATTGGATTTTTAAAGAAACTTCCGCTATTCCCTAACTCTTTAGGGTCTGGTAATTTGCTTTGGCGAATGGCAATTACAGCATTGGAAACGTCTTTGAGATTTGGAATTTGGATATTGTTTTTTGCTAATTGAGCTGTGATATCACCATAAGAGGTGTTGATTTTATGATTGCGTTTGGTAAGTTTATAAACCACCGAAGTGATGATATATTGGTCTTTCACTTCGTGTTTGAAAATGCTTTCTCGGTAGCCAAAATTACATTCGTCTTTAAGAAAAGTTCTTATTTCTTGCGTGGCGATATTCATGGCTTCACAAGAAATAAAGGTGTCTTTAATCTCGGTACCATAAGCGCCAATATTTTGTACTGGCGTGGTTCCAACGTTTCCAGGAATAAGCGACATGTTTTCTAATCCACCAAAATTTTGATCTATAGTCCAAAGCACTAATTCGTGCCATGCTTCCCCAGCCTGACTTTCCACCCAAACCGAATCGTCGTCTTCTTTGATGATTTTCTTGCCTTTTAAATCGACATGAATAACCAAAGCATCAATATCTTGAGTCAACAGCATATTGCTTCCGCCGCCTAAAATGAATTTTTTATCCGTTTTATGATTTTCTAAAACCGATTGCAATTCCTCCTCAGAATGAACGCTTACAAATTGTTTGGCCTTGGCTTCAATGCCAAAAGTGTTGTATTTTTTTAAAGAAAAGTTATCTTGAATTTGCATTTTCCATTGGGGTTTAACCGCAAAGTTCGCAAAGTTTTTCGCAAAGTTTACTATTTAATATAGATTATTGTATTCGTTTACCTTCAATAAATACTTCTTCAATTAGGTTAGTGCCGAAAGCATAAGGTAATTGATAAAAAGAAGTAACGGGTTTGCTGATAATTATATTCGCCTTTTTGCCAACTGTGATACTTCCATGTGTGTCGGAAATCCCCATGGCATAAGCACCATTAATCGTTGCGGCATTTATAGCTTCTTCGGGAGTCATTTTCATTTTGATGCAAGCAGTTGCTACTACAAAATTCATGTTTCCAGATGGCGTAGTACCAGGATTAAAATCGGTTGCTAAAGCCAATGGCAAACCTGCATCCAGCATTTTTCGTGCAGGTGTGTATGGAATACTTATAAAATAAGAACAAGAAGGTAAAGCTACGGGCATGGTATCGGAATCTTTTAATACAGCAATATCTTCGTCCGTAACCACTTCCAGATGGTCCACCGATAGGGCGTTGTGTTTTACGCAGGCAGCAATTCCGTTAATGGCATTGAATTGGTTAACATGGATTTTGGCAATCAAGCCATATTTTTTTCCGGCTTCCATAATACGTTCGGTTTCTTCAACCGAAAAATAACCTATTTCGCAAAAAGCATCAATATAATCTGCTAGATTTTCGGCAGCAATTTTCGGCAACATTTCGTTTACGATTAAATCGATGTAACCCGAATGGTTATCTTTATATTCTGTAGGAAAAGCATGTGCTCCAAGAAAGGTTGCTTTTATTTTAATAGGATAGTTTTGGGATAGTCTTTTAATCACTCGAAGCATTTTTAATTCCCCATCTACTGTCAATCCGTAACCCGATTTTATTTCCACCGCACCCGTGCCTTGTTGCATGATTTCTTCCAAGCGCACTTTCGATTGGCGGTAGAGATCTTCCTCGGTAGTTTCGTTTAGTTTTTTTGCCGAATTTAAAATTCCGCCACCCCGATTGGCAATTTCCTCATAACTTAATCCGTTAATTCTATCTACAAATTCCAATACTCTATTTCCTGCATACACTATATGCGTATGGCTGTCACACCATGTAGGAAGTACTACTTTGCCTTTGGCGTCTATAGTAACATCTGCTGTAATGTTTGGACAATTTTCCATAGAACCAAAGTCGGCAATACAATCTTCTTCCAATAATAAATAGGCATTTTTTATAGAGGGCAATACAGCCATTTCTGCTCCAGATACCTTTTTTATTGAGGTATCACGTATTTGAAGGAGTTCTTGAATGTTGGTGATTAATGTTTTCATCAAATGATTTTGCGTAAAATTACTTTTTAAAAAATAATTATTTATAAATTTAGACAAAATTATAGTCTGTGCGAAAAATAAAATATAAAAAAGGAAAAAAAGTGCAGCCAACACTTTTAGAATATACGGGTGTTCATAAATACACCCATACTGAAATTCAGTTATTTGTTTACGATAATTTGGATTTGGCAGAGTTTCATGAATTTGATGTAAATCAAATGCAGAAACATATTGATTACACTAAAGTCAATTGGCTTAATGTACATGGCTTGAACGATCCTGATTTTATTGTAAAAATCGGAGAATTTTTAGGTGTTGATAATTTTATGCTATCGGATATATTAAATACTACCAAGCGAACCAAACTCGATGAGTACCACGATACTTTGTTTTTCAATATTAAATCGTTGTTGCCCGATGCCGATTCGAATAATATTATGGTAGAGCAGATTAGTTTTTTGTTGAAGAACGGAATTTTAGTTTCATTCCAAGAAAAGCGCAGTGATTTTTTTACGCATATTCGGGAACGAATTCGCACCCATTCTGGGATAGTTCGAACCAAGCAAGCCGATTATTTATTATTTTTGTTATTGGATGCTATTATGGAAAATTTCTATATTACCATTGAAAATGAAGAAGATAAAGTAGAAGAATTGATAAATTTATCCAAACGAAGTACTGATCTTTCTATATTAGAACAAATTGAAAAACATCGGGATAATTATAATTTTTTAAAGCGATCCATTATTCCGTTGCGGGATTCTTTGTATTCTATAAAAAGTATTAAAGACGACAATGTTTTTGATGCTATTGATGCTAATAATTTTACTTTTTTTGAACGTTTACACCAAAAATGTTTGGAACTTTTAGAACAAATTGAATACGATTTGACTACATTAGACAGTGCTTCTAATTTCTTTTTCTCTACCCAAAGTCATAAGATGAATGAGGTAATGAAAACACTCACAGTGGTTTCGGTGTTTTTTATGCCTTTGACTTTTATTGTTGGAATTTACGGGATGAATTTTGACAATATGCCAGAATTACATTGGCAATATGGCTATTTTGTAATTATAGGTTCTATGTTTTTATTGCTTCTTGGGATGGTCTATTATTTTAAAAAGAAGAAATGGTATTAAATGTTTAAAAATCTGTTGATAATTTGCTATAATTTATTTGTAGAATAAAATATATGAATTACCTTTGACCTATAATTATTAAGAAAAATTCAAAAAGACATGTTTACATTTGCTCAATACTTAGGTTTCTTATTGTTCTTAACTATATTAACCATTGGATTTTGGTTGATGATGTTTTTGATTAACTTTGTATTCTATTGGATATTTGGTGCAACAAGAGAGTTGTTAAAAGAAAGAAAAGAAAAAAGAGAATTAGAGCAAGCTTAATTATAAGTTTAGAATAAAAAAAAAGAGGCTGACTCAATTATATTGAGATAGCCTCTTTTCTTTATGCCTAATTTAATCAAGGAGTTTATCGCAATTGCGCTCCTAATTCACTTTCAAAATTAGATTGTAATTTGCCCATGATTTTATCAATCTGAACATCGGTTAAGGTTTTAGTAGTGTCCTGAATAGTGAAACTCACGGCATACGATTTTTTCCCTTCCGGTAAATTCTTCCCTTCATACACATCAAATAGGTTGATGTCTTTTAAAAGTGATTTTTCCGTTTGAACGGCTACTTTATAGATTGATTCAAATGCAACGTTGGCATCTACTAATAATGCAAAATCACGTCGTACTTCTGGATATTTAGCAATAGCAGTAAATTTCACTTTGTTAGATAGTAATTTAAGTACTAAATCCCAATGAAACTCTGCATAAAAAACTTCTTGTTTTATATCAAAATGTTTCACGATTGATTTTTTAACCGTTCCCATTTCAACTAAAGTATCATTTCCTAAAGCAAAAGCAATTCCTTCTGCAAAAATATCATTGCTAAAAGGAATATTCTGAGTTTTACTAATACCTAAGCGTTCTAAAATAGCGCTTACATATCCTTTAAATAAAAAGAAGTCCGAAGGTTTTTGTGGAGTAGTCCAACTTTCGGCAATTCGATTTCCAGTAGTGAAAAGGGTTAAATGTTTCTTTTCGCTGTGTCCAGAAGGTAGTTTTCGATAGCTTTTTCCGTATTCAAATAATTTTAAATCACTATTTCTACGGTTGATATTATAGGATATAGTTTCTAGTCCAGAAAACAGCATCGATTGGCGCATTGCCGATAAATCATTACTTAATGGATTCAATATCGTAACATTATGTTCTTCTTTCAATTGTTCGGAAAGGCTAACATAATCAGGTGTAGTCAAAGAATTTGCCATCATTTCATGAAATCCTAAAGAGTTCAATTGGTTGGCAATAATGTTTTGTACTTTATAATCTTCGTTTCTTGGAGAATTAGTAACTGTAGCATTAAGTTTGTTTGAGAAACTGATATTATTATACCCATAAACCCGAAGAATTTCTTCAATAACATCTACTTCCCGTTGCACATCTACACGGTAAGCTGGAATTATTAATCCCAAACCAGCATCCGAAGAACTGTTCACTTTTATGTCTAAAGAAGCTACAATTTTCTTGATAGTTTCCTTCGGTAATTCTTGTCCAATTAATTTGAATGCCTTTTCGTAATTTAGAAAAACTGCAAAATCCTCTATTTTCTTTGGATAAATATCTATTATATCGGAAGTAATATCTCCACCTGCTACTTCTTGAATCAATATTGCAGCACGTTTTAAAGCATATTGAGTAATTTCAGGATCGATTCCTCTTTCAAATCGAAAAGATGCATCGGTACTCAACCCGTGTCGTTTAGCGGTTTTTCGAATAGCAACCGGATTAAAATAGGCACTTTCTAAAAAGATACTAGAAGTGTTTTCGGAAACTCCCGAATTTTTCCCGCCAAAAACTCCTGCAATACATAACGGTCCTTTCTCATCACAAATCAAGATATCTTCTTCGTGAAGTGTGCGTTCAATAGAATCAAGGGTGGTAAATTTAGTTCCTGCAGCAACAGTTTTGACAGTAATATTTCCGGTAATTTGTGAAGCATCAAATGCATGTAGCGGTTGACCTAATTCATGTAATACATAATTAGTAACGTCAATTACGTTGTTTTTTGGAGTTAATCCAATAGCTTTCAATCGGTTTTGCAACCAACTTGGAGAATCTTTTATGGTGATTCCAGAAATAGTAACGCCACAATAACGTGGCACCAATTTAGAATCGGTAACGTTAATATCAATTTTTAAGGTACGCTTGTCCACTTTAAATTTAGAAACCGATGGAGTAATCAATTCTAAGGAAGCATTTTTTTGTAATAATCCGGCTCTTAAATCCCTTGCAACTCCCATGTGGGACATTGCATCGGCACGATTTGGAGTTAATCCAATTTCAAAAACCTCGTCATTTTCTATATTAAAAACTTTAGCAGTAGGAGTTCCTGGAGCTAAACTTTCGTCTAAAATCATAATTCCGTCGTGACTAGTTCCTAAACCCAATTCATCTTCGGCACAAATCATTCCGTGGCTTTCTTGCCCGCGAATTTTTCCTTTTTTAATTTCAAATGCAACTCCTTCTTGGTCAAAAAGTTTAGTTCCAATGGTAGCAACGGGTACTTTTTGTCCGGCAGCCACATTGCTTGCTCCACATACAATTTGAATAGGAGCTCCAGTTCCAATATCTACCGTGGTAATGTTAAGTCTATCGGCATCCGGATGTTTTTCGCAAGTCAAAACATGACCAACTACAACGCCTTCAAGTCCACCTTTAACCGATTGGTATTTTTCCACCATTTCTACTTCCAAACCTAAATCGGTAAGGATATTAGAAATATCTTCAGAGGGAGCATCTATTTTTAAAAATTGTTTTAACCAGTTGTATGAAATCTTCATGGTATTCGAATAATATTTGAGACGTCAAAGATAAGTATTGTTGCATTTACATTAAAATATATTTACATCAAATAATTATTTCTTTTAAATTGATAATATGATTATAAATTAGTAATATTTTTTTGATATCTATAAATAATGGATATAATAATTTCACTCTTAACAATTTTGTGCTATAAAATGATTTTTTTGTGCTACTTTTTATTAAAGAAGGTGACTACTTTTGAATGAATCAAAAAAACTAAAAATATGAGCAATTTAATTCAAAGACCACAATTAAGAGAAAAGTATGATAATTACATCAACGGAACATGGACTGCACCTGCAACAGGCTTGTATTTCGAAGTAGTTTCACCTATTGATGGAAAATTATTGGCTAAAGCAGCACATTCTACTAAATTAGATGTTGAACTGGCTGTAGATGCTGCACATGAAGCATTTAAAACTTGGAGTCAAACTTCGGCTACTGAAAGAAGCAATATTTTAAATAAAATTGCTGATAGAATTGAGGCAAATTTAGAGCACATTGCAATTGTAGAAACTCTAGATAACGGTAAAGCTGTTAGAGAAACTCTTAATGCAGATATTCCGTTAGCAGTAGATCATTTCCGTTATTTTGCAAGTGTTATTCGTGCTGAGGAAGGTTCAATTAATGAATTAGACAAAGACACGGTTTCAATAATTATCAATGAGCCTCTAGGGGTTATAGCACAAATCATTCCTTGGAATTTCCCAATATTAATGGCAGTTTGGAAACTTGCTCCAGCTCTTGCGGCAGGAAACTGTGTGGTTCTTAAACCAGCAGAAAGTACTCCAATTTCTATTATGGTATTGATGGAAATTATTGGAGATTTACTTCCTCCAGGTGTAATCAATGTTGTTAATGGTTTTGGTGCTGAATTAGGAAGAACTTTGGTAACCAATCCTAAAGTTTCTAAAGCGGCCTTTACAGGATCAACTGCTACTGGTAGAATGGTAATGCAATATGCTACCGAAAATATTATTCCAGTAACTTTAGAATTAGGCGGAAAATCTCCTAATATTTTCTTCAAATCGGTTATGGATGAAGACGATGCCTTTTTAGATAAAGCTATTGAAGGTGCTGTTCTTTTTGCTTTCAATCAAGGGGAAGTTTGTACCTGTCCATCTAGATTGTTAATTCATGAAGATATTTACGATAAATTTATCGAAAGAGTTTTAGAAAGAGTAAAAGCAATTAAAGTTGGAAGCCCGTTAGATGCAACAGTGATGATGGGAGCGCAAGCATCTCAAATTCAAAAAGATAAAATTCTTTCTTACATAAAATTAGGAAAAGAAGAAGGAGCTGAGCTACTTTGTGGTGGTGATGTGAACCATTTAGGCGGTGATTTAGAAGGTGGTTTTTACATTCAACCAACACTTTTTAAAGGACACAACAAAATGAGAATTTTTCAAGAAGAAATTTTCGGACCAGTTTTAGCCGTTACTACTTTTAAAACTACCGAAGAAGCTTTAGAAATTGCTAACGATACTATGTATGGTTTAGGTGCAGGAGTTTGGACACGTGATGCTCATGAGTTATACCAAGTGCCAAGAGCGATTCAAGCGGGTAGAGTTTGGGTAAATCAATACCATGCATATCCAGCAGGTGCTCCATTTGGAGGATACAAACAATCAGGTATTGGAAGAGAAAATCACAAAATGATGTTAGACCATTACCGTCAAACTAAAAACATGTTGATTTCTTACAACAAAAACAAATTAGGTTTCTTTTAGTAGATAGAAATTTTATTATTTAACCGCAAATTCGCAAATATTTTATTTGATGAATTTGCGGTTATTATGCAAAAAAAAAAAACGATTGGAAGTTACTCCGGAAGTATTTGTGATGGTAAATAGGCTTCCAGTATTCCAACAGAAGTGAGTTGATAAGATAAATTTAGTTACGCTTTCATAACTTATTGTGCCGCCATACGTTTTAATATAGCCCATTGTTTTAAAGCAGTTCGAGCTTCTACCGCTGGATAACCAAGCATTGTTTTGCCTGCCGGAACATCAGCAGCAACCCCTGAGCCAGCTCCAATAATCACGCCGTCACCTAAAGTTAAATGGTCTTTTATAGAAGCACTGCCTCCAATAATTACTCCATTTCCAAGGGTAACCGATCCTGCAAGACCACTATTTCCTGCCATTATACAATATTTACCTAAGATGCTATTGTGCCCTATTTGAACAAGATTATCAATTTTGCAACCATCGCCTAATATTGTAGAGCTAAATTTACCTCTATCTACAGATGAATTGGCTCCAATTTCTACATTGTTTCCCAAAATCACATTTCCAATTTGAGGGATTTTTACTAATCCTCTTTCTGGACATGGTCTAAATCCGAATCCATCAGCACCAATAGTGCAGTTTGGATGCAAAATACAATAAGCACCAACATGACATCGCTCACGAACTACAACTCCAGACCAAATAATCGTATTTTTACCTATAGTACATTCGTCTAAAATGGTTGCGTTAGGGTAAATGGTTACATTTTCTCCCAACACTACATTAGGACCAATATAAACGTTGGCACCAATTCTAGCTCCAACTCCAATTTTTGCAGAAGCATCTACAACCGCTGTTGGGTGTATCTCAAAGGCAAATTGAGGTGGGGCAGGGGCAAACAATTCTAAAACTAAGGACATTGCCAAATCGGCATTTTTTACTTTTATAAAGACTTTGTTATCTCCAGGTTCAATAGAAATGTCTTCATTTACAATTGCTGCACATGCTTTAGAATTTTGCCAAAGTTTTTCGTATTTTTTATTTCCAATAAAAGAAATTTCAGTTTCTTTAGCCAATTCTAATTGTTCGGGAGCAGTTATTGAAAAGGTAGTTTGTCCAATAATTGTTCCTTTTACAATGTTATTAATGTATTCTACAGAGTAATTTTTCATTTGATTTGGGGTAATTAATAATATTCAAATTAAGTTATTTATTTTTAAATAGTAGCATTTATGAATTTTGCATTTTATCATTAAGTTAATGACTTCTAATAAAAAGGATAATTTGCTTTAAAAAAAAATAACAATAAGCAAAAATAGGTTATTTTCAAATAATTAGGTTTTAGAATTGTTAATTCTTTATTTGAGTAGACAGGAATGTTAAACTAATAGTTAAAATTTATTTATATAGCTTTTATCTAAAGGCCATTTTACCTTAAATTCACTGTATTTTAATTAATTAAGGATGGAATTTAAATATTTATTTTTTTTAAATATAAATCAATAGTTCCGCCTAAATCATACATTTTTTTGTTTTTCAAAAATTGACTATATTTGTGTAAACTAAAATAGTTCCTTTGTGAGTGCTACTAATAAACTTAAGATTTTTAACGACCCCATTTATGGTTTTATTACCATTCCCAATACTTTAATTTACGATTTAATACAACACCCTTATTTCCAACGCTTACGGAGAATTTCCCAAATGGGAATGTCCTATTTAGTATATCCTGGAGCACACCATACAAGATTTCATCACGCTGTAGGTTGCATGCATATTATGCAAAAAGCAGTACAAACTTTACGTTTTAAAGGTGTTGCTATTTCCAACGAAGAAGAAAATGCACTTTATGTTGCCATTTTGTTGCACGATATTGGTCATGGGCCTTTTAGTCATGCCATGGAACACAGCATTGTAGAAGAAGTGCACCATGAAGAAATTTCCCTAAAATTCATGAATGCTTTGAACGAAGAATTTGAAGGAAAATTAGATTTAGCCATTCAAATTTTTAAAGGAGAATACCACCGAAAATTCATGCTGCAATTAATTTCTAGTCAACTAGATATGGACCGGATGGATTATTTGAAACGCGATAGTTTTTATAGTGGCGTTGCCGAAGGAAATATCAACAGTGATCGATTGATTCAGATGATGAATGTGCAAGACGATGTATTAGTGGTGGAAGAAAAAGGAATTTATTCAGTAGAAAAATTCTTGGTTTCCAGAAGGTTAATGTATTGGCAAGCTTATCTTCACAAAACTTCGGTGGTTGCCGAAATGACCTTAACTAAAATTTTGAAAAGAGCCAAAGAGTTAACGCAAAAAGGGATTGTTTTACCTTGTAGTGAGCCACTTTCGTTCTTTTTAAATAACAAAATAACCATGGTTTCCTTTGATGAAGATGCATTGCGAATCTTTGCATTACTTGACGATTACGATGTTTTGGGAGCAATAAAATCTTGGCAATTTCACTCGGATTTTGTGTTAAGTTCTTTAAGCAAAATGATTATTAATCGCGATTTATTAAAGATAATTCTATTGGATGAAAAAGCCGACACTGAAAAATTAGCCGATTATAAAAATAAACTAATGGCTTTGTATTCTATTTCCGACAAAGAAGCAGCCTATTTTGTATTTAAAGGAAAACTTAAAAATCAGGCATATAATAAAGAAAGTGAGCCTATAAGTATCTTGAAAAAAGATGGTGCTATTGAAAATTTAGTAGATTCTTCGGATCAATTACAGGTAAGAGCTCTTTCTAAAGCAGTTACCAAATATTTCATCTGTTTTCCAAAAGTGTTATTAGATACCTAGTGTTTAAATTTAATTTTATATTTTTGCAGTAAGGTAAGGAGCAATTTTGCAGGAAAAGAAAAACAATACCAGTTCTATCAAGTTAAGATGGAAAATATAATTTAAGTAAATGAAATTTACAGCAGAACAAATTGCGGGGATATTAGACGGAGAAGTTGTGGGAAACCCTAATGCAGAAGTTTATAAATTGGCAAAAATAGAAGAAGGTTCTCTTGGATCGCTTACTTTTTTGTCGAATCCAAAATACCAAAATTATATCTATTCTACCCAGGCTACCATTACTATTGTTAACAAAAGTTTTGAGCCAGAGCAACCTATTTCAACTACTTTGATAAAAGTAGAAGATGCCTACCAATCTTTTTCCAAACTTTTAGAATACTACAACCAAGTTAAGTTGATGAAATCTGGAATAGAACAACCATCGGTACTTTCAGAAAATGTAACCTATGGGGACGACTTGTATTTAGGGAGTTTTTGTTATGTGGGAAAGAATGTAAAAATTGGTAATAATGTAAAAATTTATCCAAATACCTTTATTGGTGACAATGTAATAATTGGGGATAATTGTTTATTCTTTGCAGGTGTTCGAATTTATTCAGAAACCGAAATAGGAAATAATTGCGTTATTCATTCGGGTGTTATTGTAGGTTCCGACGGATTCGGATTTGCACCTTTAGAAGATGGAACGTACAGCAAAATTCCGCAAATTGGAAACGTTATTTTAGAAGACGATGTTGAAATTGGTTCTTGTACTACTATTGATAGAGCCACTATGGGGTCTACCATTATTAGAAAAGGAGTAAAATTAGACAATCAAATACAAATTGCGCATAATGTAGAAATAGGTGAAAATACCGTAATTGCTGCTCAAACCGGTATTGCAGGATCTTCCAAAATTGGTAAAAACTGTATGATTGGAGGACAAGTAGGAGTTGCTGGACATATCACAATTGGTGATAATGTGAGAATTCAAGCGCAATCGGGTATTGGTAAATCCCTTAAAGATGGTGAGATTGTACAAGGATCACCAGCATTTAATTATGGCGATTTTAGCAAATCATTTGTTCATTTTAGAAACTTTCCAAAAATTGTAAATGATCTGGACGCATTAAAAAAGAAATTAGAATAAAAATATAATAAATAGTTTAAAATTATGGTAAAGCAAAAAACCATCCAAAGTGAAATTTCACTTAAAGGTGTTGGATTACATACTGGAAAAGAAGTTACAATGACTTTTAAACCAGCTCCAATTAACAACGGTTTTACTTTTGTAAGAGTTGATTTAGAAGGAAGCCCTATTATAGAAGCAGATGCTAACTATGTAGTGAATACACAACGCGGAACAAACTTAGAAAAACTAGGTGTTAAAATTCAAACTTCAGAGCACGTTTTAGCCGCTTTTGTAGGTTTGGATGTTGATAATGTTATCATAGAATTAAACGAATCCGAACCACCTATTATGGATGGGTCTTCTAAATTCTTTGTTGAAGCTATTGAAAAAGTTGGTATAGCTGAACAAGATGCGGAACGTAAATATTATGTTGTAAAAGAAGTTATTTCTTTTGTAGATGAAGCAACAGGAAGCGAAATTATTGTAATGCCATCCGATGATTATCAGGTAACTGCAATGGTTGATTTTGGTACTAAAGTATTAGGAACTCAAAATGCGACTCTAAAAAATATTGCTGATTTTAAAACTGAAATATCCGATGCTAGAACATTTAGTTTCTTACACGAATTAGAAAGTTTATTAAATGACGGTTTGATAAAAGGTGGTGATTTAAACAATGCAATAGTTTATGTAGATAAAGAGATTTCGCCAGAAACTATGGAGAATCTTAAAAAAGCATTTGGAAAAGACCATATTGCTGTTAAAGAAAACGGAATTTTGGATAACCTTACCTTGCATTATCCCAACGAAGCAGCACGTCATAAATTGCTAGATGTAATTGGCGATTTAGCTTTAATAGGAATTCGAATCAAAGGAAAAGTAATTGCCAATAAGCCAGGACATTATGTAAACACGCAGTTTGCTAAAAAAATGGCTAAGATTATTAAAATTGAGCAAAAGAATCATATTCCCGTTTATGATTTAAATTTGCCTCCTTTGATGGATATTCACCAAATTATGAATATCTTGCCACACAGACCACCATTTTTATTGATTGATAGAATCATTGAAATGTCTAGTACACATGTTGTTGGAATGAAAAATGTAACCATGAATGAAAATTTCTTTGTGGGACATTTTCCAGATGCACCAGTAATGCCAGGGGTTTTAATTGTAGAAGCAATGGCACAATCGGGGGGGATATTAGTTTTGAGTACCGTTCCAGATCCAGAGAATTATTTAACGTATTTCATGAAAATTGATAATGTTAAATTCAAACATAAAGTATTGCCAGGCGATACCTTAATATTTAAATGTGATTTAATTACTCCAATCCGAAGAGGAATTTGTCACATGCAAGCCAATGCTTACGCAAATGGTAAATTAGTTGCCGAAGCCGAATTGATGGCTCAAATTGCTAAAAAACAATAAGAAAAAGTTTATTGTTTGTAGTTTATTGTTGCTTTAACAATAAACTACAAACCACAAACTATAAACAAAAAATATATGAATCAACCGTTAGCATACGTTCATCCAGGCGCTAAAATCGCTAAAAATGTTGTAATTGAACCTTTTACAACCATTCATAATAATGTAGAAATTGGCGAAGGAACTTGGATAGGTTCTAACGTAACCATCATGGAAGGTGCTCGAATAGGTAAAAATTGTAATATTTTTCCTGGAGCCGTAATTTCTGCAGTACCTCAAGATTTAAAATTTGGAGGAGAAGATTCGCTTGCAATTATTGGCGATAATACTACAGTTAGAGAATGCGTTACTATCAACAGAGGAACTATAGCTTCTGGCCAAACTAAGATTGGCAGTAATTGTCTAATCATGGCAACAGCACATATTGCGCACGATTGCCATATTGGCGATTACGCCATTATTGTAAATGGTGTAGCTTTAGCCGGACACGTAATTGTAGGGAATTATGCCATCATTGGCGGATTGGCTGCTTTGCACCAATTTATTCATGTAGGCGATCATGCTATGATTTCTGGTGGATCTTTAGTTCGTAAAGACGTTCCTCCATATACTAAAGCAGCAAAAGAGCCTTTATCTTATGTAGGAATTAACTCAGTTGGTTTAAGAAGAAGAGGTTTTACTTCCGAAAAAATTAGAGAAATTCAAGATATATACAGAATCTTGTACCAAAAAAACTACAATACATCCCAAGCAATTGGAATTATTGAAGGTGAAATGGCGGTATCTCCAGAACGTGATGAAATATTAGATTTTATTCGTAATTCTTCTCGTGGTATCATGAAGGGATATTCTGGGGGGTATTAGTATTCAGTGGTCAGTTTTCAGTGATCAGATAAAAAAATAAGCAAATAAACAATAACAATAAACACATTAAAAATGGCATCTACTTCAGATATTAGAAACGGATTATGTATTAAATTCAATCACGATATTTATAAAATCATTGAATTCCTTCACGTTAAACCAGGTAAAGGTCCTGCTTTCGTTAGAACCAAATTAAAAAGTTTAACTAACGGAAAAGTATTGGATAACACTTTTTCTGCAGGACATAAAATAGAAGATATTCGTGTGGAAACACAAACGTTTCAATACTTATATGCTGAAGGAGATCAATTCCATTTTATGAATACGGAGTCTTATGAGCAAATTACTTTAGAAAAGAAAATTCTAGATGCTCCTGATTTATTAAAAGAAGGAACAATAGTTATGGTTCAAATTAATACAGAAACGGACATGCCAATTTCAGTAGACATGCCAGCATCTATTGTATTAGAAGTTACTTATGCTGAACCAGGTGTTAAAGGTAATACAGCAACTAATGCTACAAAACCTGCTAAAGTTGAAACTGGTGCTTCAGTAAACGTTCCTTTATTTATTAATGAAGGAGATAAAATCAAAATTGATACGGCTACTGGAAATTACATGGAACGCGTTAAAGAATAGTTCTTGTAAATGAAATTTAAACAATCACATACGCTTAAAGAAATTGCTGCAATCCTTGGTTGCACCTATATTGGTGCCGATGATTTTTCAGTTACTGGAATGAATGAGATTCATGTGGTTACTGCTGGGGATATTGTTTTTGTAGACCATCCAAAATATTACGATAAAGCATTACAATCTGCTGCAACCGTAGTTTTAATCAATAAAGAAGTAGATTGTCCAGAAGGAAAAGCATTGCTTATTTCGGACGATCCGTTTAGAGATTTCAACAAACTTACCAATCATTTTAGACCTTTTACTGCTGCTAATGTTTCGGTTTCCGAATCGGCTGTAATAGGCGAGGGGACAGTAATTCAACCCAATTGTTTTATTGGACATAATGTGACTATTGGAAGCAATTGTATTATTCATTCTAATGTTTCCATTTATGATAATTGTGTAATTGGAGATAACGTAATTATTCAAGCGGGAACTATTCTTGGTGCCGATGCTTTTTATTATAAAAAAAGGGCAGAAGGTTTTGACCAACTTCTTTCGGGAGGAAGAGTAGTTGTTGAAAATAATGTTGGAATTGGAGCGCTTTGTACCATCGATAAAGGGGTTACAGGCGACACTACAATTGGTGAAGGAACAAAAATTGACAATCAAGTGCATGTTGGCCACGATACCGTAATTGGTAAAAAATGTCTTATTGCTGCCCAAACGGGTATTGCTGGTTGCGTAATTATTGAAGACGAAGTTACCCTTTGGGGACAAGTGGGAACTACTAGTGGCATCACTATTGGTGCGAAAGCAGTAATTTTGGGACAAACTGGAGTAACCAAATCGGTTGAAGGCGGTAAATCTTATTTTGGAACTCCCATTGAAGAATCTCGCGAAAAGTTAAAACAATTGGCATATATTAAACGTATTCCTGAATTATTAAAAAATCTTAAGTAATGACTCCAAAAGAACTAGTTTTAGATTTTTATAAAAATGATGTGATTTTAAATCAATCGGAAGTAAATGAATTTTTGCATCCCGATTTAATCATTGAATGGAATAGTAGCAAAGGTTTCGTTCAGATGGACCGAAATGATGTTTTAAATCTAACACAAGATTTAAAAAAAGCATACGTACGTTCCAAAATTAGAATAACTCATATTATTGAAGAAGGAACTATGATTTCAGTTCGTTATTCTCATTTTGTAAAGACATTTGAAAACCCAAGAGAGGAAATGCTTTTGGCACATTTTTTTGTTATTTGGGAAGTCAAAGACAATAAATTGTACCGAGGATACCAAATGAGTCAATTCAATTAAAAATATATATAGAAATTTAGCAAGATTTACTGAAAATAACTGAATTCGGAATACGGAATACTGAACACTTTTTAATACTTTTGCAACACGAAAAATTAAACACAATATAATATACATATCATGAGCGTTTTAGTTAATAAAGATTCAAAAATAATAGTTCAAGGATTTACTGGAAGCGAAGGAACTTTCCACGCACAGCAAATGATTGAATACGGAACTAACGTAGTAGGTGGTGTTACACCAGGAAAAGGTGGTTCAACGCATTTAGATCGTCCTG
Source organism: Flavobacteriaceae bacterium (assembly GCA_947446865.1). Lineage (GTDB taxonomy): Bacteria > Bacteroidota > Bacteroidia > Flavobacteriales > Flavobacteriaceae > Flavobacterium. The sequence goes on along the minus strand of CANFHX010000029.1, from coordinate 15,558 downwards.
TTTTTAACACTGTTAAAGATGCTGTTGAAAAAGCAGGTGCCGATACTACTATCATTTTTGTACCACCAGCTTTTGCTGCGGATGCAATTATGGAAGCTGCTGATGCAGGTATTAAAGTGATCATCTGTATTACTGAAGGAATTCCAGTTGCAGACATGATTAAAGCATATGCTTACATAAAAGATAGAGAATGTAGATTAATAGGTCCTAACTGCCCAGGAGTGATTACTCCAGGTGAAGCTAAAGTTGGTATTATGCCAGGTTTTGTTTTCGAAAAAGGAACTGTTGGAATTGTTTCTAAATCAGGAACATTAACTTATGAAGCTGCAGACCAAGTTGTAAAACAAGGTTTAGGAATTACTACTGCAATTGGTATTGGTGGAGATCCAATTATTGGAACTACTACTAAAGAAGCTGTAGAATTGTTAATGAACGATCCAGAAACTAATTGTATTGTTATGATTGGAGAAATTGGTGGTCAACTAGAAGCAGATGCTGCTAAATGGATTAAAGCCGATGGTAATCGTAAACCAGTAATTGGCTTTATTGCTGGCGAAACAGCTCCTAAAGGACGTACAATGGGTCATGCTGGTGCTATTGTTGGTGGAGCCGATGATACTGCAGAAGCTAAAAAACGTATCATGAGAGAATGTGGTATTCACGTTGTGGATTCTCCAGCTGAAATTGGTAAAAAAGTAAAAGAAGTACTTGGATAGTTAGATGTTATTCTGACAATCCGCTAAATAATAAAACCTCCTCAATTTCTTGAGGAGGTTTTTTCTTTATGCGTCTTGTTTTTATTATTTATTCATCACGTGGTAAGCAATTAAACCATCAATAGGTCTTCGAAGCACATTGCCAACTTTGATATTATGTTTATTTAAGACTTCTATTAATTCTTCTTTTAAATAAAAAGCTATAGAACCAACAAAATGAACTGGAATTTCAGTGCATTTATCGAACTGTTTTATATAATTTTCTACAAATTCCTCTAATTCTTCATAAATGAATTTTTTGCAAAATTCGGTATCTTTATGTTTGATTAAAAACTTAGCAAAAGTTGCCAAATAAGCATTCGGGTTAGGTTCTTTGTAAAGATTATTTTTTATATAATCTGCATCTAAATTATATTCTTCTTCAAATTCGGAAGCCAAATCTTTAGGCATTTTATTAAAATAATATCCACGTATTAAATGTCGACCAAAACGATTACCCGAACAATCATCCATTGCAATATATCCTAATGATTGTACTTTTTGGTGTAAAACTTTTCCGTCAAAGTAGCTGCAATTAGAACCAGTTCCTAGTATGCAAACAATTGCTTCTTCATCTTTTGGTGTTGTGGCATATACAGCGGCAAAGGTATCTTCATGTACCGATATTACTGCATTTGAAAAATATTCTTGAAAAACTAGTGTAAGAAAATTTTTCATTCTATCCGTGCCACATCCAGCTCCATAAAAGAATAAATTGGTTGCTTTTTCTTTGTTATGGGAAATATCAAATTTATCTTCTAATCGAGATAATATTTGCTCTTTATCTAAAACTTCTGGGTTTAATCCCAAGGTTTGAGTAGTGAAAAGTACTTTTCCGTTCTCATCTATTGCAATCCAATCGGCCTTGGTAGAGCCACTATCAACTAATAATTTCATTGGTTAGGTATTTTAGGTATTTTGGGTGAATAAAAATTCCCGCTACAAAAAATGTAACGGGAATTTATTTTCTATTATAAACTAGAAATATGAACTGATAAATCAATTAATTTACTAGAATATCCATATTCATTATCGTACCAAGAAATAATTTTGAAAAAAGTAGAATTCAATCCAATTCCTGCTTTAGCATCAATGATAGAAGTTCTAGAATCAGAAACAAAATCTTGAGAAACGACATCATCTTCAGTATATCCTAAAATACCTTTTAATTCATTTTCGGATGCTTTTTTAAGAACTGCCATGATTTCTTCGTAAGAAGTTTCTTTAGCAACTTTTACAGTTAAATCTACTGCAGAAACATCAGCGGTAGGAACACGCATAGACATACCGGTTAGTTTTCCGTTTAATTCTGGAATTACTTTACCTACTGCTTTTGCAGCACCTGTAGAAGATGGAATCATGTTTAATAACGCTGATCTTCCTCCACGGAAATCTTTACGAGATGGTCCATCAACTGTTAATTGTGTTGCTGTTGTAGCGTGAACGGTTGTCATTAATGCTTCTACAATTCCGAAATTATCGTGAATTACTTTAGCTAATGGAGCCAAGCAGTTAGTAGTACATGAAGCATTAGAAACAATAGTATCTGCAGCAGTAGCTTTAAAATGATTAACACCCATTACAAACATTGGTGCATCTGCAGATGGTGCAGAAATAACTACTTTTTTAGCTCCACCTTTAATGTGCGCTTGAGCAGTTTCTAAAGTGGTGAAAATACCTGTACATTCTGCAACTACATCAACACCTACTTCATCCCATTTTAAAGTAGAAGGATCTCTTTCAGCAGTAATTCGGATATGTTTATCGTTTACAAAAAGTTTTCCGTCTTTAACTTCCACTTTTCCAGCAAAACGACCATGAACTGAATCGTATTTCAAAAGATAAGCCAAATGATCTACATCTAACAAATCGTTAATAGCTACAACTTCTACATTATCTCTATTGAAAGATTCTCTAAAAACGATTCTTCCAATTCTTCCGAATCCATTGATTCCTAATTTTACTTTTGACATTTTGTATTTTGTTTATTATTATTTTATTCTTGTTTATGGTTTATAGTTTATAGTTTGTAGTTTATGACCTGAACAACAAACCCTAAACAACAAACTTTTTATGTAGTCATAATATCTGACACTCGTAATAAATCTCTATCTATTTCAGAATGTCCTTTAATAGCTTGTTCTAATGGAGTTAGTGAGATTTTGTCGTTTAACATTCCAACCATATAATTGGATTTTCCATCCAATATTGATTCTACCGCTTTTACACCAAGTCTACTTGCAAGAACTCTATCAAAACAAGAAGGAGAACCTCCTCGTTGCATGTGTCCTAATACGGAAACTCGGATATCGTATTCCGGAAAATTTTCTTCAATATAATCTTTTAGTTCAAATACATTTTTTCCAATTTTATCTCCTTCGGCAATTACTACAATGCTAGAAGATTTTCCAGATGCTTTGCTTTTGCGTAAAGATTCTATAAGTCTTTCTAAACCTAAATTTTCTTCAGGAATAAGAATTTCTTCTGCTCCAGCTCCGATTCCTGCATTAAGTGCAATATGACCTGCATCTCTACCCATAACTTCTACTAGAAAAAGACGATTATGGGAACTTGCAGTATCGCGAATTTTATCAATACAATCTACAACTGTATTTAAAGCAGTATCAAATCCTAAAGTATGACTTGTTCCAAATATGTCATTATCGATAGTTCCAGGAATTCCCATTACTGGAAAGCCATATTCGCTATTAAATATTTCAGCTCCAGTAAAACTACCATCACCACCAATAACTACAAGTGCTTCAACACCAGCTCCAGTTAAATTGTCATAAGCCTTTTTACGACCTTCAACAGTCATAAATTCTTTAGAACGCGCCGATTTTAAAATAGTTCCTCCTTTATTAATTATATTATTAACAGAACGTGGCCCCATTTCTTTAAAATCTCCCTCGATCATTCCTTGATAACCTCTGTAAATCCCTACACACTCAATGTTATGATAAGCACAAGTACGAACAACAGATCGAATAGCTGCATTCATTCCTGGAGAATCTCCCCCAGAAGTTAGTACACCTATTTTTTTTATGGTTTTTGACATATTTTCATGTATTAAAATGTAAATTTAGCAAAGAATATGTATATAAAATATCATATTATTATAACTATGGTAAAATCAACCAAATTCAAACGTTTTCGTTGATAAGTTTAGAGTTATTTAGATTTTCTTTTTGGATTTATTACAATAAAATTCTTTGGATTTTTAGTTTTCCTCCGTTTTTCCTTCTTTATTGTGTTGGATATTTTCTAAAGTATTTTTAGGAAGAGTTTTTCCTTTTTCCATTTCAATATAACCTGGAAGCATTTTAGTATTTTCAATTGTAGTTTCCGCTTTAACTTTTTTCTCCCGATCAATTATATTTTTCTTAAATATTTTGTTAACCAGTTCTTTGAATGTGTCAAAATCTACTTCATAAGAAACACCAGCACCTTGAGTATAACCAATTCCTTGACCTATATAGTTAATATCGTTTTCTTTATTAAAAACTCTTAAGTTTAGAGTTCCATCTTCATTAACACGGTATTGCATTTCAAAGTTCCCTACGATGGCAGTTTCCGAAACGCCACCTGTAGGTACCCCAACTTTTCCATTTATAGTAATTCGTTCGTTTATTTGAGTAGAAATAGAAGCAACTACTCTTCCATCTGTTGGACGTAAAGCAGTTTTTTCGGCAGCGGTATAACTGACTTCTACATTCATTTTGCTGTCTTTATTATTAAAGATGTCACCAAATAGTGCGGAAGCCTTTTCATAAAAACTATTGGTAACTTGCGATTGGCTAAGCCCTTCTTGACTTAAGAATCCACCTGTAGATAGTAAATACAAAGCTTGTGTTTGTCGGATATCTTTATCGCCAAGCTTGGTTTCTATTTCCGATTTTATTACCGAACTAACATTTGGAAAATTAATATTAAAATCTGGCTCTGGATTGGTAATGGTTCCTTTTAAACCTATTATTACTTCCACCGGAATTTTTTTATTAAAAGAAGCATTATCTATTAATACTGCAGGATTAGCGGTAATATTTTTAGAAACGGCTTCCAAATTCAAAATTGCTTTATACGGATTACCATCCCAAACAATAGAACCGTATTTTTTAACCGTAAATTGTTTGTCAATTAGACCTCCATATTTAAAATTATAAGAACCTTCCCAAACAGTAAAGTCACCATACATTTCAAATTTCCCCAGAGTATTAATATTCATATATAAGGTACCTACTCCTTTACCTTTCATACCATGTCCAGAATCTCTATCTAAAATTACCTCAATACTTGCAACCGGAGTAATATTAAACTCAAAATTCATTTGAAGACCATTATAATTTCGAATGAACTCGGCATCTTTGGTTCCCGTTCCGTATTTTTCTCCTTTGGTTAAAAAATGGAGGTAATTATTATCACTTATAGAACTTGCATCGTTTATTGGGATTTTAATATCGGTTCCTTTTCCAGATTCGGCATTTACATTAATAGATAAACCATTAGTTGGTCCTTTAATGGTAGCACTTCCGTTAATATAAGCAGTTCCAAAATATGCTACATCTTCATGGTCTTTGGTATTTAAAGCCAAAATTCTGTCGGAATCTATAGCCAAATCCAATTCCCAATCTCCAAATTGTTTGTGTTTGATAAAACCTTCAATGTTTCCAGAGGTATTGAATTTAGAATCAAATATTTGGGTTTTTTCTACAATGAATTTATTTTGGGTAATCTCTACAGCCGAATGATTTTTAATTTTATAATCTACATTCAAATACGGAATAGATAGCCCTGCATCGTCTACAAATAATTTACCTGTATAATTAATATCGTTTACATTACCATTAATTCGAGCATTTCCTGAGGCAAAACCTCTAATATTCGAAAGAACTTCTCCACCTAGATTACTTAATATTCCTAAATTGAATTTTTCAAAATTTAAATTCAAATCTAATAAAGTTTCATTATTTACAATTTCTAAATCCCCATCGGCACTGAATGACTTTACATTTTCATTTTCAATTTTGGATGTAATATCAAATCTTGAAAAATTAGTATTCCCCTTAATATCAAGATTTAAATTCCCTAAGGCATTGTCGTTTATTTGTAAATCTTTAATTTCTAAAGTTGCTGTTGGTTGATAAATTGCTTCATTTTGCTTAATAAATACTTCACCATTTAAGTTTCCGTCAAACTTAAATTTATTCACAGTAGGGGTTACTTTATTAAGGTTAACATTTTTAAAAGTCAATTGTAAATCTTTATTTCTAGTGCCACTGATCAATCCTTTTAATTGCATGGATTGATTTTCATGGGAAATAATTATATCTTCAAATGAAAAATTCTTGAAATTTTTATCAAAAACTATTTTGTTTTTATCGTTTCCTGGTTCATTTATGTACCAAAGAAAATCTTTATACATTATTTCCGATTTACTAAAGCCAATGATATTTTGGTTATTTTTATCTATAGTATGATAAAGATTTAAATTATAAAAATCATTCCCTTTTTCGCCTCCTTTAAATTCGGTTCTAAAGGATAAAGTGTCTTTTGAAGTAGCATTAATTAAAGAAAAATCCCTAACTTTATATTGCTTAGTTACTATGCTGTCCATTTGTACATAGGTATTGTACAATGGGTTTTTATTATCAATCTCTAACTGAACATTATCCAAATGAACATCAAAAGCATCTATAGTTTTAGTAGAAAATTTTAATTTAAAATCATTATCATCTCCTTTAATTTGGCCATTTAAAACTGCAGTAGCATCCAAGGATATCTTAGGATTTAAAATTTCAATTAGTTTATTAAACTGCGAAAAATTAAATTTTAAATATTGTCCCTTTTTCAATACATCGGGTTTGTAATTGGTGTATAGACTTCCTAATGAATTTTGAACCATCTTTTGAATTTGAGAAAATTCAAACTTACCTTGAATTTTTCCATTCATTTCATTAGGAGAATATAAGGAAATAGTATGTTCATTATTGCTGTCAAAACTAGAGTTAACAGACAGATTATCAAAGAAATAAATGTCTTTAGAATTTTGGTAAGATGCATTGCTAACAACTACATCACCTTTCATGGTATCCAAAGAATTTCCGGATACTTTCATGACAACATCTCCTTTAAAAACAGAAATAGAATCTTTAATGAAATTCAATCTTTTTAGATTGGCATAGTCTACTTTGGCATGAAAATCAAATATTTTTTCTTTTTTACTTAAATCTACATTACCATCAAAATCTAGAAATAAATTAGGATCATTTACATTAACTTTACCTTTAAAAATAGGCTTTTTAAAAGAACCATCCGCCAAAATATTTTTATAATTGTAACCATTATAGTCCACATTTTGAATTGCTCCCGAAAACTTAGTGTCAAGATATTTTTCAGTAAATCCTTTTCCATCTACATCAACGTTAAGACTTGCAAAACCTAAGTCTTTTCGACCTAAAAAACTACCTAAATTAAATTGGTCTAGAATTACATTCCCTGAATAGGAAGCGTTGTCAATAGTGTTCAAATTAGTCATTACTAATTTAGAAGCAATCGTTCCTAATTTAGTTTGTAATATAAAATCGGTATCAATACTAGTTTTAGTAACTTCGGCTTTACCCTTTAAATTAAATTGCCCAAATTTCTTTAAAGAAGTTGGCAAATTTTTACCTAAAACGTTCGGAAGTAAAGTAATTAAATTATCATAATTAGAACTCACTTTTGCAAAGGAACCTTTCATGTAAAATTCCCCTTTTCCTTTTTTAGCAAAGAGGTTTTTAAAATTTACCGTGCCTGAAATAACAGAGTTCTTAGTATCTTTTAAATACAAATGCTTGGCGGTAAAATCATTCAAAGCACCATAAATTTTTCCGCTTAAAGTAAACTGTTGGTTTTTACCTAATTCATTGTAAAAGTGTCGAATATCATTAGTAGATAAAGATGCGTCTTTGGTAGTTACATCAAAAATCACTTTGTTATTAAAATCTTTAAAATCTTTTCTTTCGTATTTAAGAATAACGGTTCCTTTTAAAGAAGATTCAGCCGTTTTTAAATCGAGATTTTCTAAACGGATATTCTTTTTTGTATAGGTGAATTTTGTCTTAATGTTTTCTATAAATATACCTCTATGGTCCATAAAAGACATTTCATCTACATTGGTATAAACATTAGGTCCTATAATTTTAAAATCGGAAACTACAGCATTTATCTTGGTAAAATCAACATCCAGAGGTACTTCTCTGTTGTAATCTATCTCTCGAAATCTACAATTTTTAAGAGTCATCTTATCAGATGTCATTAAAAATTTACCTGATGCAGGCTTCCCATCATCAAAAGCAGCAATAAATTTATCCAAATTGGTATCTGTATCTCCTTTGTAGGTTTTTATATTTACAGTCAAGGCATCAGCTGTAAGATTACCGAAAATTAAATTCCCATCTAACAACTTTTTAGTATCTAGAATACTTGTAATTATTCTATTTGAATAAATTAAAGTATCTTTTTTCTCGTCCTTTACTAATATTTTTTTTAGTTGAACCCCTCCAAATATTGTGATTTCTACTTTATCTACATAAATATTGGTACCAAATTTTTTATTGAGATTTTCGGTAACGTAATGGGCTATTTTAGTTTGAACGACCGGTAAGGATAGAGCAATACCAAGCGATAATAAAAGTAGTAAAAGCACAATAATGGTGCGCAGTACTATTTTTTTAAAGGTTTTAAATCGGGTATTGGTTATTTTCTCTTTCAAAATTTATTTCGCTTTGAAACATCCATTAGTAACAAACATAATCAAAATATCTTACTTTCACTAGATATTCCTATTCTTTCCAAAACAAAAAAATCTAGTTATTGGTGCGATACCTTTAAAATAGTTACTTTTGTAATCGATGTAAAAATAATCGTTTTATGCCGTTAATTCAAATATTATTCAAAAATTGTGCCTAATGCCAAATAATGAGGTTTTTATTCTTGCTATAGAAAGTTCCTGCGATGATACTGCTGCTGCAGTTTTAAAAAATAATATCGTTTTATCTAATGTTGTAGCAGGTCAAAAAATACATGAAGAATATGGTGGTGTGGTGCCTGAACTAGCGTCAAGAGCCCACCAGCAAAACATTGTTCCTGTTATTGACATGGCATTAAAAAAAGCGGGAATTCCGATGGAAGATCTTACAGCAATTGCTTTTACGCAAGGACCTGGATTGATGGGGTCTTTGTTAGTTGGAACTTCCTTTGCCAAATCATTGGCTTTAGCCTTAAATATCCCTTTAATCGCTGTAAACCACATGCACGCGCACATCTTGGCACATTTTATTGATGAGGAAGGATTTGAAAAACCGGAATTTCCTTTTTTGGCCTTAACCATTTCTGGTGGACATACCCAAATTGTAAAAGTTTCTAGTTTTTTTGATATGGAAATCATTGGTGAAACTACCGATGATGCCGTTGGTGAAGCCTTTGATAAATCAGCCAAAATAATGGGACTTCCCTATCCTGGCGGACCTTTAATAGATAAGTTTGCTAAAGAAGGAGACCCTAAAAAGTTTGCCTTTACCAAACCAAAAGTTTCAGGATTGAATTTTAGTTTCTCTGGATTAAAGACTCAAATTTTATATTTTATTCAAAAGAATGTGGTGCTAAATGCAAATTTTATTGAAGAGAATAAAGCCGATATTTGTGCTTCCATTCAACATACTATCATTGAAATTTTAATGGATAAATTAAAATTGGCTGTTGCCGAAACGGGAATAAAACAAATTGCTATTGGCGGAGGAGTTTCTGCCAATTCCGGAATTAGAGCAACCCTAAAAGCAGCAGAACCAAAATATGGATGGAAAACATTCGTGCCAAAATTCGAATATACCACCGATAATGCTGCCATGATAGGAATTGTTGGCTATCAAAAATATTTAGAAAATAAGTTTAACGATGCTGGAGTTGTTTCGAAAGCACGAATTGAGTTTTAATATGCAATTATTCTATAGTCCTACCATTAACGAAACACTAACTTCTTTTATTTTTGACAAAGAAGAAAGCAAACATATAATTAAAGTATTACGTAAACAAGAAAGAGATATCCTATACGTTACTAATGGTTTAGGTTTTTTGTTTAAAACTGAAATTGCATTGGCCTCCGATTCTAAATGCACGGTAAATGTTCTTTCCTTTACAAAACAAGAAGCGCCAAAATATCATTTGCATCTTGCGGTTGCTCCTACCAAAATGAACGAACGCTACGAATGGTTTTTAGAAAAAGCAACCGAAATTGGCATTCAAGAAATCACACCAATTATTTGCGATCATTCGGAAAGGAAAATAATAAAAATAGATCGCTATCAAAAGATAATTGAATCTGCAATGAAGCAATCGTTGCATTGTTATATGCCAAAATTAAACGAACCAATTTTATTGAAAGACTTTTTGAAAAAAGAATTTAAAGGCCAAAAATTTATGGCACATTGCGAAGAAACGGATAAAAAAACTTTAAAATCCCAACTAATCCCAAATGAAGACGTAACTTTATTGATAGGCCCGGAAGGGGATTTTTCTGTTAAAGAAATTGAAATGGCTTTGACCAATAAATATATTCCAATATCTTTGGGTGAAACTAGATTGCGAACCGAAACAGCCGCAATGGTAGCCTGCCATAGTGTTGTTTTTACAAATAACTGATTATGAATAGATTGTTTTTATATTTTGTTATGCTATTTGCGTTAAGCACTGCTGCTTTTGCACAAAATCAAACCTTGTTTTTAGATACTAATTATGATATTGCTTTGGCACAATCTAAAAAAGAAAACAAGCCAATTGCTTTACTTTTTTATGCAAAATGGTGTTCGCATTGCAAAAAAATGAAAGAAGAAATTTTTATAGATGCTGATGTAATAAAATTATTTAGCACTTCTTATATTTGTGTTGCTGTAGATGCCGAATCTGCTGAGGGAACTACCTTAAAAAACAAACTTCAATCTAAATTTTTAGTAAAATCGTATCCAACTTTTGCTTTTATTGATAGTAATGAAAATTTACTCTATTGTATTTCTGGAGAATTTAAGAAAGACGCATTTATTTTGGAAGGAACTAAAGCATTAGTTCCAGAAAATCAATTTAATGTTGTAAAAGATAAATTCAACGCCGATTCTTCGAATGCAGAAAACTGTTTGCGATACATCATTGTAACCAGAAAAGCGGGATTTGATGCTACCTCAATTACTCAGAAATATTTAAAAACAAAATCGGAAGCCGAATTGTTTACCGAACTAAACTGGAAAATTATCGCCAACGGCATCAACAATATTGACGCAAAAGAAGTTCCGTTTATAGTTGCTAAAAAAGAAGAATTTGCTAAAGTTGTAACTCTTTCTAGAATTGAAAAGAAATTAATTTATATGGTTTCTGATAATTTAAAACCTTTAGCAGACCTAGGCGACACATTACATTACAATAAAAAAAGACCTATTGCGGCTTCTTTTCAGATTCGAAAAGTAGATTCTTTATTATTTAGATACGATTTGACTTTAAATGAATATTCACAAAATTGGAAGAATTACAAAAAGTCAGCAGAATCTTCAGTAGATAAATTCGTTTGGAAAGATTCGAATACTTTAGTAGATATTTCTAACAATTATTTGGCTCATTTGGACGATAAAAAGAGTTTAGATCTTGCAGTATCCTGGGCCAAACAAGCATTAACTTTAGGAGAATCTCTAGATAAATACCTTTTAATTGTCAAATTATACGCTAAAGAAAAAGATTTTACCAATGCAATGCTTTATGCCAACAATGCTAAAACCGTTGCAACTAATTTTGGATGGAAAACAGAAGAATTGGACAAACTATTAGTCGATTTTAAAAAACATTAAATTCATGAAAATCAAAATAACATTACTAATTTTATTTACTTCAATAATTGGTTTTTCGCAAGAAATTGCCTTGCTAAAATACAATGGTGGTGGCGATTGGTATGCTAATCCTACCTCGTTGCCTAATTTAATTAAATTCGCCAATCAAAACATCAACACTACAATCAAGGGTAAACCTGCAACTGTAGAACCTGGAAGTCCCGATGTTTTTTCGTATCCTTTCATTCATGCTACAGGTCACGGAAACATACTTTTTAGCGATAGCGAAATTCTTAACTTGAGAAACTATATGCTATCGGGTGGATTTATGCATTTTGATGATAATTATGGTTTAGACGAATACCTTAGAAGAGAAATTAAACGGATATTCCCAAACTCTCCTTTAGTGGAAGTTCCCGCAACACATCCTATATTCCAAAAACCTTTTGCTTTTCCGGCAGGTTTACCAAAAATTCACGAGCACGATGGAAAACGCCCACAAGCATTTGGAATTTTTCAAAATAACCGATTGGTTTTACTATACACTTACGAATGTGATTTGGGTGATGGATGGGAAGATGCGGAAGTGCACAACGACCCGAAAGAAATACGAGATAAAGCATTGAAAATGGGTGCCAACATATTAAATTATATATTTAACAATTAAGGATATGAATTCTAAAATTATTGCTTCAGGTTTACTTCGAGCTATAGGAATACTAACTCTTGTATGTTTGTTGCTATATTTTATATACCAAATACAAACTGTTATAATATATATAATAATTTCGGTAATCCTGTCTTTAATAGCCAATCCCATAATAGAGTTTTTAAGAAACCGACTAAAGTTTTCAAATGCTCTTGCTGTTAGTGTAACTCTGTTTTTATTTCTTTTATTTTTATTAGGTTTAATCTCGTTATTTGTTCCTTTAATTGTATCTCAAGGCGATAATTTATCGTTATTGGACACGAAGTCTATCGAAAATAAATTAGTTCATTTATATGCACAATTAGACACTTATTTAAGTCACCATAACATAGATATTGATCGAATTATTAAAGAAAGTGATTTGACTTCAAAACTAAAATTTAACTATTTAACTGATTTTTTTAATTCGGTAATTGGAACAGTAAGTAGTTTTGGTATTGGATTAGTAACCGTGTTTTTTATAAGTTTTTATTTATTATTAGACAAGGTACAATTCATTATTGGAATGAAAAAAATACTTCCAGATCACAGCGAAGACAGAATTTTAAATTCTATTGATAAAATCCGACATTTATTAACCAGATATTTTGTTGGTTTATTAATTCAGTTAACAGTAGTTTGTATTTTATATTTAATCGTATTATTAATTTTCGGAGTTGAAAATGCTTTTGTAATTGCATTTTTATGTGCCGTATTAAATATTATCCCTTACATAGGCCCATTTATTGCTTCCATTTTAGCAGGTTTGTTAACCATGTTAACCACAATAAATCAAGATTTTCAAACTGTGACACTTCCTACCACAATATATGTAACTATAGGATTCTTCATTGTACAACTTATAGATAATAATATCACTTCTCCTTTAATATTTTCTAAAAGTGTTAATTCACATCCGTTAGAAATATTTTTGGTTATATTAATCATTGGAACCTTATTTGGAATAACTGGAATGATAATAGCAATTCCGCTGTATACTATTTTAAAAGTAATTGCTAAAGAGTTAATTCCTGAAAACAAGATAATTAAACTTTTAACTAAGAATCTTTAATTTGTTTTAATTAATGAATTATCAAGTACTACTTAGCCCTGAAATTCAGGAATATATTATAGAAAAAACAGGCCAAGATGGTGCGAAATTAGCTCTATCTAAAAATCCTTTTCAGGAAGTAGATTTTAAAATTCTTTTAAATCAAATTGCAGCTCGCACCAAAAGCAAAACCAAGCTACCAACTTGGTTTGAATGCAAAAACAGTATTTATCCGAGTAAAATTTCGGTAGAACAAACCTCTTCCGAAATTACAGCACAATACAAATCGGAACTCATAGATGGAAATTCCCTAATTGATTTATCGGGAGGTTTTGGAGTGGACGATTATTACTTTTCTAAGAAGTTGAAACAAGTAATTCATTGTGAAATGGATGCCGAATTATCTTCAATAGTACGTCATAATTTTCAGCAATTACAAAGAAATAACATTGAATGTATTGTTGGCGACAGCACTGCAACATTAGAAAATTTGAATCAAAAATTTGATTGGATTTATGTGGATCCTTCTCGAAGAAATGAAACTAAAGGTAAGGTGTTTATGCTGCAAGATTGCTTGCCAAACGTGCCTTATTTGCAACATTTTTATTATAAATATGCTCCTAAAATTCTCGTTAAAACAGCTCCCTTACTAGATATTACTGCAGGATTAACCGAATTGCAAAACGTAAAAACCATCCATATTCTAGCGGTAGAAAACGAAGTGAAAGAATTGCTATGGGAATTATACCAGGGCTACACAGGTTCCATTGCCATAAATACTATAAATTTCAATAAGAATAAAAGGGAAACCTTTCAATTTAATTGGAATTCAGATAGTGAATACAATTTAGGTTTACCAAAAAAATATCTATATGAACCCAATAGCGCCATCTTAAAATCGGGTGGTTTTAAAGAAGTTGCAGCCCAATTTTCATTAGATAAACTGCACCAACATTCGCATCTGTATACTTCGGATGATTTACTAGAATTTCCTGGAAGAGTTTTTGAAATAATCACGACCATCCCTTATTCCAAAAAAGAAATGGCTTTGCATTTAGAAAACAAAAAAGGCAATATTACTTTGCGAAACTTTCCAGATACGGTAGAAAACCTTAGAAAAAAGTGGAAAATAAAAGATGGTGGAAACCAGTATTGTTTTTTCACAACCGATTTAAATAACAATAAAATAGTCTTAATTTGCACCAAAATAAATACCCCATGAAAAAGTCCTTAGTAATCTTATTCTTTCTAGTTTCCATAACCATTTTTGCACAAAAAGACTGCGAATACAGTTCAAACGTTAAAGATAGTACTGGATCCTATAAATCTACTAAAGATTATGTAATGCATGAAAAAGTTTTTGGAAACAGCCAAACTTCATTATTTTTCTCGTTAATAAATGCAGATGGATTACTATCCTTAAACTTTCAAATGGTACAAAAAAGCGCCGATTTTATTCCGGCAAAATGTTTCGATAAGAACTCCAGAATATACATCCAATTAACTAATGGAAAAGTGATTACTTTTGTAGGAATAGAGCAAGAAAGTTGCGGAAATTACATTAGGGTCAATAACGAAAACTGCCGTTTACTTAACGGTTACTTTCTGTTTATGAAAGAAACCTTAGAAGATTTAAAAACCTATCCGATATCATTTTTCCGAATTAAATTTGCAGGTGAAACCACAGATTATATTGCCAAAGATGTTCTAATATCCGAGGTTGACCAAAAAATCTACAATCCAGATCATTTCTTTATAGATTACTTAAAATGTTTGGAGTAACATTAAACAACAATGCTTCTTTCTTGACTTTTAATCTCCTAGATTATAAATTCGTTTCAATAAATTATTAAAAGCATCGATTTTTGTAGCGAAACATTTGGCATTTTAGTAAATGCAATTCCTGCTTTGCGTTTCAATCTGGCATTGCGAGGCACGAAGTAATCTTACTGGGTACTATTGAATATCGCAAAGCCAGGATTTCCACTGCAATCAGGGCTAAGTTTCGAGCATTTAGAATGAAATACCATTTTCAAAACCACTTATACTATATATAGAACACTATTTATTCTTATATCTAATAGTTTCCCAATACCTGTTAAGTTTAAAAAGATTATTTCTTCCAATTCACGACTTAGCTTAATTAAACAAATGATTTTCCAGAACCATCTTTACATAAATAACTCCAAACTATATTTTTCATCCGTGTCCCCTCTC
>CANFHX010000028.1 GCA_947446865.1 Flavobacteriaceae bacterium | reverse complement strand
TTTAAGCGTTTCCATTTGTGTTTCTGACTAAGGAAGAACCCGATAGCAGGGTTTTGCAATCCGTATTGGCACACAGATGACGCGGATGGGGCTGATGGTAACGGATTTTGTTTACTGTTATGACTGTGTATATTACTTAAATTTAAGCGTTTCCATTTGTGTTTCTGACTAAGGAAGAATCCGATAGCAGGGATATGCAATCTGTATTGGCACACAGATGACGCGGATGGGGCTGATGGTAACGGATTTTAGTTTACTGTTGTGACTGTTTGTTACTTAAATTTAAGCGTTTCCATTTGTGTTTCTGACTAAGGAAGAATCCAATAGCAGGGATATGCAATCTGTATTGGCACACAGATGACGCGGATGAGGCTGATGGTAACGGATTTTGTTTACTGTTATGACTGTATATTACTTAAATTTAAGCGTTTCCATTTTTATTTCTGACTAAGGAAGAATCCGATGTAGTCTTTAGAGTTTATACAAATAACGACTAGTCTCTGTTAAGTCCCTATTTTACTCGTGCGGTTGTCTTGTTCATTTTGGTGGATGCCTTGTTTACTTTGGAGGATGCCTTGTTTACTTTGGAGGTTGTATTGTTCATTTTGGCGGATGCCTTGTTTACTTTGGAGGATGCCTTGTTTACTTTGGTGGATGTCTTGTTTATTTTGGTGGATGCCTTTTTTACTTTGGTGGATGTCTTGTTTACTTTGGTGGATGCCTTGTTTACTTTGGAGGATGCCTTGTTTACTTTGGAGGATGCCTTGTTTACTTTGGAGGATGTCTTGTTTACTTTGGTGGATGCCTTGTTTACTTTGGTGGATGCCTTGTTTACTTTGGAGGATGTCTTGTTTATTTTGGAGGATGTCTTGTTTACTTTGGAGGATGTCTTGTTTATTTTGGCGGATGTCTTATGCAGCTTTGTATAAGGAACATATACGAGCTATCTAGGAGTTCGTTTTTTTATTTTTTTTTCCATTTTACATTTCTTTCGTCTGTGTAATTTACAATCCCAATATTAGTATTAAAAGTAAAGTTTTTAATTCCTTTTTTTACATTTACCCATTTTGCAGTTGTATTCGAACTGTCAAATTGATAAGTGTTTGCGTCAATTTTTTTTGCTTTTTTTATTTCATATTCATTGAAAAGCAAACCAATAAATGAAATTCCCATTTCGCCAAAACCCGCAGATGTTTTTTGAATACTAATTAAGTCTTGTTCATATGCTATATTACCATTAAAATCAAATTGGTGATAGCTTTCTTTTGTAAACTCATATGTAACATTCAAGTAATTAGATTTATAGAAACCTCTTTCCATATCATTCACAGTTTCATTACTCATTGCCACTTTTTTAAAGGTTATTGTATCCAATTCTCCTCTTTCAGATGTGAATATAATTGTCTGATTTTTATTGAAGTGTTTTGTCCATTTCAATTCTTCTTCTGTAAAATCATCAACGTTATACATACAACTATTTGTTATTAGTAGTAATGTAATGGAGAGAAAAAATAGTTTTTTAGGATTCATTAATTCTTCATTTTATCATTTTCAGGTAAACTGATGCATAAGGTGTCGCGGCTTTAAAAGGTGGAGATAAAATAAGACCAATCTGGTTAGCACGGAATTGCATTCCGTGTTTAACATGAAATTCAAAACAAATGTAATAAAAAAACTACAACTTTTAATTGTAGTTTGTGCTGCTTTAGAATTAGTTTCGTTGTGGGCACGAAGTAAGAGACTTCGCGCAGCGAGGCACCCCTCCAAAGGAGGGGAATGTATGCTGAATAATTTTCTATTAAAATTCTAATTTTACAAAAGACATAACCTGTCTAGCCCTGACAGAAGTGGAAATCCTGGCATTGCGAATCCAATTCGTGTTATTGGATTGCGTCGTTCCTCGCAATGACAGATTGCAACGGATGGCAGGAATTACCTTTACTAAAATGCCAAATGTTTCGCTCCTAAAAAAAAGCAACATTCTTTTGGAACATTGCTTTTTACTTGATGCTATTGTGTTTTTTTAAACTGAAAACCAGTTGGCTACCATTTCTTTTTCTGGATTGGTGGCGTTTTTATGGTTGAATTCGTTGGTTTTGTTGTTGTATTGGTAATCTTTTTCCCATTCTTGATGGTGGTTTGCCAGGTCGTTAATGCTTTGGCAAACAAAGATAATCTCTTGGGTGGTGGTGGTTGGGTGGATGGACATACGGATCCAGCCTGGTTTTTTTATTAAATCGCCAGAGGTAATTTGGCACACCAAATCGTTGGAGGTTTCTTGGTCTACGTGGAGTAAATAATGGCCGTAGGTACCGGCACAACTGCATCCTCCGCGGGTTTGTATTCCGAATTTGTCGTTCAGCATTTTAACACCCAAATTAAAGTGGAGGTCTTGTATATAAAAAGAAATAACGCCCAATCGGTCTTGGTGTTCTTGTGCCAAAATCACCACATTTGGGTTGGGATTTAGGGCTTCAAAAACGTATTCTACCAACTCGTGTTCGCGTTTTAATATATTGGCAACGCCCATTTTTTCTTTTAACTGGATTGCCAATGCGGTTTTAATAACTTGAAGAAAACCTGGGGTTCCGCCATCTTCTCTATCTTCAATATTGTCGATGTATTTGTGCTCTCCCCAAGGGTTGGTCCAACTTACGGTGCCGCCGCCTGGGCAATCGGGAATGCTGTTTTTGTATAGGTTTTTATTAAAAATTAATACGCCAGAAGTTCCTGGGCCACCAAGAAATTTATGTGGCGAAAAGAAAATGGCGTCTAGATAACTTTCGGAGTCTTGAGGGTGCATGTTTATTGGCACGTAAGGCCCTGAACAGGCGAAATCTACAAAGCAAAGGCCGTTGTTTTGGTGCATCAATTTGGCTACTTCGTGGTAAGGAGTTTTTATTCCGGTTACGTTGGAGCATGAGGTGATGGAGGCTATCTTGAAACTTCGATCTTGGTATTTTTCTAGTAAAATTTTTAGATTTTCTATAGAGAACAAACCGTTTTTATCGGCAGGAATTACTACTACATCGGCCGTGGTTTCTAGCCAAGAGGTTTGGTTGGAATGGTGCTCCATGTGGGAAATAAAAACAATCGGTTTTATTTCTTTAGGGATGTTGGTGTATTGCTTAAGATTTTCGGGGATTTTTAGTCCTAAAATACGTTGGAATTTATTGACAACGCCTGTCATTCCGGTTCCGGTATTGATTAAAATATCGTCATCGGTAGCATTAACGTGTTTTTTTATGATGTGTTTTGCTTCGTGGTAGGCCATAGTCATGGCGGTTCCAGAAACGGTGGTTTCGGTATGGGTATTGGCAACAAAGGGTCCGAATTGGTTGATCATTTTTTCTTCAATTGGACGGTACAAACGACCACTGGCAGTCCAATCGGTATAGATGATTTTCTTCTTTCCGAAAGGGGATTCAAATTCTTGGTCAATTCCGATAATGTTTTTTCGGAATTGTTGGAAATAAAGTTCTAATTCGGTGGTAGTTTGGGTGGTATTCATTGGTTAAAATTTGTGTTCAAATATAAGAATATTAAAGAGTATTTTTAGAAGTACACTCTTTTATTATCCAATCCATTTCGGGGTCTTTGTTTTCTAATCGATCGGAAAGGGTTGGGATGATTTCTTTGTCGGGGTAAATTCCGTGGCCAATTACTTCGGTTTGGTTGGTGGTTCGTACATCCATTAAACCAATTCGCAAAGGCAATTTGGAATTTGGTAGTGTTAGTACTGGCAATAATCCTGCTACGGTAGTGTTGAATCCGCCACCTGTTTCTTCTCCTACAAAAGTAATGTTTGGATTCGATTTTAAACTAGAGGCCAACAAGCAGGATGCCGAAAAACTGCCACCATTGATAAGCACATAGACTTTACCAGAAAAATGGTTGGATTGGAATTTTCTTTTTTTGGAACCAACTAAGGAATAAGTATATACGCCTTGTTGGTTTTTCTTTGTTCTTAGGGTAGAAAATCCGATGTAAAAAGGATAAAAAGCCGCCGCAAATGGGTAGGAAACTGCTGGGATTTTATTGAATAAACCTAATTTCCAGAGGCTGGTTTTGGAGGTTACAATGGCGCTTTGTAGCATTACAAAATCTTTATCGGTTAAGTAGGAATACAATTCTACTGCTTCTGCAACTCGACCTCCGGGGTTGTTTCTTAAGTCTAAGATTAAGGTTTTGACTTCTTTTTGCTGTAACGTAGAAAAAATTTCTTTGTAGCCTTTTCGGAAATTTCCTTTAGAGAAATCTTTCACTTTTAAAACGGCAATACTGCAGTCTTTGGCTACTAAACTTAAGTTTTTGCTGTAGGTTTTAGTAGTGGCATCGTAGCCGTAAATACGCTGTTTCTTTTTGTCTGCAACTATTGGTTTTGGTTTAGAAACCTCAGTAACAGGACTTTTTACTTTTGTCTTTTTCTCAAGAACTTGACGGTGAATTACGCAACTTATTAAAGAATCATTTTGTTTGAAAACATAGGCCAAACTATCGTTAATTCCCATTTCGTTGGTGAAGTAAGTGGCGAATCTTTTAGAAAATCCTCTCGGTATATAGGTTGTATTGTATCCGTCGGAGGAATAGGTATTTCGGTATTTGTTGTAAATATTTTGTGGTGGAACTTGGTTGATGCTGATGACTTCTGCTCCTGCTGTTATTCTTTTTAGATTGGATTTATTTTTGACTACATATAATTTGTAATTAATCCATTCCAAATCAAATTGCGATAAGGGTCCGGCACCTAGTTTAGTAAGTCGGGATAGTTCTGTCTTTTCTGTCTTTTTAAAAGGTGGGGATAAAACCATGTGTCCTTGACGAACCGATGCGACAACAGGACTTAGTAAAAAGAAAAATTCTTTGCTGGTTAAGGGTTTGTCGATAGCAGTTCTAACGCTATCCAACTTTTGATTAAAGGCTTCTTTGGAGATATAAGTATATAAACTAGGGTGCAGTTTTTCAAGTTTATGCTGCACATAATCTACATCGGTAAGTAATTTTTCTTTGGATAGGGTTCTGTCTAACTTTTGATTGTATTCTGCCACCGATGTACATCCCACTTGGAGTAAAGCTACAAAAGATAAAAGAAAAATAGACTTTAGGACCGTTTTTATAGTAATAATTTTCAAATGCTTGGTATGTTTTTTCTTGGATTTCAAATATAGTATTTAATAGAAATTAACAATCCTACTATAAGATTATATTAACATTCTGCCCTACAATACCAAAATATTTCTTTACATTTGATAGTAATACAATAAAAAACACAATGCACTTAGAGATAGAAAATATTTTTACCAGCCAATTACCCGCAGATAGTAATGAAACCAATGAAACACGCCAAGTATTAAACGCTTGTTTTTCGTATGTTTTTCCGAGAATTCCTTCCAATCCTAAATTAATTCATGCATCATCAGAAGTGGCAGAACTTATAGGAATTTCTAAAGAAGATTTAGAAAGCGAAGATTTTTTAAATTATTTTTCTGGTAAAAAAGTAATTCCTAATTCGAGACCTTATGCTATGAATTATGCTGGCCATCAGTTTGGCAATTGGGCAGGTCAATTGGGCGATGGTAGAGCTATTTTATTGACCGAAATTAAACATAAAGACCAAGTTTTTGCTTTACAACTTAAAGGTGCTGGAAGTACACCTTATTCTCGTAGAGCAGATGGTTTGGCTGTATTACGTTCTTCTATACGAGAACATTTATGCAGTGAAGCCATGTTTCATTTAGGAGTACCTACTACTCGATCGTTATCTTTAATACTTACTGGAGATACTGTTTTGCGCGATGTTATGTACGATGGAAATCCTAATTATGAAAAAGGGGCCGTGGTTTGTAGAGTCGCTCCATCGTTTATTCGATTTGGGAATTTTGAATTGTTTTCTTCTCAAAATGATGTACCAACTTTAAAACTACTTACCGATTTTACTATAAAAAACTATTTTCCAGATATTACTTCCGATGGAAAAGAAAAATATTTAGAATTTTTTAAATCGGTTGCCAATAAAACTAGGGAAATGATAGTGCATTGGCAACGAGTGGGTTTTGTTCATGGAGTTATGAATACCGATAATATGTCGATATTAGGATTAACTATAGATTATGGTCCTTACGGATGGCTGGAAGATTATAATTATAATTGGACCCCAAACACAACCGATAAAGAACACCGTAGATACCGATTTGAAAACCAACCCAATGTAGCCCAATGGAATTTATACCAGTTGGCGAATGCTTTGTTTCCTTTAATTGAGGAAGCAAAACCATTGGAATTACTATTGCAAGAATTCCAACAATTGTATCTTTCCGATTATTTAGATATGATGCGATCCAAATTAGGCTTAAAAAAAATAGATGCCGGCGATGGGAAATTAATTTCTAAATTGGAAAAAAACCTACAACTTTCGGAAACCGACATGACTATCTTTTTTAGAGAATTAAGTTCGGTAAAGAAGAATGCTTCGCCAGGAAGTGCTATTGCAACTATAAACGAGGCTTTTTATAAACCTGAAGAAATCAAAAAAGAAATTCTTAAAGCTTGGGAAAATTGGTTTGAAAAGTACTTAAACCGACTAAACCTTGAGGACCATTCGGATGAGGAAAGAACAATAGCTATGAATAGTGTAAACCCAAAATATGTTTTGCGGAATTACATGGCACAAGTAGCTATAGAAGCTGCTGAAAAAGAGGATTATACCATCTTAAAAGAATTGCATGGTTTATTAAAAAAACCTTATGAAGAGCAAGCCGAATTGGATAAATGGTATGCTAAAAGACCCGATTGGGCGAGAGATAAAATAGGCAGCTCGATGCTATCTTGCAGTTCTTAATTAAAAAAGGTTGTTGAAAAATTTCAATAACCTTTTTTAGTATTCTATTTAATTATGCTTAATGGCAATTTATATCCGGATTATTTAATCCTTATAATCCAGCAATAACTTTTATTTCATTAATAATTTTTACCGCTAAGTCGTCTGCTAATTCTTGAGTTGCAGCTTCAGTATAAATTCTAATAATTGGTTCGGTATTCGATTTTCTTAAATGTACCCAATTTTCGGCGAAATCAATTTTTACCCCATCAATAGTAGTAATATCTTCGTTTTTGTATTTTTCAGTCATCGCAACCAAAATAGCATCCACATCGATTTGAGGCGTTAGTTCTATTTTGTTTTTGCTCATATAATATTGTGGGTAACTTGCTCTTAATTCGGCAACAGTCATATCTAAACTTGCTAAATGGGTTAAGAATAAGGCTACTCCTACCAAACTATCTCTACCGTAATGCGATTCTGGGTAAATAATTCCGCCATTTCCTTCACCACCAATTATAGCATTGGTAGACTTCATTAACTCCACCACGTTTACTTCTCCAACAGCACTTGCTTGGTAATTACCATTATGTTTGTTGGTAATATCTCTTAAAGCACGAGAAGATGACATATTAGAAACGGTATTTCCTGGAGTTTTACTTAATACATAATCAGCACAAGCCACCAAAGTATATTCTTCGCCAAACATTTCACCATCGTTGGAAATAAAAGCCAAACGATCTACATCTGGATCTACTACAATTCCGAAATCGGCTTTTTCTTCTAAAACTAATTTGCAAATATCTCCCAAATGTTCTTTTAAAGGTTCTGGATTGTGTGGAAATTGTCCATTAGGTTCGCAATATAATTTAACACACTCCACTCCCATCAGTTCCAACAACTTCGGAATAATAATTCCGCCCGAAGAATTTACACCATCCACTACAACTTTGAATTTTCTTTTGGCAACTGCTTCTGCATCTACCAAAGGTAAATCCAAAACTTCATCAATATGAATGTCCATATAGGCATCATTAATGGTGATTTCTCCTAAAGAATCCACATCTACAAAATCAAACGCTTCGGATTCGGCAATTTCTAAAATTAATTCGCCTTCTTTTCCGCTAAGAAATTCACCTTTGGAATTCAATAATTTTAAGGCATTCCATTGTTTCGGATTATGAGAAGCGGTCAATATTATTCCACCGTCGGCTTGCTCCATCGGCACTGCAATTTCAACCGTTGGTGTTGTAGAAAGACCTAAATCAATTACATCAATACCCAATCCTAACAATGTGTTCATCACCAAGTTGTGAATCATAGGCCCTGAAATTCTAGCATCACGACCAATTACAACTTTCAATTTTCTTCCATCTTCCAACTTCCCGCTTCCTTCTTTTAGAAACGTTCCGTAAGCCGATGCAAATTTCACAGCATCTACAGGAGTTAAATTATCGCCAACTTTACCGCCAATAGTTCCACGAATTCCAGATATTGATTTTATTAAAGTCATTTTTTTAGTTTAGAAGTTTATAAGTTTAGAGAGTTTAGTATCTCCTGAATAATATTGGCAAATATAGTTATTCTTCTAATTTATTAAAAAGTAAATTTTCTATATTTACAAAACCTTAAACTCGAAACTTTAAACCAATAAATGAATTTCCTAGCCCACATATATCTTTCTGGTGATAACGATTTGCTTAAAATTGGGAATTTTATGGCCGATAGTATTCATGGCAAACGCTATTTAGAATACCCAGGTGACTTACAAAGAGGAATTTTATTGCACCGTTATATTGATACTTTCACCGATGCGCATCCTATTTACAGAAAAAGTAAACACCGTCTTCATGAAAAATATGGGCATTATGCAGGAGTGATTATGGATATTGTTTATGATCATTTTTTGGCTAAAAATTGGAGCTCTTATTTTAATGAAAATTTAGAAGTTTATGCCGAGAAATTTTACACCCTTTTACAAGATAATAATGAATTTCTAACCGAGAAAACCCAAAAGATGGTACCCTATATGATGGATCAAAATTGGTTGGTACAATATGCTAGTTTAGAAGGCTTAGAGATAATTTTATTTCAAATGGATTACAGAACCAAACATCGCGTAAATATGCAGGAGGCAATAGTTGAAGTTCAACTTTATTACACTGAATTAGAAGCAGAATTTACGCTATTTTTTGAAGAATTACAACAACATTGTAAAGAAAAATTAATAGAAATAGCATGACATTTATAAAAGATTTAGAAACGGAACTGCGACAAAATTCGAATGCAGAATTGGCAATTCCGATGTCGAATTATATGAAAAATAAGTTTTCCTTTTTAGGAATTCAAGCGGGCAACCGAAGAAGCATTTTAAAAACCAATTGGCACAAGCATAAAGAGGAAGTCCAATCTAATTTCAGAAATATTTGTTGGGAACTTTTCAATAAAAAAGAACGAGAATTTCACCAATGCGCCATTGATATTCTAGTGAAAGAAATTAAGAAAAAGTATGTATTAAAAGACATACAACTCATTGAAAAAATGTTAGTAACTAATTCTTGGTGGGATTCTGTAGATACTATTGCCAAATTTATTTTAGGTGGCTATTTACAACAATTTCCAAAGGAAACTGAGAAAGTTATTGAACGTTTTTCTAACTCTGAAAATAGGTGGTTGAATCGGTCGGCTATTCTTTTTCAATTGAGTTACAAAGAGAAAACCAATTTTGATTTGCTTAAAGCAGAATGTGAAAAGCATAAAGAATCTAAAGAGTTTTTTATTCAAAAAGCCATTGGATGGGCGTTGCGGGATTATAGTAGATTCAATCCAATAGGTGTTAAAGAATATGTAAATTCTACTAATTTAAAACCTTTGAGCCAACGAGAGGCTTTGCGAAATATAAAATAACCTATATTTGTTTTCTTTAGAAAATATTCACTAATGCCTAATCGTAAATCTGTTTCTGTACAATTATTTTTCCGACGAATTACTCGACGGTTAGAGGCGGTATTCTTTTTAGCCAAAACCATTCTATCGGAACGGAATTTTATTTATCTAGCAAGTGTTGCTGTGGCAATATCTTGTGCATTGGCAGTAATTATTTTAAAGAGTTTTGCACACAATGTTTTCCAATTTGCTAACTATGCTAATGGATATTTGAAATTACCTTATGCTAATAGTCTTTTTCCTATAATCGGAATTTTATTAACCGTTTTTGTGGTTAAGAAATTTCTAGATGGATCTATCGAAAAAGGAAGTTCTAGAATATTATTTGCGGTTGCTAAAAAGGGAGGTATAATGCCCAAAAAGCAAATGTATGCTCAAATAATTACGAGTTCGCTTACCGTTGGGCTTGGTGGTTCTGCTGGATTAGAAAGCCCAATTACCATTACTGGAGCAGCATTTGGATCTAATTTTGCTCAAAAATATAAACTTTCCCAAAAAGACCGAATTTTGCTTTTGGCTTGTGGGGTTGCTGCAGGAATTGGTGCTGCCTTTAATGCTCCAATTGCAGGAGTTTTATTTGCTATTGAAGTTGTTCTAACCGATGTTAGTATTTCTGCGTTTATTCCAATAATAATCTCTGCTGCAACGGGTGCTTTGGTTTCGGAAATCCTTTTAAGTCAAGATGTACTATTGAGTTTCAAACAAGAGCTTACTTTTAATTTTCATAACACCCCTTATTATATTTTACTAGGAATTTTAGCCGGATTTGTGTCGGTTTATCATGCTAGAAACTTTAGAAAGGTGGAGCATTTTTTTAGCCGATTTAAAAATAATACGTATAAAAAAGCATTATTTGGAGCCACTATTTTGGCGGTACTAATTTTCTTTTTTCCAACCCTTTTTGGCGAAGGTTACGAAAGCATTAAAACTTTATCTACAG
Organism: Flavobacteriaceae bacterium; assembly: GCA_947446865.1. Lineage (GTDB taxonomy): Bacteria > Bacteroidota > Bacteroidia > Flavobacteriales > Flavobacteriaceae > Flavobacterium. The sequence continues at coordinate 24,767 of CANFHX010000028.1, read as the reverse complement.
GACATCCGGAAACACTTTTAAATAATACGCTACTAGAAAATTACGAAAGCAAACAATGGGTTTTATTGGCATTTGTAGGAATTATTGTTCTACTAAAATCCTTCGCAACCGGACTAACTTTAGGTTCTGGAGGAAACGGAGGTAACTTTGCTCCTGCTCTATTTGTAGGTTCTTATTTAGGTTTTTTTGTTGCAAAAGCGATACATTTATTAGGTTTATCCAATACTTTACCTATTGCCAATTTTACCATTGTAGGAATGGCCGGAATATTAAGCGGCTTATTTCATGCACCATTAACGGCAATTTTCTTAATTGGAGAGATAACAGGTGGTTACGATTTAATGGTTCCGTTAATGATTGTATCCTCTATAAGTTATGCCGTATCTAAACAATTTGAACACCATTCTATGGATGTTAAAGCCTTAGCCGATCGAGGTGAAGTTTTTACCAGTGATAAAGACAAAAATATTTTGCAAAGCATTGACTTTTTAAAACTTGTAGATGCTAATGTAAAAACCATCCAATTGGACAAATCATTAGAAAGCTTGGTGGAGCATTTATCAACAACTAATCAGCCAATAATTCCGGTATTGGATGAGAAAAACAAACTATTAGGAATCGTTGATTTTGAAGAAATTCGATCTATTGTTTTTAATCCGTATCGCTTAAAATTTACCGAAATTAAAGAAATACTTTCGCAACCCAAAGAAATCATCAACCACGATGATGGCATGGAAACCATCATGGATAAATTTGAAACTACTAATCAAACCCTACTTCCAGTTACTAAAAACGGGAAATTCTTTGGCTTGATTTCTAAAGTAGTAATTCTAGAAGCTTATAGGGAAAAGTTAAAGGAAATGATTATTGAATAATTAATTTTATTATAATTTTTATTTCAATACTATTACTATTCGCTAATAGATGCCATTCAGATAATTTAGTTTAAAATCCATTTGATTAATTCTATTCAAACTCTTTAAGCTCTAATTGTACTTATTAACTTTTTGTTTTTGACAATTAAAAACTTCTAAACATTAATTCCTAAATCTACACAATAAAATTTGTAAGTTTGCAGAGATCTAAATCTGATAATGACAACAAGTATAACTGATAAATCCTACAAAAAACTATCTATTCAAGTTTCCTTGAATGGTCTGTCTTTTTGTGTTTTTGATACTTTGAGTAGTAGTCCTTTATTATTGCACCATCTACCCTTTTCTAATTTGCAACGCAGTACTAAGATGGAGGATTTATTGGAATCCGTTTATCTTGAAAATCCAGAATTGAAACATAATTACGATGAAATTCTAGTGATTCACAGTAACAATCTTTCTACGTTTGTACCAACAGCCTTATTTGACGAGGAGTTCTTAGGGAGTTATTTGCAATACAATACCAAGGTTTTTGAAACCGATTTCTTCACTTTTGATGCCTTAGATAAATACGAAATGAACCATGTTTATATTCCGTATGTAAATATGAATAATTTTTTTATTGACCAATACGGTGCTTTCGATTATAAACATGCCAATACAGTTTTGGTTTCAAAATTATTAGATTTATCTAAAAATAAAGAAGAACGTAAGATGTTTGTGCATGTAAATGAAAGTCATTTTGAGATTGTGGTGGTGCAAAATCAAAAATTACATTTATTCAATTCTTTTGAATATAAAACTCCTGAAGATTTTATTTATTATATTCTTTTTACTGCCGAACAATTGCAGTTGAATCCAGAGAATTTCTTTTTGGAATTTCTTGGTTCTATTGAGCAAAATGATGCTTTTTATCAAATTGCCTATAAATACATTCGAAACATTTCTTTATTGGATGTTTCGGATAATAAAAATACGTTTACCGAACAAGAAAACCGGGAACACTTTATAATACTACACTCGTGAGAATCATTTCCGGAAAATACAAAGGCAGAAGAATTACCGCTCCAAAAAACCTTCCCGTTCGTCCAACAACCGACATGAGTAAGGAAGCCTTATTTAATGTACTGAACAACCATTACCATTTTGCGGAATTGAAAGTCTTGGATTTATTTTCTGGAACTGGAAATATCAGTTACGAATTTGGTTCTCGTGGATGCGAAAACATAACGAGTATTGATGGCGATGTAGGATGTATTAATTTCATAAAGAAAACTGCCAAAGAATTCGACCTTAATATTACGGCAATAAAAAATGATGTTTTTAAATTTCTAGAAAAACACAAAGCTACTTATGATATCATTTTTGCCGATCCACCTTACGGAATCGAACAAAAACAATTTGAAAAACTTATTGAATTGGTATTTGAAAAAGAACTTTTGGATTCTGCTGGAATGCTAGTTGTTGAACATTCTAAAAGAACTAAACTAGATCACATGATGCACTTTTCTTTTGAAAAAAATTATGGTGGTTCCGTTTTTACTTTTTATGAATTGGAAGGTGATGACGAAGAAAGTGAAGACGAAGAAGATGAAAATTAGAATGGTGTTATAATATCATTTTCAAAAATCAAAGTCTCTGGTTCGGCTCCTAAATCAATCAAGTTTTTAATAATATCTTTTACTAAATTATCGGGACCGCACACGTAGAAATTTTGACTAAAATCTACAATATTTTCAATTAAAAAATTTCGGTCAATACGTTTTCCAACATAACCTACAATACCTTGGCGAGTTAACACATTAACAAAGTCTTTTTGAAACATCCGCAACAATTCTTCCCCATCTATAATATCATCGGCAGTTTGATTGGTATAAATAAGTCGATTACCTCTTAATTTGTTTTTTTGATACAAATCCCTAAAAATTGCAATAAAAGGAGTGATTCCGGTTCCTCCTGCAATAAAAACTCCTGGTTTATCAAATTTAATTGCGCCAAAAACATCATGGAGAATTAGCTCTTCACCTGCATTTATTCTTCCTAACATTTTGGTAACACCACTATGATCATCGTAGATTTTAATCATGAATTCGAGAAATTTTGCCTCTCTTAAACAGGTAAAAGTAAAAGGGCGTAATTGCTCTTTCCATTCGGGTAGATTAATTGAAATATTAGCGGCTTGTCCAGGAATGAAATCAAAACCTTCTGGTTTTTCAACAATAAAACGCTTTACATTGTGGGTGACAAATCTGGCTTCTAAAACTTTAACAAGGATACTCATTTAAGAAAATTTTAATATAAATATAAATAAAATATTTGATATTAAAAAAAAAATGCAGACCTATAAGCCGGGTTCTGTCACCAATAAATTGATGCCTTATCATTTATCTAGGCTTGCAATTACTCACAAGATCCATCTTTCTACCCTTCGACAACGGACGAGTAATCCTTAAATGCCGATATACTTGAAATTTCACCGCATAGAGTTTACCTGGTTTCACTACAGCTTAACCTGTACATACTTTCTGTTGCACTTGTCCTAATCCCGATAAATCGGAACCGACGGGTGTTACCCGCTATGCTACTCTTTGGTGTCCGGACTTTCCTCTCTTCATTTCTGAACAGCGATAAGGCGGTCTGCATTGCAAAGGTAAATTAATAGATATTAAAAAAAGGTAAATGGTATTTATTTTAACCCTAAAGCTTTGAAAAAACTATGTTTTTTGTTTTTTCTTCTTAGCAGCAGGAAACAAAACGTTGTTTAATATTAATCTAAAACCTGGAGAATTTGGATGTAAATCTAAAACTGTTGGTGCATCCCCTACATGATGTTGGTAATCTTCAGGATCGTGACCACCATAAAAGGTGAAAAATCCTTTTCCTTTTTGTCCGTGAATGTATCTTGCTTCCCCATTCAATTCGTTTTGACCAAGAATTAAAACATTCGATTTAATTAATTCACTATCAAAAGCAGTAGTTTGTCCCATAAACCCTTTCACTAAAGAAGTATGGTTTTGACATAACATACTCGGAATAACATCCCACTTTGCAGAGAAATCCATTAAAGTGAAATAATCTTTCTCCATTGGAATTTTACGTTTTTCCGTCATATCAATATCCGAAAATTCATAATGATCTGGCTTTCTATCTAAAATAAAGTTCTTAAACGCAAATGTTTTGGTGTAATCAATTTGCGCTTGGTAATTGGGAGAACTATCATCGCCATCAAACATAGGTTCGCAAATATCAACGCCTTCTGCCGAAAGTGCAATATCAAAACTATCGGTTGCCGAACACATGGCAAACATAAAACCTCCACCAATTACAAAATCACGGATTTTTTTGGCTACAGCTAATTTTTCTTCCGATACTTTGGTATATCCGAGTTTGGTTGCCAAGGCTTCTGCATCTCTCTTTTGATCAATATACCAAGGTGCATTTCTATAGGCTCCATAAAATTTTCCGTATTGTCCAGAAAAATCTTCATGGTGCAAATGCAACCAATCGTATAAAATTAATTGATCGGAAAGTACTTCTTCGTCATAAATTGGAGTAAAAGGAATTTCGGCATAAGTCAAAACCATCGTAACGGCATCGTCCCAAGGTTGTTTCCCTTTGGGCGTATAGACTGCAATTTTGGGTGCTTTTTCCAAAATAACCGTTTCCATATTTTGAGAAGGTGATGAAATTTCATCCAGTATTTGATTGACTTCACCATCTGAAAGCACTTCAAAACTTACCCCACGAATTTGACATTCTTTTCGTATTTCGGTAGCATCGGGTAATAAAAAGGAACCACCGCGGTAGTTTAACAACCAACTAGCTTTGTACTTTTTATCCAAACACCAATAGGTAATTCCGTAGGCTTTAAGATGATTTTTTTGGGTAGTTTCGTCCATCGGAAGCAAAATAAAATTTGCCTTAATAGAAAAGGAAACTAATAATATAAATAGTGTAATTGACTTTTGAAATTGCATGGAGTGGAATTATTTTTCTAAAAATATTAAATTTAGTTCTTTTATATTTTTAAAATCTGCATCGGAAGTTAAAAATGGTAATTTGTAGACTATTGCAGTTGCTGCAATAATTGCATCGGCAAGTTTTAACTTATATTTTTGTTTTAAAAGTATTGTTTGCTCTTTGACTTCAGTATTCATTTCTAATATATAACAGTTGTCAATTAAATTTTGAGCATTCTTTTTATTTTCTTTATTAATACTGAAAACGCCTAACAATTCTATTTCGCTGATATAGGAAATACCATAGGAGTAATCCAAAAAAGGAGTAACTAAGTCACTGTTAAGTGAAATATGTATTAAAAAATTAGTATCAACTAAAAAATCAATCCCTTTCATTTCTTAACATTTTTTGATAAGAAACTGGATCTAAATTTTGTAAATCTGCTATGGGTTTTCCTAAAAAAACACTAAAACTTTTTCTCTTTTTTGGAAAAGAAAACGCAGCAAGTATTTTTTTTACCTCCTCTTTAGTTGCATTCTTTTTTATAACTACTGTCATACTAATTATTTTTATCAAATTTAATCAAAAAATAGATTCAAAAAAAGATTTAACAAAATTTCAACACGTCTTACTTAAAAAGGAACATCGCTATCATCCTCATTAGAATTAATATTACTTCCAAATGCTTCATGGGCAGTAGGTAAACCTTTAGTTAAAAAAGGGTTGTCATCGTGATTCATTTTGGAAGGCAAGTCATCAAATCCACCACCATATTCTTCTAAATTATCAAATTTACCAAGGTTTCCAATAAATTTCAATCGGATATTTTCTAACGAACCATTACGGTGTTTAGCAATAATAAACTCTGCCTGTCCAGCAGTTGGCGATTGTTCTTCGTCATCCCATTCTTCAATTTTGTAGTATTCCGGACGATAGATGAACGAAACAATATCGGCATCTTGCTCAATCGCTCCTGATTCCCGTAAGTCAGAAAGTAATGGACGTTTACTTGATCCACGAGTTTCTACCGCACGCGATAACTGGGATAATGCAATAACTGGAACTTCCAATTCTTTAGCCAATGCTTTCAAATTTCGAGAAATAGTAGAAATTTCTTGCTCTCTATTTCCGCCTCCTTTACCGTTTCCACCGGCTGTCATTAATTGAAGGTAATCTACTATTATAAGTTTGATACCGTGTTGGGATGCCAAACGTCTGGCTTTGGCACGTAAATCGAAAATAGAAAGTGAAGGTGAATCATCAATAAATAAAGGTGCTTTTTCAAGATCTTTTACCTTAACGGAAAGTTGCTCCCATTCGTGTTTTTCTAATTTACCAGTTCTTAATTTCTCAGATGACAAACCTGTTTCCGAAGAAATTAAACGTGTAATTAACTGAACCGAAGACATCTCTAGTGAAAATAAGGCTACTGGATGACCAAAATCTATGGCTATATTTCTAGCCATGGAAAGTACAAACGCAGTTTTTCCCATCCCGGGTCTAGCAGCAATAATAACTAAATCGGACGGTTGCCAACCTGAGGTGATTTTATCTAATTTTTCAAAACCGGTTGCAATTCCCGATAGACCTTCTTTATTAGCAATTTCTTCAATTCGTTTTTTAGCCTGAATTACCAAACTTTGAGCAGTTTCCGAACTTCGTTTGATATTTCCTTGAGTGACTTCGTATAGTTTGGTTTCTGCTTTATCTAATAAATCGAAAACATCGGTAGTTTCATCGTAAGATTCTTCTATAATTTCAGAAGATATTCTAATTAAACTTCGCTGAATGTATTTTTGCAAAATAATTCTAGAGTGAAATTCAATATGTGCCGAAGAAGCAATCTTTTGGGTAAGTTGGATTAGATAAAAATCACCACCCGCTAATTCTAATTTAGCATTCTTTTTTAACTGAGCCGAAACTGTTAATAAGTCAATAGGTTGCGAATCGGTGAATAACTGAAAAATGGCTTCAAAAATATGTTTGTGAGCATCTTTATAAAATGCATCCGATTGTAAAATATCAATAACCTCATCTACCCCTTTTTTATCAATCATCATGGCACCCAAAACTGCTTCCTCAAGATCGAGGGCTTGTGGAGGGAGTTTTCCTTTTTCAAGATTGATAATAGTAGTTTTATCTACTCTTACGGGGTTTATGTTTTTGAGATTTTCCATGAAGCGAAAGTAACCAATTCTTTATTTTAATTAAAGTTTAGTTATTACTAAATATTGTTAATAAGTATCTGTTTTTTGTTGACAACCAAAAAAAAATCCGAAACCATAGGGCTTCGGATTTTAAGTATTTTGTAGGAATTTACTCCTTATATTCGCCCATTTTACTGTATTTATCCATCCTTTGCTCTAATAATTTGGATGTTGATAAATCTTTTAATTCGTTAAAGGATTTCGTAATATATTGTTGTACCGTTTTAAATGTAGTCTCTCTATCGTAATGAGCGCCACCAAGGGGTTCTGGTATGATATCGTCAACTAATTTTTGTTTTTTCATATCGGCAGAAGTCAGTTTTAATGCTTCGGCAGCTTGTTCTTTATATTCCCAACTTTTCCAAAGGATAGAAGAACAAGACTCGGGAGAAATAACAGAATACCAAGTGTTTTCCATCATTAAAACTTTATCACCAACACCTATTCCTAATGCACCTCCTGATGCACCTTCACCAACAATCACACAAATAATTGGCACTTTAAGACGGCACATTTCTAAAATATTTCTAGCAATAGCTTCTCCTTGACCTCTTTCTTCTGCTTCTAAACCTGGATAAGCACCTGGAGTATCTATAAAAGTTACGACAGGAATACCAAATTTTTCGGCCATTTTCATCAATCGCAAAGCCTTTCTATATCCTTCTGGATTTGCCATACCAAAATTTCGGTACTGACGGGTTTTAGTATTGTACCCTTTTTGTTGACCAACAATCATAAACGATTGTCCGTCAATTTTACCTAATCCACCAATCATTGCTTTGTCATCTTTAAATCCTCTGTCGCCAAAAAGTTCTAAAAATGAATCACCACAGATAGCATTAATATAGTCTAAAGTATAGGGTCTATTAGGATGACGAGATAATTGTACTCGTTGCCAAGCCGTTAAATTCTTGTATATTTTACGTTTAGTTTCTTCTAATTTCTTCTCTATTTGTTTGCAGGTGTTAGTAACATCTACATCCGATTCTAAACCAATGATTTCACATTTGTCTAATTGGTCTTCTAATTCTTTTATAGGAAGCTCAAAATCTAAGTATTCCATAGTTTTGGTGCATTTTAATTAAAATTCGAGCTACAAATATAAAATTTAAAATGTTCTATAAAAGGAATTTTATGTTATAAGTTATAAAAATAAAGCTAACTTGCTTTATGTCTTGATTTTATAATTCCGTTTAAAATCACGGTAATTAATATTACTGCTGCCCCAACATAAAAAGCGGGACTCATTTGTTCTTTATCTTTAAAGATAAAAACTGCTAATACGATTCCGTATATAGGCTCTAAATTAATGGTAAGCATTACGGTATAGGGGCTTAAGAATTTCATAACAGCCGTTGAAGCAATAAAAGCATAAGCGGTACATACCGAACTTAAAATCATAAGATACATAAAGTCATGATTAGTAAGTTGGAAAAACTTTGTATCAAAACCTGAAGTTCCCATAATAAAAATGGAGAAGAAAAGAACGCCTCCTAACAATTCGTAAAAGGAAATAATGGTTGGATCGTAGTCTTTAACAAACTTGCTGTTAATCACCGCAAAAGAAGCAGAAAGGAATGCAGAAATTAGCGCTAGAATTATACCTTCCATGTATTTTCCTTCTACATTAAAGATAATAGTCAGTCCGAAAACGACAACCAAACCGAATAAAATTTCATACCAAACGACCTTTTTATTAAAAAAAATTGGTTCGATTATAGAGGTAAAAAAAGCACCTGTAGATAAGCATGCTAGGGTTATCGATACATTCGAAACTTTGATGGCTCTAAAAAAAGTGAACCAATGCAACGCTATTACTAAGCCTGCCACTAAAAATTTCAAAAGGACTTTTTTGGGGAGTTTTAATGGTACTTTCTTAATTTTGATATAAATAAAAATAAAACCAACTGCAAAAATCATTCGAAACCAAACTAATGGCAAGGCATCCAAAGTGATTAAGCGGCCTAAAACTGCGGTAAATCCCCAGATGAAGACTATCCAGTGCAGATGCAAGTAACTTTTGGCGTTATCGCTTAGCATTTCGGAGTAAAAATATTGCTAAGATTCCAAATACAATATTTGGAAACCAAACTGCAATTATTGGTGGATAGGTAGATTTTTCGGCTAAAACCCCAAAAACTTTATCTAAGAAAACATAAGCAAAGGCTAATAAAATTCCGATTGCAAGATTAATTCCCATTCCGCCACGACGTTTCATGGAAGAAACTGCAACCGCAATTATCGTTAAAATAAATGCCGAAATTGGAATGGAATACTTTTTATATAAAACCACCAAATACACATTGATATTGGTAGAGCCTCTTTGGCGTTCCTTTTCGATAAATCGGAGTAATTTATTATAAGGTAATGTCTCTGCAATATAAACTACAGGGGTTAAATCTTCTAAATCAAATTTAAAAATAGTATCTTTTTTTTGACTTGTTTCAATAATATCGCCTAGAGCACCCACTTTTCTTTTGGTATAATTATTTAAAGTATAACTACTATCTTTAGGATTCCATTTAATGCTATTGGCGGTTACTTTATATTTCAGTTTGTCTTTTTCAAACTTTTCCATAGAAAAATTAAAACCCATTTTAGAAACTGAATTGTAATTGCTTACATAAATATATTCGTCTTTATTAATCTGACGGTACACATCGGAATTGTCGCGCATCTCATTTTGACCATTACCAATGAGGTACATATACCTAAAGTTTTTAAATCCGTCACTTGCTTTAGGCACTAAGAAAAACCCCATTAACAAGGCAAAAATAGATACAAAAGTTGCTCCAATAATGTAAGGTCGTAAAAATCGGGTAAAGGATATTCCGGAACTTAAAATAGCGATAATTTCTGTTTTATTGGCTAACTGGGAAGTAAACCAAATAATAGATAAAAACAAGAAAATAGGAAAAAGTAGATTTGCAAAATAAATAGTAAAATCTAAATAATACTGAGCAATTGCTGCAAGAGGCACCTTATTTTCAATCATTTTATTCACTTTTTCAGAAATATCAATGGTTATTCCGATTGGAATAAACATCAATATCATCACTGTAAAAGTGCTTAAATATCGTTTTAATATGTACTTATCTAAAATTGTCAGCATTTTTATATTTCAGGTTTCAAGTTTCAGGTTTAAGGTTTCGCAATAACTTGAAACCTTAAACTTGAAACTTTATTTACAATCTTTGACTCATTTGTTTGACCATCATTTCTTTCCAAACTCTAAAATCTCCTGCTAAGATATGTTTTCTTGCTTCACGAACCAACCACATATAAAAACCTAGATTGTGAATGGTTGCAATTTGTTTTCCCAAATACTCATTGGCAGCAAATAAATGTCGAAGATAAGCCTTAGTATATTCGGTGTCTACGAAGGTAATTGCCATTTCATCAATGGGAGAGAAATCATCCTCCCATTTTTTATTTTTAATGTTAATGGTTCCGTGAGCCGTAAACAACATTCCGTTTCGGGCGTTACGTGTTGGCATCACACAGTCGAACATATCCACACCTAGTGCAATATTTTCTAGAATATTAATTGGAGTTCCAACCCCCATTAAATAACGAGGTTTTTCTTCTGGCAAGATATCACAAACAATTTCGGTCATGGCATACATCTCTTCTGCAGGCTCCCCTACGGATAGTCCGCCAATAGCGTTTCCTTGTTGGCCTGAATTGGCAATATATTCTGCCGATTGCATTCGTAAATCTTTATAAGTGCTTCCCTGTACAATAGGGAAAAACGTTTGATCAAAACCATATTTAGTCGGCACTTTTTCCAAATGATTGATACAACGATCCAACCAACGGTGCGTCATTTTCATAGAACGTTGCGCGTAACGATAATCGCATGGATAAGGTGTGCATTCATCAAACGCCATGATGATGTCAGCACCGATAGTTCGTTGAATTTCCATTACATTTTCGGGCGTAAAAAAGTGGTACGAACCGTCAATATGCGATTTGAACTTTACTCCTTCTTCTTTAATTTTTCTATTTGCCGAAAGAGAGTACACTTGGTACCCTCCAGAATCGGTTAAAATATTTCTATCCCAATTCATAAATTTGTGCAATCCACCCGCTTTTTCAAGAATTTCGGTTTGCGGACGAAGGTATAAATGGTAGGTATTTCCAAGAATAATATCTGGGTTTATTTCTTCTTTCAACTCGCGTTGGTGCACTCCTTTCACAGAAGCAACGGTTCCAACTGGCATGAATATAGGGGTTTCTATAACGCCGTGATCGGTAGTTATTTTTCCGGCTCTGGCTTTAGAATTTGGGTCTTTTTGTAATAATTCGAATATCATATAGGCATTTTCAGTTGGCAAATATAAATTATTTAGATTTTAGGTTTCGGGTTTTAAACTTTAATTTAACAGATACTTCTAAAATGAAGGCTTCCATAAATAAAAGATACTTAAGAATAGATTAAATATATCCCAATTAAAAATAAGGTATTTAATAATTGAGTAATTTTGCTACATATAAAGTGAACAAAATCATTAAAATATGAAGAGGATCATTGCCTTAACATTTTTATCTCTCTATCTAATTTCAAGTTCTGAATTGCATCAGTTCTTGAAGTTACCTGCTTTAGTGGAACATTTTTCCGAACACCAACAAAAAGACAAATCTATTACGCTTTGGAAATTTCTTTGTATTCATTATGCCCACGAAACTGTAAAAGATGGAGATTATGACAAAGATTCTAAATTACCTTTTAAAACTTTAGACACTTGCAATAGTTCCAATCACATTACCCTTTTGCCCGAACAAAAATTTTGTTTTAACGCTATTATTCTTCCTTCTGAAGAGAAAGTTATAAGCAAATACTATCCACGTTTTAGTAATTCTACTTTTTTAAAATCTATCTGGCAGCCACCAAAATTTAGTTAATTTTTTCGTTTTAATAATTGTTTCAAATGCTTAAGTATTTGTACCTTTATGTATTTAAAGATTTCAAAAATTAATTAAAAATTGCTATGTTAAATAAAATAATTGAGTTTTCTATTAAGAATAAACTCATAGTTGGATTGTTTACCCTCGTTTTGCTGTTTTATGGTATCTACCAAGTTACCAAATTGCCCATTGATGCTGTTCCAGACATTACCAACAATCAAGTTCAGGTCATAACTATTGCTCCTTCTTTTGGTGCAACCGATATTGAACGGTTGGTTACTTTTCCTATAGAACAAGCCAATAATAACATTTCTGGATTAAAAGAAATTAGAAGTTTTTCGCGCTTCGGATTGTCTTTAGTTACCATGGTTTTTGATGATGAAACCGATGTTTATTGGGCTAGACAACAAGTTGCAGAACGACTTCAAAAAGTGCAAACTCAAATCCCACAAGGAATTGGATCTCCCGAACTTGGACCTGTTTCTACAGGTCTTGGAGAAATCTACCAATATGTAGTTCGACCTAAAAAAGGGTATGAAAAAAAATACAATGAAACCGAATTACGAACCATTCAAGACTGGATCGTTAGACGACAATTACTTGGCGTAAAAGGAGTTGCCGAGGTTAGTAGTTTTGGAGGGAAATTGAAACAATATGAAATTGCAATTAATCCTAACAAATTGCAATCGTATGGATTAACCATCAACGATGTATTTACAGCAGTAGAAAAAAACAACCAAAATACCGGTGGATCGTATATTGAAAAAGGTGCCACTTCTTTATTCATAAGAAGCGAAGGCTTGATTGGTAAAGTGGAAGATATCGAAAATATTGCTATAAAATCTACCGCAAGCGGAACCCCTCTTTTTATTAGAGATGTTGCGGAAGTAAAAATTGGATATGCAACTCGATACGGAGCGATGACTTATAACGACCAAGGCGAAGTTTCTGGTGCCGTAGTAATGATGCTAAAAGGTGCCAATAGTAGTGATGTTATTAAAAATGTAAAAGAACGTGTAGCCTTAATTCAGAAAACATTGCCCGAAGGTGTTGTTATTGAACCCTTTCTAGACCGAACCAAAATGGTCAACAACGCCATCGGAACGGTAGAAAAAAACTTATTAGAAGGAGCCTTAATTGTAATCTTCGTTTTGGTTATTTTCCTCGGAAATTTCAGAGCCGGATTATTAGTGGCTTCAGTAATTCCGTTAGCAATGTTATTTGCTATCATTCTGATGAATACGTTTGGTGTGAGCGGAAACCTTATGAGTTTAGGAGCACTCGATTTTGGATTAATTGTAGATGGTGCCGTCATTATTGTAGAAGCGGTAATGCACCAATTAAGCCATAGTAAAAAACTCAAAAATGAAAGCGAACTGACTCAAAAGAAAATGGATAAAGAAGTGCAAACTTCGGCCAGTAAAATGATGAACAGCGCGGTTTTTGGTCAAATTATAATCTTAATCGTGTACCTTCCAATCTTTACTTTACAAGGAATTGAAGGAAAAATGTTTAAACCAATGGCGCAAACCGTTGCTTTTGCTTTATTAGGTGCGTTCATTTTATCGTTGACGTACATCCCGATGATGAGTGCTTTATTTTTGAGTAAAAAAGTGAAACACGAGCCAAATCTTTCGGATAGATTAATGATAAAAGTTGAAATGAGATACCAACATTTACTACAAAAAATATTAAATTATCCAAAAATAGTAATCTCTTCGGTGGTGACTTTGTTTATTCTAGCGGTAATCACTTTAACAACTTTGGGTGGTGAATTTATTCCTGCTTTAGAAGAAGGCGATTTTGCTGTAGATACCAGAGTGCTTACTGGAAGTAATTTGAATACGACTATTGAAAGTACCCAAAAAGCGGCACACATATTAAAAACACAATTTCCAGAAGTCGAAAAAGTGGTTACCAAAATTGGAAGCGGGGAAGTTCCAACTGACCCTATGGCGATGGATGCCAGCGATATGATTGTGGTGATGAAAGATAAACACGAATGGACATCTGCAAAAACTTTTGATGAAATGGCTGCCAAAATGGGAAAAGCGTTAGAAAACGTTCCCGGAATTACAACTGGATTTCAATATCCGGTGCAGATGCGTTTTAACGAATTGATGACGGGTGCCCGACAAGATGTAGTTTGCAAAATATTTGGTGAAAACCTAGATACTTTGGCTTTATACGCCCAAAAATTAGGGAAAATTGTAAACACTGTTGAAGGCACACAAAACCTCTATATTGAGCCCGTTACTGGAATGCCTCAGGTGGTTATTGAATACAACCGAAACATTATTGCGCAATACCATCTTACTATTGACGATATTAATAAAGTGATTAATACTGCCTTTGCAGGTCAAAGTACGGGATTGGTTTTTGAAGGAGAAAAACGATTTGATTTAGTGGTTCGTCTCAACAACAACCAAAGAAAAGATATTGAAGATGTTCAGAATTTATTAATTCCAACGCCTCAAGGGACTCAAATTCCGCTATCGCAATTGGCTAATGTGGAAATTAAAAATGGTCCGAATCAAATACAACGAGAAGATGCTAAACGTAGAATTGTTGTTGGTTTTAATGTTAGAGGTCGCGATGTGCAAAGCATTGTAAACGAATTGCAAGAAAAAGCCGATAAACAAATTAAATATCCTGCGGGTTATTATACTACTTATGGTGGTGCATTTGAAAATTTGAACAAAGCCAAAGAACGATTAATGATTGCTGTTCCAGTGTCGTTATTCCTTATCTTTTTATTGTTATTTTTTGCTTTTAATTCGGTGAAACACGGATTGCTAATTTATTCTGCAATTCCGCTTTCGGCCATTGGAGGAATATTCTTTTTGGCGTTACGCGGAATGCCTTTTAGCATCAGTGCAGGTGTTGGATTTATAGCCTTATTTGGAGTCGCCGTATTGAACGGAATTGTATTAATTTCGGAGTTTAACCAATTAAAATCGGAAGGAATGACTGATTTAAATCGAATTGTTTTAATGGGAACCAAAGTACGTTTGCGTCCCGTATTAATGACTGCTTTTGTAGCATCTTTAGGATTTTTACCAATGGCAGTAAGTAATGGCGCTGGTGCCGAAGTACAACGTCCGTTAGCAACGGTGGTAATTGGAGGCTTAATGATAGCCACTTTTTTAACGCTATTTGTGTTACCAATTTTATATGTGATTTTTGAAAAAGGGGTTAATTTGAATCCATTCAAAAAAAGTGCTGCAATACTGATTCTTCTGGTTTCCCTTTCCTTTTCTAATGCAAATGCGCAAACACCTATTACTTTACAAACGGCAATAGAAACCGCATTGAAAAATAATTCAAGCCTTAAAAGTGAACGATTGAAAGCAGATTATCAGCAAAAATTAATTAAATCGGCAACCAATCTTCCTACAACAAATATCATTGCTGATTATGGTCAGATAAATAGTTTTTACAATGACAATCGCATTGGAATTTCGCAATCCTTCAATTTTCCAACAGTGTATAGTCGACAAAAAAAACTATTTAAAGAAGAATGGCAAACGGCAACTTTAAACGTGGCGATGAAAGAATCCGAACTTAAAAAAGCAGTTTCGCATAGTTTTTATACTTTGGTTTATTTGAATGAAAAAGAAAAACTTTTGCAAAAAAGTGACACTATCTTTTTAGAATTTCAAAAGAAAGCCAATTTGCGATTCCAAAAAGGAGAAAGTAATGTTCTGGAAAAAACTACTGCCGAAACCCAACGTGGTAATATTCTTCTGCAATTGATTCAGTTGCAACAAGAGAAGGAAATGGTGAAAAGTCAGTTTCAATTGTTGTTAAATTCCGAAAGCGATTATATTCCGAAAGCGGTAAATTTGAAATTAATATTAGATAAAACTATCGACAGCACTTTGGTAGCGCAACATCCAAATCTTAAAGTTTTGGAACAGCAGAAGAAAGTAAGTTTGGCTTCTACTAAATTAGAAAAATCGAAATTATTACCTAGTTTAACTCTTGGTTATAATAATACTTCCATCACTGGTACTGGCGCTAACGATGTGGTTTATGATAAATCTACTCGGTTTCAATCGGGTCAAATAGGACTTGGAATTCCGTTATTTGGAGGTTCTCAAAAAGCAAAAATAGCAGCATCCAAAATAGGAGAAAGTATTTCTGAAAACGAATACCAGAAAGAAAAATTGGTGCTTCAAATGCACTTTCAAAATGCACTTTCCCAATACCAAAGTGATCTAGAAAAACTAGATTATTTTGAAAAAATAGCACTTCCAAATTCTAAAATAATTATTGAAACCGCCAACAAACAATTCTATAACGGAGACATTAATTATCTGGATTGGGTACTACTTGCCAACCAAAGCATCACTATTAAAAGCAACTATATTGATACTGTAATTCACCATAACGAAATAATTATTCAACTTAATTACCTTACTTCAAAACAATAAAAATGAAAAATACATTTATAATTTCATGTTTAATGGTACTTTTTATTGGATGTAATTCCAAGAAAGAAGAACAACCTTCGGAAACTACTGCAAATGCAAATTTAGTTTCCATTACCGATGCACAATTAAAAAATGCCACCATCGAAACTGGGCAACTAGAAAAAAAGAGTATTTCGTCTATCTTAAAAGTAACCGGAAAAATTGATGTTCCACCACAAAATATGGTTTCGGTAAGCATGCCTCTTGGGGGTTATTTAACCTCAACCAAATTATTACCTGGCTTGCATATTGCCAAAGGAGAAGTTATTGCTACTATGGAAGACCAACAATATGTGCAATTGCAACAAGATTATTTAACCACAAAATCGAAATTGTATTTTGCTGAAAAAGAATACCAACGTCAAAAAGAACTGAATCAAAGTCAGGCAAGTAGCGACAAGGTTTACCAACAAGCCGATGCCGAATACAAAACCTTAAGAATTATGTTAAGTGCTTTAGCAGAAAAACTGCGGTTGATTAGTGTAAATCCGAATTCGCTTTCGGAAAAAAATATTTCTAAAAGCGTCAATATTTATGCGCCTATAAATGGTTTTGTATCGAAAGTAAATGTAAATATTGGAAAATATGTGAATCCGTCCGACGTTTTATTTGAATTAATAAACCCTTCGGATATTCATTTGAATTTAAAAATCTTTGAAAAAGACATCACTAAATTAGCCATTGGTCAAAAATTGATGGCTTATACCAACAACCAGCCGGATATAAAACACGCCTGTGAAATTCTTTTGATAAGTAAAGATTTATCTATTGACGAACATTCAGCAGATGTACATTGTCATTTTGAAAATTACGACAAAACATTATTGCCCGGAATGTACATGAATGCAGAGATTAATGTAAAAAGTGAGAATGCATTAACACTTCCAAAAGATGCAGTGGTGAATTTTGAAGGAAAAGAATATATATTTGTAGTAGTAAACAAAAATAAGTTTCAAATGACCGAAGTAAAAACCGGTAATTCTGAAAACGGATTTATTGAAATTTTAGATAATGAGCAATTGACTAAAAATTCTATTGTTACCAAAGGTGCCTATACATTATTAATGAAACTTAAAAATAAAGCCGATGAGTGATGAAATAATTTATCAAGAAGAACATTTAAAAAGTTCCGAATTTATTACCGATATGGTAATCGGGATGAGCGATGGATTAACCGTTCCTTTTGCCCTTGCAGCAGGATTAAGTGGTGCTGTTGATAGCAATGCAATTGTAATTACTGCTGGTATTGCCGAGATAGTTGCAGGTTGTATTGCAATGGGATTGGGTGGTTATCTAGCAGGAAAAACCGAGCAAGAACATTATGAAAGTGAACTAAGAAGAGAATATTTTGAAGTGGACAACCACCATCAAAAGGAAATTAACGAAGTGAAAGAAATCTTTGCTGATTATGGAATTGATGAAGCAGGACAAACTTTATTAGCAAATCAACTATCTCAAGACAAGAAAAAATGGGTCGATTTCATGATGAAATTCGAATTAGGACTAGAAGAACCGCATCCTAAAAGAGCAAGAAATAGTGCCCTAACTATAGGTATTGCTTATTTTGTTGGAGGACTTTTACCTTTGTCCGCCTACTTTTTTACTGAAACCCCAAAAGAAGGATTGGTAGTTTCTGCAATTATTACAACCGTTTGTCTTTTTGTTTTTGGTTATTTCAAAAGCAAAGTAACAGGCCAACCACCTATAAAAGGAGCGTTAAAAGTTACCGCAATTGGTCTTGTTGCAGCAGCAGCAGCGTTTGGAATTGCGAAGTTGGTTGGGTAATATTTGTTAAAACACTTTTTAGAATAACTATAAAAAACCTTTATCATAGTTTTTATACTTTGATAAAGGTTTTTAATTTTTACAGATTATTTACATTTTTGTAATAATAAACTCACTTCTTCTATTCAATTGATGTTCTGTTTCAGTACATTTTACACCATCATGGCAGCCATTAACCAATTGGGTTTCACCGTAACCTTTGTAGGTCAATCTATTAGCGCTTATGCCGTTTTTAACCAACCAATCAAAGGTAGATTTTGCTCTATTTTCAGATAATACTTGGTTGTATTTATGGGTATGGCGGCAATCAGTATGGGATCGAATATCTACTTCAATTGTGTTGTATTTTCTTAAATAAGCAGCAATTTTTTCTAATTCTAAAGCAGCATCTTTACGGATATAATATTTATCTAAATCAAAATAAATGGTGTTAAGTTCTAGTTTTATTGCTAAATCATCCCCTTTTACAACAATTTTATCTAAAGCAATATCCAAAGTTGTTTTTCCGTTTTTAGTAGGAATAGTAACATGTTCTTCTTTGGTATTGTATCCCTCTTTTTCTGCTTTAACATAATAGGTTTTTCCACAATTTACATCAAAAGAATATTGTCCGTTTGCATCCGTTTGTATTTCTTTAATTTTAACAAAATGATCATCACTTAAAGTAATTTTTGAATTAACAATATCTTTTTTTGTGTCAGCATCTGTAACTATACCTGTTAAACTTTGCTCACAAATTAATCGTTTTGTTTCTACAAATTTATAAATATCATCAAGTCCCTTTCCTCCTGGTCTATTGGAACTTAAATATCCTTTTCTAGTATTGGTATCAATTAAGTAGGCAAAATCATCATCACTAGAATTTGCTGGAGCACCAATATTTATAGGATCTTGAAAGACATTATACTTATTTAATTTGGAAACAAAAATATCGTAACCTCCCAAGCCCAAAAGTCCATCGGAAGCAAAATAAAGTTCGTTTTCATTAGTAAATGTTGGAAAAGATTCTCGCCCTTCAGTATTTATTTTTGGTCCCAAATTTTCGGGATTCCCATAACTTCCGTCGTCATTAATACTTACTTTCCAAATATCCAATTGGCCATAAGTACCGGGCATATCCGATGCAAAATACATCGTTTTACCATCCTCACTTAAAGCAGGATGGGCGGTAGAATAATTATTATCATCAATAGGTAATTCTTTTACATCTTGCCAAGTACTATCAATTAATTTAGCCTGATAGATTTTAGTTAATGTAATCTTATTATCGCTTTTTCCTCTTTTACCTTCAAGATAATTATTTCTAGTAAAATACATTGTTTTTCCATCGTTGGTAAAAACAGGGGTTGATTCATGGAATCTAGAATTCAAATTTTTTGCAAATTTGGTCACTTTAATTTTTCCAGATTTATCGGCTTCAAAATTGGAAGAATATAAACTTGAAAAATATTGGTGCGACCATTCGTGTTTTCTTTGTGCAAAATTTCCAGTATCTCTAGCCGATGTAAAAACTATTCTATCGTTTACAATTGCAGTTCCATAATCAATATATTTTGAGTTTATTCCCGCATCTTCAATAGTATATCGTCCAGAATTAGATTTTATAATATCCAAATAATTGGATTTATTTACGAAATTTTTACCCCTACTATCTGCTTTTGCTTTTTTATGAAAAACTAATAACATTTCGTTGGCTTTATCATAATTACCGATACTTTTTAGAGCCTGAGAATATCTAAAATAATATTCGGGTTCTACTGGCACATTTAAAGCAAACAATTCATTGTACCATTTAGCCGCCTTTTCTAAATTTGCATTAAAATAATAGGTGTTTCCTAATTTTTTAAACAATTCAGGAGATTTATCCCCTTTTTCATATGCTTTTTCATACGATTTTGCGGCATCCATGTAGGCATATTTATCGTATAATTTATCCGATCTTTTCATCAACCTACTTTCCGCTGCTTTAGGATAGACAGTTGGAATTTCTTCTTTAACATCTGAAGATAGGGTGTCTATTTTTTTGACATCTTCCAATTGAGAATATCCATTAAAGGATATTAAACTCAAACCTACTAGATAGATTTTATATATATTTTTCATGATTAGGTGGTTTTAAAAGAACAATCTTGGTGAAGTAACTTTGTTTTTGTTGTCGAATAATTCAAATCGCAAAAAGACTTCGTGCGAACCTGAATTATATTTTCTCAATTTAGTAGTTTCTAAATCATAGGCATAGCCAATATATAGTCCGTCACTAACTTGAAATCCAGCCATGACAGAAACCGATGCATCCCATCTATAAGAGGCTCCCATTACAAATTTATCATTAAACATAAATGTAGCGGATGCATCTACTTGTAAAGGGGTTCCCCGTTCTAGTTTGGTTAACAACGCAGGTTTAAATTTTATTTCAGGATTTAATTGATAAATATGCCCTGCAATAAAATAATAAGTAATACTTTGAGTAAATATTTTCAAATCATTATTATTAAACCTTTTGGTATCAATAAACTGTGGAACAGATAATCCCAAATAAGTTTTACTAGAATGTAAATAAACGCCTGCTCCTATGTTTGGATAAAATTTGCTAAAATTTTGAAATTGAGCATCATTTTGATCGGTTGGATTCAGTTGAGAGACATCTAAATTCATAAAACTCCCCTTCCCTTTTACTCCAAAAGACAATTTATAGTTTTCTGAAGTTGGAATAGTATAGGAAACATCAACAGCAATGGAGTTTTCTATAGTTGGTCCAATTCTATCGTTTAAAAAAGATGCTCCTATTCCAACTCTACTATTTTCTATAGGCGTATGCATAGAAAATGAATTGGTAACTGGCGCTCCATCTATTCCTACCCATTGGGTTCTATGCAATCCAAATAAACTCAAAACACCCCTGGATCCAGCATATGCAGGATTAACAGTAATGGTATTATACATGTACTGTGTATATTGTGCATCTTGTTGTGCAAATGATACAAAACCTGTAATTAAAACGAAAAACAGTATAATAGTTTTCATAAATATTTATTTTTAATTATTATGGAATTTTTTATTTTAACCCAGTAATTAAAATTACTGGGTTTTTAAATGGTAACTTATTTAGATAGATATACATATCCTTTTTTGTTTAAGTATTCTCCTTCGCTAGTGGTATAATTTAAAATATAATAATAAGTTCCTGTAGGTAATTCCATGGCTCTATCTATTGTAACTCTTCCTTCAGAAATACCTTTGAAAACTCTTGAATTATTATCGTATTGATCTGTTTCATATACAAGAACTCCCCATCGGTTGTATATTTCAACTTTATTAGTTGGGAAACAAACTGTGTTTTCAATGTTTTCAATGTTGAAAAATTCGTTTAATCCATCATTGTTTGGTGAAAAAGCATTGTGAACAATAATATCATCCTGAGTTACGGTTACGTTTTGATTAACTGTAAAGATATTTCCATTGCCATCATCAAAGGTCCAATGAACTACATGACTTCCATGATTAGAATACGTTAACGGATCGTTTGTTGCTCCTGTTATTATTCCGGCACAATTATCAGTTGTGGTTGGCACATCCAATGTTACAGAACATAATCCTGTAACATTTACCAACATCGGTGTTACTGGTGGTGTAGTATCTTGTATAATCACATTCTGATTTACTACAATACTATTTCCATGACCATCATCAAATGTCCAATGAATAATATGAGTTCCTTGTGAAGTATAAGTTATAGCATCTGTAGTAGTTCCAATAATAGGTGTCTCAGAACAATTATCGGTTGTAAATGGAACCGAGGCTGTTGCAGAACATTGACCTATAATATCCGAAAGCATTGGAGTTACTGGAAGTGTTGTGTCGTGAACAATCACATCTTGATTTACATGTATACTATTGCCGTTACCATCATTAAAAACCCAATGGATAGTATGAGTTCCTTGTGTATAATAGGATAATGGGTCGGTTGTTGTTCCAATAATTGCTACATCTGAACAATTGTCTGAAGTAGATGGAACACTTGCAGTTGCAGAACATTGTCCTGTAACATCTGCTAATACTGGAGTTACTGGAGGTGTTGTATCATGAACAATCACATTCTGATTTACCACAATACTATTTCCGTGGCCGTCGTCAAATGTCCAATGGATTACATGAGTTCCTTGGGTAGTATACGTTAAAGCATCAGTAGTAGTTCCGATAATTGGCAATTCAGAACAATTATCTGTGGTTGAGGGAACCATTGCTGTTGCAGAACATTGACCTGTAACATCCGAAAGTATTGGAACGACTGGAGGTATTGTATCGTGAACAATTACATTCTGATTCACATGCGTGGTATTACCATGACCATCATCAAATGTCCAATGGATTACATGAGTTCCTTGGGTAGTGTATGTCAACGGATCTGTGGTTGTTCCTAAAATTGGCATTAATGACACTTCAGAACAATTATCATAGGTTGATGGAACAGGTGCAGTTGCAGAACATTGACCAGTAACATCTGATAACATAGGTGCAATTGGAGGAGTAGTATCCTGTATAATTACATTTTGATCCACTAAGATAATATTTCCATTACCATCATTAAAAAGCCAATGAATTACAAAACTTCCTTGGATATTGTAAGTAATAGGATCAGTGGTAGTTCCAGCAATAGGTGTTTGAGAACAATTATCGGTAGTGAACGGAATTGGAGCAGTTGCAGAGCATTGCCCTGTTATATCGGCTAAAATAGGTGCTACCGGATTAACAGTGTCGTGAACAATCACATTTTGACTTACTACAATACTATTTCCATGACCATCATTAAAGTGCCAATGAATGATAAATGTTCCTTGGGTAGTATAAGTTAACGGATCAATAGTGGTTCCAATAATTGGTAATTCAGAACAATTGTCCGTTGTTGACGGAACTGTTGCTGTTGCTGAACATTGACCTGTAACATCTGCTAATCCCGGAATTACTGGAGGTGTTGTATCGTGAACAATCACATTTTGATTTACCTGAATACTATTGCCATTACCATCATTAAAAGTCCAATGGATTACATGAGTGCCTTGGGTAGTATACGTTAAAGAATCATTGGTTGTTCCAATAATTGGCATTTCAGAACAATTATCGGTTGTAGACGGAACTGTTGCAGTTGCTGAACATTGTCCCGTAACATCTGCTAATGTTGGTGTAACTGGATTTACTGTATCATCTACAATAACATTCTGATTTACCTGAATACTATTGCCATTACCATCATTAAATGTCCAATGGATAATGTGCGTTCCTTGGGTAGTATACGTTAAAGGATCATTGGTTGTTCCAATAATTGGCATTTCAGAACAATTATCTGTTGTAGACGGAACTGTTGCAGTTGCTGAACACTGTCCCATAACATCTGCTAATGTTGGTGTTACAGGATTTACAGTATCATCCACAATAACATTTTGATTTACCTGAATACTATTGCCATTACCATCGTTAAAAGTCCAATGAATAATGTGCGTTCCTTGGGTGGTATACGTTAAAGGATCTGGTGTTGTTCCAATAATTGGCATTTCAGAACAATTATCTGTGGTAGACGGAACTGTTGCAGTTGCTGAACATTGTCCTGTAACATCTGCTAATGTTGGTGTTAACGGATTTACAGTATCATCCACAATAACATTTTGATTTACTTGAATACTATTACCATTAACATCGTTAAAAGTCCAATGGATAATGTGCGTGCCTTGGGTAGTATACGTTAAAGCATCATTGGTTGTTCCAATAATTGGCATTTCAGAACAATTGTCTGTGGTAGACGGAACTGTTGCTGTCGCTGAACACTGTCCCATAACATCTGCTAATGTTGGTGTTACAGGATTTACAGTATCATCCACAATAACATTCTGATTTACCTGAATACTATTGCCATTACCATCATTAAAAGTCCAATGAATAATGTGTGTTCCTTGGGTAGTATACGTTAAAGGATCTGGTGTTGTTCCAACAATTGGTGTTTGTGAACAATTATCGGTTGTAGACGGAACTGTTGCAGTTGCTGAACACTGTCCCATAACATCTGCTAATGTTGGTGTTAACGGATTAACAGTATCATCCACAATAACATTTTGATTTACTTGAATACTATTACCATTACCATCATTAAAAGTCCAATGAATAATGTGTGTTCCTTGGGTAGTATACGTTAAAGGATCTGTTGTTGTTCCTATAATTGGCATTTCAGAACAATTATCTGTTGTAGACGGAACTGTTGCAGTTGCAGAACATTGTCCTGTAACATCTGCTAACATTGGTGTTACTGGATTTACAGTATCATCCACAATAACATTCTGATTTACTTGAATACTATTGCCATTACCATCGTTAAAAGTCCAATGGATTACATGAGTGCCTTGGGTAGTATACGTTAAAGGATCTGGTGTTGTTCCTACAATTGGTGTTTGTGAACAATTATCGGTTGTAGACGGAACTGTTGCAGTTGCAGAACATTGTCCCGTAACATCTGCTAATGTTGGTGTTACCGGATTAACAGTATCATCCACAATAACATTTTGATTTAC
>CANFHX010000027.1 GCA_947446865.1 Flavobacteriaceae bacterium | reverse complement strand
ATTTAAAAGGATATAAAATACCCAAATTGAAGTTTGCGCAAGAATTAGAAGTTTTAATTATCAAAGATATAGTCGAAAAATGTGGAGGGAATCCCAATAAAGTAAATGAAATTTTAAACTCTGAATAAGGTTTCGAACACTTATGAATTGTATTTCGTGCCCACAATGTGAGTAAAAGAAACACAAACTAAAACAATAAAAATGTTATAGTTTTTATATAATATTTTTTTGAAGTTGCTAACGGGCAACGATTGCAAATCCGCTCTTTCAGTATCCTGTATTGCAGCATAAACTTTAATTCGTATACAAATAGCTTTAAAGAAGTTTATGGAATCAATAAACACACAAGCCTACTAATAGTAATTAAGAGAATTAAGCTGTTTTTTATGAACTTGTTTAACGAAGGGGGTTTATTAAAAAAACTTCACTTAAAACTCCTAAAAACAAAAACGCCTTATTATTTCTAATAAGGCGTTTTGTATATAAAAAAAATTCTTTATTTAACGATCAAGAATTCTGAACGTCTGTTTTTAGCATATTCTTCTTCGGTACAAGGATTACAAGGAACTACTGGTTCGCTTTCTCCAAATCCTTTTCCTGTAATACGTTCTGCAGGAATTCCTTTTGAAATTACATATTGAACTGTTGCTTGTGCTCTTCTATCGGATAAAGACAAGTTGTATTGGTCGCTACCTCTATTATCGGTATGTGATTTAGCAAAAATAACTAGCTTGTCGTTGCTTTTCATTACCTGAACTAATTTGTCTAACTCAAAAGCACCTTGTTGGGTAATATTACTTTTATCGTAATCAAAATAAATAGGTTGCAAAACAATAGCTGTTGGTGTAATAATCACATCAATTGGCTGTAAGGGAGCAGGTAATTTAGCTGTAGGCCCTTTGCTTTTTGCAACAGCAAACACATTTCCTTCAAATCCTTCTTTAGAAGCTTGAATAGAATATGGCGTATCACATTCAATTTTGAAATTAACTTCCCCTTTTTCATTTGAAGATTCAGTAGCAATAATATTATTTTTAGCATCCAAAATTGCCACTTTAGCACTAGCCAAGATTTCTCCGGTTTTAGCATTTGTAACAACTACAAGTAAATCAACAGCACACAAAGGTGTAGCTAAAAAGATATCATCATTTCCATTTCTATTACTAGAAAGGAAACCAATGTTTTTGGCTTTGTTGAATGTAAAATCAAAGTCATCCTTTTCTGTATTTAAAGGTTTCCCCATATTTACAGCTTCGGTTCCTTTAGCTAGGTTTATTTGGAAAATATCTAATCCTCCTAAGCCTTGTTTTCCACTTGAAGCGAAATATAAAGTAGTGTTATCCTCTGCAATAAATGGGAAACTTTCATTGCCTTCGGTATTTATTTTTGCTCCTAAATTTTCAGGCTTTCCAAATTCACTTCCATTAACAGAAACTTTCCATATATCTACTCCGCCCATACTTCCTGGCATATTAGAAGAAAAATAAAGTGTTTTACCATCTCTACTTAAACTCGGATTACTTAATGAATATTCTTTACTGTTAAAAGGCAAAGGTTTAATATTACTCCAAGTTTCTCCAGATTTAGTAGCAACATATAAATTGTTTCTACCTAATTTAAGGTGATTTTCTTTATCTTTTTCAAAAACTCCGTCTCTAAAGCTATCGCTAGAAAAATACATTGTATTTCCATCGGTACTAATAGTTACAGGGCCATCATGACGTTTGTGATTGATAGAAGTTAATGGAGTTGGTTCTGAAAAATTTCCAGAATCACCCATTATAGAAGTGTAAACATCTAAAAAAGGTTCGCCGCTTCCACCATAATTTTTTCTTGAACCATTTCTAGCACTAGTAAAAAATAAAGTTTTGTCATACAATACCGCTCCAAAATCGGATTTATCAGAACTGATTGGTAAAGAAGCTACAGTATAAGTAACACCTTCTACCAATTTAGGTACATAATTAGGATTTTCTTTAAAAGATTTAGCTCTTAAATCATTAGGCAACATCGAAGCAAACTTGTTCATTTGTTTGTTTGACTCTTCATATTTGCCAGCAGATTTTAGCATCTGTGCGTATCTAAAATACGTTTCAGCATCTTGAGGAGTTAAAGTTGCTTTGGCATACCATTTAACCGAATCTGCGGTATTAAACATGTTATAATAGGTGTCGGCTAATTGCTTAAAGACATAGCTATCCGCTTTGCCATTATCCACCAATTTTTGATATTCCTTAATGGCTTTTACGTATTCGTATCTTTGGAATAATTTATCCGCTATTTTGGTGTCTTGATTTTGAGCAATAATAGAACTACTTATTGCCAAAAAACTTAATACTATATATAGATTTTTCATTTGTGTGCTTAGGTTTATGTTAGAAATATCTTGGGGATTGGGATACTTTTTTCGGGAAATTCAAATTAAACAAAATCATAATCTCATGAGAAGATGGTGTTGTAATATTTAAATCTGAAACTATATGGTCATAAGCATATCCAATTCTTAAAGCCGGAGTTACTGCATAATTTACCATAGCACCAAAAGAATCTTGTAATCTATAAGTTCCACCTACTTCAAATTTATCTTTAAATAAGAAGTTAGCAGATAAATCTATAGATACAGGAGCATGAAGCGCAGATTTTATCATTGTAGATGGTTTGAATTTAAGATCAGGATTGATATCAAATACATAACCACCAGTAATAAAATAATGTAGAGTTTCAGTTCCGAAACGTCTTCCGCTAACATCAAGATAGCTAGATTTTAACATATTTGGAACAGATACAGCAACATAGTATTTATTGGTATAATAAAAGAAACCGGAACCCATGTTTAAAAAGGATTTACTTGAATTTTGTTGAAACGCAGGGTCATTTAAATCCGGTACATGGCCATCCCCAATTTGAGAGAATAGACCTACTTTATGAAAAGTACCTCCACCTTTTAATCCAAATGCCAATCTACGATCACCACCAAGATTTAAGGTATAAGAGAAGTCGGCATAAAGGTTAGTTTCTTCCACAGGACCAATTTTATCATTGATTGCAGACAAACCTAATCCAACATTTTTACCAACGGGACTGTTTATAAAGAAAGTTCCAGTTGTAGGAGCGCCTTCAATATCCAACCATTGTTTTCTGTAAAGAACACCACCAGTCATGTTTTCTTTAGAACCCGCATAAGCCGGGTTCATTATACTCATGTTGTACATGTATTGTGTGTACTGTGGATCTTGTTGCGCTTTTACATCGACAAAGGTCAATAATGCTAACGCAATTAGGAAATATGTTTTTTTCATTTTATGAAGATTTTTCATTTTACGTTACTAATTATTTAGAATCTCTGTTTATATAAATCCATCCTGTAGTGCTAGGTTGATTGTTTTTAAAATCAATCACATAGTAATAGGTACCGTCAGGAAGTTCATTTCCTGTATTAGATTGTCCAATCCATTCGTTTGTATAATCCATTTTAGTATAAACTTTCGTTCCGTATCTATTAAAGATTTCCAATTGTTGCACATTCATCAATCGTAAATCGAAGAAGTCATTTAAATTGTCATTATTTGGAGATATACCTTTTTGGATGTCACAATAAACTCTATCTACTAATATACTATGTGTTTGAACACAAGAGTTAACTGTTACAGTCGCATAGAAAGTTAGAGGCAATGAAGCAGGAGGTGTTAGTCCTCCAATATAAGTGGTAGCATCAAATGTAGCATTAGAACCAATGTTATTTGTATTTAAAGACCAATTAAAAGTTGCAGAATTCAAATCAAATGAGTTTCCAGAAGGAATTACTTCTAAAGTGAATTTATTGTCAACACATTCACCGAAAAGAGTAAAATCAAATGCAGGACTAAAAGTAACCGTTCCAGAAGCACTTGTGCTAACACAACCTGTAACTGTATTGGTAATAACCACAGAATAAGTTCCTGCTATTGTTGTAGTAACTGTTGCAGAAGTTCCCGGGTTAGATCCAACAGGGCCAGACCAAGCATAAGTATAGTTTCCTGTAGTAGATGGCGTTGCATTTATAGTTGCAGTGGCACCTTGACAAATAGTAGCATTAGAAACAGAAACAACAGGAAGTAAATTAATAATTACTGTACTAGAAGCAGGTAAACTTGTACATCCTGCAGCAGATGTAATCGTTACAGTATAGTTTCCTGATACTGTTGCAGTAAATGAAGCTACATTCCCTGGGTTAGTTGTTCCAGTTGGTACTATCCATGTATAGGTATAAGTTCCTGCAACCCCTGGGGTAGCTGTAACTACAGCATTTATCCCAGCACAAACAGTTGGACTAGTAACCGTAACAGTTGGTATAGGATTAATAGTGACAGTACTTGATGCAGAAACACTAATACATCCAGTTAATGTATTTGTAATAATAACGGTATATATTCCTGAAACTGTTGCATTAAATGTAGAAACATTTCCTGGATTAATTGCTCCAGCTGGCACTGTCCATACATAAGTATAAGTACTTGTTGTTCCTGGGGTAGCTGTAACAGTTGCATTTTGTCCAGCACAAACGGTTGGACTATTTACTGTAACAGTAGGTTTAGCGTTAATTGTTACGGTGCTAGTTGCAATGGTACTCGTACAACCCGCGCCAGAAGATATGGAAACAGTATAGGTTCCAGAAACAGTAGCAGTAAACGAAGCGACATTTCCTGGGTTAGCTGCTCCAGTTGGCACAGTCCAAGTATAAGTATAAGTTCCTGCAACTCCTGGAGTAGCTGTAACTACCGCATTTGTTCCAGCGCAAACAGTTGGACTATTAACCGTAACAGTTGGAACAGAATTTAAATTAGCAGTTCCTGATGCAGAAATACTAGTACATCCTGTTAAAGTGTTAGTTATAACTACACTATAAACACCAGAAACTGTTGCATTAAAAGTAGCTACGTTACCTGGATCAGTTGCACCAGTTGGAACAGTCCATACATAAGAGTAAGTTCCTGATGATCCTGAAGTTGCAGTTACCACAGCATTTTGTCCTAAACAAACGGTTGGGCTATTTACAGTCACCGTTGGTTTTGGATTTATCACCAAAGTAGTAGTAGTAGAGCTTGCATCTTGACATAAAGCTAGATTAGCAAGGACTGCATAAGTAATTTGGTAAGTTCCTGGTAAAGCAGTTGCTAAATTAACTACACCTGTAGATGCATTTACACTTAAACCAGTTCCAGAAGTTAACGTATAAGTTCCTCCTGTTGTAAATCCTACAGCAGAAGTATCTGGAGTTAATGTTGAAGCTACATCTATACAAACAGGTGAAGTATAACTAAATGTACTTACCGAAGGATTAAGTATAGGCGATGTTAAAGTAACATTTACTGTTATTGAAATACATCCAGTTAGTACATCTTGAACAGTAATGGTATGCACACCAGGAGTTAATCCGCTAAAAATCGGACTAGATTGGTAAGGACCTCCATCTACACTATATTGATAGTTGGTAGCTGTTGTGTTTAGAGTATATAATCCAATATTAGAATAATCATTGTTAGCACAAATTTGACTTCCTGCATAATCTAATACATCCCAATCGTTATTATTATATGTAGCATTTGGTAGAGGAGAAATAGTATTTTTTCTTCTAAAATCAGCACCTTCAGTACCAATACTAGTTGGAGCCCAATTACCATCTCCAAAAATACCCCAACTATCTATAAGAGTTGTTCCACTAAATAGACCATAATGATCATTTCCACCAGCTGAGAAGTTAACCGATCCTGAACCACTACTTTGTGCTCCTAAAGAACCATCGCCACCAGGTATTGTAGTACATACACTTGATCCTCCTGTTCCTAAAGCTACAACATAAGTTGATCCGGAAGCAATAGTAACATTACTTAATGGTAATGTAAATCCGTATGCTCCACCATTATTAGCGGTTTTTATAGAATAATTCGATAAATTAATCGAAGCACCTGTTCCATTGTATAACTCAACATAAGATAAAGATCCAGAATTTGAATCAGTTGCTTCAGATATAAATAAATCCGTAGGCAATAATGTTCCTGGACTTGAAATAGGCGAAGTAACTTGTATAGTTCCTGTTGGTGTTGCACAAGAAGGTTGAGTTATTACTACAACAGTTGGATCTGGAACTGAATTAATAGTTACATTGATTGTTAATGGGTCCGCACATTGTCCTGCGTTAGGCGTGAATGTATACGGAGTAGTTCCTGCAACAGTTGTATTTATAACAGCAGGTGACCAAACTCCAACAATTGAATTTAGTGAAGTGGTTGGCAACAATGGTGCAATTGAACCGGAACACATTGGTGCAATAGCTGTAAAGGTTGGTGTTACTATAGTATTAATAGTCACCGTACCAGATGCAGTTGCAGGGCAGTTAGCCGTTGTCATTGAAATAGCATCTATAAAATTACCAACTGATAAATCGGATGTTCCAGCGCTTACGGATACAAAACGAAGTGAATAATTAAAATTACTATTAGTTGGGAAAGTATATGGAACAGTACTATAAACCCAAGCAGCAGGAGTAGCGGAGAATTGTCCCAAACTAACATAAGGTCCACCGATAGGCCCTATTTCTACTCGCATTACATCTGTTCCGCTGAAACGCCCTCTATGAGCAAACGAAATATTTACAGTTGAACCTGGTAAAACACTAATATCTTGGTAAAGAGTAGAAACTAGATTTGCATTTAATTCAATAAATTGAGTTCCAGAATAAGATGGTGTGGATTCATTACCTGAAGACCAAACTTCAATCATTCCATCAGATGCAGTTGTTCTCCAACATGGGAAAACAGATTGATTAACAAATAATGATCCACCAGTTGGAACCCCAATAGGATTATCAAAACCTGTATTACATAAACTACTAACATTATTTACTACAACAGTATAAAGTCCAGAAACGGTAGTTGTAAAACTAGCTACATTTCCAGGGTTAGTTACTCCGGCAGGAACCGTCCATGTATAAGTATAAATACCAGGGGTAGTGACAGTAGCGGTAACTGTTGCTATTCCTCCACAAATAGTTGGACTATTTACAGTTACAACTGGCACAGGATTGATAGATACGGTAGAGGATACACTAATACTAGAACATCCTGTAACAGTATTAGTAGCAATTACTGAATATATTCCACTTACGGTAGCATTGAAAGTTGAGACGTTTCCTGGATTGGTTGCCCCAACCGGATATGTCCAAACATAAGAATAAGTTGCGGTAGGTGATGGCGTAGCTGTTACGATTGCAGGTTGCCCTTGACATGCGGTAGGACTATTAACTGTTACCGTTGGTAGAGCATTAAAAGTCACCGTTCCTGAAGCACTTGTACTTGAACAAGCAGTAACATTATTTGTAATAATAACACTATATACTCCAGCAATTGTAGCTGTAAAAGTAGCAACGTTCCCAGGAGGGGTTGCTCCTACTGGAACAGTCCAAGCATAACTGTAATTTCCAGTAGCACCTGGTGTAGCAGTTACAGTTGCAGTTTGATTAGCACAAACCGTAGGACTATTTACTAAAACTGTTGGTTTAATAGGGTCAACTAAAACAATTGGAGTAGCATATGGATATATACAACCATTTAATGTTATAGAAAAATTAGAATAAGTTGCTGCATTTAATCCGTTAATTACTATTACTCCAGAATTATCCGAAGTTAAATTTAATGGACCAATAGCAGTAGATCCTTGTTGGTAAGATACCCCATAAGTAGTACTTGGAGCCATACCAGATATTGTAATAGTACCATTTGTTCCACCACAAGTAGTAGGGTTGGTACTTACATAAACTGGTTGCGCTTGAATAGTAAAGGTAGCGGTAAAATAGGCTCCATTATTATCAATTAATATATTTTGATTACATCCGGTTGTGCTTGATGCGCTTCCTGAAATATCATAATATACTTGTAAAACATAATTTCCTGGAGCGTAAGTTGTTAAATTTACCGGAGAGTATGGTGTAGTAGTTCCATTTGCAACTACTCTTTGCCATTTTTGATCTCCAGTCAAACATGGGCCTCCCGTTGGGTAGGTACTTCCTGTACAACTGTCAAACAAAGGTAAATCCATTATTTGGAAAGCACCTGGTGTTGTAGCAGCAGGATAAACTCTATAGTTTAAACGAGCACTACAAACATTAGCTGTAGGAGATTTGAATGTTTTTACTTCTGCACCTCTTAATATAAAGGTATTAGAGTTTTGAACATAGGTTCCTAAATTTGAGTTAGTAAACACATTTCCAATTGGTCCGATAATATCGGTTCCAGAACCTATAGTGTTAAAGAAATTAGAAGTTGCACAATTGGTTAACCATACGGCACTTGCATTACTACCCAAAGCACAGCTACTATTAACCGTAACATCTAGCGTAGTAGAAATAGCACATTGTCCAGGATCTGGTGTAAAAGTATAAGTTCCAGAGGCAGTATTACTTACTATTGCTGGAGACCAAACCCCTGTTATTGGAGGCACATTACTAGAAGAAGTAGGAAGCACTGGTGCCGGCGTTCCAGAACAAATTGGAGCAGGAGTAGTAAATATTGGTGTAATACTATTAGTTACCGTCACGTTCATTGTTGTTGGTACCGAACACTGTCCAGCTGTAGGTGTAAATGTATATGTTACAGTTCCTGTTGCTGAAGTATTTATTGTTGCTGGAGACCAAACTCCAGTTATACCAATAGTATTGGTAGAAGTTGTTGGCAAAATTGGCGCAGTAACTCCTTGACATAATGGTTGAATTTGTGTAAATGTTGGTGTTACAGGTGTTAATAGGTGTAACAATACATTTTCTGATTTAATAACATGAGTTCCATCACAAGCAGTATAAGTTGCTTGTGCGGTCATATTAGTATCTTGTGTAATACACACGTTAGCATTTAAATTTGGAGTATAAGGTGCTCCATTTTGAAGCCATTGAAACGTAACATTTGAATTTCCACTTGGTAAAAATCTCCAAGCTTCATTATGTGCTTCCCAAGTTCCTGTATTTCTTCCTGGAGGGACAACAGCAT
Organism: Flavobacteriaceae bacterium; assembly: GCA_947446865.1. Taxonomy (GTDB): domain Bacteria; phylum Bacteroidota; class Bacteroidia; order Flavobacteriales; family Flavobacteriaceae; genus Flavobacterium. Next base: position 27,135 of record CANFHX010000027.1, on the reverse strand, counting down.
TTGTTCCTGCTGCATTTTGAATTCCGATAACGCCACTTCCTGAGTTCCATGTTGTACATGCAGTTCTATCTTGAACATAAATGTCAATAACATTTGAAGTTTCATATAGAACCAATTGACTCGTTTGAAGTCCAACACTATTTGCACAACTAAATTGTGCCTCTTTACTAAAATTAATTACAAATACTCTACAAGGAGCTATACCTAAAACTTGGTAATTAATATTTGGTATTGCAGGCAGAGTTAAAATACTAGGATTAGTATCTTGATACGGTGCATAAATAGCATTTAAAATTGGAAAGGTAGTGCTTGGTATTTGAGCTGTATATGCCCAAGGACAATTTGATCCTGCAGCATGAGTATTGAACGTTACTACTCCATTAGAACCAATATTTAAGGCATTATAAGGCACGCCATAAAAACAGAATTTAAATGGAATTGGTAAATCCCCAGACCAAACGTCATCTATATTTACAGATACTTGTGTTCCACCTGTAAAAGGAAATGCTGGCATATAAGGTGCTGAAAACACATCATAAGAACTAGTATCATGAGAATCGGTATAGGTAGCTGCCAAATTCACGCAGTTGTTATCCGGACAAATATCTAATTGACCAGGACTAGTAGTTGTTAAATTTAAATTTACTCCAGCACATTCTGGTAATGGAGGGTTAACATATAAGTTAGAAGGAACTGACCATCCACTTTCGCTGTTAGTTGTACAAATAGATCTAACATAAACATCATAAAATAATCCAACACTTAGTCCAGAAATGGTAGTAGGATTTGTATTCACTATTGTTCCGGTGGAACCTGGCCCTGGAGCTGGAGATCCTTGAGGTAAATAAAGAATTTCCCATTGTGTAGCGCTTCCTGTTTCAGTCCAAGAAACCGAAGCAGTAGTTGAAGAGTTAGATCCACTTAAAACCAACGTTGGAACAGAACATGTTGCGGTGCTAGTTGTTTTTGGACCTGCCCAAGAACTAGAACTTGTTAAGTCACATACTGCTCTTACATAAAAGTCATAACAAGTTGCAGAATTTAAACCTGAAATTGTTATTGGATTAGTTGCTGCAGTAATAACACCTGTTGCGGTTGCAGATGGTGCTGGTGACCCACATGGTAAAGCAATTACTTCCCATGCGGAAGCTATAGATCCTCCTGGATTTGCAGGTTGCGTCCAGCCTAATGAAATGGAATTATATAATACTGTTGCAGACGGTGTAGTTAAAACTATTGGTTTCTGACAAGGTGGTGCAGGAGCACAAGTAACACTTGCCAACCAACCTGAAGCAACTGTAGTACCATTAGTAGTAAATACAAAAGTTAAAGCTCCGTTTGGAGAGGAGGATGTAATTGGTTGAGGAATTGTAGTACCTGAATAAGTTGCTAATAGAGTTCCTGAAGTTCCAATACCATCGTATACTTGTAATATATCGGTGTTTAATTGTGTATTAAAGGCAGTAAATGTTACTGTTACTTGATCACCAGGATTAACTGGATTTATTATTGTAGTTCCACCATTAAGAGCAGTAATATTATTACCGTAGTTTCCTGCAATTCCTCCTGGATCTACAAAATTACCACCACATATTGGTGGCGCAATTGGAGTTGTTGCAGTAACGGGTCCTGACCAAGAACTAGAAGTAGTAGCATCACAAACTGCTCTTACATAAAAATCATAACAAGTTAAAGGTATTAAACCTGTTACTGTAAATGGGTTAGTTGCTGCAGTAATAACTCCTGTTGCAGAAGCAGAAGGTGCTATTGAACCACATGGCAAAGCTATTACTTCCCAAGCTGAAGCAAAAGAACCTCCTGGATTTGCAGGTTGTGTCCATGCTACTAAAACTGAATTATACAATACAGTTACTGGAGGGATATTTAATACTATTGGTTTTTGACAAGGCGGAGCTGGTGCACAAGTAACACTTGCTAACCATCCTGAAGCTACTGTACTTCCATTAGAGTTAAAAACAAATGTTAATGCTCCATCTGGAGACGAGGAAGTAATAGGTTGTGGAATAATTGGTCCAGAATAGGTTGCCAATAGAGTTCCAGAAGTTCCTACTCCATCATATACTTGTAATATATCTGTATTTAATTGTGTATTAAATGCTGTAAATGTAACTGTTACTTGATCACCTGGTGTAACTGGAGTTATTGTTGTAGTAGATGCAACAATGTTATTTCCGTAGTTTCCTGCAATTCCTCCTGGATCTACAAAATTTCCACCACATATTGGTGGCGCAATTGGAGTTGTTGCACTAACTGGTCCAGTCCAAGAACTAGAATGGGTAGCATCACAAACAGCTCTTACATAAAAATCATAACAGGTTAACGGAGTTAATCCAGTAACTGTAAATGGATTAGTTGCTGCGGTAATAACTCCTGCTGCAGTAGCAGAAGGCGCAGGGGAACCACATGGCAAAGCAATTACTTCCCATGCTGAAGCTATAGAAGTATCCGGGTTTGCTGGTTGTGTCCATGCTAATGAAACTGAATTATATAATACTGTAGCAGCTGGTGTATTTAATAATATTGGTTTTTGACAAGGTGGCGCTGGCGCACAAGTTACATTTGCCAACCAACCTGATGCTATTGTAGTAGCATTTGATGTAAATACAAAAGTCAAACAACCATCTGGTGAAGATGAGGTAATAACAGGAGGAAGAGTAGGTCCTGAATAAGTACCTAATAAGGTACCAGTTGTTCCACTTCCATCGTAAACTTTTAATATATCAGTGTTTAATTGTGTATTAAATGCTGTAAAAGTAACAGTAACTTGATCCCCTACATTCGTTGGGCAAATCGTAGAAGAATAATTGGCATTATTTGCATAGTTTCCTGTAGGCCCTCCGGTATCTACAAAATTTCCACCACAAATTGGTGGTGCAATAGGAGTTGTAGCGGTAACTGGGCCTACCCAATCACTATTATTCTCACACACTGTTCTAATATAAAAATCATAACAAGTTAAAGGAGATAATCCGGAAAACACATATGGATTTTCAAACACCATTATATCTGCTGGCGTACCCGCTGTTGGAGCAGGGGAACCACATGGTAAAGCTATAATGTCCCAAGCTGAAGGCGAAGTACCATCTGGATTAGCTGGTTGTGTCCATGCTAATGTTACCGAATCATATACTACTGTTCCAAATGGGATGTTTAATAAAATTGGTTTTTGACAACCTGGCGCTGGCGCACATGTTACATTAGCTACCCAACCTGAAGAAGGGATGGTGCCATTAGAGTTAAATACAAAAGTCAAACAACCATCTGGTGAAGATGAAGTAATAGGTCCAGGAATTGTTGTGCCAGAATAAGTAGCCAATAAAGTTCCTGTTATACTATTACCATCATATACTTTTAAAGTATCATTATTTAATTCTGTATTAAACGCGGTAAAAGTCACCGTAACTTGATTCCCTGCCGTAGGACAAATTGTATTAATGACATTGGTGGAATTATTTGGATAATTACCTAATTGACCTCCATCATCAACAAATTGTCCGCCACATACCGGGGGAGCTACTGCAGTAGTAAATAAGAAAGGACCTGCCCATGCACTAAATGTTGTTCCACCACCATCACAATCTGCTCTTACCCAATATTGGTAGGCAGTGTCTGGATTTAAACCAGTAACCATTGTATTAGTACTAGAAGCTGTAGTTGTTCCTGGAACTATTGGCACTGTTCCTCCCGCAGGTTGAACTGTGTATTGCCAAGAAGTAGCAGCTGGACTTGTCCAAGATAATTGAGCTCCTGTTGGAGTTACAGCAGGTACTGCTAAAGCAGTTGGTTGAGCACAGTTTAATTGTTGTATTAATAATGTGTAAGGATAAGTTTGTGTAGCAGAAGTCGAAGACAGTACAATAATATATGTTTGTCCAGCGGTAACATTCAAACTAGGAATATTTCTTACTCCCGCGGTTGCATTTGCAACTCCAGCCAAACAAGTTATCCCAACATTAGTACAACCTTGGTATACAAATATACCCGAATTAGTAGCCGTTGGACTCCCTGGAGTCATAGTAATGCTGACAGCTCCAGTTGTTGCAGCCGTAAAGGTGTAAAACACATCATTACCTGTCATATAGTTAGTAGCAGTTCCTGCACAAAGCGCTGGCTGTGTAACATCATAAGTGTCTGCATAATTTGCAGTGGTATCTGATGTAGTGTAAGGTAATGCAGGCGGTATTATTATGGCTGTAGGACAAGTTAATCCCGGCGTTAATGTAGTGAAGTTAAACGGGCCTACCCAGACACTATCACTATTAGAACATTTTGATCTAACATAATATGCATATCCAGTAGCTGGAATTAATCCAGTAGCATTATAGGGTAAAGCCCCATTATATGTAGTTCCGGCACCTGTTGGTAATCCTCCGGCAGACGTATTAACTATTTCTATTTCCCATGAAGTATTACTATTAGCTGACCAAGATAAAGTAGCAGAAGTTGTTGTAATATTTGTTGCAGTTAATGAAGCACTTGTTGGTGCAATACATTGTTGAACTAATTTAACTTCGTCTATGTACCAACTATTTCCAGCTAATGTGCCGGTTGGTTGCGTATATTCTTTAACAAATGCAATATATACTTGTTGGCCAGCATAAGCCGATAGGTCTACAGTTTTTAATTCATACACGTTATATACAGCAGCTATTGTGGTCTCATTCCATGTTTGCACAGTATTAGTGTAATTAGCAATGGTGGTTTGAGAAGCTGCAGTTGCTATAGTGTTTACCTTTATTAAATAATTAACGGCATTCGTATTATTAAATCCAGTTCTTGTATAAAAAAGTAACTGCCCATTTGATGGTACAGTAACTAAAGGAGTTGCTAAATAATCTGCTGAGGTATTACCAGCTCCAATTTGCTTTCTATTTATAAAAGCAGATTGTGTACCCCCCGCACCCGTATAAACATTAGTTATTGTCCTGTTCCATCTTATTTGTCCTGCTGCTGGTACAGGAACTCCATTGTCAAATACAGCCCATTGGTTTCCCGTGGCGCCAGTACCTAAATTCCAAGGAGATGTTGCAATCGGCGTTGCTAAAGCTGGTCCTGTTGTGTTTTCAAAACCTTCTGTTCCTGGGGTTGGAAATTGAGAATATCCAACAAAAGAAAACAATAAAGCGAATAGTAAAAAGGTAATTTTTCTCATTATTATTAATTTATTTAATAAATATTTGGGTATTATAGGATTGATATAATTTTCAAATTTAAAAAAAAATATTAAATTTCGATAGAAAATATCATTTAATAGTGAAATATTATTATTTTTTATTTCTTTCACGTGCGATTTTAATCAAAAACAACATCAATTGCTTAAATTTGTTGCAGATTAATTATTATGATAGAAAAAGAAAAAATAAATTTCGAAAAAACCATAATTGTTGGAATTGTAACCCAAAACCAAAGTGAGGAAAAGTTAGTAGAATATCTAGATGAACTAGAATTTCTAACCTACACCGCTGGTGGAGAAGTAGTAAAAAGATTTTGGCAAAAAATGGACAAGCCCAATCCTAAAACATTTTTAGGAACAGGAAAAATTGAAGAAATCAATCTTTATGTTAAAGAGAATGAAATTTCTACTATTGTTTTTGATGATGAACTTTCTCCGTCGCAACAAAAAAATATTTCTAAGATTATTGATTGCAAAATTCTTGACAGAACCCACCTTATATTAGATATTTTTGCCCAAAGAGCCGAAACTTCCTATGCAAGAACTCAAGTAGAGCTGGCACAATGTATTTATTTGCTGCCTCGTTTGTCTGGAATGTGGACACATTTGGAACGACAAAAGGGTGGAATTGGAATGCGTGGACCTGGAGAAACTGAAATTGAAACGGATAGACGTATCGTTCGGGATAGAATTGCCTTGTTAAAAGAAAAAATAAAAACTATTGATAGACAAATGTCTGTTCAAAGAGGAAATCGTGGCGCAATGGTTCGAGTGGCTTTAGTAGGATATACCAATGTTGGAAAATCTACACTAATGAATGCAATTGGCAAAAGCGATGTTTTTGTAGAAAATAAACTTTTTGCTACATTGGATACAACGGTTCGAAAAGTGGTGATAAAAAACATGCCATTTCTACTTTCGGATACCGTAGGTTTTATTAGAAAATTACCAACACAATTAATTGAATCTTTTAAAAGTACTTTAGATGAAGTTCGGGAAGCCGATTTATTACTTCATGTTGTGGATATTTCACATTCCGATTTTGAAGATCATATTGAAGCCGTTAATAAAATTTTGTTAGATATTAAAAGTAATGATAAACCAATCATTATGGTTTTTAATAAAATTGACGCCTACAAACATTTAACCATTGAAGAAGACGATTTAATAACCGAACGAACTAAAAGACATTACACCCTAGAAGAATGGAAACAAACTTGGATGCATACTATGGGAGAAAATCGCGCTTTGTTTATCTCTGCAACCAATAAAGAAAACTTTGAGGAATTCAGAAAAACGGTCTACGATGCAGTACGAAAGATTCATATTACTCGTTTTCCATATAATAAATTCTTGTATCCCGATTATGAAGATGCCGAAGAAGATAAAGAATAATTCAAAATCAAAAAAGACCTTTAATGTTTATTTTAAAGGTCTTTTTTGTTAAAAAATTTTCGTTTAGAAACCGAAATTCACGCCCAAACCAAATACTTCTCTAATTTGCACTTCCGATTTAACCGGATTGGCATTATCATCATAAATAGCCTGAAAGGAAACATTAGCAGACATATATTTATTAACTTTCATTACTAAATTCATTTGGTAATCAACATCTACATTTTCTGGTTTATCTAAATAATTAGAATATAAATTTAATATATTTTCCATTGCGATGTTTTCCATCAAATTAAATTTATAGTATCCAGAAACACTTGCTCCAAATTCATATCGGATAGTTTTTCCTTTTTCCACACCAAAAGAAGTGCCTAACTGTGTAAACTGTCCATCTACAATGATTAATCTTGAGGTTGCAGGAGCAAAATTAACTTTCAAGTTGTCGCTTTTTTTCCATAATACACCAGGACCCACTTGTAAATAAGCAGGAGAAAAGAAATGTGAAATTCTAGTCACTCCTGTTGGATCAAAACCACTGTCCATTTGAGTTTTAAAATTTAAAAAAGCAGAATAATACCAATATCCCGAAGCCTTTTTTCCATAAAGTGAATTCCATTCTAATCGATCATCTGTTTTGGTATTTCTTTCAGCCCCTTTTAATTTAGTTAAACCATAGGCGGCAATAAATTTGTTATCCCAAACATGGCTTCCTTTATTATAGTTAAAATCATAGTTTAACCCAAAATTACCAGCCATACTAGAAGTTCCTCCAGCCATCCAAGCATTATTAAATGCAGATTGATTAAATAAAAATGTGATTTTTCCTGTTTTTTTCCATCCGTTTGGTAATTCGGCTGTTTTTCTAGCTGCCGCTGCCTCATTTTGCTTTAAATTATCTTTTTCTGCAGTTTGTGCAAATAGAAAAGTAACGCTAAAAAGAAACGTAATTGTGTAAATAATTTTATTCATATACTCTTTGTTTTTTATTAATTTGCAAATGTATTTAAAAATAAAATCCTCCCAAAATCACGGAAAAATTCAAAAAATAAATTATTTTGTAGTATTAAAAGACAAATTATCGTCAAAAAAAAATCTTAAAAGTCTGTTGTTAATATAATTAGGAATAAAAAAAGAAAAGGTAAAACTAAATTACACAAGAAAAATGAAGGAAAATATGCGTTAATTTTTTTCGACCAAATGCATTAAAAATCGTCAATAAGCACTGTTTCGACTGTTAATTTGTAGGAATTATCTTCTTTTATATAGAAGCACTGCAGAACATGCTTCACCAAAAAATATACTTTTGGCATATTTTTGAAGGTTTTGAACAGCCAAAACATAAGCACTTTGAGGCACTGGCTTTTTGGAACAGCCCTTTAAAATAATTGGTTTATCTTGGTAAACCGTATAGTCAATTGTAGATAAAATTTCGGTATACAGGATGGTTTCAATATCTTCAATAGAACCAGTTATGACTTTTTTTGCAAATGGAGCAACTTGTACCGCAACTAAAGCCTTCGCCCATGCCGGAAGTATAGCATCTGTAGAACAATAAATAGCAATAAAATGATCTTGGTATTGCTCCCAATTTTGATTTTTCAAGGTTTCTCGGAACTCTTTTTCTTTTAATATAAAACCTTCAAAAAGCCAAGGAGCCAAATCAATTTGAGTTCGAATTCCAGCAATATAATAATCCTCCAAATCAAAAACTTGAAGGGAAGAATTGGCAACTTTATTTATTATTTCGTCCATGTTATAGTTTTCACTTTTAGCTCAAATGCTCAATTACAAATTACTATTCACATACCCCTTTACTAATTGATAGGCATCTTCTTTGGCTACATCCAAATCATAATTTTTAATGATTTTATCAAATTGTGGAGCCGTTGCCAATTCCACATGAGCTTTGGCGATTCGCATGTTGATTTTATCATCAGTTTCTGTAGAACGTTCTTTCAGTCGGCGTTTTAGTTCGTCCACACTTGGTGGTTTTACAAAAACGGCTAAGGTTTCTTCTGGAAATTTTGATTTAATTCGCAATCCGCCAGCAACATCAATATCAAATATCACGTTTTTGCCTTTGGCCCAAATACGTTCCACTTCACTTTTTAAAGTTCCGTAGAAATTATCGCGATAGACTTCCTCCCATTCTATAAAATCATCTGCTTTGATGTGTTTTTTAAAATCTTCAATCGACATGAAATAATAATCTTTTCCATCCACTTCTTGACCACGAGGTTCCCGTGTTGCAGCCGAAATAGAAAACTCCAAATTCAAATCTTCTTTGGTAAGCAAATGCCTTACTATGGTTGTTTTTCCTGAGCCCGATGGCGCTGAGAATACTAATAATTTTCCTTTATTCATTATTTTGTCGTTGCGAGGCACGAAGCAATCTCATCCTCATTTATTTTGTAAAATTAATACCTATAAGGTTGAAAACCTTGCAGGATGTTAAAGAACATTAAGCACTTGCTCTTTAATTTTCTCCAATTCATCTTTCATCATCACCACCAATTTTTGCATTTCGGTGTGGTTGGATTTAGATCCCATAGTGTTAATTTCGCGTCCCATTTCTTGGGTGATGAAACCTAATTTTCTTCCGTTGGCTTCCGTTCCAGCAAGTGTTTCGATGAAATAATTCAAGTGGTTTTCCAAACGAACTTTTTCTTCGGTAATATCGTATTTTTCTAAATAGAAAATCAATTCTTGTTCAAAACGGCTTTCGTCCACAGCAAGTTGCAAGTCTTCAATAGCAGTTCTTAATCTGTTTTTTACGGTTTCCACACGTTCAGCATCATAGGCAACAGCATCGTTCATTAACGTCATGATATTGGCAATGCGGTGCAAAAATTCTTTTTCTAAAGAAACACCTTCATCCTTGCGGAATTGCGCCATATTTTCAAGCGCTTGATCAATTACTTTTTGGATTTCCTTCCATTCGTTTTCGTCAATTTCTTCGCGTTCGGTTTTTAGTGCATCTGGCATTCGAATAGCCATTTTCATTAATTCCACTTCTTCTGCAAGGGGCATAATGGCTTTCATTTGGGCAATATATCCCTTAATGATAGGCACGTTGATTTTAGAAGAAGTGTCTTCGCCAGTAACTTCAATATATAAAGAAAAATCAATTTTTCCGCGTTCCAATCGTTGGGATAATTGGTTGCGCAAACCCAATTCCATTTCTCTATAAACAGAAGGCATTCGAGTATTTAAGTCTAAACCTTTACTGTTTAGTGATTTTAATTCTACGGTAATCTTTTTGGAAGGTAATTGCAAAGATGCTTTCCCAAAACCGGTCATGGATTGTATCATTCTATTATTTTAATTGACTTCAAATATATAAAAAAGTGTTCAGTATTCAGTGCTCAGTTTTATACTACTGAATACTGAGCGGTGAGCACTGGTTACTGATCACTGCTCACTTTCTTCTGTGTTACTAAATAAACTCCTACAAAAATTAAAACAGCCGATAGTAGTTTTATCCAACTCAATTCGTCTTTACCCAAGCCTACAGCAAAAATAGTTGCGAAAAAAGGTTGCAAATAAACAAAAACCGCAATCGTTGTGGGGTTTAATTCCCGCATAGAAAGCAAGTTGAATAGATACGTTATAAAGGTAGAAAACACCACTACAAATCCAATTTTCCAGAGAATATCTATCGGAATGGTAGCCCACTGTATAGCCTGAAATTCATTCCATCCGAAAGGTAAAACCATGATAAATCCAAAAGTATAAATCCATTTTACGAAAGTGAATGCATTGTATTTATCCATTAATTTCTTAACGATTACAAGGTAAATTCCATAAGAAAAGGCATTGGTAAAAACCAATAAATTTCCTAAAGTAGCATTTGGAGCATTCACCATAGATTTTCCGTAAAGGATTAAAGTTATGGTTCCGGCCAACCCTAAAAGTATCCCAATAACTTTTCGTTTTCTCATTCGTTCTTTTATAATAAAAGCCGAAAGAATTAAAACTATCATTGGCGTGGTAACCATTAAAACGGCTCCCATAATTGGCGAAGTATAACTCAATCCTTTAAAAAAAGAAAGCATGTTTAAAGCTACTCCAAAGAAAGCAGCAGCTATTATTCTAGGAAAATCGCCTATTGCAATTTTTTCTTTTGGTCCGAAAAAGGAAACTAACCAAAATAAAATTACGGCACCACCTACCCGCATGGCAATAAATCCAAAGGGTTCTACGTATTTTGGCATAACATCTTTGGCAATGGTAAATGTCACTCCGTAAATTATAGACACTAAAGTCGCGGCTATTAAAGCCCATTTTCTTTTAGACACTTGCCAAGGCTTTAGTTAATTTCAAAATATTGGGTTGTGTATTTCCAATAAAAATTTCACCATTAAGAAGGATAACAGGGCGACTCAAAAAGGTATAATGTTCTAAAAGGTATTTTTTATAATCGTCTTCGGTCAAGGCTTTATTTTTCAAATCCAAGGATTTATATAATTGTGCTTTCTTGCTGAACAAAGCCTCATAACTTCCCGAAAGCGAATGTAATTCTTCTAGTTCTTGCTCGGTAATTGGATTTTCACGAATGTCGTGAAATTTCAATCTATCGGAATTAGGAAGGGATTTTATGATTTTCCTGCAAGTACTACAAGAAGCTAAATAGTATATTTTGTTTGTCATTGGAATTTCTTTTTGCAAAAGTAGGATTTTGAACTGAATATTGAGGTCTTCCAATTCAAACCTTTAAAATAATTGAGTTAAGGAACTATTAATTTAGTAATTGTGTAAGGTTGCTAGGATTATTCTGATTAATTTTGAGCAAAATTATAATAATGAGTACATTTACTAAAACGATATCCATTCGTTGGGCCGATTTAGATCCGAATTTTCATATGCGTCACACGGCTTATTATGATTTTGGAGCACAACATCGTATAGAAATTTTGGCACAACAAGGATTGACTATGCAAGTAATGAAAGAACAACATTTTGGGCCTATTGCTTTTCGGGAAGAATGTGTTTTTAGAAAGGAAATCCATCTAGAAGATCAAATAACCATTAGCACCAAAATTGGAAAAATGAAAGCCGATGCTTCTCGATGGACCATCGTGCATGAATTGCGCGACGATAAAAACACCCTTTGTGCGGTTATCACTATTGACGGTGCTTGGATGGACACCCATTTGCGAAAGCTAGCAATTCCAACTCCTAAATTGGCATTGGATGTGATGAATTCGATTCCAAAAACAGACGATTTCATATTATTATAATTTAAAAAAATCACTATGGAAACCAGTTTTAACATCAACCAAACCAGCAGAATGGTATTGCTAAATTTTTTAGAAAATCATTCTTTAGAACAACTAAATGCTATCCCGGAAGGTTTTAGTAACAATCTTATTTGGAATATTGGTCATTGTATTGTGGTGCAACAAATGTTGGTCTATAAACTATCCGATTTACCCATGATAGTTTCGGATGAAATGGCGGATAAATATAAAAGAGGTACAAAACCAGAACATAGTGTAGGCCAAACTGAAGTAAACGAAATGAAGTCGTTATTGTTTTCTACTTTAGAAAAAACTAAAAAAGATTTTAGTGAAAACTTATTCCAAAACTACAACGAATTTACTTCAATGTCGGGTTTTACCATGAAATCAGTAATGGATGCCATTGAATTTAATAACTACCATGAGGCGCTTCACCTCGGAATTATGATGCAAATTAGAAAATTTATATAAACTTAGTACCTTTGCTAAAAACAAACTAAAATGAAATTTAATACTAAAGTAATTCACGGTGGACAACACCACGATAAAGTAACTGGAGCGGTAATGACTCCCGTTTTTCAAACATCCACCTATGCACAAACTAGTCCAGGGCAACCTGTAGGAGATTACGAATACAGCCGTGCAGCAAATCCTACGCGTCAAGCGTTAGAAGATGCTTTGGCAGCGATAGAAAACGGAGCGCGCGGATTAGCATTTGCTTCTGGTTTGGCGGCAACTGATTGTTTGCTACGAATGTTTAAAGCAGGAGACGAAATCATTGCCATGGATGATTTATATGGTGGTACTTACCGATTATTCACCAGATTATACAAAGATAGCGGTATCAAATTTCATTTTGTGGATATGAACGATTTGGATAAATTCCAATCTTTGATTAACGAAAACACCAAATTGGTTTGGGTAGAAACGCCAACCAACCCGTTAATGAAATTGGCTGACATTCAAGAAATTGCTAAAATCACAAAAAAACACAACCTGCTTTTTTCAGTAGACAATACGTTTGCAACGCCTTATTTGCAAAAACCACTAAATTTAGGTGCCGATATTGTAATGCATTCGGCAACTAAATACCTTGGAGGTCATAGCGATGTTATTGCTGGAGCCTTGATTATAAAAGACAAAGCTTTGGGCGAAGAATTGCATTTCAAGCAATTTGCAACTGGAGGAACACTTGGGCCAATGGATAGTTATTTGGTTTTGAGAGGAATTAAAACTTTGCATTTACGAGTACAAAGACATTGCGAAAATGGAATGAAAGTTGCCGAATTCTTAAGCAACCATCCGGATGTAGAAAGAGTATATTATCCAGGATTACCAGACCATCCGCACCATGATATTGCAAAAAAACAAATGAGTGGTTTTGGAGGAATGGTTTCTTTTACTTTTAAATCAGGAAAAAAAGCAGACTCCATTTCCTTTTTAGAAAAACTAAAAGTATTCACATTAGCAGAATCTCTAGGCGGAGTAGAATCATTAGCGAATCATCCGGCATTAATGACACATGCATCCATTCCAGAAGATAAACGATTGGAAGTTGGGATAACTGATGACTTAGTAAGATTAAGTGTAGGAGTGGAAGACATTACCGATTTACTTGCCGATATCGAGCAAGCATTTAGATAAAAGGTATAACCGGGAATGTTGAAACATTCATTTATTTTTAAAACCATTAAAATATTAAGATTCATTAATAGTAATGAAAAGCTTAATATTTTAATGGTTTTAATTTATGGTAAATATTTTGTGTTTTCACACAAAACCCAATTGAGCCAATAAAGTAAATTTAATATAACAAATAATACTAGGAGTTTATGTATTAATTAAAGTAATATATGTAACCTAAATTTAAACCAACACACCAGTCATTACTTTTGTTTTCTTTGTAAATATCTTTATTAGGATTTAATCCATCTACCCAGTCAGAAAAGAAATATTGAGCTCTTACTTCTGCAAAAAGCGAATGGTAGTCGGATAATTTATATCGGGTCCCAATTGCCCCAGTTACTGATGCCACAGTCATTCCGCCATTTTTATAACCTCCCATATATTTTCTGGGGGTGGTTATAGAGGTTCCTAATTCTCCTAAGGTTGATCTACTAGTTACACTCACGTAGTTAATTTGTGGGCCTAAACTCAAATAAGGACTGAAGCTTGAACCTCTGTCATAATCATCTGTTTTAAATGGGTAATATTCAACTTGAAATCCTAAAGAGCTATAAGAGGTTGATCCGTACATACCTCTGAGTTGATTGGTAAATACAGAGGTGCTTGATGGGTCAACATATTTACCATAATGTTTAAAATCAGCTTTAGTGTAAGATACTTCCAGCCTTAATTTAAAATTATCTTGGAGCCCTTTAAAATTATTTATTGTTGACAAATAATAGGATGCACCTATAGAGAATCCACTATTTTTTTCAAAATTTTCAAAATTTCCTCTCTCCCCATAATCTGACTTAAAAAAAACAGGCCCTGTAAAAACGCCTACTTCTGTATAACTGCCGCCAAAACCATTTTGAGAGTATGCAGAAAGTGAAATTGTTAAAATGGAAATAAAAAGTATTGCTTTTTTAAGCATAATTTTTTTTTTAATTATATAATCGTCAAATATATGAAAACATCATTAGTAATGAAATAAAATAAAAAAAATACTTACAAAAGTGATAAATAAATTAAAAACATATTCAAATTCAGGAGATTATTTCAATTATCGTCATTTTTTTTTGTAGAAAATATAATATTTATGAGAATATAAAAAAAATTGTGCCGTTATTTTAATAAAATGTATATTTGTCGAATAATTACGAAAACGTTTTCTTAAACATTAATACTATAATTTTATGTCACAAAGTATCCACAACTTTATTGAAGCGGTTGCTAAAAAAAACCCTAACGAGTCTGAATTTTTACAAGCAGTTAAGGAAGTAGCTGAAACAGTAATTCCATTTATTGAAGAAAATAAAAAGTACGAAGGCAAAATGCTTTTGGAAAGAATGGTTGAACCAGAAAGAGTTATCATGTTCCGTGTAACATGGATTAACGATGCTGGCGAAACTCAAGTTAACAGAGGTTACAGAATTCAAATGAACTCTGCAATCGGACCTTACAAAGGAGGAATCCGTTTTCATCCATCTGTAAATTTAAGTATTTTGAAATTTTTAGCTTTCGAGCAAACTTTCAAAAATAGCTTAACAACTTTACCAATGGGTGGAGGAAAAGGTGGAGCTGATTTTGAACCAAAAGGAAAATCAGATATTGAAATCATGAAATTTTGTCAAGCTTTCATGACGGAATTGTCTAAACATATTGGTGCTGATACCGACGTTCCTGCTGGAGATATTGGTGTTGGAGGAAGAGAAGTTGGCTACATGTTTGGTCAATATAAAAGATTAAGAAATGAATTTACTGGAGTTTTAACTGGAAAAGGAATCTCTTTTGGAGGTTCATTAATCCGCCCGGAAGCTACAGGATATGGCGATGTGTATTTTGCACAAAGCATGCTTGCAACTAAAGGCGATAGCTTTTCAGGAAAAACTGTAGTAGTTTCTGGATCTGGAAATGTTGCTCAATATGCAACTGAAAAAGCAACTGAACTTGGAGGTAAAGTAGTAACAATGTCTGATTCTTCAGGATATATCTACGACGCAGACGGAATTACCGCTGAGAAATTGGCTTATGTAATGGAAATTAAAAACATCAATTACGGAAGAATTTCGGATTATGTAACTAAATTTCCTAATGCAAAATTCGTTGCTGGTAAACGCCCTTGGGAAGTTAAATGTGATATTGCACTTCCTTGTGCTACTCAAAATGAGTTAAACGAAGAAGAAGCTAAAACATTAGTTGCAAACGGATGTATTTGTGTGGCCGAAGGTGCTAATATGCCTTCTACTCCAGAAGCAGTTATTGCTTTCCAAAATGCAAAAATATTATTTGCTCCAGGAAAAGCCTCTAATGCTGGTGGTGTTGCTACCTCTGGTCTTGAAATGTCACAAAACTCTTTACGTTTAAGTTGGACTTCAGAAGAAGTTGACGATAGACTTAAAGCAATTATGGCAAATATTCACGCAGCTTGTGTAAAATACGGTTCGGATGCAACTGGTTATGTTGACTATGTGAAAGGTGCTAATATTGCAGGTTTCGTTAAAGTTGCCGATGCAATGCTTGCTCAAGGTATCGTGTAATAACAACCTTAAAATTTATATACTAACCTTCTTTCTGTTTCGGAAAGAAGGTTTTTTTATTGCGTTATATGAAAATAGATTTAATTGCGTTTTATAGTATATTTGCAACTATAATTTATTGAAAATAATGCTCAAGAGAATTTCCTTCCTACTAGTTCTAATAAGTTTTGCCTTTGGTTTTGCTCAAAATAATCCAAAGTGGCAAGGCTATTTTTCGTTCAATCAAATTACGGATATTTCAGAATCATCTCAAAATATTTTTGCTTCTTCTGAAAACGCTTTTTTTTCTAAGAATCTTAACACTAATGATATTAAAACCATAACCTCGGTGGATGGGTTGAAAGCAGAAACTATAACCGCTTTTTACCATAGTGATACCGTGAATAAAACCTTTGTAGGCAATAGTAATGGGTTGTTGTTAATAGTAAACCAAGACGGAACAATTTTATACAAAGCAGGAATCCGGGATGAGGTTCCAGTTCCAGCAGGAATTAAACAAATCAATCATTTTTTAGAATACAACAATAAACTTTATGTTTCCACAAATTATGGAATTTCTGTTTTTGATTTAAACACTTTTGAATTTGGAGACACTTATTATATGGGTCCGCAAGGAACCTATATTTCGGTGCAACAAACCTGTATCAACAACGGATTTATTTATGCTGCAACTCAAGGAAATTCCGCCGGAAGTGGTATTAGAAAAGTAAGTTATACCAATCCATTTTTAAACGATTACAACCAATGGGTGGATATTTCAGGATACTATTGGAATGGAATTACCACTTTTAATAATTTGGTTTTTGCTGCTAGATCGGATAATAAATTAATAAAATACGATGGAACTTCTTTAGTTCAAATAGCACAATATTCGCAAAAAATAGTAGACATTAGAACTTACAATAACTATTTAATTGTTGCCACCCTCAACGAAGTTTTTGTTTACGATGCTACTATGATTCAGGTTTTTCATATCCAAAATACACAAATACCAGATTACACACCAACCTTTACTTGTGCTACAGTTATTGATAATGAAGTGTATATTGGTACAACCGAAAAGGGCTTGGTTAAATCTAGTATTTCTAATCCTACAAGCTTGTCTATTTTACTTCCAAACGGACCGATTACAAATAAAATTTTTAGAGCAAAAAAAGCCCCTAGCACATTATGGGTAACTTATGGTGGATACGATAACTCGTTCGTACCATCGCCAGATTATTCTCAAAAACCGATAAGCACCTTTAATGCTCAAACAGGCTGGAGTAGTATTCCATTTAGTCAATTATTAGGCGCTCAGTCACTTACAGATGTTGTTCCAAATCCAAAAGATGAAAATGAAGTTTACGTTTGTTCTTTTCAAAGTGGTTTGTTGAAAATTAAAAATGGGGTTACTTCCATATACAATGAGTTGAGTTCTCCGCCAAACGGTCCCGAAAGCCAACAATGGGTTCCAACAATTCCTAATTATACTTCAGTACGAATAAACGGAGCAGCATTTGACAGTAAAAACAATCTCTGGATGTCTAATTCCATTGTAAATAAACCTCTAAAAGTATTAAAATCTACAGCGCAATGGCAAACTTATGATTTTGCTAGCTTGATGGAAAATCCTTATTATGAGAGTTACGGGAAAATGGCAATTGACAAAAATGACACCAAATGGGTGCCTGCATTTCGATCCAACGGATTAATGGCATTTAATGAAAAATACAGCAATAAATTCTTAAGAATAAAAACAGGTTCTGACGGGAATCTTCCTTCCATTAGTGTTCGATGTGTAGCAGTAGATAATAAAAACCAACTCTGGATAGGCACTATTAGAGGATTGCGAATTATCCCTTCGGTAGATTCTTTTATTTCTGAAACTGATATTCAAACCAAAGCGATCATCATTCTAGAAAATGATTTGGCGCAAGAATTATTTTACGATCAATTTATAATAGACATTGCTGTAGATGGCGCCAACAGAAAATGGGTTGCCATTGCCGATTCGGGGGTGTATCTTGTTTCGTCTAATGGGCAAGAAACTATTTACCATTTCACCAAAGAAAATTCGCCTTTGCCTTCTAATAACATCAACGATATAGAAATTGATGGTGTTACTGGCGAAGTCTTTTTTGCTACCGATAAAGGATTGGTTTCTTTTAAAGGAACTTCTACTGCTGCAAGTGGCGATTTGAATAATGTGTATGCCTACCCAAATCCAGTACGACCAGAATATACAGGAACGGTAAAAATTACCAATTTAACCAATAAAGCTACCGTTAAAATTACCGATATAGAAGGAAATTTGGTATACGAAACCACTTCCGAAGGAGGAACCATTGAATGGGACACCACTGCTTTTGGCAAATACAAAGTAGCCTCTGGCGTATATATGATTTTAGTTTCCGCCCAAGATGGTATTGAAACTACAATTAAAAAAGTTATGATAATTAGATAAAAGTTTGTTGTTTATAGTTTGTTGTTTAACGACCACAAACCACAAACCACAAACTATAAACCACAAACCACAAATAATGTTGGTAAAAACCAAAGCGATTGTTCTTTCTTCCTTAAGATACCAAGAAAAAAGCTTGATTGTAAAATGCTTTACCCTTTCGGATGGGCTAAAAAGTTATTTCGTTCCGAGTGCCTATTCTGGAAAAAAATCCAATCAAAAAATCGCTTATTTTCAGCCACTAACTATTCTAGAAATTGAAGCCAGTCATAAAAACAAAGGCACTTTAGAACATTTTAAAGACATCAAACTTGCCACTGCTTTTCAAACTATAAATACCGATGTGGTAAAAAGTACTATGGTAATGTTCCTGTCGGAAATGCTGCACCATAGTATTCAAGAAGAAGAAAAAAACGAAGATTTATTCACCTTTTTAGAAACGGCTTTAATTTGGCTCGATACCCACGAAGAAACTTCCAATTTTCATTTGATTTTACTTTTAGAAACCACTAAATTTCTCGGATTTTATCCAGATATTTCCGATGTTGATGCTAAGTTTTTTGTAATGAATGAAGGGTTTTTCACTCCTTTTCAAGGAATTAGTTGTCTCTCGGAACACGAAACTTTTTTGTTTCAAAAACTAATTGCTTTAAAATTTGATTCCGATCAAAAAATTTTCGCAGGAATTGAACGTCAAATACTACTAAAAATTCTTTTGGAATACTATACCATTCACCTAGACGGATTTAAAAAACCAAAATCTTTAGAGGTTTTGAAAGAAGTTTTTTCTTAATATAAATCCAAAAAATTTGGCAGTGTTGATTTGTTTTACTTTTGATATCTTTGAATCTTAATTTACCCCAAATGAAGAAATTACTTATCCTTTTATTTTTTGCAAATGCATTTTTTGCAAATGCACAACAGAAATACATTACGGAAACTGACATTCATTATTATGACGAAAGTACCAATAAAAACGATTCGTATATAAATTCTCAATGTACTCTGGATTTTTATTATCCCGAAAATAAAAAGGATTTTGCAACAATCATTTGGTTTCATGGTGGTGGACTAACCAAAGGCAAAAAACAAATCCCAAAAGCCTTGAAGGATAAAGGCTATGCCGTAATCGGTGTTGAATATCGACTATCTCCAAATGTTACTGCGCCAGCCTATATTGAAGATGCAGCGGCAGCAGTTTCTTGGGTGTTCAATAGTATTGAAAAATATGGAGGTAACAAAAAACTAATTTTTATTTCTGGACATTCTGCAGGTGCTTATTTGGGAACAATTATAACTATGGACAAGTCGTATTTGGCAAAATACAGCATCGATCCCATGGAAATAGCAGGACTAATTTCTTTTAGCGGACAAGCCATTACGCATTTTACCATCCGAAAAGAGCAAGGAATTAAAAGCACGCAACCAACAATTGATAAGTATGCTCCAATTTTTTACGTTCGCGCAAATACACCTCCAATATTGCTCATAACGGGCGACAGGGAAATGGAATTATTAGGACGTTATGAAGAAAATGCTTATTTCTTGCGAATGATGAAATTGAACAACAATAAAGACATCCGACTATATGAACTGCAAGGTTTTGACCATTCCGGTATGGCCGAGCCAGCGTACCCATTATTATTAAATGAAGTGGAAGCGATTTCCAAAAAAATCCTTGAAAAGAAGTAAAAAATCTTCATAAACGCTTCATTTCAAATCAAAACCTTAACTTTTGACTTTCAACTTTTGATTTCGGCATAAATTTATTACTTTCGCAAATCGTTTATATAAAAGGCAAAATGAGCACAAAATTCACGGAATACAAAGGACTTGACTTGCCAACGGTAGCGTCAGAAGTTCTAAAATTTTGGAAAGAAAAGAACATCTTTGAACAATCAGTAACATCACGAGAAGGGAATACGCCATTCGTTTTTTTTGAAGGACCACCTTCTGCTAACGGATTGCCGGGAATTCACCACGTAATGGCGCGTGCTATTAAAGATATTTTTTGTCGTTATAAAACTCAAAAAGGGTTCCAAGTAAAGCGTAAAGCCGGCTGGGATACTCATGGTTTGCCAGTAGAATTAGGAACTGAGAAAGAATTAGGAATCACCAAAGAAGACATCGGGAAAACCATTTCGGTAGAAGAATACAACGAAGCATGTAAGAAAACCGTAATGCGTTATACGGATGTTTGGAACGACCTTACCGAAAAAATGGGCTATTGGGTAGATATGGAAGATCCGTATGTGACCTACAAATCCAAATACATGGAAACTGTTTGGTGGATATTGAAACAAATTTACAACAAAGATATATTATACAAAGGCTACACAATACAACCGTATTCTCCGAAAGCCGGAACCGGATTGTCTTCACACGAAGTAAACCAACCCGGGAGTTATAGAGATGTAACGGATACCACAGTAGTAGCACAATTTAAAGCCAAAAACGAATCCTTACCTAATTTTTTACAAGGTTTTGGGGATGTGCATATTTTGGCTTGGACCACCACACCTTGGACTTTACCAAGTAATACGGCATTAACCGTTGGACCAAGAATTGATTATGTGTTGGTAGAAACGTTCAACCAGTATACCTTCCGTCCTGCGAAAGTAATTTTGGCTAAAAACCTTGTCGGAAAACAATTCGGAAAAGGATTTTTTGAATCTACAGAACCTTCTGATTTTGAAAATTTTAAAGAAGGAGATAAAAAGATTCCATTTCAAATACTTGCCGAATGCAAAGGCGCCGATTTAGTGGGTATTCGTTACGAGCAATTGATGCCATTAGCGTTACCCTATCAAAATCCAGAAAATGCGTTTAGAGTAATTGCTGGAGATTTTGTTACCACCGAAGACGGAACCGGAATTGTTCATACTGCGCCAACTTTTGGAGCAGATGATGCTAAAGTTGCCAAAGAAGCAACTCCGGAAGTACCGCCAATGTTGGTTTTGGACGAAAACGGAAATCCAGTTCCTTTAGTAGATTTACAAGGTAAATTCATTCAAGGATTAGGAGAATACTCTGGTAAATACGTTAAAAACGAATATTACAACGATGGGGAAGCACCAGAACGTTCTGCCGATGTGGAAATTGCCATCCAATTAAAAGAAGAAAATAAGGCTTTTAAAGTCGAAAAATACGTACACAGTTACCCACATTGTTGGAGAACCGACAAGCCAATTTTATATTATCCGTTAGATTCTTGGTTTATCAAAGTAACCGAAATCAAAGATAGAATGTTTGATCTTAACGAAACCATAAACTGGAAGCCCAAAGCAACCGGTGAAGGACGTTTTGGAAATTGGTTGAAAAACGCCAACGATTGGAACTTATCGCGCTCTAGATATTGGGGAATTCCTTTGCCAATATGGAGAACCGAAGACGGAACCGAAGAATTATTAGTTGGATCTGTGGCAGAATTATGTTCGGAAATCGAGAAATCTATCGCAGCAGGTTTCCAAAAAGAAAATCCGTTTCAAGGGTTTGAAGTTGGAAACATGAGCGAAGAAAACTACGATTTAGTCGATTTACATAAAAATGTTGTCGATGGAATTGTGTTGGTTTCTCCTTCTGGAAAAGAAATGAAACGCGAATCTGATTTGATTGATGTTTGGTTCGATTCGGGTGCGATGCCTTATGCCCAATGGCATTATCCATTTGAAAATAAAGATTTAATTGACGAAAACAAAGCATTCCCTGCCGATTTTATTGCGGAAGGAGTGGATCAAACTCGTGGATGGTTTTATACTTTACACGCTATTGCAACGTTGGTTTTCGATAAAATTGCTTATAAAAATGTAGTTTCTAATGGATTAGTATTGGATAAAAACGGACAAAAAATGTCCAAACGTCTAGGAAATGCTGCAGATCCATTTGAAACTTTAGCAGAATATGGTCCGGATGCTACGCGATGGTATATGATTTCTAACGCCAATCCGTGGGACAATTTAAAATTTGATTTAGAAGGAATTGCTGAGGTTCGTAGAAAATTCTTCGGGACTTTATACAATACCTATTCGTTCTTTAGTTTGTATGCTAATATCGATGGGTTTACGTATGCCGAAGCGGAAATTCCGTTAAACGAAAGACCAGAAATTGACCGTTGGATTTTATCGGAACTGCACACTTTAATACAAGAAGTGGATGGTTTTTATGAAGAATACGAACCAACGAAAGCCGCTAGAGCCATATCTAATTTTGTTCAAGAAAACCTTAGTAACTGGTACGTTAGACTTTGTAGAAGACGTTTTTGGAAAGGCGATTACGGCACTGATAAAATTGCTGCTTACCAAACATTATACACGTGTTTGTTAAACGTAGCGAAAATTTCGGCACCAATTGCTCCTTTTTTCATGGACAAACTTTACAGAGATTTAACGCCGGCTACACAATCAGAAAATTTTGACAGTGTACATTTGGCAAAGTTTCCAAGTTCGGTTGAAAACTTTGTTGATAAATCGTTGGAGAGCAGAATGATGAAAGCACAGACCGTTTCTTCTTTAGTTTTATCGCTACGAAAAAAGGAAATGATTAAGGTGCGTCAACCTTTGCAAAAGGTAATGATTCCGATACTTGACGAGAACCAACGTGCTGAAATTGAGGCGGTTTCTGAGTTGATAAAAGCAGAGGTAAACGTGAAAGAAATTGAACTTTTAGACGATGCATCGGGAGTTTTAGTGAAGCAAATCAAGCCTAATTTTAAGGCCCTAGGACCTCGATTTGGTAAAGATATGAATCTGATTGCTAAAGAGATACAAGGTTTAACGGCCGAACAAATCAATGAGTTGGAAGCCAAAGGAGAACTGTCACTTGTTATTTCAGGAAATAGTGTAATTTTAACCTCCCAAGATGTAGAAATTACTTCGCAGGACATTCCGGGGTGGTTAGTTGCGAGTGCCAACGGAATTACAGTGGCTTTAGACATAACAATTTCTGCAGAATTAAAGCAGGAAGGGATAGCAAGAGAATTGGTAAATAGAATTCAAAACATCCGTAAAGATTCTGGATTTGAAGTTACCGACAAAATAAAAGTTCAAATTCAACATCAGGTAGAATTGGAACCAGCAATAAAAAAGAATGAAGAATATATTATGTCGGAAACCTTAACCAAGGAGTTACTTTTTGTAGAAGAAGTACTAAATGGCATAGAAATTGAGTTCGACGATATAAAAACTAAAATATTAATCTCAAAATAGATTACAGATGATTGATGAAATAATGAAATACTCAGAGGCTGATTTAGCCGAGTTCAAAGAAATTATCCTTAACAAAATTGAAAAAGCACAAAACGATTTAGAATTAATCAAAAGTGCTTATATGAATGATTTAAATAATGGTACCGATGATACATCGCCAACCTTTAAAGCATTTGAAGAAGGAAGCGAAACCATGAGTAAAGAGGCAAACTCGCAATTGGCAATTCGTCAAGAGAAGTTTATTCGCGATTTAAAAAACGCGCTTTTCCGTGTTGAAAACAAAACTTATGGTGTTTGTAAAGTAACTGGAAAGTTAATAGGAAAAGAACGATTGAAAATTGTTCCTCATGCAACTATGAGTATCGAAGCCAAAAACTTGCAACGATAAAACCTCTTTTTATATACAATTCAAAACGCTCCTTTTTAGGGGCGTTTTTTTTAGAAAAATAATACTACTTTTGCAATCAGCAAATCCAAAAAAACATGAAACTACGCAATTCGGCATTTATTATCTTTTTGATATTAGTTATTGATCAATATTCAAAGATGTTTGTAAAAACGAATTTTGTTTTAGGCGAACAAGTGGAAGTTTTCAGATGGTTTAAAATTTTGTTTATTGAAAACGAAGGAATGGCCTGGGGAACTGTTATTCCTGGGGAATACGGCAAGTTGTTTTTAACGGTTTTCCGAATTTTTGCTGTTGGTGCCATCGGATATTGGCTTTGGGATGCTACTAGAAAAAACAGATCGCGCTATTTAATAGTTGCTATTTGTTTGATTTTCGCAGGAGCATTCGGAAACATTATTGATTCGGTTTTTTACGGTGTTATGTTTGACGATAGCCACCACCATGTAGCCACATTCTTCCCAAAAACACCTTACGGAACCTTATTTCACGGTAAAGTGGTAGATATGTTTTACTTCCCTTTTATTGAAGATTATTTAATGCCGAGTTGGGTTCCTTTCCTTGGCGGAAAACAAATCACCTTCTTCAATGCTATTTTTAATGTTGCTGATTTTGCTATTTCTACCGGAGTTGGAATCTTGATTTTCTTCAACAAAAAGGCATTCGCACATTCTAATTAATACAATACTTTAGAATTTATAAATCCTATTCGGAGTTACGCAATAGTCTAGTTGGATGTCCTTTTCGGAAGCATCTTCTATGATTTCTTCTGCATCAAAGAAAGACAAGCCTATTTTTATAGTTTCGGGTTTGCATTCCGATAAAAATTTATCGTAAAATCCTCTGCCATAACCTACGCGATTTCCTTTTGCATCAAATGCTAAAAGTGGCACAAAAACCACATCTATTTTAACAACAGGAACTTCCAAACCATCAATTGGTTCTGGAATATTATAAGTGTTTTTTTGGAATTTGGTATTGTCGGTTAATAGATAATGTGTCATTCCTAAAGTTGCAAAATCACTTTTGGAAACTACAATTTCCTTGTCCTTTCCTGATAAAATGTGTAGGAGGAACTCGGTATCGATTTCCTTTTGCTCTGCAATTGTTAAAAATAAATGATAGTAGGTTTTGTCCCAAATACCCAACGAAAGCAACTGATTGGCAACAGCCAAACTCAATTCTTCCACTATTTCAGAAGTTAATTTGTGCCGTAATTCTTTATATTTTTTTCTTAGTTCTGTTTTAAACATAAAAGTGTTTCCTTCAATTCGTCTATAAAAATAGTCAAATGTTGGACTTCCACGTGATTCATCAGCACAATTTTATACCATTTATTTTCTGCATTGTGGGTTTCTGGAACTAAATCGTATTTTTCGGCTATCGTTTTCGGAATAAATTCGGAGTGAATAGTTACAATATTCATGTGGGGTTCTCTAAAATAGCGGATGCCTAATGTATTTAATTCGTCGCACAGATATTGGGTTCGCATTTGCAAAACACTCACTTTTTCAAACCATTTGTGTGGTCCATAAGTAAATAAAATCATCCAAACAGCGACTGCATTGGCACCAGAACGACTTCCGCAAAGGGTTAAATCCATCCCTTCTACATACTGCGCTTCTTTGGTTAGTATATTTTCAATTAAGCCTTTGCGGCAAATGAAAACGCCAGTGCCATAGGGTGCTTGCAGCATTTTATGAGCGTCAATGGTAATGGAACTAATTTTAGGATTACTGAAATTGATTATCGATTTTTCATTGCTAAACGGATATACAAATCCGCCATAAGCGCCATCAATGTGGAGTTTATAATCTAAATGGTGTTTTTCTAAAATAGTAGTATAAACTTCCGGATTGTCTACCGAGCCAAACATGGTCGTTCCCATATTGGAAACCACTATAAAATATTTTTTTCCGCTTTCTTTGGCAGTAACAATAATTCCTTCTAATGCAAGTGCATCTATTTCTCTGTTTTCAAATGCTACCGGAATTTTCAACCAATCCAATTGCAATACATTTGCCGCTTTCGGAATGGAATAATGGGTGTCTTCCGATGCAAGAATTACAATTTCAGCTAGCGTTGCTTGGTTTTTATATTGAAAGAAATTCCGATACATCCAAATGGCTTGAATGTTGGCTTCGGTTCCACCTGGTGAAATATAACCATCATATTCATTGGGATTTGCTTTAAAAACATCTACAGCCAAAACATCCAACACTTCTTTTTCCAATACATGTGTTCCCTTAAAAGCACTTTCGGAATCGCCTATAGTGTGGCAACCAATGTGATTGGGATTGGCAACAAACGTTTGTAAAACGGGGGCATCCTTTAAAAAATCGGCATCATAAAATACTTTGCCGTCCAATTTGGAGGCAGGATAACCCAAGGAGGTATCTTTTGAAAAATTCACATTGGCATTCAATGCCTTTTGAACCTTATTGTTTCGTTCTTCTTTGGATAGTTTTTTCCAGTAAATCATAGTTTGAAAATTTTCTCAAAACTACACGAAGTCAAGTGCTTAAAATATGATAATTGTTAGGTTACCGATTTGTCTTTTGGCCAACCAATATTTAATGATTATGCCATCGGCAAGTAATTTTATGCCGAAATTTTATAATTTCTGAGTCCGAATTATAAAATTATGCCATCGGCAATGTTGTAGACGGCATCGTCATACATAATTATGCCAAAGTTTTATAATTTCCGAGCTAGAATTATAAAATTATGCCATCGGCAATGTTGTAGACGGCATCGTCCTACATAATTATGCCAAAGTTTTATAATTTCCGAGCTAGAATTATAAAATTATGCCATCTACAACATTGTAGATGGCATCTACAAGTAATTTTATGGCAAAATTATATATTACATTAGCATAAAATTAGATAATTATGGCATCAGCAACATTGTAGATGGTATCTACATCTAATTTTATGACGGATGTAACGTTGTTGGTTATAAATTTATCTAGGATAGTAGTATTTTTTTTATTTAATATGAGACTGGACAGAATTTTGTGTAAACTCTAAAAATGCTTAATGTTCT
>CANFHX010000026.1 GCA_947446865.1 Flavobacteriaceae bacterium | reverse complement strand
TTGCCATTAAAAACAATGAAAAAAACTGGACGAGATCTATTAAGCAATGGGGCTTGATTATGAACCAATTTTTGATTATATTTGGAGATAGGTGCAAAATAGAACATTAAGCATTTTTAGAGTTTACACAAAATTCTGTCCAGTCTCAATTCCAAATTTCAACTTATAAAAATTGGAATTTGGAATTTTACTTTTGGAATTTTATTTCTAATTCTTTGGCAAGAAAATTTCGGCCATCATGCAACGGGCACTTCCACCGCCGCAGGCTTCGATGGTGTCTAAACTAGAATGCAAAATGGTAATGTGCTCTTCTAGTTGTGCAATTTGTTTTTTAGTTAACGAATGGTAAGCCGAGGAACTCATTACTAAATAGCGACGATCGTCTGACCCTAATACTTCTAGCATGTTTCCGGCAAAGTTGTTCATTTGGGCTTCGGTAATCAGGATGATTTCTTTTTCGTCGGATTTTAAACTATCCAAAACCATTTTACGTTCTTTTTTGTCGTCAATACAATCGGAACAAATAACGGCAAAGGTATCGCCAATACACATCATTACGTTGGTATGGTAAATTAATTTTCGTTCGCCATCAACGGTTTGGTAGGCCTCAAAAATTATTGGATTTAAATCGAAATCTTCGCAGAATTCAATAAACAATTCTTCATCGGCACGAGGAGAAAGGGCGCAATAGGCTTTTCCGTTTTCACGGTCTAAAACGATGCTGCCGGTTCCTTCCAAATAGTAACCATCTTCTTCTGCAACGGTATAATCCATGATTCCTTCGTTGATTTGGAATCCGTTATCTTCGAGAATATCTAGGATATCTTCTCTACGTTCGGCACGACGGTTTTCGGCAAACATTGGGTACAAAACCACATCGCCATTCTCGTGAAAAGAAATCCAATTGTTAGGAAAAATACTGTCGGGGGTGTCTGGACTTGCTGTATCCTCTATAACATTTACATCCACGCCAACCATTCGGAGTTTTTTTACAAAAGCATCAAACTCTTCTTGTGCTTTGGTGTTTACATTTTCTGGCGTTAATCCGTCCAAAACCTTTTGATAATAGTTGTTTACGGCTGTTTGTTCGTTCATTCGAAACGCCACCGGGCGAATCATTAAAATAGAATTGGTGGTTTGATTCATTTTTTGTTGTGGGTTATGGGTTGTAAGTTTTAAGTTTACCCAGTTTGTCTATAGTTTTTTTGTTGTGGGTTGTATGTTTTAAGTTTTAAGTTTTAAGTTAACTTAGATTACCCATAATTTTTTATGTCTTCCAATTTTGTTCTACGTATTTTATAAAGTTAAATATTTTAGAACTTAATTCGTTATATTTTAAAATTAATTCTTCATTATTTTCGATTACTCCATTATATAAATGATTAATTTTTTCTAAATGGTTTACTGTTTCTAGACAACTCGACCAAGAAAAAAACAAAAATCTTACAAATTCTGCTTTATACTTATTTCTTCCGTATCCTTCAACGATATTGGTTACAACACTGTCGGAGGAACGTCTTAATTGACTTCCTAATTCATACATTTCATATTTTGGAAGTTTTAAAGAGGATGGATGAACGATGTAAAAAAGTTCCAAACTAATTTTATAAATATCTAAATCTCTATAACTACTCATTTTAAAATATTTTAGACAATCATCATCAACTCACAACCTAAAACTTACAACCTACAACTTAAAACCTACAACTTTTAATCTCTAATTAAAGGTAATGTCGAACAACGCAACAAGCCTTCTTGTTTTGCTATTTCGGCATAAGGAATTTCTTCTACAGTAAAGCCTTGTTCGCGAAGCCAGATATTTAATCTAGTGAAGTTTTTTTCGGAAACCACAACATTTGGCGCGATGGAAAATACATTAGAATTCATATTATACATTTCCTCACGGGTGATGTGGAATAGATTTTCTTTTCCGAAAAGTTTTACCAAATAGCGATAATCTGCTTCTTCACGGAAACCACTTTTGTAAATAATTCCTTTATTATCACCAACGGGCTGAAAGCAACAATCGAGATGCAAGGCATTATCGCGGGCTTCCATTTTAGATTTCACTAAGTCAAATTCTTTTACAATTTTGTTAGGAAACAATTCTTTGATGTAATTTACCCCAGCCATATTGGTTCTGGCGGTAATGTAGTCTTTATAGTCAGACCCTTTGTAGGTTCCTATAAAAATATAATCATTCCAAAGCATGACATCTCCACCTTCAATATGTACTTCTTCGGGAGGACGGACAATTTTTGCGGGATTTATCTGATCTAAAACAAATTGAATTGCATCTAATTCTCGTTCTCTATCGGGTAAAATGTTGGCTTTGATGAAAGTATCGTCAATTACAAAACCGATGTCGCGCGTGAAGATTTGATTGTAATTTTCAATCCTTTCCGGACGAAAAACTTGTACATCGTATTTTTGAAAAACCTTATTAAAGGCTTCCATCTCGTTTACCATATCTGCTTCAACAGGATAAGTTCCTGCAAGAATATGCTCTAAGGATTTTGGATCGTATGCTTCTTCGGCTGTAGGTGTGGGACCATTATTTACGGCAGATCCTAAAACTACTGCTCTTAATCTTGAAGTCTCGTTTTTTACATTTAATTGTAACATATATTTTGCTTTTGGCATAAGGCAAATATAAAAAAGCTCCGCTGAATAGCGAAGCTTTTGTTTATAAGTATTTAAAGAATATTATCTTTTTTCCATTGCAACAAAATCTCTCAAAGGATAACCTGTATAAACTTGTCTTGGTCTTCCTATTGGTTCTTTGTTAATACGCATTTCTTTCCATTGTGCAATCCAACCTGGTAAACGACCAATAGCGAACATTACGGTAAACATTTCCGTTGGAATTCCCAAAGCACGGTAAATAATACCCGAATAGAAATCTACATTTGGATATAATTTTCTAGACACAAAATAATCATCAACTAAAGCGGCTTCTTCTAATTTTTTAGCAATTTGAAGAATTGGATCATCAACACCTAAAGTTCTTAAAACTTCATCGGCTGCTTTTTTAATAATTTTCGCTCTTGGGTCGAAGTTTTTATAAACTCTATGTCCGAATCCCATTAAACGGAACGGATCGTCTTTGTCTTTTGCTTTTGCCATGTATTTATCGGCATCACCACCATCTTTTTGAATTGCTTCAAGCATTTCAAGAACTGCTTGGTTTGCTCCACCATGAAGTGGTCCCCAAAGTGCAGAAACTCCTGCAGAAATTGAAGCGAATAATCCAGCATGAGAGGAACCTACAATTCGTACTGTAGAAGTAGAACAATTTTGTTCGTGATCGGCATGAAGGATAAATAATTTATCTAAAGCATCAATTATAACTTGATTTTTTGCATAAGGTCCTGTTGGTAATTCAAACATTAAGCGCATGAAGTTCTCTACATAACCTTTAGTATTATCGTAATAATTTAATGGGAAACCCATCATTTTTCTGTACGTCCAAGTTGCAATAACAAGAAATTTACCCATTGTTTTACAAACGGCCTCATACATTTCTTTTTCGTTATCTACATTTACAACTTTAGGATTAAAGGCAGTTAATGCAGAAGTTAACGAAGCCAAAACTCCCATTGGGTGGGCAGTTTTTGGAAAACCATCAATGATGTTTTTCATTTCTTCATTAACAAGTGTGTATTTACGGATGTCGTTTTCAAATTGAACCAATTGTTCTTTAGTTGGCAATTCTCCAAAAATCACTAAATAGGAAACTTCTAAGAAATCGGCTTTGTCTGCTAAATCTTCAATAGCATAACCTCTGTAACGAAGAATTCCTTCTTCACCATCAAGGAATGTAATTTTGCTTTCGCAAGAACCAGAATTTTTGTATCCTGGATCTAGAGTGATAGCACCTGTTAAATCGCGTAGTTTGTTGATGTCGATAGCAGGTTCATTTTCAGTTCCGATGATTATTGGGAACTCGTATTTTTTGCCTTCGTACTCTAAAATTGCTGTTTTTGACATGATATATTTGGAAATTAAGTCTGATAAATTTTAATTTAACAAAAATATGCAATTCTAAATGAATTATAAAAGAAAATTTCTAACGATTTCGTTAATGTTTATATAAAAAGTGCAAGATTGGTATATATTGGCTTTTGTTGTAACTGAGTTGGTGAATTGATTCTACTAATAACAGATCTTTATAATTAATGTTGCAAAAATAAATTAGATAAAAACAATAAGCCTCAAAAGTTTAAAACTCTTGAGGCTTGTTAATTTGTAAAATTTTTAAATCTTAATACTTAAATCTTAATACTTTTATTTCTGTTTAAAAGCGTTCAATCCAGGGAAGTAAGCAGTATCGCCTAATTCTTCTTCAATACGCAACAATTGGTTGTATTTAGCCATACGATCCGAACGAGAAGCCGAACCGGTTTTAATTTGACCACAGTTTAATGCTACTGCTAAATCGGCAATGGTATTATCTTCTGTTTCTCCAGAACGGTGGGACATTACTGAGGTATATCCAGCATTTTTAGCCATATTCACTGCAGCAATAGTTTCGGTTAAAGTACCTATTTGATTAACTTTTACAAGAATTGAATTAGCAATTCCTTTTTCAATTCCGGTAGACAAACGCTCTACATTGGTTACAAATAAATCGTCTCCAACTAATTGTGTTTTATCTCCAATTAATTCGGTTAAATATTTCCAACCATCCCAATCGTTTTCTTGCATTCCGTCTTCAATAGAAATAATTGGATATTTAGTAGCCAATTCGGCCATATATTCCGCTTGTTCTCTTGAAGTTCTAACTTTACCGTTTGATCCTTCAAATTTTGTATAGTCGTATTTTCCATCTACATAAAATTCAGAAGCAGCACAATCTAATGCAATCATTATTTCGTCTCCAAATTTATAACCCGCATTTTCAACAGCTAGTTTGATTGTTTCAATAGCATCTTCTGTTCCACCAGCAAGATTTGGCGCAAAACCACCTTCGTCACCAACTGCAGTAGAAAGGCCTCTATCGTGTAAAACTTTTTTCAAGTTATGGAAAATCTCCGTTCCCATTTGCATTGCATGCGTGAATGAAGTTGCTTTAACTGGCATAATCATAAACTCTTGAAAAGCAATTGGCGCATCGGAATGCGAACCACCATTAATGATATTCATCATTGGAACAGGCAAGGTATTAGCAGAAACACCACCAACGTAACGGTATAAAGGCAATCCTAATTCGTTAGCAGCAGCCTTGGCAGCAGCCAAAGAAACGCCAAGAATAGCATTAGCACCCAAATTACCTTTGTTAGCAGTTCCATCCAAATCAATCATTAATTGATCGATATGATTTTGTTCAAAAACAGAAACTCCTAATAATTCTGGAGCAATTATAGTATTAACATTTGCAACTGCTTTAAGAACTCCTTTTCCCATGTAAGCCTTTCCTCCATCACGAAGTTCCACCGCTTCATGTTCTCCTGTGGAAGCGCCACTTGGAACAGCTGCACGACCTAGAACACCATTTTCTGTAACTACATCTACTTCAATTGTAGGATTTCCTCTTGAATCCAAAATTTGTCTCGCGTGTACTTTAATAATAATACTCATTATTTATGCTAATTTATTTGTTATCTACTAATTATTTACCTTGAAAGGGAACACAAATTTAAGCATATTGAAAAACATATCGTTTATTTTTATAAAAACTTATAAACTCAAACGATTTAGTTGATTAGCAAGAGCTATTAACTCCTAATGACAAAAGTTATATTTATTAGCCAAAGACATAAATTAATTGAATATTTATATCTGTTATATTTATTATTTTTTAGAACAAAAAAAAGACTGCAAAATAATGCAGTCTTTTTTGAAATTAATTTCTTTATTTTTTAAATAATTGTATTATTCTTTAAAATGTCTTTCTTCAATATCATCGATATCACCTTTTGTCATGGTATCAACCAATACTGGAGTTGCTATGAATAAAGAAGAATAAGTTCCTACAATAATACCTACTAACATAGCAAAGATAAATCCTCGGATAGATTCTCCACCAAATAAGAACATAGTTAACAACACTAAAATCATCATTAAAGAAGTATTTAATGTTCTAGATAAAGTACTATTAATAGAAGCGTTTACTACATCTTTAAAGTGACCTTTTTTGTTACCTCCAAGATATTCACGGATTCTATCAAATACAATAACGGTATCATTCATAGAATATCCAATTACCGTTAAGATAGCTGCAATGAAATGTTGGTCCATTTCCATATGGAAAGGCATCACTTTGTATAATAACGAGTACATTCCTAATACGAAAATAACATCATGCAATACCGCAGCGATAGCTCCTAATGAATACTGCCATTTACGGAATGAAATTACTAAGTACAATCCTACAACTAGCATAGCACCAATTACTGCCCAGTATGAATTTGTTTTAATATCTTCAGAAATTGCAGCACCAACTTTAGACGCTTGCAATACTCCTACTTGTTTCCCATCATAAGAATTAATGAATTTATCATAAGTCATGTTGGTGTAATATTTACCTAAAACTTTAAATAATTTCTCATTTACTTCTTTATCTACTCCAGCACTTTCCTCTTTAATTTTATATTTGGTAGTCAATTTCAATTGATCTGAATCTCCAAATATTTTAGCTTCAACAGCAGTTCCAAATTCTTTAGATAATTCTTCAGATATTTGAGTAGGCTCAACAGTTTTTTCAAATTTTACTTGGAAAGTTCTTCCTCCAACAAAATCAACACCTTGATCTAAACCATTTACAAAGAAGATAGAAACTAAACTTCCAATAACAACAATAGAAGAGAACAAGTACGTCCATTTTTTCATTCCAACGAAATCAAAATGGAATCCTGTAAACCAATTTTTAGTTAATGGCGTTGAGAATGTTAATTCTTTATTATTTGCAACATCTCTATCGATAAAAATTCTAGCGATAAAAATAGAAGTGAATAATGAAGTAAAAATACCTATTAATAAAGTAGTAGCAAACCCTTGAATAGGTCCTGTTCCAAATATAAATAAGATAGCTCCTGTTAAAACGTGCGTTACGTTTGCATCAATAATAGATCGCATTGCACCTTTCCAACCGTAAGAAGTTTTTACAGCATCGGTAAGAGTTTTACCTTCACGCAATTCCTCCTTGGCTCTTTCGTAGATAATAATGTTCGCATCTACCGCAGTACCTAATGTCAATACGATACCAGCAATACCAGGCAATGTCAATACAGCACCTAAACTTGCTAATATTCCGAATAAGAAAAGTAAGTTAACTAATAAAGCGATATTTGCATACCAACCTGCTCTACCATAATAGAATACCATCCATAAGAAAACTAATAAGAATCCTACTATAGAAGAAATAAAACCAGCATGAATTGCTTTTTCTCCTAA
This sequence comes from Flavobacteriaceae bacterium, assembly GCA_947446865.1. Taxonomy (GTDB): domain Bacteria; phylum Bacteroidota; class Bacteroidia; order Flavobacteriales; family Flavobacteriaceae; genus Flavobacterium. The sequence goes on along the minus strand of CANFHX010000026.1, from coordinate 29,673 downwards.
GGATGGTCCTACCACTTCCGATTGGATAATTTCTGCTCTAGCAGGTAATTTACCAGCACGTAATACGTTTGCTAAATCTTTAGTTTCTGCAATATCAAAGTTTCCAGAGATTTCTGATCTACCACCAGCAATTGGTCCAGAAGAAACACCAGGTGCAGAATAAACAACGTTATCCAAAGCAATTGCAATGTATCCTTTAGTAGTAAAAGCATTTCCTGTTAATTCTTCCCATTTTTTAGAACCTTGCCCATTCATTTGCATAGAAACAGCAGGTTTTCCTGTTTGGTCAAAAGTATCTCTAGCGTCAGTAATTACACCACCACTTAATGGAGCTGCATTATCTTTATTTCCTTTTAAAGCATAAAGTTCAAAAGTTTCTGTTTCTTTTTTAGTTTTTTCGTCTTTAGTTGTAGTTGGTTTTCCCCATACTAATTTCACAAAACGTTTGTCTGCAGGAATTAAAGCACGAACATCCGCTCTTTTAAAATAAGAGTTAATTTTAGCAGTATCTTTAACAGAAACAATTCCTAAAACAGGACCACCACCTTGAGATACAAATTTATCTAATAATGGATTGCTTCCTTTTTTATCAGCAACTGAATCTTTAGATTTATCCGTTAGCATTGCAGTTAACGAATCTTTAGCAGCAGTTTTCACTTCTTTAGCAGCAACTGGAGTTTCTGATTTTTTCAACAAATCATTAGTAGCCATTAAGAAGCTACCCATTTCGTCTATTTTATAAGTTTCCCAGAACTCTAATTGAGCTGTTCTTTGTAATAAAAGTTTAATTCTATCTACATCCTTAGCACCTGGCAATTCTACAAGAATTCTTCCAGTTTGTCCAAGTTTAGCAATGTTAGGTTGGGTAACTCCAAATTTATCGATACGTTTTCTTAATACTTCAAAAGCACTTTCTACAGATTCGTCAACTTTTTTGTTGATTACTTTTTTAGTTTGTGCATCCGTCATATTAAAATTTATCTGATCGGATAAATTTCTATTTGCAAAAATACTAGGGTCAGCAAGTTTTACAGTTCCGTTTGAATTTGCTTCAAATGCCTCGTAAAAAGCTTCCAAATAAGATTGATTTCCTTTTTGGTTAGTTTTTGCGTCCTCTAAAGATTTGTTAAAAATTGGATTTTTAGAGTCGTTTGCAAGACCTTTTAATACATCTTTAACCGAAATTTGAAGTATCACGTTGATACCTCCTTCAAGGTCAAGACCTTTATTGATTTGTTTTCCACTTACATCAGCGTAAGTATAGTCGATTAAACCAAACAAACTGAAAACATTTTTGTTTTTCAAGTCGTTTAAATAATCTACTTCCTTTTGTTGATTTCCTTTAGCGAAAGCTTTAGCATCATTTTGAATTCCATTTGAAATAAATGTGAATGATAATTGGTAAATACTCACCAATGCAAATAGAATTGCGAAAAATTTAATAAGTCCTTTATTCTGCATTATTACTAAAAATTAATTAATTTTTGTTTGTTGTGTTTTTAAAAACAAGTAAATTTAGATTAATCTATTGATTTTCAATTGAAATCAAAACAAAATATCCTATACACGTTTTTACAAACGTGCAAATATATAATTTAGATAAAGATTAACAAATTATTTACCCATTAATATCAAAAAAAAGACTGCATAATTGCAGTCTTTAATTATTTTTACTTTTATTTTATTACAATATTGATTTTAAATCTGCATTCATTGCTCTAACTGCCTCTGCACTTTTAGCAAATTTTGCTTTTTCTTCATCGTTTAATTGAATATCTACAATTTTTTCAACGCCATTTCTTCCAATAATACATGGAACACCAATACAAATATCGCTTTGTCCGTATTCTCCTTCAAGAAATACCGAACATGGAATCATTTTCTTTTGGTCATTTAATATAGAATCTACTAAAAACGCAACTGAAGCACCTGGTGCATACCAAGCAGAAGTTCCTAATAAACCTGTAAGTGTAGCACCACCAACCATAGTATCAGCAGCAACTTTAGTCAATTCATCTTCGGATAAAAATTGAGAAACTGGAACTCCATTATAAGAAGCCAATCTAGTTAACGGAATCATAGTAGTATCACCATGACCACCTATAACCATTCCTTGAATATCGTTAGCTGGTTTATTCAAAGCCAAAGATAAATAAGTTTTGAAACGTGAACTATCTAAAGTCCCTCCCATTCCAATAATTCTGTTTTTTGGTAAACCTGTAGCTTTTAAAGTTAAATAAGTCATGGTATCCATAGGATTGGAAACTACAACCACAATAGCATTTGGCGAATGAGCTAATAAATTCTCAGCAACAGTTTTCACAATTCCTGCATTAATACCAATTAGTTCTTCTCTTGTCATTCCTGGCTTTCTAGGAATTCCAGATGTAATTACAACTACATCACTTCCTGCTGTTTTAGAATAATCATTAGTACTTCCCACCATTTTAGTGTTAAATCCTAAAGTAGTTTGGGTTTGCATGATGTCTAATGCTTTTCCTTCTGCAAAACCTTCTCTAATATCTAATAATACGATTTCACTCGCAATTCTTCTGTAAGCAATAGCGTCTGCGCATGTAGCTCCTACGTTTCCTGCTCCTACTATGGTAACTTTCATTTTGTTGTTATTTATATTTATAAAAAATTAAAATTCGTATTGTAACGATAAATTTGTGTTTACAAATTTACCAAATGCAACGGAAGATTGCACATAAAATTTGTTAAATTGATATCTACCGGATATTTCCCAAATGCTATTAAATTTAGTCTTGTAAATATCCTTAAGCTTTTCATTTAATATATATTGTACTGGGATTACATCTTCAATTTGCCCTTTTTCTCCAGTTAAAAAATATTTAAAATCACTCCTATTAGTAATGGAACTAAACATTAATTCAAATTTTTTCCATTCTTTAGATGCACTAATTTGAAATTGACTAGTTACTACCTTACCTGTAATTCTATTAATTCCTAAATTTCCAAAAGAAGTATAAGTATCTAAAAAATCAAAACTAATATCTTCTTTAGAAAAAGCAAAGAGTGCCGCTAGATTTATTTTATGCTTAGTCAATGAAGATACATACTGACTAAAATTGTGTTTTAGTCCGAATCCGTATACTTGATAGTTTCCTCTTTTTAATTTTACTTTCGAAGAATATTTACCAATTACTTCAAATCCTTTCCACAGAGAAATAGAACCTTGTAAATAAGGATATATAATAGATTCCTGACCTACTCCTTTGGGAGTTTGCATCTTGATTTGGTTGTTACTGTCTAATTGACCAACTAAATAATATTGTTCTTCATTCCCTAAAGCTGTTGGAACCGTTGCAGAAGACATTGGTTCGGAATTGGCATTTTGAATAGTAAAGAAAGAAAAATCTGAATTTTTTATTTCGAAACTTCTATCGCTTTTTGGCACTATGAAAGCATTTCCATATACCCCTAAAGTTACTGCAAATAATTTTCGCTTTTTAGCAGAACTAATCCATCCAGCAGAAGACTGGTAAACAGCCGCATCTGTTGCTGGCGTGACGTATTTGTCTGAATAAAGAGTGGCATCATTTAAAAATAAACCAATTTGCTCTAGGGTTTGGGGGGATTGCGAAAAGGATTTGCCTGAAAAAATCAAACAAATCCCTATCTTAATATATTTTGAAAAATTATTACGCATCAATATTTGCGTAAACTGCATTTTTCTCGATGAATTCTCTACGTGGCGGAACCTCATCCCCCATTAACATAGAGAAAACTCTATCAGCTTCGGCTAAACTATCAATGGTAACTTGACGCAAAGTTCTAAAACTAGGATCCATTGTAGTTTCCCATAATTGCTCTGCATTCATTTCTCCAAGACCTTTATAACGTTGGATTGCTGCGCTACCTCCCATTTTTTCATTGGCAATATCGCGTTGGTTATCGGTCCAAGCATATTCTTTTTTATTACCTTTTTTAACTAAATACAAAGGTGGTGCTGCAATATAAATATGCCCTTGCTCTATTAATTCTCTCATAAATCTAAAGAAGAATGTTAGAATTAAGGTCGCAATGTGACTACCATCGACATCGGCATCACACATAATAATTACTTTATGGTAACGTAATTTTTCAATATTTAATGCTTTACTATCTTCTGGAGTTCCAATAGTTACTCCAAGTGCTGTAAAAATGTTTCGAATTTCTTCGTTTTCAAATACCTTATGGTGCATTGCTTTTTCTACATTCAAGATCTTACCACGCAATGGCAAAATAGCTTGAAATGCTCTATCACGTCCTTGTTTTGCAGTTCCTCCTGCCGAATCTCCCTCTACAAGATACACTTCACAACGTGCAGGATCTTGTTCGGAACAATCGGATAATTTTCCTGGTAATCCACCACCACCAAGAACCGTTTTACGCTGAACCATTTCACGAGCTTTTTTAGCTGCGTGACGGGCTTGAGCGGCAAGTATAACTTTTTGAACAATGATACGAGCATCGTTTGGATTTTCTTCCAAATAATTTTCAATCATTTCACTCACAGCTTGACTTACTGGAGAAACAACCTCTCTATTTCCAAGTTTGGTTTTCGTTTGTCCTTCAAATTGTGGTTCAGAAACTTTAACAGAAATAATTGCAGTTAATCCTTCACGGAAATCATCCCCTGAAATTTCAAACTTTAATTTGTCTAACATTCCCGAAGCATCGGCATATTTTTTTAGAGATCGAGTAAGACCCGTTCTAAAACCTTGTAAATGCGTTCCTCCTTCGTGGGTGTTAATATTATTTACGTAAGAAAAAATATTTTCTGTATAACTAGTATTGTATATTAAAGCAACTTCTACTGGAATTTCTCCTTTATCATGATCCATCGAGATTACGTGAGAAATAATTGGTTCACGGTTACCATCCAAATAACGGATGTACTCTTTCAAACCTTCATCGGAATGGAAGATCTCTTGAACAAAATTTCCGTCTTTATCTACTTCTCTTTTATCTGTAAAAGTAATTGTGATTCCTTTGTTTAAGAAAGAAAGCTCACGCATTCTAGCCGACAAAGTATCGTAAGAAAACTCAATAGTTTGAGTAAAAATAGTACTATCTGGGTAAAATGTAACAATAGTTCCTCTTTTAGTAGTTTCTCCTATTTGTTTTACAGGATAAAGCGCTTTTCCTCTTTCGTACTCTTGTTGGTATACCTTTCCATCTCTGTGAACTGTAGCAGTTAAATGTTCGGATAATGCATTTACTACCGAAACCCCAACCCCGTGAAGTCCTCCAGAAACTTTATAAGAATCTTTATCAAATTTACCTCCAGCTCCAATTTTAGTCATTACAACTTCAAGAGCAGAAACACCTTCTTTTTTATGTAGATCTACTGGAATACCTCGTCCATTATCCTCTACCGTAACAGTTCCATCTTCGTTTATTGCTACCCCAATGGTATCACAATGACCTCCCATTGCCTCATCGATAGAGTTATCTACTACTTCGTAAACCAAGTGGTGCAAACCTCTTACGCCAATATCTCCAATATACATAGACGGACGCATTCTTACGTGCTCCATTCCTTCTAATGCCTGAATACTATCTGCTGAATAATTGTTCTTTTTGATTTCTTCGCTCATATAAATTTATTCTATAATGTATTTTTTGTATAACACGCAAATATATTAAATCACGAAGGATTTCAAAGTTCTTTTAAGTATTTTATACTGCAAGTTATTAACATTATCCTTTAATAAAAAGTGCAAAATGAAAAGTAGAGAATTTAGATCAAGAAAATTCTACTTTGATTTTAATAAGCTGAAAAATAGCGGTTATTTCCCGAAAATCATTTTTGCAGCAACCAATAACAAAAGTCCTCCAAATATTTTTTTAAGGGTGCGTTGGTCAATATTTATTGCAATTTTACTTCCAAAATAACCTCCAACCACAAACAGTAAAGAAATAATTATGGCGTACTTCCAATCGATAAATCCGGCTTTATTGTAATTTATAACCGCAAATAAGGTTACTGGCGGTAACAAAGCAGCCAAACTAGTTCCTTGGGCTTGTTGTTGGGTAAATCCCATTAAGAGCAGCATAGGCACCATTATAATACCTCCTCCTATTCCAATCAAGCCGCTCAACATTCCGGCTATTAAACCAATACACATTAATAAAATTATCGTCGGAATTGTCATTTTCATGGATTTAGATTAATACCCTTCAGTAGGGATTTCGATTAAATATTTCTTTTTGGTTGGATTGGATAATTTTTTATCTCGCAACCACGGATTGTGAATCTTTAAAATTTTATAATTAATTCCTTGTTTTTTAGCAAAAACTGCTAAATCGGTAATGGAACTATCTACTTCTAAAGTTTTGGTTGGAATGTTTTCATACATCTCGCTTTTAGTAACTTCAAACCCATAAAGTTCTGGATGTTTCATAATTTCTTTAAGTGCTAGAATTCTAAAAACATATCTTGAAGTTTCATCGGTTAATAATAAATCGTAATAATCAGAAACTTGTTGTTCAGATATTTTGGTATTAACACCATTCATTCCGCCATTATAGGAGGCTGCGGCTAAGGTCCAGTTACCAAATTTTTGTTTGGCGGCCAATAAATATTTACAGGCTGCTTCGGTAGATTTTTGCAAATGATATCGCTCGTCTACTCCATCGTTAACTTCCATTCCTTTTTCTTTAGCCGTTTCGGGCATAAATTGCCAAACACCTTTCGCACCAGATGCCGAAACGGCATTAGTTAAAGCGCTTTCAATTACTGCTAAGTATTTAAAATCGTCTGGAACTCCATATTCTTTTAAAATCGGTTCTATAATTGGAAACGCGCGATTGGCACGTTTTAAAATCAAAATAGTAGACGAATGAAGGTTGGCGTTGACTAACAATTCGCGGTCAAAACGTTCTCGAACATCGGATATTTGCAAAGGTGTTTTTTCACCTGCAAAATCCACTGAAACTGGAAAATACTGGGAAGTTCCTTCGTTTAATAATTTCTTTTTATCGTCACCTGAAAGGGCAAAAACGAATAAACCACTAGTAATAACTAGTAGCGCCAAGATTCCTAAAACCTGTATCTTTTTCATTTTAATTACTTTTTATTAGCCAACAAAGTTACAATAATCGAGCCGAAAAATTAAATTGACTCTCCTAAAATTATTTTAGGTAAATTTTGATTAAACCATCTAAAACGGTTCAAAATCATCAGGTGCGTACCGCCTTTAACATTGATAAAGGATTTAATGTTTTTGGAAGGAAAAACCTCATCGGCGTCTCCATGAATATGAATTACATTGGCATCAATTTTAATTCGTTCCCAGCAAACTACCTGCTCAATTGCCCAATCTATATACTCCTTATTTCGCAAATGCAAAAACTGTTCGTACAACTTTACGCGTTGTTTAATTACATCTCCAAAAGCATATTTAACCAATTTTTCAACGTCTTGCAGCAAACTAGTTGGGAGTAATTTATAGGCTTTAGTAGTTCTAGCAAATTTCATTCTTTTAGGCAATTCGGTATTTGATTTTACACTAGAAACAATAATTAATTTCTTCAAATTTAAAAACTGCGCCATTTCTTGAACTAAAATTCCTCCAAAGGAAACCCCTATTAAAACAGCATTTTCATGGACTACTTTTTCTGCCATTCGCTTGGCATAATTTGTAAGAGTTTCCTTACTTTCAGGCTGAAACCACTCTAAAAGATGAATTTCAAAAACATCCTTAGGCAAGTCAATTCGTTCAAAAATAGAAGAACTAGCTGCCAACCCAGGCATAAAATAAACAGGTATCTTGCGCATATTTTAACGTAATTCGATGGTATTATCCATTATTTATTCCGAAATTTGCATAAAACTAATTCAATTTTATTGATTTACATATGAACTCAGAGATAATTTTAGAAAAAATGGAAATTAAAGACAATACCTTCGCTAGACAATTTGAGACTTTGGTGGATGGGAAGTTAGTTTCCCTTGAATATTCCTTTCAAGAAAAGAAAATTTTCCTGACTCGTATCAACGTACCTGATGGTTTTATAGATGAAGAGTTTATCAATAATTTATTGAAAAATATTATGGAAATCGCTTACGAACGCAAACTGAAAGTTGTTCCTATTCTTCCTAAAATCGCATTGTTTTTTAGAAAAAATGTTACTTATAGAGACTTACTACCTCCGGGTATTAAAATATAGTTATTAAAAAATATCCAAAATTTTAAATTCCAAATTCCAATTGTATCGTTATAATTGGAATTTGGAATTTTATTTTGGAATTTATTATATTTACCGAATGAATCCTGAAGAACTAAACCTTAACATCCTTGCTTTTTTCGAAACTATCGAAAAATATTATGGTTGTAAAACTGAAATTACGGAAGGTTTGTTTTCAGAATTAAACGATTTAGATGCTAATTTAACCACTTGGAATTTATCTAAATTTGAATTAATTCGATCTGCTTACCGAAAAAATGGGGGTCGATTTATGTTAGAAGGTAACTCCATGTACTACGAAATTTCGGGTGAAAGAATTGTAGATTTTAAACAACCTGGCAGGCATAAATTCGAATTTATTGAACAGTATAGTGAAACCGTTTTTAGAATTACTAAAATTCGATTTCATTCAAAATACTAAACAATCTAATTTAGAAACTCCATTCGCACACTTCCGTCTTCATCAATTCTGGTAAGGTTTATTTCATGTAATGTGTTTACTAATTCCGGATTCCAAGGGGTTTTTACTTTTACATAATTCTCCGTAAAACCATGAATGTAGCCTTCTTTATTTTCGCTTTCAAATAAAACGGTTCTATTACTACCTATTTGACTTTCGTAAAAAGCACGACGCTTTTTGACTGATAATCCGCGTAACATTTTGCTTCTTTTGGAACGAACATTCATTGCAACTACGCCATCCATCGTTGCCGCTTCGGTATTATCCCTTTCGGAATAAGTGAAAACATGCAAATAGGAAATATCCATTTCATTTAAAAAATGATACGTTTCTAGAAAATCCTCATCGGTTTCACCAGGAAAACCAACAATAACATCAACACCAATACATGCATAAGGCATTACTTCCCGAATTTTGGTAACTCGTTCGGTATAAACTTCTCGCAAATAGCGACGTTTCATTTTCTTTAAAATCTCATTACTTCCGGATTGTAACGGAATATGAAAATGCGGAACAAAAGTGCGACTTTGAGAAACAAATTCTATAGTTTCATTTTTTAATAGATTGGGTTCTATAGAGGAAATTCGCAAGCGCTCAATTCCTTCTACTTCGTCTAATGCTTTTACCAAATCTAGAAACGTGTGTTCGTGTTTTTTATTACCGAATTCTCCTTTGCCGTAATCGCCAATATTTACACCTGTAAGGACAATTTCTTTAATATTTTGTTTGGAAATTTCGGAAGCATTTTTCAAAACATTTTCTAAGGCATCACTTCTGGAAATTCCGCGGGCCAAAGGAATCGTGCAATAGGTACATTTGTAATCGCAACCATCTTGCACTTTCAAGAAAGCACGAGTTCGATCGCCAATAGAGTAACTTCCTACATAAAAATCGGCTTCTTCAATTTCGCAGGAATGTACTTCACTCCTATCGTTTTTGGTTAGATCATTTATATAATCGGTGATTTTAAATTTTTCGGTAGCACCCAAAACCAAATCAACACCATCTACTGACGCTAATTCTTCGGGTTTTAATTGGGCATAGCAACCAACGGCAGCAATAAATGCTTTGTCGTTGAGCTTCATTGCCTTCTTAACTATTTGTTTGAATTGTTTATCGGCATTTTCGGTAACGGAACAAGTATTGATGACATACATATCGGCTACTTCTTCAAAGTCAACGCGATCAAATCCTTCGTCTTGAAAATTTCTAGCAATGGTAGAAGTTTCGGAGAAATTTAGTTTGCAGCCTAAAGTATAAAAGGCAACTTTTTTTTTGTTTTCCATAAGTAAACTCAATTAATGAAATCGTTGTCAAAAAATTGAGTGTGCAAATTTAAGTAAATTTTTAAAATAAAAACGGCCCCTGATTTACAGATTAAAATAAAATCTGTGAATCAGGGGCCGAGAACTATAAAAATATTACTCTTTTCTATATTTTTTAGTTTCTTCAAAAACGTGTTCTAATATCTTAGCATCGTCTTCTGTAAAATCAACATTACGACGCGCCATTACAATTTTAGCAGTTTGAAATGCTTTGCTAGTTAAGTAAGTTGAAAATCCAGATGCTCCTCCCCAAGAGAAACTTGGCACAAAATTTCTTGGAAATCCTGCTCCAAAAATATTAGTGCTTACGCCTACTACAGTACCAGTATTGAACATGGTGTTGATACCACATTTACTATGATCACCCATCATTAATCCACAGAATTGTAAACCAGTTTTAGCAAAATTCTCGGTTTCGTAACTCCATAATTTTACGGGTTCATAGTTGTTTTTTAAGTTCGAATTATTGCTGTCGGCACCAATATTACACCATTCACCAAGAACAGAGTTTCCTAGAAAACCATCGTGCCCTTTATTGGAATAGGAAAAAAGAACGGAATTATTTACTTCTCCACCAATTACAGAATGCGGCCCAACAGTTGTAGCCCCATAAACTTTGGATGCCAATTTCACCCTTCCCGATTCACAAAGTGCAAAAGGCCCACGAATAACGGAACCCTCCATAATTTCAGAATTTTTTCCAATATATATCGGGCCAGTAGATGCATTTAAAGTTACAAATTCTAGTTTGGCTCCTTCTTCTATAAATATATTTTCGGGCGCAATTACATTAACCGATTTCGGAATAGGCTGCGAAGTTCTGTCTTCTGTAATCAATTCAAAATCTTCTCGTAAAGCAGCATCATTTTTAGCAAAAATATCCCAGGTGTGCTCTACAGTAAGGCAATCTTCTGAATAATCTATAATCTCATAAGCATCAAAATCTACTTCTTCTTGAGAATCGTTAGTGTAAAAAGCGACAACTTCATCTCCTTTAAAAATGGCTTGATTGGTTTCAAGGTTTTTTACCATTTCAGATAGAATAGCATTTGGCAAAAAAGAAGCATTAATCATTACATTATTTTCCATTTCTACCATTGGATATTTTTCTGAGAGATATTCTTCAGTTAATGTTGTAGTGGTATAGCCTAAATATTTTTCCCATTTTTCTCGAATGGTTAAAATTCCAATTCGAATTTCGGCTACAGGTCTAGTAAAAGTAAAAGGTAAAAGTGCCTCGCGGACCGTTCCGTCAAAAAGTATATAGTTCATTTTAGATTTTAGATATTAGATTTTAGATATTAGATATCCAAAACCATTTATTATTTTTCAAAGTTACAAAAGTTTATTTCATAAAAAAACCTCCCAATAAATTGGAAGGTCTTAATAAAATTTGAACACTATAAAATATTATTTACCGTGTTTAGCGTATTTAGTTTTGAATTTATCAATACGTCCTGCAGTATCAATAAGTTTAGATTTACCTGTGTAAAATGGGTGCGATGTTCTAGAGATCTCCATTTTATAAACTGGATATTCAACTCCTTCGTGAGTGATAGTTTCTTTAGTTTCTACTGTTGATTTTGTGATAAAAACATCTTCGTTTGACATGTCTTTAAAAGCAACTAATCTGTAATTTTCTGGGTGAATTCCTTGTTTCATTGTGTTAATCTTTTATTTGTTATGAGGTAGTTTGTTGTGAGGCTTTTAAAGAAAAGGTATCAACTGACTACAACTTTTGTTTATTCATTTTTATTTGAGAGTGCAAAAATACAATTATTTTTTAATTATCAAACAATTGGACTACTTTTTTTATTTGAATTATATAATATACAATAATAATGGAATTTGTATATTTGTGGATTAATTTTAACAATATTGAAAGATGGAAAATAAAATTTCACCAGCTAAATCCGGTTTACAACTCGGTCTATTATTCGGCGTTATCATGGTATTAGAGTTTGTAGTATCTTATATCATAGGTATTGAAAAGCTAATTGGAAGTAGTTTTGGCATTGTAATAAATTTATTAAACTATTTAATTCTACCCTTTTTATTCATCTTTTTGGGTTGTACTAATTACAAAAAATTGAATGGCGGATTTGTATCGTTTTCAGAATGTCTTAAAATTGGAGTTTCAATAACCGTTGTCGCTGCTTTAATTTATGCAATTTTTAACCTTGTTTTTAATTTAATCTTTCCGGAATTTGCTTCTCAAATGCTGGCAATCACTAAATCAGAGATTCTTAAAAAGAATCCTAATATGACTGCCGAACAAATAGATATGGCGATTTCTATGACCAAAAAATTCATGAGTCAATATATTGTATTTCCAGTAACAATAGCAATGTATGCTTTTTTCGGATTGTTGTACTCTCTACTTGTTGGGGCAATTGTGAAAAAAAATCCTAATCAAAGTTTTTAAATTTAATGAATTTATCCATAATCATCCCATTATTAAACGAACAAGAATCGTTGCCTGAATTGCATTCTTGGATTGTGAAAGTCATGAACGCCAACCATTATACCTATGAAGTTATCTTTATTGATGATGGAAGTACGGATGATTCTTGGCATATCATTGAAGATCTTAATCTAAAAGATTCCAATGTAAAAGGGATTCGATTTTTAAGAAATTACGGCAAATCTCAGGCATTACATGCTGGCTTCAACAAGGCAGAAGGTGATGTAATCATTACTATGGATGCCGATTTGCAAGACAGTCCGGATGAGATTCCAGAACTTTATGATATGGTTACCAAAGGTAACTATGATTTAGTTTCTGGATGGAAAAAGAAACGTTACGACAATGCGGTTACTAAAAACCTTCCTTCTAAATTATTCAATTGGGCTGCTCGAAAAACTTCGGGAGTGTATTTGAATGATTTTAATTGCGGATTGAAAGCCTACAAAAATATTGTCATTAAAAACATTGAAGTTTCGGGTGAAATGCACCGTTATATTCCGGTATTGGCAAAAAATGCAGGGTTTGGTAATATTGGCGAAAAAGTAGTCATCCACCAAGCACGAAAATATGGCGAATCTAAATTTGGAATGAGCCGTTTTATTAATGGCTTTCTAGATTTAATAACTATTTGGTTTTTGTCTCGATACGGAAAAAGACCAATGCACTTTTTTGGTGCTGCTGGAGTTTTAATGTTTATCATAGGACTAATATCTACTGGATTTATAATTGTTTTCAAATTAATTAAACTTTTTGTACTTCATGAGCCTACCATTTTGGTCGCTCAAAATCCGTTGTTTTATATTGCCTTAACTTCCATGATTATTGGATCGCAATTATTTCTTGCAGGATTTTTGGGAGAAATAATTCTTCGAACTAAAAACAATGAAGAACGGTATAAAATTGCTAAAGAAATAAATTTATAAGTAAGTGTCTGACTATAGGTGTTACCCTAAAAAGTAATTCTTTAAGGTAACAAATTGTGATCTCAAACATTTTAAAAGATGGAAATAGAAGTTGTTCAAAATAAAATTCATGAAGTAAGAGGCTGCAAAGTTATGCTAGACTTTGATTTGGCTGAGCTTTATGAAATTGAAAATAAAAGACTTAAAGCTTCCGTGAGACGAAATATATCTCGTTTCCCAGAAGATTTCATGTTTGAATTAACTGAAACAGAATTTACAAACTTGAGGACGAAATTTTCGTCCTCAAGTTATGGAGGATTGAGATATATGCCTTTTGCCTTTACAGAACAGGGGGTTGCAATGCTTTCAAGTGTTTTAAAAAGTGATAAAGCAATAAATATTAACATTTCAATTATGCGAACATTTGTAGCAATTCGACAATTTGCATTGAATTACTCTGAATTACAAAATAAAATCATGGAAATAGAAGGTCAATTTCCTGAAATATACAATGTCTTAAATTACCTAGTTGAAAAAGACACTAACAATACCGATAAAGAACGAACGAAAATAGGTTATAAAAAATAAAGTTTACAAATAGGCTTAGCCCTGATAGAAGCGGCATCCTTTTCTTGCTTTTTTTTCAAAAGCAAGAAAAGATAGAGCGGATAGCAGGAATAGCTTCATAAAAAAAAGAAAATGCAACTAGAACAAAATATTTTAGACAGAGCAAATGAATGGTTAACTCCTACTTTTGACCAAGAAACCCAAGAAGCCATTCGCGAAATGATGGCTAACGCTCCAAAAGATTTAGAAGAGAGTTTTTATAAAAATTTAGAATTCGGTACTGGTGGAATGCGCGGAATTATGGGCGCTGGAACCAATAGAATTAATAAATATACTTTGGGAAAAAACACCCAAGGGATTTCGGATTATCTTAAAAAATACTTTCCTGGAGAGGCTTTAAAAGTTGTGATTGCTTACGATTGTCGCCATAATAGCGATACTTTGGCTAAAACGGTTGCCGATGTTTTTTCGGCTAATGGAATTCAGGTGTATCTTTTTTCGGATATGCGTCCTACTCCAGAGTTATCGTTTGCCTTGAAATATTTAAAATGCCATGCCGGAATTGTATTAACGGCTTCTCATAATCCGCCAGAATATAATGGCTACAAAGTATATTGGCAAGATGGAGGGCAACTAGTTCCACCACAAGATTCGGAAATTATTCAAGTGATTGAAGCGCTTCCGTATGAGAATATTAAGTTTGATGCCAATGAAAATTTAATTGAATATATAGACACTGAGGTTGATGCCGCTTTTGCAAAATCTACTATAGAAAATGCAAGTTTTAATACTCCTGTTGCTGCTAAAAAAAATTTAAAGATTGTCTATACTTCCCTTCATGGAACTTCGATAAAATCGATTCCTGGAGTTTTGGCTAAGGCGGGATATACTGATGTAAGTATTGTTGCAGAACAAGAAGTTCCTAATGGGGATTTTCCTACTGTAATTTCGCCAAATCCAGAAGAACCAGAGGCCTTATCAATGGCTATGGCGCTTGCAGATAAAGTTGGAGGAGATATTGTAGTTGGTACCGATCCAGATTCTGACCGTTTGGGAGTGGCAGTTCGTGATACTAATGGTAAAATGACTTTATTAAATGGAAACCAAACTATGGTTGTCATGACGGCTTTCCTTTTAGAACAATGGAAACGTGAAGGAAAAATTGGTGGAAAACAATTTATAGGAACTACTATTGTTTCTACCCCAATGATGCTAGAACTTGCTGCTGATTATGACGTGGAATGTAAAGTTGGATTAACTGGTTTTAAATGGATTGCAAAATTCATAAAAGATTTTCCAGAATTAGAATTTATTGGTGGTGGCGAAGAAAGTTTTGGATTTATGGTTGGTGATGCTGTTCGCGATAAAGATGCTGTTGCAGCAACTTTGTTAGTATGTGAAATTGCCGCACAAGCCAAAGCGGCAGGTAGTTCCTTATACCAAGAACTTTTAAACTTGTATGTAGATTTCGGATTTTATAAAGAACATTTAATTTCTTTAACAAAAAAAGGCATCTCTGGATTGGAAGAAATTAATCAAATGATGGTAAGCCTTCGCGAAAATCCAGTTAATGAAATTAATGGGGAACGTGTTGTATGCATTGAAGATTACAAAAATGCTACCGCTAAAAATATGTTTACTGGAGAAGTAGATCCAATAAACATTCCTAAATCGGATGTGTTGATTTATTATTTAGAAGATGGCTCTAAAATTTGTGCTCGCCCTAGCGGAACCGAGCCAAAAATTAAATTCTATTTTAGTGTAAATGCACCATTGGATGCTATAGAAAATGCTGCCGAAGTTGAAAAAGAATTAGACGAAAAAATTAAAAATATAATTGCTGCAATGCAGTTGAACTAATGGACGAAAATCTTAAGAAAATATTTCCTTTTATAAAACCTTATAAATTCCATGTGGTGTGGAATGTGGTTTACAATATTTTATATGCTTTGTTTAGTACGTTGTCTTTCATCGCTTTGATTCCGATGATGCAAGTATTGTTTGCACAAGCAGAAAAAATATCCGAAAAACCAACTTATACAACCATTTGGGAAATACCTACGTTTGCAAAACAATACCTTTATTATTACATTACCGAATTAGAAAAAAATAATGGCCCACAATATGCCTTACTCCTAGTTGTGGTTCTTATTATCATTACTTTTTTGCTGAAAAATTTATTTAATTATTTAGCGTCCAATCATTTAATGCATTTGAAAAATGGTGTGTTAAAAGATTTACGAAATACGATGTATAACAAAATTATCGACTTACCTATTTCTTATTATTCTGAAAAAAGAAAAGGGGATATTATGGCTAGGATGCTTGGAGATGTTGGAGAAGTTCAAAATTCATTTTTTTCTATCTTAGAATTGATTGTAAAAGAACCAATGACCATTGTTTTCACTATTGCTGCTATGTTTGCTATTAGTGTAAAATTAACCATTTTTGTATTTATTTTCATTCCTATCTCAGGATATATCATTTCATTGATTGGTAAATCTTTGAAGTCCAAATCTCAAAGTCTCCAATACGAAGGAGGGTATTTAATCTCCATTGTAGAAGAAAGTCTTTCTGGATTAAAAGTGGTCAAAAGTTATAATGCCGAAAATAGTTTTAAGAAAAGATTCAATGATTCGGTAGATAGATTATTAAAATTATCCAACAGCATTGGAAGAAAAAATAATTTAGCCTCACCCTTTAGTGAGTTTATGGGGATTATTGTTATTGCAGTACTGTTATGGTTTGGTGGAAATATGGTTTTGGTAGACACACTTCCCAACGGAAAAGCAATCTTAGAAGGCGCGCAATTTTTAGCTTACATGGGACTGGCCTACAATATCTTAACTCCTGCAAAAGCTATTTCAAAAGCAACCTATTCGGTAAAAAGTGGAATGGCTGCAGCGCAACGTGTTTTTGAAGTTTTGGAAGTTGAAAATGCTATTACCGATAAACCAAATGCTATTGTAAAAGCATCTTTTGACACCGAAATTACAATTGAAAACATTAATTTCAAATACGAAGAGGAAAACGTGTTAAAGAATTTTTCTTTACAGGTTCCCAAAGGAAAAACGGTTGCACTGGTAGGACAATCCGGGAGCGGAAAAAGCACCATTGCCAATTTATTGACTCGTTTTTATGATGTTCAAGAAGGTACTATCAAAATTGACGGAACTAACATTAAAGACATAACCATGAATTCCCTTCGTCACTTGTTAGGTTTAGTGACGCAAGATTCGATTTTATTTAACGATACTATCAAAAATAATATTCTTATCGGAAAAGAAAATGCCACTGATGAAGAAATCTTAGATGCATTGAAAGTGGCTAACGCTTATGAATTTGTACAAGATTTACCAAATGGCATCTATACCAACATTGGTGATGCTGGAAACAAACTTTCGGGTGGACAAAAACAACGATTGAACATTGCGCGAGCAGTTTTGAAAAATCCACCTATTATGATTTTGGACGAAGCCACTTCGGCATTGGATACCGAAAGCGAAAAATTCGTTCAAGTGGCTTTAGAAAATATGATGCAAAATAGAACTTCTATTGTTATTGCGCACCGGCTTTCTACCATCCAAAAGGCAGATAAAATTGTGGTAATGCACCGTGGAGAGATTGTAGAACAAGGAACCCATGACGAATTGATAGTCTTAAACGGAACCTATTCTAAATTAGTGATGATGCAAAGTTTTGAATAAATGTATACTAACAATCCAAATATTACACTTCCTGAGGATCCCGATACAATAGTATGGAAGTATTTGGATTTGTCTAAATTTTTGGATTTACTTATTTCAAAAAAATTGTTCATGTCCCGTTCGGATAAATTTGAAGACCAATACGAAGGGACATTTAGCGAACCTACATTTGAAGAAATTAAAAAATTATCGGCAAATAATCCAGAATTTTTAGATTTCTACAAATCCCACCGAGAGAAAGTTGTGGTTAGTAGTTGGCACATTAACGAATACGAATCGTTTGCCATGTGGCAAATATTCATCCAAAACAGCGAAGGTATCGCCATTCAATCTACCATTGGAAGATTGCAAAAAGCACTCCAAACGGAAAAGGAATTTAATCAATATATAGGTGAAGTAAATTATATTGATTACAAAAAAGAATACATTCCGTTTGACGATATGTTTTTCCCGTTTTTGTTCAAACGAAAAAGTTTCCAATACGAAAGGGAAGTTCGAATTCTATCGGATTTACATGATAAAGACATAAAAATCAACGATGGATTGAAGATTAATGTGGATCTCAACCAATTGATAGAAAAAATCTACATCCATCCAAAATCAGAAAATTGGTATAAAAAATTAGTTATCGAGTTGGTTTCGAAATTGGATTTTGATTTTGAAATAGAAAAATCAGATTTGGAAAGTGACATTTTAATTTAGTTCACCGGAAAGTATTCCTGCACTTTCCATTCTTTGGTAAGTAAATCTAAATAGTTATAATGCACTTTGTCATCTTTATCAAAAGCCCCATTTTTATTAATGTCTTCAATAGTTCTGAAGTACAATCTAGAAGTAGATTCCATACAATTCCAATCGATTAACTCTTGAAGATCTTGTGATAATTTAGTGAAATTAGATCCATTAATGGCACTAACATAAAGCGTCTTTATGTCGTTACTGTCTATTTTCCCGTCCTTGTTGGTATCAGCATCCGATAGAGTATAAACCAATAATTGTTTCTTAGTTTTATCGGCAGTATTCTTTAAATACGTGGCAGTTTCTATTAAAATCTGTTTATCCGTTAAGGCTTTAATAGAGTCTTTGCCAATTTCTTGGAATTTAATATTTTGCAAATAACCGGTAATTTCAAATTCTCTATTATCGGATACTGCAAAACTTTGTTGCGATTCGCCTCGTGAGGAAGAATCGTAAGCAACATTTTTATCTCTACTGTAAATACTCAAATCCCCAATTGGATGGATAAGGATATTGGTTCCGCTGAAATTTATTGGTAAATCGGCTACTTTTATAGAAGATGCATCCGTTTTGGCAACTGGTTTTGCCTTAGCGTTGGTGTCGTAAGAAACCTTTGGAGTTTCTTTCTCTTGTTTGCAACTAACTAAAAGTGCAACAACAGAAAGGACAATATATTTGGAAATGTTTTTCATTAGAAACTTATTTAATTTCAAATTTAGTGAAATTTACAATCTTGCAGTCAATTTTATATTAAAAACTCGCGTTGTCATATAATTCGGAATTCCGTATTGACTCTTAGAATAAGCATCGCGAACCCAAGTATTGGTAATTGCATTTTGGTTATTGAACAAATTGTAAATTTCAAAACCAAGAGACAAATCGTTGAATTTCTTTAACCAATGCCCTTCGGGACGTTCGTTGTTTTTTTCGGTAAATAAATAGGAGAATCCAACATCGGCACGACGGTAATCGCGCAAACGACTTTGGTATTGGTAAGCATCCGCATAGGATGGAGATCCACCAGGCAAACCAGTATTGTATGTTAAATTTAAATACAATTTTACGTTGGGAATGTTGGGCATATAATCTTGAAATAAGATTCCGAATTTCAAACGTTGGTCTGTAGGACGAGCAATATAGCCTCTTCCATCTTGATTTTCTTCGGTTTTCATGTATCCAAAACTAAACCACGATTCGGTTCCTGGAACGAAAGCACCATTCAGTCTACAATCAAATCCGTAAGCATACGCCACAGCATCATTATTGGCTCGGTACCGAATTCTAACATTTTCTAAAGTGTAGGTATTTACATCACTCATTGTTTTATAATAAGTCTCACTTACCAACTTGAATGGTCGGTTCCACATTTTGAAATTATAGTCGTTGCTTAAAACAAAATGTATTGATTTTTGTGCTTTCACATTCGGATTTACTATACCATATTGATCGCGCAATTCTCTATAAAATGGCGGTTGGTAATAAAAACCAGTTGAAAAACGGAAAAGCATGTCTTTTTTCCAATCGGGTTTGAGTGAAACTTGAGCCCTTGGACTAAAAACGGTTTGACTTTTAGCATCGGAAATGGCTTCCCCAGAAACCAACCAATTTTGCGCTCTAACTCCAGCATTTAACCACAATTGGTTGTCTCCTAAATTAGTTTTAGTGCTCCATTGGGCATAACCAGAAAATCTATTTATGTCTACAAAATTCAACGCGCGCACATTTTGATAGGGAACTAATGGCCCTGAATATGCTGGCGGATACGGATCGTCTCTTGGCGGAACACTTGGCGGATTCACATTGAACCCAGAATCGTTAAGGGCTTCCCATTCTACAATGCGGTCACGAATACTTTCGTGGGTGTATTTCAATCCCCATTCAATTTGGAATTTTTTCTTGAAATTATGATTCCCTTTTACTTCTCCATTGAAAATTACGGCATCCAAATCGTTTCTTGCATGGTTCAATTGTGAACCTATAGCACGATTGTACGTTACATTCCCAAAAGTTTCTGAACCAATATTGGTATCTACTTCTCCTAAATAATAGGCCGCATCAATATCATAATGCTCCTGCTCTTGGGTATGATAAGCGGAAGCTATAACCTTATAAATACTAGTTTCGTTAGCAATATAATTGGTTTTAAAAGCACCAAAATAGGTTTGGTATTGGTCCTTTTCTTGCCCTTCGTAAAAAACTTGAAGCGCAATAGGATTACTTAACGTTCCAAAATTGGTTTGGCGTGTTAAGGGTTGGTAGTTGTATTTGTTTTGTGAGATATTTCCTAAAAAACTAAACTGTAATTTTTTGTTGGCATTAAAATTAATATTCGTTTGAATATCCGCAAATGTAGGTTTATAATTGGATTGTGTTTCTTGGCTATTTACCAAAAGAGAGTTGTCGCGGTAGCGAATACCCGTAATAGCACTCCATTTTTTATTTTTAGAAATTCCTTCGGCAGAAACACTTCCTCCTAGCATGCTGGCTTCCATAGATGCGCCAAATTTGGTTGGTTTTCTATAGGTAATATCCAAAACCGAGGACATTTTATCACCATATTTTGATTGAAATCCTCCAGCAGAAAAATCAATATTCTGAATCAAATCGGTATTAGTAAAACTCAATCCTTCTTGTTGGCCGGAGCGCACTAAAAATGGACGATAAATTTCAATTTCATTTACATAAACCAAATTCTCATCATAATTTCCTCCTCGAACTGAATATTGCGAACTTAATTCGGTGTTAGAATTAACCCCCTGTAATGTTTTTAGTATTCCTTCTACCCCACCAGATAAACTTGGAACTCTACGTATCACCTCAGTATCAATGCTAATAATTCCTTGTACCCGTTTTCTGCTACTGGTAATTACAACGTCTTCTAGTTGCGCATTTTTACTGTTCATTATCGGATTATAATCTAAAACTTCCTTGGGTTTTAATTGAAAAGTAGCGGTGATACTTTTTAATGAAATATGGGTGTAAACCAAAACTACTTTTTGGTTGGAAGGGATTTCTATTACATAAAAACCATTGGAATTAGTTACCGAGGATTTACTTTGGTAACTGACATTAACACCTTCAACTGGATTTTTATTTTCATCTAAAACGATGCCGGTAACTTTTGCATTTTGAGCAACTACCACTGCACTCATAAGAAAAAAAAGCAGCGATAAAACTTTGTTTTTTGTTTTCAAAAGGATTGTATTATTTTTGACTTCTATTAAATTGCGTTTCAAAGATAGTAGAATTTCCTACATTATCAGTAACTATCACTTTCAATTTATTGGCACCTTCTAGCAATAGATTATCCTTAAAAACATGCGTAATCCTATTTAGTTTTGACTCGTATTCAAACAAAACCCATACATTATTGAGGTAGCCATTGTAGGTTTTTATACCCGATAATTCATCTGAAATAGTAAGACTTACACTTTTTTGACTAGTAATCCATTTATCTTCTATACTTTTTGCAATTTTAATAGTTGGCGCAATAGTATCTTTCATCAAAGCGAACTGTCCTAAAGTTTTAGATTTACAAGAAAACGTAGTACCTACTAATTTTGTTGTATTGAAGGTCCATTTTTTTCCATTGAAAGAAGCCAGAAACATTTTTTTCTTATCCTCTTCAGTAGAATTAGCATCTTCAACGGTTATGGTGAAATTAGAATTTGCAGGAACCGTGTCGTCGTGCAGATATAATATAGAATTCTTAACATCTAAATTCAAATAAAAATCATCATAGAAAGTTCCGGCAGGAAAGTAAACTGAAAAATTATCTTTTTCAAAATTGGCATCTACCTTGGCCTTCACAAAATATTTAGTGGGTTTGATAGGATTTAATACCGTTGCGGATTGGTTAGAATATTGAATAGGAATAGAAATTGTAGTTTTATTCTGAAAAAAATCTGAAACTTCTATGCGTTCAACGCCAGTAAAATTCGGAATTACATTATAAACTCCGTTATCTACATTTTGATAGATATTACTCCAATTATATGGGTATTTCATAAATAATTTCTGAACCCTTTGGTGTGTTTTTTTATACCTATAATAATCGATGAAGGCATTTACATAACGTGCTTCATCAAAAACCATTTGATCGTATTCAAAACCAAATATTGGAGTTCCGTTAGAAATTAATTGTGTTTTGTAAGTTCCATTGGCATTATAGGAAACATCATCCCAATCTAGGGCATTAATTCCAAAGCCGATTCTGCCTGTTGCTAATACTTTTTCGGATAGATAAGTACCATCTTTTTGCAAAGACAAATTCAAAATTACAGGAATTTTAGATTCATTAGCTGTAGAGTTGGCATCTATTGGATAAACTAAAAGAGAAGAAATAATAGGTTTTTTAGTGTCTTTTAAATCCAATCCAAAAAAAAGTGGATTGATAATTTTTTCCGTTTTATTATCTCTAAATTCAAAATGTAAATGAGGTCCTTCGGATCCACCTGTATTTCCAGACAAAGCAATTATTTGGCCTTTTTTTATTGGTAATTCATTGGGTTTAAAAAAAGCTTCCATCTCATAGCTCTTTCCGGAATATTGCAATTCTTCAATTTTATCTTGAAGGATACCAACGGCTTTTTGCAAATGCCCATAAACAGTGGTATATCCATTGGGATGCGTTATGTAAATTGCCTTTCCGTAACCGGCTGAAGAAATTTTTATGCGAGAAACATATCCATCGGCAGCAGCATGAACGTTAAGTCCTTCGCGTTGATTGGTTTTAAAATCAAAACCCGCATGAAAATGATTAGGACGGAGTTCTCCAAAATTACCCGATAATTGCATCGGAATTTCCAAAGGCAATGAAAAAAAATCTTTAGGATACTGATTTTGACCTAAACAAACTAGGGATACAAGAAAAAAACAGAAAGAAAATCTCATAGAAAAAGGTTTTTTGCTAAATTATAAAATACCTAAGATATAAAAAAATCTTTAAAAAAAGTAATTTTTAACTGTCTATTTTACATAAAGTTATCTACTAATTTAAAAATAATTTTTTTTTTTCGTAAAAAATATTGCTTTAATAGATTAGGAATTATAAATTTGTAAGATTAAGTATAGAATACTGTTATAGATGAGTGAAATTACAGAAATAATGGATACTCTTGAAAATAAAATTCAAAAATTATTTTTTAAAATAAATAATTTAGAAGAAAAAAATCAAGCGTTACAAAAGGAAATAACCATTTCTGTGGCTTCTCTGCAAAATCAAAATTTAGTTTTGGAAACGCTAAAGAAAGATATGGAGACCTTAAAAATAACAAATTCTCTATTAGGCAGTGAAGATTACAAAAGAGATACCAAGCTTAAAATAAATTCATTAATTCGTGAAATTGATTACTGTATAGCACAGATAGCAGATTAAAACTATGAATGAAAAGCTTAAAATTAAAATATCAATTGCAGACAGAGTTTATCCGTTAACGGTAGATATGTCACAGGAAGAAGGGATGCGAAGCGCCTCTAAGAAGATTGATGTAATGATAAAGCAATTTGAAGAAAATTATGCTGTTCGTGACAAGCAAGATGTTTTGGCAATGTGTGCTTTGCAATTTGCTTCTCAATTAGAACAAAAAAAAGTAGACAATGCTGTTGATGGGACAGAATCAATAGAGCGATTGACAAAAATTAATGAATTATTAGACCAATATCTCAAATAATATTACAATAAAAACGTTCTTTTAAATAAGCTAAAAATACTGCCTACATTAGTTCATTTTTGGTAAACTCAACACTAACAAATTAAAATGAGTGAATCGTCGCTTCTAAAGTATGCCCTCTTTATGTGGGAAACTTGAACAGCGAGTTAGCTCAAAACTTGTCTTTACGAGTTTATACAAGCAATTAATGTAGGTTTTTTTTATATATAAATTTTTTTAAACAAACCATGGACATAGTATCTATAATTATCGGATTAGTAGGCGGAACAGTAGGTGGATTTACAATATCGAAAGTATTGGAAAAAAACAGCTCATCTAACTTATTGAATAATGCCAAGAAAGAAGCAGCTTCTATATTGAAGGACGCTAATCTAGAAGGCGAAAACATTAAAAAAGACAAATTACTACAAGCCAAAGAGAAGTTTCTGGAATTAAAATCAGAACACGAAACGGAAATTTTATCGAAAGATAAAAAATTAGCTGAAGTAGAAAAGCGAATTAGAGATAAAGAATCTCAAATTTCTAGTGAATTATCCAAAGCTAAAAAAGTTAATGATGACTTTGAAGCAAAAACTATTGAATATACTTCTAAAATTGAAGTTCTGGATAAGAAACAACAAGAAGTTGAAAAAATGCACAAAAGTCAAGTAGTGCAACTGGAAGTTATTTCTGGTCTTTCTGCTGATGATGCTAGGGAACAATTGGTGGAAAGCCTTAAAGCGGAAGCCAAAACCAAAGCAATGGCTCACATTCAAGAAACTATAGAAGAGTCTAAATTAACTGCTCAACAAGAAGCTAAAAAGATTATCATAAGCACCATTCAACGTGTTGGAACAGAAGAAGCAGTAGAAAATTGCGTTTCTGTTTTCAATATTGAATCGGATGATGTTAAAGGTAGAATCATTGGTCGTGAAGGAAGAAATATCCGTGCTCTAGAAGCTGCAACTGGTGTTGAAATCATTGTAGATGATACTCCAGAAGCAATTATTCTTTCTTGTTTTGACCCCGTTAGAAGAGAAATTGCACGTCTTTCGTTACATAAATTAGTTACCGATGGCCGTATTCACCCAGCAAGAATTGAAGAAGTAGTTGCTAAAACTACCAAACAAATTGATGATGAAATTATTGAAGTAGGTAAACGTACCGTTATTGATTTAGGAATTCACGGTTTACATCCTGAATTGATTAAAACTATTGGTAGAATGAAATACCGTTCTTCTTATGGACAGAATTTATTGCAACACTCTCGCGAAGTTTCTAAACTTTGTGGAATTATGGCTGCCGAATTAGGATTGAACGTAAAACTTGCTAAACGCGCTGGATTACTTCACGATATTGGTAAAGTACCAGACGCAGAAAGCGATTTACCTCACGCATTATTAGGTATGCAATGGGCGGAGAAATATGGTGAAAAAGAAGAAGTTTGTAATGCAATTGGAGCCCACCACGATGAGATTGAAATGAAATATTTAATTTCTCCAATCATTCAGGTTTGTGATGCTATATCTGGAGCAAGACCAGGCGCACGTCGTCAAGTATTGGATTCGTATATCCAACGTTTAAAAGATCTAGAAGAAATTGCTTTTGGATTTAATGGTGTTAAAAACGCGTACGCTATTCAAGCTGGTCGTGAGTTACGTGTTATTGTAGAAAGCGAAAAAGTGAGTGATGATATGGCTTCAAATCTATCATTTGAAATATCTCAAAAAATACAAACGGAAATGACTTATCCAGGGCAAGTGAAAATTACAGTAATTAGAGAAACTAGAGCTGTAAATATTGCAAAATAATTAGCGGAAGCTATTACTATAAAACTGAAAGCTTGTCCTAACCGACAAGCTTTTTTTATTTTCTAGGGTGAAAGTTATTGACTATTTGCGTCAAATGTTTTCTATCTAAATGCACATAAATTTCGGTAGTAGTTATAGATTCATGACCTAAAAGGAGTTGTATCGATCGTAAATCGGCGCCGTTTTCTAACAAATGGGTGGCAAAGGAATGTCTAAGTGTATGCGGACTTATAACTTTATTTAAATCAATAGCTACTGCCAAGTCTTTAATAATAGTAAAAATCATTGCTCTTGTAAGTTGTTTCCCACGACGATTTAAAAACAAGGTGTCCTCATGCCCTTTTTGAACGACAAGATGACTCCTAATTAAATTCTTATACAAGAGGATAAATTTCTGGGTAACGTTACTAATTGGCACAAAACGTTGTTTATTCCCTTTTCCGGTAATTTTTATAAAACCTTCTTCAAAAAACAAATCAGAGATTTTTAATGTAACCAATTCAGAAACCCTTAAACCGCAACCGTATAAAGTTTCTATAATAGCTCTGTTGCGTTCACCTTCGGGTTTCGATAAATCAATGGCTGCAATTAAGCTGTCAATATCTTGTATCGAAAGAGTATCCGGCAATTTTCTACCCAATCGTGGAGCTTCTATCAATTCCATTGGATTATCGGTTCGGTAATCTTCAAAAATTAAATAGGAGAAAAAGCTTTTTAATCCCGAAATTATTCTGGCTTGCGAACGAGCATTTACCTCTTTAGAAACCGAATAAATAAATTGTTGTATTGTCTCTTCGGAAATTTTAATGGGAGCAACGGTTATAGAATTTGCCTCTAAATACATACAAAGCCGTTCTATATCTAAAGAATAATTATCTATAGTATTTTTAGATAACCCTCTTTCAATTTTGAGATACGATTGATAACTTTTTATAAAGGAACTCCAATTCATAGTTACAAAGAAACGAGAAAAGAGGCAATAAAAAAAACCACCCGATTTCTCGAGTGGTTATTAAATAAAATCTAGATTAGATTAGAAATTATGATGAGTTGAATTACCCATAGTATAATAGCCATGTCCATTTGAATCCCAAATACAATAGAACTCTGTTGTATTATTTAGTACGTAAGTAATATTACCCGAATAATCATGATTTAAATTAAAAAGATAATGTAAATGTGTGCTTCCTAAATCAAATTGCATATCAAAATGCATATCTCCAGCAGAATTTATAGTCCAATCATACACAATATTGTAATTTCCTGAACCACCAACGCCAAAATTGGCCTCCCAATGACCAGCACTACCATCGGTAGCTTGCCAACCACTTGCTGTAAAGTACTGAGTACCATTAATAGTTATTGTGTAATTGTATTCATAATTGGGACCTACAATTCCATAATTATAGTCAATAACATAGCCTCCAGAACTCCAAGTATAATGATTAGGTAAATTTGAGCTTGTTGCTTCTAAAACTGTTGTTTTAGAATGCATAGAATTAATCATTAAACCACCACAAGCATTAGTCAAAGCTTTCATCTGTTGAACTCTAGCAGACACATCTGGGTTTGAAGATTCTAAATTACTAGGTAATTTTGAATCCAAATCAAAGGAAGCATTTTTTGGAACAAAACCAGGAGTTACACCTACACCGTCTCTATCACAACTAGATAAGACAAAAATTGTCAATAATAATAGTATTATTTTTTTCATAAAATTATTAAATTAAAATTAATTTTTTAATTTGTAGATACTTATCAGAAAAAAAAGCCTCCTTTAAAGGAGGCTTTTCTTTATAAATAAAATATTAGAAATGCAATGTAATATTCATCGTTGCAGATGATACGTTTCCTAAATTAAAACTAGTTCTTGCCACACCTGAAGTGTCTGCTGCACCTGTCATAGTTTCTTTAGAAGCTCCTTGTGATTTGATATTTAAACCATAATTGTATTGAGCTCCAATTGCAATTTTAGGAAATACAAAATATTCAGCTCCTAAAAATCCATTAACTCCTAATTTAATACTCATACCATCTGTATAAGTCATTTGATCACCAGTAGTTAATTTTGAATTGGACAATGTCCATTTAGAAGAACTAATACCTACCATTGCATCAGCACCATAGTACCCTTGCAATCTAGTAGAACCTCTTCTCCATTCTTTTCCTAACCCTACATTCAAATCAAAACTAGACACTTTATAAGTGTCAGTACCAGCAGGAGCATTTGTTAATGCACTTGGTGCACCAGTAGGAGCTGCATCATAATTATTACTTCCAAATCCTAAATTAGCAACTACTCTGTTAGCAGTTTTGTCAGATGTGAATTTTTTTCCAACAAATGAACCTTCAGTAGGTGAATTCGAATCTGGAGAAGTTGCATGACCACCAAGAACACCACCTGCGAAATTAATAAATGGTTTAGCTTGAAATGAGATAGCCCAATCACCAGCTTGTGGTAAAAAATTTTCTCCTTTAGAAGACTTCAAGTCTTGTGCATTAGTAATCGATAATACGAATACTGCAGCAACTGATAAAATAATTTTTTTCATGTTTTTGTTTTGTTTAAAATTAATAATGACAAACTTATAGGTATTTTATTTTAGTTTATCAATGATAATTTCTACTTATTAACAAGAAAAGTAAGATAATTATTACTCTAAGATACTGATTAATAATTGTCTATATAAAAATATGTTAATAACGCAAAAAAAAATAAAAAATAAAAAATTGAAAAAAACCTGATTTTCAACAATTCAATACTAAAATATAGATATTTTTTCGAATTTATCAATTTATTAATACTAATATCTCAACATCCTCAATAGTAGTATTAAAATATAATATTAAAAAAATGAGGTAATTAAAAAAATAATCTTTTTCAAGAAGTTTTTGCATTTCTTATGTAAAAAAATATTTCAAAAAAAAGCCGACTCTGGAAAGAGTCGGCCATTTTAAAAAAAACGAAAATTAGAAAGCATATCCTAATCCAAAACCAAAGTTTGGCAAAACACCACTAGCTTTTAAAGTTGAAAAAGATGGATCAGAATTTTTATAACTAAAATTATTGTAAGCAAATCCTAAGTTAAGGTCTAAAGAAAAACCACTATCCCATACCCATTGGTAACCACCTTTTGCACCAAGTTTAAATGATCCAAATTTAGTTTCATTAGTTGAAGAAACAAAATTAAAATTATTATCAAATGACATCGTTTCCATTGTAACTTTTCCAGAAGAGTAACCAACTTGACCACCTGCATAAAGTCCTTTTAAAGCTTCATTAAAATAATATCTGTATTGAAACTCAGCACCCATGTTAGAATATTTGGCATCCCCAATTTTGAACCCACCAATTCCAGCTCCAATCACAAACGAAGAATTATCCCCTAATTTATGCTCAAAACTTAACATGTCTGTTCCACCTAAAATAGCTAGTGGATTAGCCTTAATAATGTTTTCTTGCGCATTAGCAAATCCGAAAGCAAAAACAGCTGCTGCTGTTAAAATAATTTTTTTCATATTTTGTTTTTATTAAAATTAATAATATACAATATTAATAGTTATAAGTATATTTTTATAATAATTAGTGCATTTTTATTAACAAGATTTTTATTACAAAATAATATTTAATCTGCTGATATATAAATTATTAATATAGATATCTGTTAATAAGTTATTTCACAAAAAGAAAAAATGTTTGAGACTGGACAGAATTTTGTGTAAACTCTAAAAATGCTTAATGTTCTATTTTGCACCTATCTCCAAATATAATCAAAAATTGGTTCATAATCAAGCCCCATTGCTTAATAGATCTCGTCCAGTTTTTTTCATTGTTTTTAATGGCAA
>CANFHX010000025.1 GCA_947446865.1 Flavobacteriaceae bacterium | reverse complement strand
GTGAAGCTTGCTTCTGTTACAACTTCATTCTCGTCAACGCCTAATTTGTCTACGATAATCGCTTTAACTCTTGATGCAATGTCTGACATAATCTTTAATTTTAAAATTTAAATTGTTGGCAAAAATAAAAAACTTTATCTTAATACCACGTATTAGTTAATAAATATGACTACGAAATTAAAAAAATTATTTCACAAAGCTCTCATTTATGTTATTTATTATTCTTTTTTTTGTCTTTGATCCATTTTTGACTGCAAATATTTGGTGTTTTTTGATTGAATTAAGTGTATTTTTTTTGCTAAAACTTCCGTATTTTTGCGATTACGAATGAATTTCTACAATGAAAAAAATAATAGTATTTGCATCAGGTTCTGGATCCAATGCCGAACAAATAATTAAACACTGCCAAGAGACAAATGTAATGGAGGTTGTTCGGGTATATACCAATAATCCTTCTGCAAAAGTCATTGATCGAGCTAATAGTCTTCAAATTCCTGTTGGAGTTTTTACCAGAGAAGATTTCAATAACGGAAAAATTTTAGAAAAATTACTGCAAGAAAATCCAGATCTAATTGTTCTTGCCGGATTTTTATGGAAATTTCCAGAAGCAATAGTTAAAGAGTTTCCAAATAAGATTATTAATATTCATCCGGCACTTTTACCAAAATATGGTGGAAAAGGAATGTACGGAATGAATGTGCACCAAGCTGTTTTAGACAATAAAGAAAAAGAAACCGGAATCACCATTCATTATGTAAACGAACAGTATGATGAAGGAGCTATTATTTTTCAAAAATCGGTAACTATTGAAGATTGCACTACTGCAGATGCAATTGCAGAAAAAATACATATATTAGAGCATCAATACTTTTCTGAAGTTATTGAAAAGCTTTTAACTTAATATTTAACTTCGTACCTCGTACTTTTAACTTCGTATCTCACAATGTCGCATCAAGTCCACATTTACACCGATGGTGCCGCCAAAGGAAACCCAGGAAACGGAGGTTATGGCGTTGTCATGGAGTTAGTAGGCACGCCACATAAAAAAGAATTTTATGAGGGCTTTAGATTAACAACCAATAACAGAATGGAACTTTTGGCTGTTATTGTTGGTTTGGAACAGCTAAAAAACCCAAACATGTCGGTTTTAGTAATTTCCGATTCTAAATATGTAGTAGATTCAGTGGAGAAAAAATGGGTTTTAGGTTGGGAAAAAAAAGGATTTGTAGATCGTAAAAATTCCGATTTATGGAAACGATTCTTAAAAATTTATAGAAACCACCAAGTTGATTTTAAGTGGATAAAAGGACATAACAACCATCCGCAAAATGAACGTTGCGATCAATTGGCAGTTTACGCTTCAGGTTTAAAAAATCTTTCCGTAGATGCCTTTTATGAAAAAGAAGAGGAAAAACTATTATAAATTAGTTTTCAATTTCTAGATACTACTATTTGTCTAGAAATAATTTTAGTATTCGAGGATTTTATGAATGGTTTTTAAATCCAGAAAAAAATTTTAAACCCTCATAGATTATTTTTTTCGAAGATTAAAACCCTTGTATACTAAAACTCCCTTAAACCCTACGCAGTGGAAAATTTAGGAACCATTACGAAATAATGTGTTACAATTACGTGCATAAGTGGACCGTTTTGTTCAATTTAAGACACCCCTTTAAATAAAATAAAAGCATAGAAATGCTACCTAAGGAGTTTAGATTATTTTGAATTGAAACGTAAAATTATGATTTTTTAATTCAGAATTCATTCTTTTTTTGTGTATAGCAGAACTACAAATAAAAAAAAGAGATAGGGGATAATAAGATATTTTAACAACCAATTGCAAAAAGATGGAACAATTTCCAAAATTAAATTATAGAGAAACTAAGCTTATAGATCGCTATTTTCTTGATGATTTACATTTTCTTTTAACAATGAATTATACTCTTCAAGTAAATGTAAATATTTATTTTTCCAATATTCACTGTTGTTATCACTGCTTTGATTATCAGATGAAGAATCAAGCAACATCTTTTTTAAGGGACTCATGTCAATAATTTCTTTAGTGAAATTATGGTGGATTATTTTGCCTATATGCAAAACCACATCTAAAGATACGCTGTGGTTTTCAAACATTAAATATACCCATCTTCGACTTTTGCCCATACGTTTGGCTAATTCCGTTATGGAATACCCACTTTTATATACAGCGTCTTTTATTATTTCTCCTCTATGTTGCATATTGCAAATTTTAGCTTTTATTCGAGAAACTTTTTTTATAATAAATACCCATAAATGAGAAAGAATCATCAACTTCAGACACAAATATGCGTACAATAAATAAATATAATAAATTTTTTGCAGTAACGCAAGGAAATAAGGTTAAATAATACTTAATAAGTAAATATTTCTACAAATATATAACAATATACTTTAAATAGTATTAAATAAAGGACTTTCCATTTTATTGAATGATTCATAAAAATTGCAATATAAATAGTTTAGGCATTCATTTTTTCTTAAATTTTTCTATTGTATTTAATGATTTCCAAAATATTTGAAAGAAAATACAAGAAACTTTAGTAAAAGGAGCAAAAATAAAACGAACTCTTGTTAAGTATGTCTATTAAGTAGGGAATTTTAAGTCCAAAATAAGTTCCGAACTTTTAAACCCTTATATTTTTAAACTTCTAAACTAAAACATATCTTTGCAGCTTAATTTCATACATACCTAATGAACAAACTATTAATAGTAGGCACAGTTGCTTTTGATGCTATAGAGACTCCTTTTGGAAAAACAGATAAAATTCTTGGTGGAGCGGCTACTTACATCGGACTTTCGGCTTCCCATTTCAATGTAAAATCTGGAATTGTATCTGTAGTAGGAGAAGATTTTCCACAAGAATATTTAGATTTGCTTACCGCAAGAAATATTGATATTTCAGGAATTGAAGTTGTAAAAGGGGGTAAAACTTTCTTTTGGAGTGGTAAGTACCACAACGATTTAAATTCTAGAGACACTTTAATCACAGAACTTAATGTTCTAGCCGATTTTAATCCTGTAGTGCCTCAAGACTTTAAAGATGCCGACGTAGTGATGTTAGGAAATTTACACCCTTTAGTTCAAAGTGGTGTGTTGAATCAAATGACTTCTACTCCTAAATTAGTGGTGTTAGACACAATGAACTTTTGGATGGATTGTGCTTTGCCAGAATTACTGGATGTTATAAAACGTGTAGACGTTATTACTATAAATGATGAAGAAGCCCGTCAGTTATCTGGAGAATATTCTCTAGTTAAAGCAGCTGCTAAAATTCACACTATGGGACCTAAATATGTAGTAATTAAAAAAGGAGAACACGGAGCTTTATTGTTTCACAACAAAGAGGTGTTCTTTGCTCCAGCCCTTCCATTAGAAGAGGTATTTGATCCAACAGGAGCTGGTGACACTTTTGCCGGTGGATTCTCAGGATATATTGCCCAAAGCGAAAACATTTCGTTTAACAATTTAAAAAATGCTATTATTCAAGGTTCTAACTTAGCTTCCTTTTGTGTGGAGAAATTCGGAACCGAAAGAATGGAATCATTGCAAAAACCAGAAGTTCAAGATAGATTAAGACAATTCAAATCGTTAACGCAATTTGACATAGAATTACAATAAATTTATGCCTCGAAATTTCGGGGCATTTTTATTTTAAAAATAGCATTTCCCAATATTCACTGAATTAATAAGTATTTAAAATCAGTGACTAATAATAAACAAGACAACTAAACAACTACAACAACAATGAGTGACGCAATAAAACACGAATGTGGAATTGCCCTTTTACGATTAAAAAAACCGTTAGAATATTACAAAGAAAAATACGGTTCTGCTTTTTATGGCATACAGAAAATGTATCTCTTAATGGAAAAGCAACACAACCGTGGTCAAGATGGCGCTGGGTTTGCATCTATTAAATTAGATGTACAGCCTGGTGAAAGATACATCAGTAGGGTTCGATCTAACGATGCACAGCCTATTCAAGATGTTTTCGCTCAAATTAATGAGCGCATCAACGAAGAAATGGCTGCACATCCAGAATATGCCGATAATGTAGCACTTCAAAAATCTAAAATTCCTTATATAGGTGAATTATTTCTTGGACATGTGCGCTATGGAACTTTTGGCAAAAACAATATTGAAAGCGTACATCCTTTTTTGCGTCAAAACAATTGGATGCATCGGAATCTTATTGTTGCTGGAAATTTCAACATGACCAATGTTAAAGAACTTTTTAATAGTTTGGTAGAATTAGGACAGCACCCTAAAGAAATGGCCGATACCGTTACGGTTATGGAAAAAATTGGGCACTTTCTAGACGATGAGGTTACCGATTTGTATTTAGAATGTAAAAATAATGGACTTTCTAAAAGAGAAGCTTCTCCTGTAATTGCAGAAAAACTACCTGTTGCTAAAATTTTAAAAAGAGCTTCTAAAGGATGGGATGGTGGTTATGCCATGGCGGGGTTATTTGGTCATGGTGACGCTTTTGTTTTTAGAGATCCTGCTGGAATTCGTCCAGCTTACTTTTATGAAGATGATGAAATTGTTGTTGTTGCCTCCGAAAGACCAGTTATCCAAACAGTTTTCAATGTCCCTTTTGAAAAAGTAAAAGAATTACAACCCGGAAATGCTTTAATAATTAAGAAAAACGGTACAGTTACCGAAGAAGAAATAATTGTTCCTACAGTAAAAAAAGCATGTTCTTTTGAACGAATTTATTTCTCAAGAGGAAGTGACGCCGAAATATATCAAGAACGAAAAAACCTCGGAAAATTAATACTTCCTGCAGTTTTGGAAGCTATAGAAAACGATACCGACAATGCGGTTTTTTCCTATATTCCCAATACCGCCGAAACTTCTTTTTATGGGATGATAGAAGCGGCAAACGATTTTTTAAACCAACGAAAAAACCAGTTTATTTTAAATAACCGCAAAACACTTACCAAAGAAAAATTGGAAGAAATTTTGTCGGTTAAAATTAGAACTGAAAAAGTTGCTATAAAAGACGCCAAACTGAGAACCTTCATTACCGAAGATAGTAGCCGTGACGACCTAGTTGCTCACGTTTATGATGTGACTTATGGCATCATTAAACCTTCCGATAATTTAGTGATTATTGACGATAGCATTGTGAGAGGAACTACGTTAAAAATGAGTATACTTAAAATGATGGATCGTTTGCATCCTAAGCGCATAGTAATAGTTTCGTCGGCACCACAAATTAGGTATCCGGATTGTTATGGTATTGACATGGCAAAACTCGAAGGGCTTATAGCTTTTCAAGCTACAATGGCTTTATTAAAAGAACGAAATCTATACCATATTGTTGACGCGGTCTATAGCAAATGCAAAGTGCAAGAAAACAAGGGGGATACAGAATTAGTAAATTATGTTACCGAAATATATGCGCCTTTTACGGATACCGAAATATCCAATAAAATCGCCGAATTATTAATTACAAGCGATATACAAGCGGAAGTAAAAATTCTTTTTCAAACCATTGATAATTTGCATCAAGCGTGTCCAAATAATTTGGGCGATTGGTATTTTACCGGTGATTATCCAACGCCAGGAGGAAATCGGGTTGTTAGTCGAGCTTTTATGAATTTTTATGAAGGTAAAGACGCTAGAGCGTACTAAAATTTGTTAAAACGTGTATTTAATCGATTTTTGCTGTCGTTCAACAATTTTATTTTGAGATAAGAATCTAGTGTGCATATATTTGTACCACCATGAGATTAGTAGGTTAAATTTATGGTAGATTTGGGGCAAAAAAGGTGAAAGAAATTTCACCTTTTTTATTTTTTATTGGAATCTAGCACTCTTATTATTTAGTATTCCATTCTCAATAAGCTATGTAGCTGTACTCCAAATACGTTTTTTAAAGTACCTCTTTGAGAAACTTATAATTTTCCTCCACTTAAAATAAAATTTGAAAAACTATACTTGTCTTCTAAAATAAAAATGGATTAACTAGTATTCTATGGTTTTCAACTTTTACTATTATTACTGTTTCTTTAATTCTAAGGTAAGTATATTTTGTCTAAAAAAATTAACACTTCGACGATATAAAATGGGAAAAGAGCACTTAAATTATCAAAATTGAGTATTTAGTCGATTTTTAGTGTCGTTGAACAATTTTATTTTGAGATAAGAATCTCGTGTGCCTATATTTGTACCACCATGAGATTAGTAGGTTAAGTTTATGGTAGATTTGGGGCAAAAAGGGTGAAAGAAATTTCACCCTTTTTATTTTTATTGCATCTTCTTTGTCTTAGATAAAAGTACATCTTCTATAGGTGATTTAATTTTCACCACTTCATCAGTGTTGTCATTTGGCACTGTCATAGAAAGCACATAATGCTTAATCTTCCAACTATTTTTAATTTTAATAGCAACGCCAGATCCTCTGCAAATTTTCATTTGGGTATCTAATAATTCGTCGAACCAAGCGGTTTTCCCATCTTCTGAAAAATAGATATGGCGTTCTATAGATGTAAAATTCCAAGCTTTTTCTTTGTCAAAATAGGGTTTTGCAAATGCTTGAAAGGCAGTTTTATTCCAGTTTTCGGTTGCATCAGTACCTATATAAATAGCATCATCTGTTAAAACCGAAAAATAATCTTTATAATTGGCAACAGCAGCAGCTTTGTGCCAGGTATTTAACATAGTGTTTATTTCTTGTTTCGCTTTTTCTTGTGCCTGAAAATTGCTAACAGCTAAAAGTAGTAATACTACAAAGATTTTTTTTGCATTCATTTTAGTAAATATTTTAGTTAAAAGGACCTTTTATTAAGGTAAATATAGTAACTTTAAGTAAAACTACATTAAAGATGAAGAAAGCAGGTGAAACTTATTTTATATTTTGCTATTTACTATTTTCATTAGGCATTAGCAATGT
Organism: Flavobacteriaceae bacterium; assembly: GCA_947446865.1. Taxonomy (GTDB): domain Bacteria; phylum Bacteroidota; class Bacteroidia; order Flavobacteriales; family Flavobacteriaceae; genus Flavobacterium. The sequence goes on along the minus strand of CANFHX010000025.1, from coordinate 30,284 downwards.
TTCTTGTCAGAACAAAAAAAGCAATCCTATTGTATTGCGATACGATTCGTTACGTAAAGAAAAAACAATTACGTTAACACCATTTGATAGTACTTTGATTGCAGGATTTTACAAAAAATATCCAGATCTGTTGCCCTATAAAAAACAAGCAGTTATTATATACCAACAACAACAGTATAATTATATTTGGTATGACGGCAATGGTATCAAAGAAACCTCGGCTGTACTTTGGAATAAAATAAACAATCTTCGAGACGAGGGTGTTGCTGTTTCGGTACCTTATAAAACAGTGTTTGATAATAAGTATTCCAAAAAAACTACTGCTCCAGATATTGAATTAGAGCTGGGTTTAACTGCGTATTATTTATTTTATGTTGACAAAGTTTTTCATGGTATTGATATTGCAAAATCTAGAGAATTAGGATGGTATTTGCCAAGAAATAAACCAACCTATTTAAATTATTTAGATTCGCTTTTGGTTGAAAACAAAAGTGAGGATGTTAAACATTTATTGCCACAATATTACAAATTAAGAGACGTATTAAAACGGTATCGAGAGTTAGAAAAAAAAGGGGGTTGGGATACGATAGTGGTAGAGCCAAAATTCAAGTCTCTTAAGCCTGGTGACACTTCTGCTGTTATTATGCAAATTCGCACTCGATTGTTTTTAGAAGGAGATCTTGCTAGAGACTCTAAAGATTCTATTTATGATGAGGAATTAAAAACGGGTTTGTTAAGTTTTGAAAGTCGTAATGGTTTCAAAGCAGATGAGGTGATTCTTCCAAAACATATTACTGAAATGAATGTTCCTATTGGGGATCGCATCAAAACAATTATGGTAAATATGGAACGCTGCCGATGGATTTCTAACGGATTAAGTACTTCTAAAGAGTTTATCGTAATTAACATTCCTTCGTTTCAGCTTACTTTTTTTAAAGACAAAAAACCCGCTTTAGTTTCAAAAGTAGTGGTTGGTAAAGTGATGCACGAAACCGTAATTTTTAGCGGTAGGATGAGTTATATTGTTTTTTGCCCCTATTGGAATGTTCCAACTAGCATCTTGAAAAAAGAAATTCTTCCTGCTTTGCGCAGAAATAAAAATTATCTCCGAAACCACCACATGGAATGGTATAATGGAGGAGTTAGACAAAAACCAGGGGCAGAGAATTCTTTAGGTCTAATAAAGTTTTTATTTCCTAATAGCAATAATATTTATTTGCACGATACGCCTTCTAAAAATTTATTTAAAGAAGAAACTCGTGCCTTTAGTCACGGATGCATACGTTTAGAAAAACCAGTAGAGTTAGCAAACTTGATTTTAAAGGACGATCCCAATTGGAATTCAGAAAAAATTGATGAAGCAATGCATACCTACAAGGAGTCTTGGTATACCTTGAAAACTAAAATACCAGTATATATTGGATATTTCACCGCATTGGAAGACAGCCAAGGGAAGATTAATTTTTATAAAGATATTTACAAAAATGATGAAAGATTAATGAGTGTATTAACTAAGGATTAACCAATCTATAAGGAAAGAAATGCCAAAGCGACTCTTTTATTTTTCCAATTAATTATTTAATTCTTTATAAACCACTCCAGAAATTTCGCCAATAAGGTTAGAAAGCGCTACGTTGTCTTTGCCCTTAGTCATTACGGTTAATAGATAAGCCTTGTCTTTTAAATATACTATTGCCGTTTCGTGTAGTTGTTTTTCTGAAGGGGTTCCAGATTCTCCAAATTTATGTGCTATTTTTACTGATGCTGGAACGCCTTTTCTAATTCCATCATTGAAATTACATTTGCTAAGTAATTCTGCTGCATATTCCGAATTATCTATATTTAAATAGGAAGCATTGTAGATAGCTCGCATAAACAAAGAATATTGTCTTACCGTGAAAAAATATTGTTTGGCACTAATATTTGGTAATTTAAGATCTAAATCTTTAAATAATTTAAGCAATACATCTGATTTTAAATTATTATTTAGCAAAGCAGTTGCATTATTGTCAGAATATTCGATCATATATCTAAGTAATTCTCTTATTGTATAGGTAGTACCTATTTGTATGTTTTTAGATTTAAAAGCAACTATCTTATCGATGTTAAAGTTTTGATTAAAAAGCAATTTTTTATCTAAAACTCCAGGAGCCTCTTCATTCATTTTTAAATAGGCAATTAAAATAGGCACTTTAAATAGAGAGCCGGGCTCGTATTTTTCATCTTCATTAACCGCCATCCATTCATTTCGCTCGTATTCTTTTAGGTAAACCGATGCAGTTGTTACCCCTTTGTAGGCTTTATAATTTTCAATTATTGTGGTTACATCTTGTTTTATGGTTGCTAATCCATCTCCTTCACATATATCATCGACAAACAATAAGGGTTTAACAAAAGGATATCCTTCTAATCTTTCAATTTTAGAAACACAAGCATCACTAGTTTGTTTTAATTCTAATATTTTGTTTGCTTCTTTATTGCTGAAATGAGTAGTTACAAAAAAAGTAGCAACTGAAGCTAGAAATATAAAACCTAAAGTATAAGGAAGAGATGTCTTTTTTGAAAATACAGAATTCATTTTATTTTGAGTTAAAAATAATAAAGCCCAAATTTAAGGAATAATTTAAGCAAATATTAATAATTAACACAGTTTTTTATTAAGATTTATTATTAATTCTGTAATTATCATTTAGTCAGTAATTTAATTTATCAGTTGTGATAAATTAAGGTTACAGCTGTTAAATTGTTGAAATTCCTAAGCAATAAAGACTACCTTGCCCTACCTTGTCATTTCAAGTTTTAAACTAATATGGAAGATAGTTTTGAGGAATTAATTAGCAGTTTTATTACAAACAAAATAGGAATTTCGGAGGATTTTTTAGGTAAAGAACTCTGCCAAAACCTAGCAATTCATTTATTGCAACTAAATGCTGCCGATGTACTAAAAAATGCTTCTATTGGCAATGATTCAAAGACGGCGCATAATAATTTAATTCGAAGTGATAAAATTCATTGGCTGGATAAATCGCATAACAATGAATTTGAAAATGCGTTTTTTGTAAAAATTGATGCTTTTGTAGCCTACTTAAATAAGAGTTGTTATACTAATATTAGCAGTTATGAATTTCATTATTCTTTATATGAAATAGGAAGTTTTTATAAACCGCATTTGGATCAATTTGAAAACGATAACCAACGCCAATTTTCGATGGTAAGTTATTTAAACCCCAATTGGCAACCCCAAGATGGTGGGGAATTACACATTTATCAAACCAATAATAACCAAATGATTTCTCCAACAGAAAGCAAAACAGTTTTCTTTAAAAGTGATGAGCTTAAACATGAGGTTTTAGAAACCAACAAACAACGTCTTAGTGTTACTGGTTGGCTAAAAAGAGGGTAATTTTATATAGAAGATTCTCTCTCTATAACAGTAGTAGTAAGTTCAATGGTTTTTGGCGTAAAGGTCTTCATCTCTTTGTTGGCATTCATTTCTTCTAATAATAAGGAGAACGATTGCACCCCCATTTCATAACTAGGCTGATCTACCGTACTTAATTTTGGCGTAATGACTTGCGACATGAACCAATTACTAAACCCAATTATCTTAACTTGTTGCGGCACTTTAATATTATTTTCATTAAAATAAGCCAAAACTCCTACAGCAACTAAGTCGGTGATGACGAAAATCCCATCTACATCGGGATGGTCTTTAATTATTTGTTCTGCAAATTCCTTTCCTTCTTCAAATGTTACGTTTTTACAAGTATAAACCAATTTAGAATCGAAAGGAATATTGTTTTTTTCTAATGCTTTTTTGTACCCTAAAAAACGATCAATAGCATTTTGAGGATTTATAGGCCCACGAATGTGCGCAATTTTCTTACAGCCTTTTTGTATTAAATGTTCGGTTGCTTCAAAAGCCGCCTTTTGGTCGTTGATGATTACTTTAGAACTTGGAATTAATTTTGCAATTTTATCAAATTGTACCAACGGAATTTCTCTTCTAATAATCTCCTTTAAATGAAGGTCATCGTTAGATTCATTAGAAAGGGAAAGAATAATTCCATCCACTCTTTTATTTATAAGTAATTCCACCTGCTTTTTTTCCAACTCTAAAGATTCATTCGATTGCAGAATGATCACCAAATAGCCATTTTTCTCTGCTTCAGCAATAATTCCGTTAACCACACTCGAGAAAAAGTGGTGCACCACTTCAGGAATAATCAGTCCTATAGTTTTCGATTCTTTCGTTCTTAGGTTAACTGCAAAGGAATTGGGAGTATATTGCAAACTATTAGCAAGATCTAAAACCGATTTTTTAGTCTTTTCGCTTACATCCGGATAATTTTTTAGGGCTTTGGAAACCGTAGTAATAGAAATCCCTAAAGTTTCCGCAATATGTTTTAAAGTTGTCTCTTTCATTTAACAAATATGCTAATAATAATTTTAATTTCAAAAACGAAAACGTTTTCGGTGCTTTCGAAAACGTTTTCGATAACAATTTGCTAATATTAAGTTAACTAAAAATATAATTTCGAATAATTAAACAACCTTTTTTATTAATCAAACAAAATTCTAAAATGAAAAAAATTACTAATTTTTTGAAAAAAATGATGGTCCTAGCAGCCTTAGTGTTGTTCAATCAATCGTTCGCTCAAAGTGGTGTTTTATCAGGAAAAGTAACCGATAACAATGGTGTTGCAGTGAGCGGCGCTAATGTTTTGGCGGGCTCCAAATCTACTTCAACAAGTGCAGAGGGAACTTATTCTATTTCTGGAATACCAAATGGTACTGTTTCTGTAACGGTATCTTATATTGGATTAAAAACCAGTAAACAAAATGTTTCTGTAAACGGAAACACAACTTTGGATGTGAAACTTCAAGACGACGCTTCTAATTTAGAAGAAGTGGTTGTTACAGGAGTTGTAAATCCTAAAACTAAATTACAATCCAGTGTTTCGATCACTACTTTAGATGTGAAACAAATTGAGCAATCGGCTCCTCGCTCTACAGCAGAGATTTTCAGAACCATTCCAGGTATTCGTTCGGAATCTTCTGGTGGTGAAGGAAATTCAAACATTGCAGTACGTGGTGTGCCAATTTCTTCTGGTGGGTCTAAGTATTTACAAATTCAAGAAGACGGTCTTCCGGTATTATTATTTGGAGATATTTCTTTTGCAACTGCCGATATTTTTACAAGATTTGACGGAAATGTAGCTAAAGTGGAAGCAATCCGTGGAGGTTCTGCTTCTATATTAGCAACTAACTCTCCAGGTGGTATCATCAACTTTATTAGCAAAACTGGTAAAACAGAAGGTGGTAAAGTTGCTACAGGTTTCGGATTGGATTATAGTAATTTCAGAACTGATTTTGACTACGGAACTAAAATTGGAGACGGTTTATATTTTCACACAGGTGGATTTTACAGAACTGGCGAAGGAGTAAGAAAAACAGGATTCACTGCTAATAACGGAGGCCAATTTAAATTCAACCTTACTAAAGAATTTTCTAATGGTTCGGTAACTATTTATGCTAAATTTTTAAATGATAGAGCAGCTGCTTACATGCCAATGCCAGTGCAAGTTTCAGGTACAAATGCTAACCCATCTTGGGGAAGTATTGATGGTTTTGACGCTACTCATGGCGCATTACAATCGGTATATTTAAATCATAATGTTGGTTTAGGTCCTGATGGAGAATTAAGAAGAGCCGCTGTTGCCGATGGTATGCACCCAGTTTCTAAATCTATTGGAGCTAGTGCTAATTTTACTCTAGATAATGGATGGAAAATTTCTGAAAATGGAAGATTTTCTTCTAACAATGGTGGATTTATTGCACCTTTTCCAGCAGAAGTTGGATCTGCAGCATCAATTGCATCTTCTTTCGGAGCAGGTTCTACTTTAACTTATGCTAATAGTGGTACGCCATTTAATACAGCAAACGGATTAGTAGCAAGAATTCACATGTTTGATACCCAATTGAACAACTTCAATAACTTTATGAACGATTTAAAAATTTCTAAAAAGTTTGATAAAGTAGATGTAACTGCTGGATTCTTTAAATCTTTCCAAAACATTTCTATGTCTTGGTTATGGAATTCTTACTTACAAGAAGTATCGGATGATAACCCAAGATTATTAAACGTTACTAACGGTAGTGGATCTTTACTTTCTGAAAACGGATTGTACGCTTACGGAACTCCAGCTTGGGGTAACTTGGCAAGAAACTACGATACACAATACAATGTTTCTGCACCTTATGCAAACATTAGTGTAAATGCTACGGACAAACTTTCTATTGAAGCAGGTTTGCGTTACGACATGGGTAAAGTAAGCGGATCTTTTGCAGGAGGAACTTCTTCCGCATTTGATGTAAATCACAATGGTGTTATTTCTCCAGCGGAAGCAAACGTATTTGCAGTTAATACTGCTAATTCTACTGCGGTTCACTACGATTACCATTATACTTCTTACTCTGTAGGAGCAAACTATTTATTGTCTTCAAGCCAATCTATTTTTGCTAGAATGAGTAAAGGTGCTTCTGCAAAAGCGGATAGAATCTTGTTTTCTGGATTGAACTATATGGATGGAAGCAAAATCAACGCATTGGATTTCTTAACCCAATCGGAAGTTGGTTTCAAACAAAAATTTGCTAAAGGATATTTATATGCTACTGCTTTTCAAGCTAAAACAGATGAGCAAGGTGGATTTGAAGCAACTACGCAATCTATCATCCAAAACAATTACAAATCACTTGGTTTAGAGATTGAAACAGCTTACAATGTGAGCAAAGATTTGAATTTTAGAGGTGCTTTAACCTATACTAAAGCAGAAGTTACTTCTGGAGACAACAAAGGAAATGAGCCAAGAAGACAACCAAAATTAATGTATAACTTTATTCCATCGTACAAATTTGGAAAAAATAACAATGCAATTGGTTTCAGTTTTATCGGACAATCTAAAGCATACACACAAGACGAAAACAAGTTAGTTATGAAAGGTTTTATGATTGTTAATTCTTTCATAGATTTCACAGTAACTAAAGGATTATCTTTAAACTTATCTGGAAACAACTTATTGAACACTTTGGCAATTACCGAAGCAGAAGAAGGAAGTATTACAGAAAATAAAGTAAATTATATTAGAGCAAGACCAATGCCAGGAAGATCAGTATCTATGGCTATTACTTACCGTTTCTAAAAGATTTCATGTTTCTTTTGTTAGTTAACAATTCCTGTGCTTAATTTAGCTCAGGAATTGTTTTTTAAACTACTAAATTGTTGTACCAATGAATTTAAATAAACCGACATTAACTTTTTGGCAAATAATCAACATGAATGTTGGGTTTCTTGGTATCCAATATAGTTTTGGCTTGCAACAAAGTGCCGTAAATCCTATCTACGATTTTTTAGGAGCACATCCCGATCAAATTCCAATTCTAAATTTAGCCGGACCATTAACCGGATTAATCATTCAACCCATTATTGGTGCTTTGAGCGACAAAACTTGGTCTCCAAAATTTGGTGGACGAAGAAAACCTTTTTTCTTAATCGGAGCCTTAATTTGTAGTCTAGCATTATTTCTTTTTCCTTTTAGTAGTTCCCTTTGGATGGCAGCAGGATTGCTTTGGATTTTAGATGTTGGTAACAATACCGCAATGGAGCCGTACCGTGCTTTTATTGCAGATAAATTAGACGATGACCAACAACCAACAGGCTTTCAAGCACAAAGTTTTTTTACCGGTTTCGGACAAACCTTAGCCAATGTATCGCTATTCATTTTCCCGCTTTTATTTATTGGCACTATGGGTAAATTACCCACTTGGGTTTTCGCTTCCTTTTTTCTAGGATCTATTTGTTCTATCGCTTCGGTTTGGTGGAGTTCACACACTACCAAAGAAATCGAGCCTTCGCAAGAAGAACTGCAAAAAATGAAGAGCGAACCTTTAAATATAGTAACGCCTTTTATAGATATTTTTAAAGCAATAACCGAGATGCCCAAAGTAATGTGGCAACTGGCCTTAGTGTATCTTTTTCAATGGTATGCCTTGTTTTGTTATTGGCAAAACTCCTCTAAAAGTATTGCGCTTTCCGTTTGGAATACCACTCCCGAAAAAGACATGAAATTGTACGGAGAAGCAGTAAGTTGGACCGGTTTAGTTAACGGCTGGTACAATATCGTTACCTTTTTATGTGCGTTTAGTTTGGTTTATTTTGCCAGAAAATTTTCTGCTAAAAAAGTTCATTTTGGATGTTTAATTCTAGCAGCAATTGGGTTTTTAGTATTTCCACACATCCACAATAAATATTTATTATTCCCTGCCATTACTGGCTTCGGAATAGGATGGGCAAGCATGATGGGAATTCCGTATCTAATGATAGTTAGTGCCATTCCTAAAGAACGTTACGGCGTTTATATGGGAATAATCAACATGATGATTGTGATTCCGATGTTCATCCAAACGATTTCTTTCGGATACATTTTGAAACATTTCCTAAATAACGATCCGCGATTGGCAATCACTTTTGCAGGGGTTTTATTGCTCATCAGTGCTATTTGCACCTTATTTATTAAAACAAAAAAAATTGCCGTAAGTGAATAATTCAGCCTACCAAAAAGCAATTGCGTTATTGCACGAAGTTTCTACAGAAAACGGCTTTTTAGCCAGTGCTGAAAACACCTCCAACTACAAACGTGTTTGGGCTCGTGATGGCGTAATATGTGGTTTGGCAGCATTAGCCTCTGGCGATGAAAAGTTGATTGCCACTTTTAAAAACACTTTAGAAACTTTAGCACAACACCAGCATAAAATTGGAACCATTCCTTCTAATGTTTTCTTTTCAGAGGATAAAATAGAAGTCAGTTATGGCGGTTTAGCCGGAAGGGTTGATGCCGTTACTTGGTTTGTAATTGGCGTTTGTCAATATGTTTATTATACAAATAATATAGCTTTTCTAGAAAAAAATAAAGTTGCCATAGAAAAATGTTTTGCCCTTTTGGATGCTTGGGAATTCAACAACAAACATCTTTTATACGTTCCCCTTTCCGGAAATTGGGCCGATGAATACATTACCGATGGCTATGTTTTATACGACCAATTATTGCGAATTTGGGCACTACGAAGCTATAATCATTTTGCAAAGGAAACGCAATTATCGGATAAGATTGACAATATAAAAAATCAAGTTGAGGTAAATTTTCAACCGAATACTATTGGAGAAAAATTCCACGAACGTGCTTATAACGAATTGGATTTTAAAGAATATATGCCTTGTTCCTTTTCGCCTTCGGGATACAAAACTAATTTTGATGCTTTCGCAAATTCGTTAGCGGTTATTTTAAATATTGGTACCGATGCAGTGCAAAACAGCATTCTGCACCACGCCACGGCCTTAGCATCGGAAACCAAATTAGGATTAGTGCCTGCCTTTTGGCCTCCTATTTTTGGATGTGATGAACATTGGAATTTATTAAAAAACAATTGCAAATACGAATTTAGAAATTTCCCTTATGAGTTTCATAATGGCGGAAGTTGGTCTATGGTCAATGGTTTTTTAGGATTGGCTTTGCTTTCCAAATCGGAAACTAAAAAAGCAACCACTATTTTGAATAAAATTCAAGATGCCAATGCCCTAGGTAATTATTCCTTTTATGAAAATTTCAATACCAATACCGAAGCCCCTAATGGCGTTTCGTTCTGTGCTTGGAGTGCAGCCGCAGAGGTGCTGCTCCAACAAAGCCTAAATACCAATTTTAAACTATTATTATAATTTTGAATAAATCTATAGACATCCTAAGTATCGGAGAAGTACTCATTGATTTTATCGGTCATGAAGTAAATACTTCCATAAATAGAACCAAAGATTACCATCGTTTTCTAGGTGGTTCCCCAACGAATGTTGCGGTAAACGCCTCCCGATTGGGATTAAATTCAGTTTTGGTTGCTTCTTGCGGTCAAGACGGATTGGGGGATTATATTATCCGAAAATTAAAAGCCAATAAGGTAAATACGGCGCAAATAGGTAAATCGGATACCTTGCCAACTTCGGTTATTTTTGTTTCAAAATCTACAGAAACCCCCGATTTTATTCCCTACCGTCAAGCGGATTGTGAAATATACGAAGAACAATTACCAGATGCGGTTCTTGCAGAGGCTAAAATATTTCATACTACTTGTTTTGCTTTAAGCAAAAATCCAGCAAGAACCACCATTTTAAACAGAGCCAAAAGAGCCAAAGAATTGGGTTTACAATTAAGCATTGACATTAATTTTTCCGAACGAATTTGGCCCAACAGAGAAGAAGCCAAACAAGTTATTAAAGAATATTTGTCTTATGATCCGTTGGTGAAACTTAGCGAAGACGATTGCTACCGATTATTTGCAGAAGTAAAATCGGAAGAATTTATTTTTGATTATTTTCATGCTCTTGGAGCGAATACCATTTGCCTTACCAAAGGTAAAAACGGCGTAGTTGTATCGGATGTTAAAGAAGGTTTGCTGTTTCAAAAGGCAATTCCACTAGAAGAAATAAAAGATACTACCGGAGCAGGAGATGCTTTTTGGACCGGTTTTCTTTATGCGCAATTGCACGAGTATGACTTAAATACCAGCATTTCTATCGCGCAAAAATTAGCCGCAATAAAACTCCAAAATGTGGGTCGATTACCCGATAATTTGGAAATCAGTAAACTGATTTCGTTATAAAAAGAGGCCATTTCTTAACTAATGAAATGGCCTCTTTTTTTATATATTAAAGTAACTAGAATTTCAAAGGCAACCCTATTAAGAATTTTCTACCTGCTTGTGGGTACTAATTCGGATGGATGTCCTATCCCTCTGTACCAACTCTTCCATCAAAAAAACAATAATCGGCAGCTTGGAAAAGGGTCATCCGAGCAGAAAACTATTATCGGGAGCTTAGAAAAGGGTCATCCGAGTAGAAATCAATTGTCGGGAGCTTGGAAATTTTGTATCCGAGCAGAAATCAATCGTCGGGAGCCTAGAAACTTTGTATCCGACCAGAAATCAATTGTCGGCAGCTTGGAAACTTTGTATCCGACCAGAAATCGATTGTCGGCAGCTTGGAAACTTTGTATCCGAGCAGAAATCAATCGTCGGCAGCCTGGATACACTGTTTTAATTTAAAAAAATAAAAAAGAGACCACCTCCTAACTAATGAAATGGCCTCTTTTTTTATATTTGAAATAACTAGAATTTCAAAGTCATACCTATTAAGAAATTTCTTCCTGCTTGTGGGTAATAATACGGATAGATGTCGTACATATACCCATTCGAACTGTATTTTTTACTCATAATATTGTTGCACAATCCTGTAAAAACAATCGATTTAAAGATTGATTTTGGATAAATTGGATAGGATACATTCAAATCATTTACAAAATAATTAGGCAGTTTGGCATCTTTTAATTCGATGTTATTCAAATATTGATCGCCAACAAATTTAGAGGCTACTGCAATTTGCAATCCGTTCGTTGGTTGGTAAACAAAGATATTTCCTGCGACTACACTAGGAGAATAGGCAATATTTTTATTTCCGAAACCTACTCCGTCTATATTCAAATCTACATTTTTGTTCTGACTTAAAGTAACATTCGGGCGGATGCTCACTTGTTTCGATAACGCGATGGTAGCATCTACTTCCAATCCCAAACGGTAACTTTTTTCACTGTTGGAACGAATTGGATTTCCAACGGCATCCAAATTACCCGTAAGAATTAATTGATCCTTGTAAGCCATATAATAAATATTGGTGTTCCATTTCACTTTTTCCGTTGTAAATCGCCATCCCAATTCGTAATCGTTAAGTTTTTCAGGCTTCACAGTACCCCCTTCGTAGTCGGTTCTATTTGGTTCTCTGTTGGCTCTTGCATACGAAAAATACAGGATGTTTTTAGCATTAAGCGCATAGTTCAAACCCGCTTTAGGATTGAAAAAATGAAAGGTGTCGTTTACCAATCCTGCAGCAACGCCATTGGCTTGGTACTGTACTTGTCGGTATTGCAAATCGCCATACAAACTCCATTTAGTAGTAAGTTGGTAATTGACTTTAGCAAACACATTACCATCGTTTTTGTTACCATAATTATCATAATAATGGTCGCCCAATTCGCTAGTAGAAGCATATCGTGACCAAATTACTTTTCCAAAATGCTTGCCATTGTATTGGTTGTAAGCACCTCCAAAAATAAAATCAATTTTATCTTTTTTATAATTTGCTGAAAAAGTTGTTCCATAAAAATCATTATCCAACCATTTTTGACGAATTAAATCAGTTGTTGTTTGTCCCGCAATAGGTGTTAAACCATATTTTGTAAAATCAGCATCTTCTTTATAATTTTCATAATAACCTTTTCCTTTGGTATAATGAACCGCTAGGTTAGTATTCCAATAGGAAGTTGCTTTTTCATTCCAATGCAACTGATAATGATCTTGTTGATAGTTATCCGTTTCGTTATTATAAAACCGTGTGTTTCCAAATTCGTCTGTGAAAATTCCAGCAGAATTGAATGTTCGGTCACTATTTATGGTTTCCCCATCAATGCCATTCCAAGATTGATAGGTTTTTTCGGTTCCACCAAATGCTAATGCTTTAATGATTGTTGTTTTACCAACATAAGTCCCTTGAAGAAAATACGATTTCAAATCAGACGAACCTCGGTCAATATATCCATTTGATTTAATTTGCGATAAGCGCCCAGCAATTTCAAAATGATCGTTCATCATGCCCGTACTAAATTTGACGGTGCTTTTTCGAGTGTTGAAACTCCCTCCCGAATTGGAGATTTCTCCGAAACTTTTCTTAGAATAGGAATCGGTGAGCATGTTCAAACTTGCGCCAAAAGCACCAGCGCCATTAGTAGAGGTTCCTACACCACGTTGCAACTGCAAACTTTCTACAGACGAAGCAAGATCTGGTAGGTCTACAAAATAAGATCCACTTCCTTCGGCATCGTTAAAGGGAATTCCGTTGATGGTTACATTTACACGGGTGGCATCGCTTCCGCGGACACGAATTCCGGTATAGCCCACGCCATTTCCTGCATCGGAAGTAGTAACCACCGACGGCATAAAGTTCATTAAAATGGGAACATCTTGCCCAAGATTGCGAAATTGGAAGTCCTTTTTAGTTAGATTACTAAAACTAACTGGTGTTTTAGTGGTGACACGCACTGCCGAAACGAGAACGTCATCGAGTTGGGTAACTTTGGTAGAATCTTTGGGTTTTTCTTGACTAAAAGAGAGAAAAGAAAATAGAAAAAAGAGGATAGATAATAGACTTAAAAGTTTAAATCTTCGAGCCTTTGTGCCTTTGCGGCAAATTGGATTAAATAAAAATTCCATTCGTAAAATAGGTTACGAATAAAAAGAGGTAATTATTCTTTGTTAAAATTAAAATGTTGTTTCCTATGACTTTTTTATAGCGTGCACACTACGTTCGTCATTTTTCCCTTAGCAGCATTACCTGCCCAGGTTCATTGGGTATAATCTCAGCTCGTTATTTAGAGCACCCCTTTTTGAGACGGGGCAAATATAGAAAAAGTATTAAGACTGAAGTATTAAGTAGTAAGATTTTTTCTAGATACTTAATACTTCTGTCTTAATACTACAACTCCGGTTTCCTACGATTTTGCTTAATAGTTGCCATAACCGATTTGTTTTTCAATCGTTTTTCGATAACGGATCTTGGTATTTTGGTTGGTTTTCTTTTTTTAGGAACCACTAACGATTTTGCAATTAAATCTAGGAATCGCTTGATTACAATTTCTTTGTTTTTAAGTTGGCTTCGGTCTTCATCACAATTGATAATTAAAATATTTTCAAGAGTTAATTTAGATTTTAACTTCGCAGAAAGTACTTCTTTTTCTTCTTCCGAAAGTGCTTGGGAAGCATTTAAATCATAGGTAAGCACTACCTTAGACGAAACTTTATTGACGTTTTGTCCTCCGGCACCAGAGCTTCTTACGGCTTTGAATTTTAGTTCGTTTATGATTTTTTCTTTATTCATTTTTTTTTGCCACGAAGGCGCTAAGACTCAAAGTTTTTTATCTGTGAAGGCACAAAGTTAATTATTAATTCGTTGTCCATACTTTTTTAGCCACAGATTCCACGGATTAAACGGATTTTTACTTTCGTTAAATAAAAAATCTGTGATAATCCGTGCAATCTGTTTAATCTGTGGCAAAAAAAAGTTGCAGTAGTAGTATTTAATTTGGTGCTTGGTGTGCAGGTTTTAATAAATCGTTCACCGTTTTCACAGGATTAAAAGTAATCAACGGAACTTCCACAAAAACAGTCAACCATTTTGCCATAGCACCATTCCAAAGTCCTGGTAATTCAAAGGCTTTTAAAGGTTTTCCGTTTTTATTTTTCTCAACAATAAAGCCGGTATTTTTATCTACAAATTGGGTCAAATCAAATTGTTGCCCTTGGTAGTTTTTAGTAGCACATACTAAATCTACAGGATTAAAATGGGTTGCTTTTTCTAGAATTTTAACTTGATTTTTTTCTATCTGCGATGCTTCAATTATTTGAAGAAAGGTATTCCCTTTGGTATCTCGAACCCAAAAAGGGCCTCCACCCGGTTCTCCTTCATTTTTAACCATTCCACATACTCGAATTGGGCGGTTTAAAGTAGTTTGAAGGTATTCCATTTTGCTTTCTTTGGTGTATTTCGAAAAATCTTCTGGCGCAGTGATGTTCAATTTTGCTGCTAAGAAATTCACAATTTCGTTGAGGATTTCATTAGAAGTCCCACCACTATCTAAAAGATGTAAATAATTAAAAACAGTTTCCTGAATTTGAATTACTATTCCGGCCAATGCTTTTTTATACAAAGTGACGATTTCGATATGATTTTGAATAACATTATCAATATTTTTGATAAAAATAATATCGGCATGAAGGGTATTAAGATTTTCAATTAAAGCACCATGGCCTCCTGGACGAAAAACCAATTGGCCATTTTCCTCCCGAAATGGGTTTCCTTCTAAATCTAGTGCAATAACATCCGTAGCTTTATCTTGATAGGAATATTTTACAAAAATGGAACTATTGTTTTTAGCTTCAAATTTACTTTTCATCTCGTTTACAATAGTTTCAAAATCGCTTTGGTGTTCCTCAGAAACCGTAAAATGCAAATTGGATTTATCGTTAGAAGTGGCATAGGCAACACATTCGTTAAGATGCTCTTCAATTGCTGTAGCAATACGGTCCTCGTATTTATGAAAAGGCAAAACGCCTTTGGGCTTACTAGCAAAATTGAAATGTTCTGGAGCTAACATCGCTTTAATAAACGCATAATCTTTAGCATCTTTAGAGGCCGAATCAAAATCGGAAACTAATGTTTTTGCTGTTTCTAAAACGGCATCGTGAAAAGCAAACATCTCTTTAGCAACAAGAAATATATATAGATTTTTATCTTTTTTTCTATTTATATAAGCATTGATAGTTTCTTCGTTGGGTTTATAATCACTAACGAATTCATTCAAAAATTTAAACATTCTACTTGCAGCTCCTGATGCAGGTACAAATTTTTTAAGTTTTAAATTTTTCTTTTTTTCATCAAAATAATTGGCATGATAAACAGCTTCTTCATTAGAAACAGATAAAATACCATCCTTTATTACTGCTGGTCGGTCTAAATTAATTTTAGGCAAGCCGTTTTTTACTATCTGAAATTGATATTCTAACGTTTCTAAATTAATTTTTCGATGATAAATTGTAACAAAATCAGCAGAATTTAAGCCTAAGCTCTTAGCTTTATTTAAGTCTTTTAGTATTTGAATTGCTTTTTCAAGTCGTTCTTCTTTGTTTCCAGATAATTTAATATAGGGTTTATTATTTTTTAGTAATTCTTGTTCAAAAATTGCTAAAGTTTCTTGACGATTTTCTGGTTTGTCTCGTAAATCGTCTTTCTCCCATGGGAAATCCACATCGGTTAAAAAAACTAAATCGTAATTATGATTTTGCGCAGCAGTTGCAAGAATGGGGTCACAAGAGCCATAATACAGTTCCGAAAAAACTTTGGTTACTAATAAATTAGTGTCGCAAAATAAATACTGATTTGCTTTTGCAAGTGCCTCATTTTCTAGTTGAATTTGACCAATTGCAATAGGTAATAAATCTTCGGGTTGGCAAATTTGCTGGGTAGCATCCCATTTTTTTTGCAGGTAATCTCGCGCAAATTCTGGAATACAAAGGGTATTGAATGCAGCGGCTAATTGCTGTGCTAAAGTAGTTTTCCCTGTAGATTCCGGCCCATACAAAGCAATTTTAATTACTTCAGTAGGTTGTTGTTTAAAATTTTCTTCCATTCTATATAGGCTAAAACAGCTAAAATTGTAAAAATTAAATATTGTAAAGACAGCATTCCTAGACCTCTATAAGCAAATAAGGGGACCGCTATAATATCACCCACTATCCACAAGGTCCAATTTTCTATTTTTTTCAACGCCATGTACCACATGCCCGTGAAAAATATTCCTGAGGTAAAAATATCAATATAATTAGGTATTGCAAGGGGATAATGAAAAAATTTATAAACTAAATAAGTTATTCCCATGGTTAGAATGAATAATCCTAATCCAATCTGTTTTTCTCGAGTAGTAGTTCTAGTAATTGCTAATTCGGGTTGCTTTGTTTTGGAAGACCATTTGTACCACCCATAAATACTCATTATCGAATAGTAAAAATTCATCGTCATGTCGCCAAAATAGCTTGCTTGGTACAATAAATAAACGGTAATCACGGTAGAAATTAACCCAGTTGGGTAGACCCAAATGTTTTCTTTTTTGGCACAAAACACACTCGCTATACCAAATACAAATGCCAAAAACTCCAAAATAATTTGAAGAGTAGAAGCGGTTTTGTATTGCGAAAGAAAGAAGTCGATCAAAAGGTTGCGGGTTTAAAGTTTAAAGTTACAGGTTTAGGGTCAATCAAAAAAATTACTATCGTTTTCAAATGCGGTGCCAATTACTACCATGTCTGCTCCAGCATCAAAAGCAGCTTCAATTTCTTTTTTAGATCGAATGCCGCCACCAACAATAACCGGAATTTGTATGTTTTGAGAAACTAAGGCAATCATTTCTGTTGGAACTGCTAATTTTGCGCCACTACCTGCTTCGAGATACATTAATTTGTTGCCAATATATTCGCCTGCTTGAGCCGTTTGCAAAACATAATTAGCATTAGTTCTGTCTAATGGTTTGGTTTTACTTACCCGTTCTACAGCAGTTTCACTGCCGCTTTCAATTAAAATATAACCGGTAGAAATAACTTCTAAAGCAGTTTTTTTTAAGATGGGCACCGCATTTACTTGGTGTTCTATTAAATAATCGGGGTTTCGTCCTGAAAGTAAGGTTAGAAATAAAATGCCATCCGCCTTATCCGAAATTTGGGAAGGATTTCCTGGGAAAAGTAAAATGGGTAATTCAATTTTTGTTTTTAATTCTACAATTAATTCGTCTAAATGTAAACCTTCAAACGAACTCCCACCAACTAAAATATGGGTAGCTGGCGAAAGCTTAATTTTTTGAATTAATACAGAAACGTGTTCCATCAACACTTTATCGGGGTCGATAAGAATGGCTAAAAGTTTTTTGTTTGCTAATTTAGCGGAGACTATTTGGTTGTAAATATGTACCATTATTGTTTTTCAAAAGCGCAAACAAAGATATAATCTTCTAATGAATCAAATAGAATATCGAAGTTTTCTTCTTTATTTTCGTGCTTTAATATTGCGGATGCTTTTTTATCTTCAAATGAGAAATCTTCCTCAAAAATATGATTTCGAAAGCTAATACCTTCTATGTTTTTTATTTTAAAAATGCTTTCTTTTATTCCCCAAATAACGGTGGCTTTTATCCTTTTTTCGATTTCGGATAAATTATTTAAATGGGAAACATCCATAAATCGAGATGCAATTTTGAGTATTTTTTCTTTTACTTGTTCTACATCCAATCCAATTGGCTGGTCACTTATTGCAATTGCTGAAAAAGTATGGGAATGCGAAATAGAGATGCACCTCCCATCCGTTAAATGCGGTTTTCCGAAAGCGTCATAATACAAGTCAAAATCTGTATAACCAACATGTTGCAAGAGCATTCTAACAGCTAGAAATCCTTTTTGATGGCTAACCGATTTCATAGCATCTACCCTGTTTTGGGAGGAGTTATTTAATTTTACTGCACGATGTAACTCCTCAATGTCTTCGGTAATTTTCCAGAGATAGAGTTTAGCGTTATCTTTTAGTATAATCTCTTTATATAATGGCATTTAGTATTTTATTGTTTTACAGAGGCTTAAGAACATAAACATTTCACAAATTTGAAAATAAATTATTAAATTCAAAACCTATGTTGTAATTTTGCGACCAAATTAAAAAAACAAATATACATAATAGATGAGTACACAAACGTTACCTTATGTAGCTTTTAAAGTGAAAGATATTTCGCTTGCAGCTTGGGGAAGAAAAGAAATTGAATTGGCCGAAGCAGAAATGCCTGGTTTAATGGCTTTAAGAGCTGAATACAAAAACGAACAACCTCTTGCAGGTGCTCGTATTGCAGGTTGTTTGCACATGACTATTCAAACTGCTGTTTTAATTGAAACTTTAATCGCTCTTGGTGCAGAAGTTACTTGGTCTTCTTGTAATATTTTCTCTACGCAAGATCAAGCTGCTGCTGCTATTGCTGCTGCTGGAATTCAAGTTTATGCTTGGAAAGGTTTAAACGAACCTGATTTTGATTGGTGTATTGAGCAAACTTTATTCTTTGGTGAAGATAGAAAACCATTAAACATGATTTTGGATGATGGAGGCGATTTAACCAATATGGTTATTGACCGTTACCCACACTTAGTTGCTGGAATCAAAGGTTTATCTGAAGAAACTACAACAGGAGTTCATAGATTATACGAAAGAGTAAAAGCGGGAACGTTACCAATGCCTGCAATTAATGTGAATGACTCGGTTACTAAATCGAAATTTGACAATAAATACGGTTGTAAAGAATCGGCTGTAGATGCGGTTCGTAGAGCTACCGACTTAATGTTGGCTGGAAAAAGAGTAATCGTTTGTGGATATGGTGATGTTGGAAAAGGTACTGCTGCTTCTTTTAGAGGTGCAGGTTCTATTGTGACAGTAACTGAAATTGATCCTATCTGCGCGCTTCAAGCTGCTATGGACGGATTTGAAGTTAAAAAATTGGACACGGTTATTGCAACTGCAGATATTATCATTACTACTACTGGAAATAAAGATATTGTTTTGGGTTCTCATTTTGAAAAAATGAAAGACAAAACGGTTGTTTGTAACATCGGTCACTTCGATAACGAAATTGACATGGCGTGGTTGAATGGTAATTTTGGTCATACTAAAAATGAAGTAAAACCTCAAGTAGATATTTACAATGTAAATGGAAATGATATCATCATCTTGGCGGAAGGTCGTTTAGTAAACTTAGGTTGTGCTACAGGTCACCCAAGTTTTGTAATGAGTAATTCCTTTACCAACCAAACTTTGGCGCAAATTGAGTTATGGAAAAACAGTGCTGCTTACAACAATGACGTTTATATGTTGCCTAAACATTTAGATGAAAAAGTGGCAATGTTACACTTAGCTAAATTAGGAGTTGAATTGGAAACTTTACGTGTAGACCAAGCCGATTATATTGGTGTACCAGTGGAAGGTCCTTTCAAACCAGAATACTACAGATATTAGTATTAAGATTTCAGTATTAAGTATTAAGATAAAGCCCCGAATTTCTATTGAAATTCGGGGCTTTTAATTCTTTTAAGAAACTACTATTTGGAGATTTTCAATACTCCAATTTGATCGTCTGCATTTAAAATAATTTCGTTTTTAGTAGCAACCATACTAGTTAAAATACGAGGACGGATTTTGCTTTCTTTATACGAATAAATAACTTCTTTTTTCATTTCTCCACTTGGAGCAACAGTCATTAAAAACAAAGCGTTTCTAGAACTTGAAGAGAACAAAGATTTAGTACTTCTTTTAGTATCCTTATCTCCTTCGGCATCTGCATTTTTCTCCAAATCTTCATAAACAATATAAACGGTACCGTTATAATAAGTAGAAAGGATAGAAGGATTACCAGCATTCATTTGGTATTTAGGCATTTTAGAAACCGATTCTACTTCCGATTTGCTGTTGATGTTTATCACCGCAACATCACAGAAATAATAGTAGTACGAAGTGGTTGTTCCATATTGAGTGCTTCTAGTTACCACTACCAATTTATATTGTTCTGCAACTACAATAGAACCACCATCTTTTCTTTGAAAAATATTTCTTACTTTATAAGGAACGTAATCTTCTGCTTTTTTTGGTTTTTCAGGATAAAGACCTTCCAATTCATATTTCTTAGAAGATTTTAAAGTAAGTGTAGAACAATCAATATTAGCAGAAAACATTTCGTCTGAAATTAAAGTTTTCTTTCCTTTTCCGAAGAAACCACTGTTTAATATTTTTAAGAATCCAGTGCAAACCATAGTGTTGTTTTCTCCAGGAATAACATCAATAGATTCGATTTCTTTTTCGGGATAATCAAAGTCAAATTCTTTGGCCTTATCTTCTTTATTGAAAACTATTAGTTTAAAATAAAAATCGCTTTGCCCTTTTACTTTTTCCTCTTTATCTTTATATACTTTAGCTAAAACGTAAACATTTCCTAGATTGTCTACGTTTACACTTTCGGTAGTAAATTTAGAAGCTTTTATAGGTAATTGTGCTGTTTTATCTAAGATTACATCGGTAAAAGCTGAATTATACACTTTAAAGTTTAAAGTGCTTGGGTCTTTTTTTCTACCTTTTAATTCGTTATATACTACTACTTTTGTTGAATCGGGTGAAATATTACGCAAACCAAAGTTTAAAGCGTCTTCATCTGCTTCGTCAAGAATTAATGTTTTATCACTTGTTTTTAAGCTCATGTCGGTGAAAGCACCAATTAGAAAATTTTTATCTGCTTTTCTGTCGTTTTCTTTAACAAAATGAACTATTTTATCTTTAACAAAATAAGCTCCCATATAAGCGTAACGTTTAGCATCAATATTAAAAGAAATTTCTTTTTCGGCTTTAAAATTTAGATTTTTATCGTACTCTCTACCAATTAAATGGTCGTCACTATCTTGATGAATAGTGTAGTACCTTCCGCCTTTTCCGCCAAGGATGGAGACATTCCCTTTTGTTTTAATTCTTTCGGCCCACTTAAGTTCCACATTTTGAGCGCTTAAGCTAATAGTAGCAAGCAGTAAAATAATTTTTAAATATTTCATGTTTTTGTTAATTTTTTGTAAAATTAAATTATTTTTGCACAAAAACAATTAAATATTCAATCATGAGAAAAAATTTCATCTTAATTTCCGCACTATTCTTTTCAATTTTAAACTATGCACAGGTTAAAACTACCACTCCTGCTAAAGAAGAGCCTTCTAGAATTAAAGTTTATACTCCCGGAGGTATAAGCAGTTCATCAGGGAAAAGTTCTAAAGACAATTCTTACAAATGGGCGGTTAAAACGGATGTTTTCGGAATTGCTTCTGGAGAATTTCCATTAATTGGGGAATACCGTTTCGCACCAAAATTTAGTGTGGAAGCTTCTGCAGGGGTAACGTATGCTTATATTCCGAATGATTTTACACTTGATGGAGGAGATACTAACACTAAAGCAGCTATGGGTACTGCTTTTAGAGCTGCTGTAAAATTTTATCCATCCGCTGACTATGATGCAATTGAAGGCTGGAATTTTGGAATTCAAGTATTTTCTAAAACAATGAATAGAGATTATGACGTTACAGGAGATGGGGCTAATTTGATAAATGGATTGAAAGATTCAAAATCAAAGACCGGAATTTCGTTAATTATCGGAAAACAAATTTTTGAAGATTCTAATGTAACTTTTGAAAGCTTTTTCGGAATTGGTTTTGCGAGTATAAAAACAGAAACCAGTAAAATTGAATCTTCCTATAACAATAGTACTAGCAGCTATGACAGTAAATTATTAACAACTTCTTTAACAGAATCCAAACCAAATTTTCAATTAGGTTTAAGAATTGGTTTTGGTAACTAATTACAATGCTAAATAAATTAAAAGCCCGATTTTCATATTGAAAATCGGGCTTTTCTTTATCTATAAAGTCTCCTTTAACCATTTGTAAAACTCACTTTGCCAAACCATAGCATTTTGTGGTTTTAGCACCCAGTGGTTTTCTTCTGGGAAGTAAACCAATTTACTTTTAATGCCTCGCAATTGCGCTGCCTGAAATGCTTCTTGCCCTTGCCCGATTGGCACTCTATAGTCAATACCTCCTTGAAAAATCAAGATTGGGGTATTCCATTTATCTACATAATTAATTGGGTTGAAAGTAGTGTAGCTTTTTTGAGCAACTTTATTATCTTTTTCCCAATACGCTCCTCCAAAATCCCAGTTGTTAAAGAACACTTCTTCGGTAGTTCCAAACATACTTTGCGTATTGAAAACCCCATCGTGAGCGATAAAGGTTTTGAAACGGTTGTTGTGAATTCCGGCTAAATAAAATACCGAATACCCTCCATAACTGGCTCCAACGCAACCCAAACGGTTTTTATCTACATAACTTTCTTTAGAAACGTCATCAATTGCAGATAGGTAATCGTCCATTACTTGACCACCCCAATCTTTAGAGATTTGTTCGTTCCATTCTTGCCCATGACCGTACATTCCACGACGGTTTGGCGCCACTACAATATATCCTTGTGAGGCCATTAAAGAAAAATTCCAACGGAACGAATAAAACTGCGTCAACGGACTTTGTGGTCCACCTTGGCAATATAATAGCGTTGGGTATTTTTTAGTAGCATCAAAATTGGGAGGTAAAATTACCCAAACCAACATTTTTTTGCCATCGGTAGTGGTAACGTATCTTCTTTCGTATTTAGGTAACGAAAGAGTTGCATAGGTTACAGTATTCACTGTAGTCAATTGCGTCCAAGTATTTTTCTTTAAATTACAAGAGTAAATTTCCAATGCATGGTTCATGTCGTTTCTAGATAAAATAGCAGTATCGCCAGTAATATCTACAATATCATGAACGTCAAAATCTCCCGAAGTTATTTGCTTTACCGTGATTGCCATTTTAGTCATCCCAGGAAAATTCACTTCAAATAATTGTTGGGTTCCATCTACCGGAGATAAAAAATACACTTTCTTTCCGTCTTTACTCCATTTGAAACTTTCCACAGTTCCATCATAAGCAGCAGTAAGATTTTGATAGAATTTATCATTCACTCGAACAATAATATCGTTTTTATCGGCTTCATACCCATCGCGTTTCATTTGCAACCAAGTTAAATTGCCAGTTGGTGAAAATGCAGGATTGGTGTCGTAACCCAAATTGGTTTCGGTTAAATTTCTGGTGGTTTTAGTTTCTAAATTGTATTCATACAAATTAGTATTAGTAGAAATTGCATAGGCAGTTCCTTCTTTTTTCTTACAAACATAAATAATGCTTTTGCTGTCTGGTGACCAAATATAATCTTCATCGCCACCAAAAGGTTTTTGTGGGGCATCAAAATTTTCGCCTTTCATAATATCTATTGCCGTAGCACCTTCTTTAGTTTCGGCATAAAAAACGTGGTTGTGTGTACCATTATTCCAAGTATCCCAATGGCGGTAATCCAAACCATTGTAAATTTGAACATCCGATTTTTCTAAATTTGGATAATAATCTTTACCTAAAACTTTTTCGGTTTTTACTTCTTGCGTAGAAACAATAAATTTTCCATCAGCCGAAACATTTTTGTCTGCAAGTAAATCTTTAGTGTCTTTAACTTCGGAAGCAGAACCACCTGAAATAGGCATAGTATAAAATTTTGAACTTGATTTGTTCTCTTCCACGGAAGGAATGGTCACTTTATAAACTACCAATTTTCCGTCTTTAGAAATTCCTAAAGGAGTTACCCTTCCTAACTTCCAAAGAAGTTCTGGCGACAAAACTTGTTGCGCCGATGCTGCTATGCTCATAGTACTTAGGATAATAAAAAATAATTTTTTCATTGTGTTTAATGATTTTTAATAAGAGGTTAAAAGTAGGAAATAATATTTAAAAATAATCTGTAAATGTTGGGTTATCAATTACGAGTTTCACAAGATTTAATTTCAGGATATCTAGTAGGGCTTGATACTATTTCGTCTCTATGCAACTTGCACCAACTTGCACCAAATTACTATGGTTAATTTGGTTAATTTTGGAAATTAATCGTAGATTCTATAGTTTTTTTGTGCGACAATAGTATAATTTAAGGAAAAAAATATTTTTTTAGGAAAAAAACTAGGATTAATCGTCTTTATAAAAAGTTTGAAATCAGAATTTAATATCTACCACTATAACATAGTGTCCTTTTAATATGAATGTACTAATACTAATGCAATTGCACGAGCTAATTAAAGCCGGAAAAACGGGTCCACCTAAGCAATTGGCGGAAAAACTTGAAATTTCTTCGCGCAGTCTTCATTATTATATAGTTTTTATGAAAACCAAAATGAATGTAGTTATTGAATACGATAAAAAAGAGGAAACTTATTTTTATGGAACGGAATGCAATTTATGCTTTGTTAACTTTTAATCTTTTTTATTTAACTTGATTATTGTATTTACTTAATTTTCCTACGCGATTTGTATCTTTGTGGCATGAGCAAATCTATTTTATGTATTGGTGCTACTTTGGTAGATGAATTGTATTTCTCTCAAAACACCATTATTCCTAATTCTTCCAATCCTGCTCAAAAGTCTTCGAGTATTGGTGGCGTAATTAGTAATATTGCCCAACACCTTGCTTTATTGGGTTTGCATCCAAACTTGATTACCGTTTTAGGAAAAGATAGTGAAGCCATTTTGATTGCCGAACAATTTAACAAATTAGGAATATCCTTTTCGGAATCTAATTTTGATGCTCCTTCCACCGGGAAATATGTTTCTATTGCGCAACCCGATGGTACTCTTTATGTTTCCGTTTGTCAAGACACTACTCCCGAATACCTTTCGGTTCCTTTTTTGGAATCTAAATCCAATTTTATCAAAGATTTCGATGTCATCCTTTTGGATGCCAATTGTTCTGCAGAAGCATTGCAATGGATAATTTCTTTTGCAAAAGCCAACCACCAAAAATTAATTATAGAACCTGTTTCGGTTTCTAAAGCTTCAAAATTAGCAGCCTTAGATCTAAATGGCGTTTATATGATTACCCCAAATCAAGAAGAATTACACGCCATTGCTACCATAGATTCGGAGGAGGAATCCGTTTTGGTTTCTCATTTGTTACACAGAGGAGTAGAAAAAGTGTGGCTTCGCAAAGGAAATCAAGGTTCGGTAGTATTCGATGCTAATAATTCGTTAGAACTATCTGTGCCGACTATTTCAATAATAGATAGTACAGGCGCAGGAGATGCCGCATTAGCAGCTTGGGTTTTTGGTTATTGCAATCAAGAAAACGAACTTTCATCCCTCCAACTAGCCCATAGTTTGGCTATGGAAGTACTACAAATAAAAGGTGCCGTTGTAACTTCTATAACTGCCGATTCACTTCAAAAAATAAAAAATAACTATTACCATGATTAATAAAGATTTGATAATTATCAGTCCCGAGGTGCAACATGCCCTAGATACTAATTTACCCATAGTTGCTTTAGAGTCGACTATAATTTCCCACGGAATGCCTTGGCCTCAAAATGCCATTACTGCTAAATTGGTAGAAGACGAAGTTCGAAAATATGGAGCGGTTCCTGCAACTATTGCCATTCGCGACGGAAAATGTTTGGTTGGTTTGCGCGATGAAGATATTGATTATTTAGGGCAAACTCCAGGCGTTTGGAAAGTGAGTCTTAGAGATATGCCGTATGTAATTGCGAAAAAATTACCTGGGGCGACTACGGTTGCTGCTACTATGCGAATTGCCTCTATGGTTGGAATTAAAATTTTTGCCACCGGCGGAATTGGTGGTGTGCATCGTGGTGCTACCGATACTATGGATATCTCTGCCGATTTAACCGAAATGGCGCATACCAATGTTGCCATTGTTGCAGCAGGAGTAAAATCTATTTTAGATATTGGATTAACTTTAGAATATCTAGAAACTTCTGGAATTCCGGTGGTTACTTTCGGGCAAGATGCCTTCCCAAGTTTTTATTCTTCCAAAAGCGGATTCCAATCGCCTTTACGAATGGATACTCCTCAAGAAATGGCTTTGCTATTGCAATCCAAATGGGATTTAGGACTTAACGGTTCGGTGTTGATTGCCAATCCAATTCCGAAAGAATTTGAAATGGAACAAGAAGCAATCGAAGTACACATTTTGGATGCTTTGCAAGAAGCCAATCGTTTGCACATAAAAGGAAAAGAAGTGACGCCATTTTTATTGAAAGCCATTGCAGCGCATACCCATGGGGAAAGTTTGGAAGCCAATATTGCTCTGATTAAAAACAATGCCAAAGTTGCTTCCCAAATAGCGGTGGCGCTTTACCAATAATAAATATAAAATAATCTTTTTAACCACATAGAATCATAGATTAAAAAAACAAAAGGCGTTTCACTTTATTAAAGAAAATCATAGTGATGTGAAACCAAGTACCCGAGCGACAGCGAATAGGCGAAGCAATTGGTCTATGCAACATGTGTCTTTGTATTTTTTTAAATTTAAGGTTATTTGAGCCTATATTTCAATAGGACAATAATTTTTTGTCATTACATACTTTTAATCACATAAGTAACCATCCCCCAAATTACCAACTCATTTTCTTCCGTGACTTTAATGGGTTGGTAATTTGTGTTTTCGGGCATCAAATACAAGCAGCCGTCTTCCGTTTTAATTCGTTTTACGGTGAATTCGCCATCAATAAAACACACCGCAATTTTGTTGTTTTGTGGCTCCAAACTCCTGTCTACAATTAATATATCCTTGTCGCTGATGCCGGCATTTATCATCGAATTTCCTTTCACTTTTATATAAAAAGTCGCCAACGGATTTTTACATAATTCTTTATTCAAATCGATATCATTCCCTAAAAAGTCGGTGGCAGGCGATGGAAATCCAGCAGAAACTCTTTCTTTTATATACGGAATTCGTACCTCACTTTCAAAATCAGGACGATAAAACGTTAACGTAGGTTCTTTTTTTACAGGCATTTTATTTCTAGTATTTCCTTAAATTTAGTAGTATAATTTTGCGATAAGTGCCTTTGGTTCATGTTCCAAGTTACTTGTAAATCTTGCGATGCCAACTTCACTTTTTTATCGCCAATCTTTGCATTTAAAGCATCCATGGCTTTCATCAGCGCCAAATGCTTCGGATTTTCTTCTTCAAACAATTGCAGTTGTTTTTTATTTTCGTCTATAAATTCGGTTACAATAACTCCCGCTTTTTTGAATTTAATATTTTCATTGCCGGCATACAATTCCTTTAAAATTGCAATTGCCGCATTAGAAATCGTCAAGGTAGAGTTAGTTGCATACGGCAAGGTAATCGCCTTATTGTAATAGTATTTTTGGGTTTCGTATTTATGTCTATCAATCACTAGCATCACAATAATGGTATGGCAACACGAATTTTGTTTCCGCAATTTCTCGGCACAAACCGCTGCAAAAGTAGCCACACGCTCCCGTAAAGAATCCCAATCGGACAGTTGTTTCGGAAAACTTCTAGTGGTGGCAATACTTTTTTTCTGTTCTTTAATGGGTTCCAAATCCAATACCGATTTGCCTTCTAATTCATATTTTAATCGCATTCCTAAAACGCCCATTTCTTTTCGTATCCACGCTTCGTGTTGGGGTTTTGTAAAATCATAAGCAGTAAGAATAGCATGCGCCACCATCTTTTTTCTAAGTCGGTAACCAATTCCCCAAACGTCTTCAATTTTAGTCCATTTTAGTGCTTTAATACGCTTTTCTTCGGTGTCAATTACATAAATGCCTTGCGTTCGTTCTTGGTATTTCTTCGCGATTTTATTAGCCACTTTCGATAATGCTTTGGTAGGAGCAAACCCCACGCAAACCGGAATTCCAACCCATTTTTGCACTCTTTGTTTCATCTGCAAACCATAATCGTGGAAATCACTAATTGGCATCCCATCAAAATTTAAAAATGCCTCATCAATGCTATACACTTCTAGATTGGGCGTGTACCCTTCCAGAATCTTCATCACCCGATTACTCAAATCGCCATACAAAGCATAATTAGAAGAAAAAACATGCACCTTTTTCTCTCGTAACTCTTGACGCACCTGAAATTCAGGCGCCCCCATTGCAAAACCCAATGCTTTGGCTTCGTAACTTCTAGATATGATACACCCATCGTTATTAGATAAAATAACGATAGGTTCCCCGTTAAGATGGGGTTGAAAAACGCGTTCGCACGAAGCATAAAAATTGTTACAATCTACTAAAGCATACATTTTGTAAAATTACAGAATACGATTTTAGGTAGGCAAATAACACTTGTTAATTTTGGCAATTGTTGATAAATAAAAAACCATCAAATTGCTTTTGATGGTTTCTGTTATTTTAAAAGAATATAACCTTTGAGGACTTTTGTGTAACCTTTGTGGCTTTTGTGTTACAATAATAAGTTCTTCCACAAAGAAACTCTAAGAAGCACCAAGTTTCACTAAGAAATAAATCTCGATAGCGATTTGCAATCATTGTGAGGAAAATATCCGTGCGGTCGGGTTTTTATTTCTTAAGAAAAAAATACTTCTTGATTTACTTTTTTAAGTTTTCAAGTAAAAATTCAGGAGAAAAATCGGCGCCATTTTCCCATTCTAAAGTCCAAGAATTGAGTTTAAATTTTTTAAACGTTTCTAGTTCCTTAAGAGGTAAAAATAGTTTAGTATGGAGATGATTTTCAAAATCAAATACTCCTTTTTTATTGTTATTAAATTCTAATTCTATTTTGTAATCTTTCAAATAGTTTGCGTTAGTTATCCAGATCAATCCCATGGTTTATTATTTTAGTGGTTCAATTTTTTTTGGCAATTCCCCATTTTGAGCTAGTTCCCAGTTTTCAATTAATTCTTTTTTATGCAATTCCATCCATTCAAAAACCAATTTCAAGGCTCTTTTAGGCATGAATCCTTCCACAATTTCATCATCAATATTTATAACTGCTTTAAAATCCCCATAAACAACATGAAAATGTGGTGGATTATGATCATTAAAAAACATCTGTATTATAATTCCATAAAATCGACATATTTCTGGCATATTTCCAATATTTTGAAACACAAATATACAAAAATCGTGTAAAAAATGAATTGTTTGATTTTGACTTAATAAAAAACCACCAAAATTACTTTTGATGGTTTCTGTTATTTTAATATGCAAGATTATACTAATAAATCATCTAAAGTTTTACGCTTTGAGTTGCTTTTCTTTGCAATTGTTAATTGTTTAAAAGACAAATCTAAATCTTGTAAAACTTTTGAGGGAGTATTTTTTTTGGAAGATGTTTTGGGAGTACTAACTACATTAGGAATAATTTCAACAAATGAAAAAGTCTTTAGCATTTCTAAAACTGTTTTTGCTTGCTTACTATTGTCTTTTAATTTTATAGTTATCATGATTTCCACTATTTTGAAACACAAATATACAAAAATCGTGTAAAAAATGAATTGTTTGATTTTGACTTAATAAAAAACCACCAAAATCAATTTGATGGTTTCTGTTATTTTAATAAGTAAAACCTTTCTGTTACTTCGTGCAAGCTTTGTGGCTCTTTGTGTTACAGTATAAAGCTCTTTCACAAAGAAATAAGTACCTACAATTTATTGCAAAATAATTTTCTTGGTATTCAATAAATTATTAGAAGCATCATAAATTTTCACAAAGTACACCCCAGTGCCACTCCAAGTATTTAAAGGCACCACATACTGTTGCGTATTCATAGCGCCACTAAAAACTTCTTGCCCTAGCGTATTTACAATTTTAATTTGATACCCCGTAACATTGGCTAGATTACCACAATCAATAGTGATATGATCGTTAGCAGGATTAGGGTAAATGGTAACGGTGTTGTTATACGTTACCGGATTAAAACTTAAAATACCCGTATTAATAACTAGGGATTGGCATTCATTACTGTTCGCAGAATTATACAAACCTGTAATTTCTTCTTGGGTTAAGGCACGATTCCAGATGCCGATGTCGTCGATATTTCTTGAACTTAGTGGATTATTATTGATATTCTGTCTACTTCCTATTTGAAGCCAAGC
>CANFHX010000024.1 GCA_947446865.1 Flavobacteriaceae bacterium | reverse complement strand
TACACCTTTTTCTATTGAAGCATAGTTGCAAGAATAATGCTTTTCTAAAACTAATTTTACACATTCAAGTTTAAACGCATAATCATACTTTACTTTTCTTTCCATAAAAATACCCCCAAATAGTGTCTAACTTTTTGGGGGCAGTCTATGGTTGTTTGGGATTTTTTATTTAATACAACCGCGCTAAATAATCAAAATGCTCTCCTTCTAAAATTAATTCACATTCTAACCCATTAGCATGAGCGGCATTTTGCAAAGTATTATAATCTAAATACAACCAAGGAAAAGCCTCTTCGGTTTGGCTTTTATACGAAATGGTAAAAGTTAATTCGCCATAATACCCATCGGCAGAAACCCATTTAGACCCATCTTCATCCTCGTCAAACATATAAATGATATCCGAAGAATCAACCAGGATTTGTCCATTTGGCGCAAGTAAACTTTTTAATTTCTGTAAATATTTAGAAGTTTGATCTAACGTTCCAAAAATTCCGGTGCCATTCATTAATAATAAAATGGTGTAAAACTTGTCCTTCTGCAGCAAATCCAAATCCAAAACATTTTGAACTTGAGCATTTTTTACTCCACGTAGTACACAGGCTTTAATGGCATTTTCCGAAATATCTATAGAAGTGACTTCCAATCCTTTTTCTTGCAAATACAAACTGTGACTACCAGCGCCACATCCAACATCTAGAATTTTACCTTTTGCAAGTTGCAAGGCTTTCTGTTCTAGTTTAGGCATTTCTTGATAAGAACGAAAAAGATAACTTACTTCCATAGCATCCGCTTCCGAAATAGTAGTTTCGGTAATAATATCTTCAGGAGAATTATTGGTTTGATAATCGAGAATGGCAGTTCCGAAAAGATCTTTCATAAATTTAGTTTCAGGTTTCAAGTTTCAAGTTTAAAATGTTCTAATTTTGCAAGATAACTTGAACCCTACAATTTGAAACATATTCTAAACAATCTTCCTAAAGAGGCCAAAGATAAGCATATCGAAAACAAAAAGTATTTTGATAAGTTAAAAAAGAAAACGCCCAAAAATTTAGATTACCTCATGCAAGATTTGCACGATGCCGAATTTAAAAAAACCGATTGCTTAGATTGTGCTAATTGTTGTAAAACTACCGGGCCGCTTTTTACCTTGGCCGATATTGAAAGAATTTCCAAATCCTTCAAGCAAAAGCCGCAACAATTTATTGAGCAGTATTTACGAGTAGATGAAGATCAGGATTATGTTTTGCAAAGTGTTCCATGTACCTTTTTAGAAGCAGATAATAAATGTTTTATTTATGATGTGCGCCCAAAAGCCTGCCGAGAATTCCCACATACCGATAGAAAAAAGTTCCAACAAATCTCCGATTTAACTCTTAAAAATGTTGCAATTTGCCCAGCAGCGTTTAATATTGTAGAGAAAATGAAAGAGAAATTGCCGTTGTAATCAAACAGCAAATTTGAAATAAATGCGAATACATTGATTTGTTTTTTGATAAACTTATGGCTTAATATATTGCTGCAAAATAGAAACATATTCTTCAAAAGCTTCTATTCCTTTTTTTGTTATTGCACATTTAGTCAATGGATATTTACCCTTGAAAGATTTTTCAATTTTAATATAATTTGCTTCTCTAAGCTTTTCAATTTGCACACTTAAATTTCCAGATGTAGCTTTTGTTTTATCTTTAAGAAAAGAAAATTCAGCTTCTTCAACTGTGATTAGCAAGGAAATAATTGCAAGTCTAAGCTGTGAATGTAATAATGGATCTAAATTTTTAAACATTTGTAATAAATTAATTTGCTTCAGACTTTTCACTGGCTTTTAAAATAATTCCAGGAATGATGAAGGCAAATAAAACTCCGGCAGCTAATAATAGTAATTGAATATTAAATTGGACAAAAAAACCAATTATTGCAAATAACCAACATGATACTGAACCTAAAATAAATGCTTTTATTTTAAAAGCACTACCTGAAATAAATGTACTAATTGCATATAAACATAATATAATTGGATAAGTATTAATCCCAATTTTATTAGAAAACATCAAAACAATAAATAATGTTATACCAAATGCAATCCACATGTTTGCCAATAATGACCCTACATGAGTTTTGATTTTTTCTTTCTTTTTTTCTTTTCTCATAATAATAAATTGAATAATTAAAGCACTCGGAATTAATACCAACCAACCTATTGCATTAAATTCAGATTGTATGAGAATTAAAATGTATTGTAATATACTAGCTAAAAAGACGGTGCTACCCCAAAGGATATAATAAGGACTGTCTTCATAAAAACGTCTTTGTGCAGTTTTTATTACCTGAGCTATCAATTCGAGATTTTGTTGATTTGAATTTTCCATATTTATTTATAATAATGTTAAACAATGCACAAAAATAAACTAGTTTATATTATAAACCAAATTTATTTACTTTTTTTTAAACATAAGTGAAGTTAAATTTAACATTGAAAAATGTTGCAATCTGCCCAGCCGCTTTCAATATTGTAGAAAAAATGAAAGAGAAATTGCCGTTGTAGTCTTAACTCCCCTCTCCTTTGGAGAGGGGTTGGGGGTTAGGTTTAGTATATTAAATACTTCTCCCGCATTTTTTTAAACTCATTCAACCCTTTCTCCCAAGATTTTCTAATCTCTATTTCCGAAACGCCGTTCTCAATTTGCAGTTGTAATTTTTTAGTCCCCGCCAATTTGGTAAAGAATTCAGTAAAGAATTTCGATTTATCCGAAGTCGAATTATACGCTTTAATAAGCCATTTCAATTCCAATTGCTTCACTTTTGCAATTGTAGTCAAATCTTCACCATAACATAACTGATCCTTATAAACTGGTTCTTTCGCACCAAAATTCGGAATCGGTGTAAAACTAAATTCGCTTTTAGGTAAAAAAGGAGAGCCATATATTTGAAACTGTTTCTCGGTACCACGACCAACACTCACGTTAGTACCTTCAAACAAACACAAACTGGAATATAAATTTACCGCTTGGTCGTTGGGTAAATTTGGCGATGGTTTTACTGGCAAACTATAAGCCATTTCGCGTTTGTAATTCAAACAAGGAATTACTTTTAAGTCACATTGAATACCATCTTTTAACCACTTTTCTCCGTTAATCATTCGCGCATACTCGCCAATAGTCATTCCGTGCAATAACGGAATGGGATGCATCCCAACAAAACTCGTATATTCTTTTTCCAAAAGCGGGCCATCCACAACAGCCCCATTCGGATTTGGTCTGTCCAATACAATTAGCGGTATATGATTTTCCGCACAGGCTTCCATGATATAATGTAACGAGGAGATGTAAGTGTAAAAACGCGCACCCACATCCTGCAGATCAAAAACCATAACATCAATTCCTTCCAATTGTTCGGCTTTCGGTTTTTTGTTGCTTCCGTAAAGCGAAACAATAGGCAACCCGGTTTTAGTATCTTTTCCATCCACTACATGTTCGCCAGCATCGGCAGTACCACGAAAACCATGCTCTGGAGCAAATATTTTTTGAAGGTTAATACTTCGGCCTATTAAATAATCAACTATAGATATCGTTTTGTTGGTTATTTTGGTTGTCGGTTGTTGTCTCGGATCTTGGACATACACAATCTCTGGCATCGGATAGGTAACTATCCCTGTTTGATTCGTTACAATCCCAACTTTTTTATCTTTTAATAAAGGTAGGTAAGCATCAAAATTATCAGCACCAGTTTTGATTGCCAATTGCAACGTAGAATTTCCCAATCCTAGTTGCGTAATATTTCCCGCTTCATCACCCTCTCCTTTGGAGAGGGTCGGGGAGAGGACTTTTGTGTTCCCACATGAGCCCAAAACAAATAAAAACCCACCCAGCACCAAGCAACTATTAATTATGTATTTCATGAAATTATTTTTTAATCTGTGAAAATCTCTTATATCTGTGGCCAAAAACTTTATGTATATTTGTTGCAAATACAAAACAGTTGAACCTAGAACATTTCATAGCCAAACGACTCATTACTGCTAAAGACCATAAAAGTAGTATATCTGCACCAATTATAAAAATTGCTATCTCGGCAATTGCGTTGGGAATGATTATGATGATTGTCTCCGTGGCTACCGGAATGGGCTTACAACAAAAGATCCGCCAAAAAGTCGCAGCCTTCAGCGGGCATATTTTAATTACCAACTTCAACGGAAACGAGTCCGATGTTAGCACCGAGCCAATTTCTACCCACCAAAAGTTTTACCCAAAATTCAAAAACATTCAGGGCATAAGCCACGTCCAAGCCGTTGCAACCAAAGTAGGAATTATTAGAACTCCAACTGCCTTCGAAGGAATTGTTTATAAAGGAGTAGGCAAAGACTACAATTGGGACAATATTAAAGAGTACCTAATTTCAGGAACCATTCCCCATTTACAAACCCAACTAAATAACGAAATAGTAATTTCCCAATATCTTGCCAACCGACTAAATCTAAAACTGGGCGATAATTTCAATACCTTTTTTATGAAACAAGGAGGGAATGGCCTACCCAACAGTCGTCGATTTAAAATTGTCGGAATCTACAACTCAGGCCTTCAGGAATTTGACGCCTCCTATATAATAGGAGATATCCGACACATTCAAAGAATGAACAAATGGGCTCCCGACCAAGTTGGTTCCTTCGAAGTCTTCATAGACGACTTCACTCAAATAAAACAAAAAGGAGAAGAAGTTTATGACGAAACCTCTTCCATCCTCAACACTCAAACCATCGAAGAAAAATTTTCTTACATTTTCGATTGGCTAAAACTCTTCGATTTCAATATCCTAGTAATCCTAATAATAATGATAATCGTTTCCACCATCAATATGGTAGTAGCATTATTAGTGCTAATTCTAGAAAGAACCCAAATG
The DNA here is from genome assembly GCA_947446865.1 of Flavobacteriaceae bacterium. Lineage (GTDB taxonomy): Bacteria > Bacteroidota > Bacteroidia > Flavobacteriales > Flavobacteriaceae > Flavobacterium. The sequence goes on along the minus strand of CANFHX010000024.1, from coordinate 32,468 downwards.
ATCGGAATCCTAAAATCCATGGGCGCCAACAATTGGACCATCCGAAAAATATTTCTCTACAACGCATTTTACCTAATCGTTCGTGGTCTATTCTGGGGAAATTTCATCGGTATTGGCTTTTTAGTAATCCAAAAATACTTCGGCATCATAAAATTACCACCCGAAAACTACTATGTAACCGTCGCTCCAGTCGACATCAATCTGCTTTACATACTAGCATTAAACATCGGCACCGTAGCCATCTGTTTAGTAGTGCTATTAATTCCGTCCTACATCATCACCAAAATATCCCCCGCCAAAACAATTCGTTTCGATTAATTCAGGAGCGAAACATTTGGCATTTTAGTAAAGGTAATTCCTGCTTTCGCCTTTAGTCTCGCTCCGTTCCTCCACGAGAGCTATCGGCTCAATCAGGGCTAGATGGTTATTGTCTTCTGTGAAATTCAAATTTAAAACCACTAAACTCCTAAACTTTCTAAACTCATAAACATTTTTTTGTTACTTTTGAATTATGAAGATAGAAGATCAAAAAGAACTCATTTCTGGTTTCAAACATTTAGAATTATTAGCCAACCAAGTGGTAGAAGGCTTTATTTCTGGAATGCATAAATCGCCCTTTCATGGATTCTCTGCCGAATTTGCCGAGCATAAAACCTATAACGTTGGCGAAAGCACCAAACATATCGATTGGAAATTATTTGCCAAAACCGATAGATTATATACTAAACGCTTTGAAGAAGAGACCAACCTTCGTTGTCATTTAATTATAGACAATTCCTCTTCCATGCATTATCCAAAGCTAGAGTCCAACCAGCCCTTTTACGAGAGCAAAATCGGATTTTCAGTCTTGGCTTCTGCTGTGCTCATGAGTTTGCTTAAAAAGCAACGAGATGCCGTAGGATTAAGTGTATTTTCCGACAATTACGAATACTACGCTCCAGAAAAAGGAAGCGATCGCCACCACCGAATGTTATTACACAAGCTGGAAGATTTATTAGTTGCACCCAAACAAGCAAAATCTACCGATACAATTACTTTTCTGCACCAAATTGCCGAAAAAATGCACCGTCGTTCCATGATTGTCATTTTTACAGACATGTTTCAGGAAGATAATCAAGAAGCTTTGTTTAATGCTTTACAACATTTAAAACACAACAAACACAAAGTAGTTTTATTTCATGTGATAGACGAAAAAAGAGAGCTCAATTTCGACTTTGATAACGCTCCGCGAAAGTTTATTGACGTAGAAACAGGTGAAATAGTCAACCTATTTGCCGAAAATGTAAAAGAGGAATACGAAAAAACACTTCAAAACTACTTTAAAAGTTTGTCTATGGCTTGTGCTCAAAACAAAATAAAGTACGTTCCTGTTAATGTGGGAGCGAATTTTGAAAAAATTCTCACAACTTACTTAGCTGAAAAACAAATGTTTGGTTAAGGATAAAAAAAATATCTAAAAAAATCCCTAGAAACGCTTGTTAATGTAGAAAATGGGTGTATATTTGCAACCGCAATAAAGCGATGGTTTGGTAGTTCAGTTGGTTAGAATACATGCCTGTCACGCATGGGGTCGCGGGTTCGAGTCCCGTCCAGACCGCTAAATTGGGAAAAGCACTTCAGAAATGAAGTGCTTTTTTGCCCAAAAAGCAAATGAAATGAATTACCTGGATTATTAAAAAATTCAGTGAGTCATTCAAAATTAGTTGTGTTGTTTTCGATACGAATTTGTAACTCGTATCACGGTTTAGTAGTTAGACCAATGAAAAGCTTTCCACTTTTGTGGATAGCTTTTTTGCTTTTAGGAAAATTTGTAAATTTTTACTATTTTTGAAGGGTAGTATGAAAAAAATAATTCCAATAGTAACTAGTTTCTTCTTTTTATCTTGTTCCATAAGCAAAGCTTTGGCGCAAGATAAAAATCCTATAGCTGAAGATGCCTCTCAAAAAGAATCCATTTATCATAAATACAAAAAAGAGGTTTTGGCTTTTAACAAAAAAGATTTCGATACCTTGTTTTTTGAATTTTTTCAGAAACAAAATGATGCTAATATTACGCTTACAAAAGAAGAATATTATACCTACACTATTAAGATTGCCATTTATTCTGAGAAATATGGAATGTTATATAAAAATAAAAAAGCAGAAGCACAACAAACCAAAAAAGAATGGTTTGATAAAAAATATTCCGATTATTTAGAACCCAAAAAATAATTATTTGAAAAAGATAAGTTTACTAGTATTGGTTTTAATTATGCAATCTTGTCAATATTTTGAGAAGCAGGTGCCTTCTGAAAAGGAGTTGCTGGACCAGCAAATTAAAGAAATAAATTGGAAAGAAGTAGACCAATATCCTTCTATTGTAGATTGTGATAAATTAACTGACCCCACGCAACAAAAACAGTGTTTTTTCGAATTCCTTACAAATACCATCCAACAAAAATTAAGCGTAGATACTTTAAAAATATTATTTCCAAAGTTGGATACAATTGAAGTAAAAGTAACCATAAATTCAGATGCAAGCATGCAATTTGAACCTCAATTTCCAAAGGATACCGTTGCTTATGATACTATTAAAATCGACAGTATTCTAAAAATTAAATTAGTGGATTTTCCAAAAGTTAATCCTGCATTTAAAAGAGGAATTCCAGTGAAAACACAATTCATTCTGCCTGTTATAATTAAAACTGAAGAGAAAAAATAATCTGAATTAGTTTATCTTTTTATTAATTTATAATGCCAAATATTTCCATCTGCAGTAGCTTCTATAAAATAAAACCCTGAAGATTCCGAACTAATATCAATAGAAGTATTAGTAAAAGAATTGAAATTTTTTGTTGCGATTCTATTTCCTAAAACATCATAAATAACTAGACCTACGTTTTCCATAGTGTTACTAGAAACAATATCAAATATCCCGTTATTAGGGTTAGGAATTATTTTTAATATGATTTTATTTTCATCAGTATTTTCTATATTTGATAAAGTTCCTCCTGCTATTTGGTACATAGAGGCAAATGCTTGAAAATATTGATTTGTAATATTTGCATCATGAACAATTAATGTGTTTTCATCATTTTTAGTTTCGGCAGCCGTGCTCCAATTATGAGATCCTACCAAAACTAATGGGTCTGAAGAGCTATTGAAATTATCTACAACCATAAATTTGTGGTGCATAATTCCCGAAGCGCTATCCACTAAAGCATGATTAGGAAGTAATCCAGCTTGTAAGGGCGCTATTTGATTCCCAGTCGGATTACTGCTATCTAACAACACATTAATATTGGTAAAGCCATTATTGTATCTGTTAATCAAAGCACTACTTATGTCGGTTCGAGTAAAATTCATTACAGCAATTTCAATATCGGTGTTGGCGGAGTTAATTGCCGATATAATTTTGGAAGTTGTTCCATCGGAAGGGCTAAAATAGCTTTCTATGGTTTTGCCCCCTATAACAAAGTTGTGCGGAGTATTATTTGTTTTATAAGGTCCAAATTTTGAATTAGTTGTATTTGGAGTTGCTGCAGATCCTCCCCACATTTCTTCAAATTCTATAGTATAAGCTAAAGCTAAAGTCTGGTCTTGAAGAGTGATGACACTATTTCTATCTGGGCCATCAATTTGAACTGCAGTCCAATTGGTGGAGCCAGTCCACACATAAGGAAGATTAGGATTGCTGTTATTGGCATCAAAAATAACAAATTTATTATGCATAATTCCATATGAGGAAGAAGAAGGGCTTGCTAATATTGGAATGGCACTATTTAATAATGGTATCATTACACTACTAGTACTTCCGTCATAAATAACTCGAACCTGAACCCCTCTTGCGAAAGCAGCATTTATAGCAGCAGCAATACCAGTTGTTGCCGAAGGGGAATAGGAATTATAAATAGCAATATCCAAGGTAGCAACACAATTATTGATATAGGTAATCAACATATCGTCTAACGTATTGGAAAGGTTAACAGCATTTTGCGTTTGACTAAAAGTTGTATCCACAGTATGATTAAAATATACAGTTATGGTTCCCGTTGAAGCCGATTTAGAAGCTATAGTAGTGCTAGATAAAATGGATGTGTTATCTGTGTTTAACGTATATTCTATGGTGAAAAACTGAGAAGGCTTTTCAGAATAAATAATAAATAAATAAGGATTGTTAGTTTTCTCAATTAATACCTCATTATTAGAAAAAACATCTATCGCTTTAATCGAAATAGGAGATTTTGATTTGTCAAATTCCAACTCTAATCGGGTTGGATAATAGTGTACCGTAAAATCTTTTTCAGGAATACTTTCTTGTCCGAAAACTGGAAAAATAGTAATAAGAAAAAAGATTAAGATAGATAAGGGGAAATATCTAATCATTTTTTTTCTCAAAAATAATCAATTATAAGTATTTTCTTATAAAAAAGGAAATTTTTGTGATAATATTAATTGGATAAATTTACTTACTAAAGTATCTTCCTTTCCAAGTGAAACTTCCAAACAACGAATACAATCCAACAGCACTTGAAAAAACAGGATATACCAAACTACTTGCTAACGGAAGCATAAACTTCCCATTCTTTAAATATTGATTGGACTTATATAGTAAAATGTAATCTACAAGGTATTTAATAAAAAAAACAATACTCAAATTCCAAATTTCAATTTTGCCTAAAACCCAAAAACCAAAACCTAGAACCAAAGAAAGATTCAATAATAAAACAACAACGGCAAGTGATTTAGCATAGGTATTTTTATAACTTGTAGTTTTGCTTGCCCAACGAACCCGTTGCATAAAAAGAACAAATAAATCGTTTTCTGGCTTTGTTTTTACAATAAACTCTTTGTTTTTTAGATAGAGTACTTTATCCGAATTGGCCGCAACTGCTTTCTGTAATAACATAACATCATCACCACTAGCGGTGCTGTTGATTCCTCCAAAACCACCAAGTTCTTGGAAAAATTTTTTAGTGTAAGCAAAATTGGCCCCGTTGCACATAAAAGGTTTTCCAATTCCGAAACTGCCAACGGTAGTTCCTTGCAAACTCATTAAATCCAACTGTTGGAAATGATGAAACCAGTTGTTTTTGGTTTTATAAACTACAGCTCCAACCACCATTTCGGGATTGCTTTGTTGTATGAAGTTATCTAAGGTTAACAACCAGTTTTTGGTCACAACACAATCGGCATCCGTCGTAACCATCCATTCGTGTTTTAAAATGGGAACTGCTCGTGAAATAGCATCTTTTTTTGGAGAATTAGAAAGGCGTAAATTTTCTAAAAGAGTGCTTTCAATTAGTCCATTCGCCATTCGCCATTGGATGCAAATTCTCTCGGAAGTATCGGTAGAAAAATCATCCACAAGAATAATTTCGAACAATTCTTTAGGGTAATTTAACTTTGAAATCGACTTTAAAAGTTTAGGCAAATTCTTCGCTTCATTTCTAAACGGAATGATTATTGAGAAGGCAGTTTTAGGATTTACCCCGGTTCTTTCAAAGATTTTCACCTTGTTAAAACCATAAATTAATTGGGCTATAAAAACCACATAAATTGCTGCTATCAAATATAAAACGACATCCATCATACTTAAAATTTTAAGGTAAATTATTAGAAATTATAGGTTTATGAATTTTGAAAATCAATACATAATAACTGCCAATAATTACGGGTAAAACTATATTTAAAAACCACATTAAGGTAGTAACAAAAATCACAATCCATTCATTAACACCAAGCAATCCGAAGAAATACACTGCCAAACTTCCTTTTAAAGCAAAATCTAAAAATTGAAAACTCGGAATAACAGAGGCTAAAAAATAAACGGTGGTAATGGATGCCATTAAAGTAGTGTAGGGTAAATTCACATCAAAAGCCACAAACAAAAAATAATATTGGTGTGAAAAAACCAAATAACGGCAGAAACCTAAAAACATATTTTTTTTATGGATTTTCTTCGGAATTTCATTAATTCGTTCTAATAATTTCTCAATAGAATATCCTTTGATTTTGATTTTTTTTGTAAAAAAAGAAAACAATACAAAGGCAATAGTAATTAATACTATTCCTAAACTCCAAAGCCAATAGCCTAAAATAAGCATTCCAATAATTCCGAATAAACCTGTGGCAACAATCTGAATTCCGTTGCAAATTAGATTCAGAAAAATAATTTTTTTTGCTTCTTTTTTCTCAAAATACAATGCTTTTCCAGCATATTCTCCTACGCCTACCGGAGTAAAAACCCCTAAGGTTAATGCGGCAAGAACTTGTTTCGTTGCTTCTTTTACAGAAATAGGTTTTACTACTTGGGCTAGATTTTGCCATTTCAAAATTTCGAAAAACCGATTCAAAAAACTAAAAAATAATATAAATGAAATTCCCGCAATGGATTGGTTTTTATGGAATAAGATTAAAAACTTATCCCAATCTAGTTTGTCATTACTAGCCAGTTGATTGTAAATAAAATAAAATGCGCCAACAACAATCAAAAGTTTGACTGAAAAAACCAAGAATTGTGTAGTTTTGTGAGGAATTGAAATCATTGTTGCAAAGAAACAAAACTTTGAACTTGAAACCTTAATCTTGAAACTAAATAATTGGCAAACGAACGCATCATATTAGGAATTGACCCTGGAACCACCATCATGGGTTTCGGATTGATAAAAGTAGTCAACAAAAAAATGGAATTTGTTCAGTTGAATGAATTGATTTTGAGTAAATACGACAACCATTATCAAAAACTTAAAGTTATTTTTGAACGAACTATTGAACTGATTGATACCCATCATCCGGATGAAATTGCTATTGAAGCCCCCTTTTTTGGTAAAAATGTCCAATCGATGTTGAAATTGGGAAGAGCGCAAGGAGTAGCAATGGCAGCGGGACTTTCGAGAGATATTCCGATTACGGAATACGAGCCCAAAAAAATAAAAATGGCTATCACCGGAAACGGAAATGCCACAAAAGAACAAGTTGCCAAAATGCTCCAACAATTATTAGGGCTAAAAGAATTGCCTAAAAATTTAGATTCCACCGATGGTTTGGCCGCTGCGGTTTGTCATTTTTTCAATTCCGGAAAAGTGGTTGGCGAGAAAAGTTATTCGGGTTGGGATGCATTTGTAAAACAAAACGAAGAACGAGTAAAAAAATAGTGCTCAGTGTTCAGTGCTCAGTTTACAGTAAGCACAAAATGAACACTGAGCACTGAACACTAAAAAATGAGCGGCATATACATCCACATCCCTTTCTGCAAGCAAGCATGTCATTATTGCGACTTTCATTTTTCTACTTCATTGAAGAAGAAAGACGAGATGGTAATGGCATTGGCTAAAGAAATTGAAATGCGAAAAGGAGAATTTCAAGATGAGGTTGTAGAAACCATTTATTTTGGCGGTGGTACGCCGAGCAGATTAACGATTGCAGATTTGAAATTGCAGTTGGATTCGATTTATGAAAACTATACTGTTGCTCAAAATCCTGAAATCACCCTCGAAGCCAATCCAGATGATTTGTCAAGTGACTATTTGATCGAACTTTCAAAAATTGGAATCAATCGACTAAGCATCGGAATTCAATCTTTTTTTGAAGACGATTTAAAGATGATGAATCGCGCGCACAATTCGGCGGAAGCCAAAAAATGCTTACAAGAAGCAACTCAATATTTTGATAATATTTCCGTTGATTTGATTTATGGAATCCCAGGAATGAGCAATGAAAAATGGTTGCAAAATATAGAAATGGCTTTGTCTTTTAATGTTCCGCATATTTCCAGTTATGCCTTAACGGTAGAGCCCAAAACGGCTTTACATTCGTTTATTCAAAAAGGAATTATCCCACAACCGGAGGATGAAGTAGCTCAAGAACATTTCCAAATTTTGGTAGACAAACTAGCCGAACACGATTTCATTCACTACGAATTATCCAATTTCGGAAAGGAAAATTATTTTTCAAAAAACAATTCGAGTTATTGGTTGGGTAAAAAATACATCGGAATTGGACCTTCTGCACACAGTTACGACGGAGAACAACGAGGTTGGAATGTTTCGAATAATGCTTTGTATTTAAAATCAATTTCCGAAAATAAACTGCCAATTGAAACCGAAACGCTTACTAAAACGGATAGATATAACGAATACATCATGACGGGTTTACGGACTATTTGGGGTGTTTCTTTAGAAAGAATTGCAACCGAATTTGGTGACACTTATCTAAATTATTTAAACCAACAAGCAGCAAAATATATTGAAGATAATTTACTTTTTGTGGATGAAAATATTTTGCGAACTACTAAAAAAGGTAAATTTTTATCCGATGGAATTGCAAGTGATTTGTTTTTATTAAATTTGGAGTAACATTTCGCCACAAAGTCACAAAGACTCAAAGTTTTTATGATTTTCTTAGAAGCAAAGAAACATAATTATATGATTGCAACCATCAACAATAAATTCGAAATAGACCTATCAAAACCCATTGATATTTCCATTCCGTTATCCAATACGGATGCCAATCCTATTGCGTGGTATATTGAAAAACCCGAAATAGAACCTGTGGTTTTTGGTGATTGGATAGGAAAAGTATCCGAAGGGAGCTCTACCAACTTCAATAATATTTTTTTCAATCCCCACGGACACGGCACCCACACAGAATGTCTAGGACACATTACCCGAGAATTTTACAGTATTAATCAATGTTTGAAACAGTTTTTCTTTACTGCCGAATTAATTTCGGTGGAGCCAGAATCTATTGTTGACGATTATATTATCACTAAATTTCAAATAAAAAATGCGTTAAACGGGAAAACTCCCGAAGCAATAATTATTAGAACTTTACCTAATTTTAAAAGTAAAAAACACCAGAATTATTCCAATACTAATCCGCCCTATTTGGCTGAAGATGCAGCGACTTTTATCCGAGAAATCGGAATTCAACATTTGCTAATTGATTTGCCTAGCGTCGATCGAGAAGAAGACGAAGGGAGACTATTGGCCCACAAAGCCTTTTGGAATGTGAAAAATGTAGATGATTTAAATGACGATGCGCGTTTGAATTGCACCATTACCGAAATGATTTATGTTGACGATATTGTTTCGGATGGAAGTTATATTTTAAATCTTCAAATTGCTTCCTTTGAGAATGATGCTTCCCCATCCAAACCTGTTTTATATAAAATCGTATCCTAACAGGTTTCTAAAACCTGTTAGGTATTAATAAAAATGAGTAAAATGATTCGTGTTTCCACAGATAAATCGAAACTAGACATTCTGTTTCTTCAAAACTTTTTGAAAGACGTTTATTGGACTGCCGGTAGAACTTTGGAGGAGGTGCAAACAACAGTGGATGCCTCTTTTTGTTTCGGAATTTATTTGGAAGAAAAACAAATTGGCTTTTGTAGAGTTATTACTGATTATGTAGTTTTTGCATACGTTATGGATGTTTTTATACATGAAAAGCATCGCGGAAAAGGCTATTCTTCTATTTTAATAAATGCCATGATGACCGAACCCCAATTACAACAAGTGAAAATTTGGCGCTTGGCAACCTCCGATGCGCATTTTTTATATCAAAAATTTGGGTTTACTAGTTTAACACATCCGGAGAAAATGATGGAGAAAATAATTTAGTATTAAGACAAAAGTATTAAGAATTAAGACAAAATGAATATCCAACAATTTTACGAATTTTGCCTTTCAAAAAAAGGAGTTACCGAGCACTTTCCGTTTGATGAAGAAACTTTGGTTTTTAAAGTTGGCGGTAAAATGTTTTGCCTTACTTCATTAAAAGAATGGGAAAAAGGAACGCCATCCTTAAATTTAAAATGCAATCCAGAGCGTGCCGAAGAACTCCGAGCCGAATATGAGGCAATAATTCCGGGTTGGCACATGAGTAAAGTTCATTGGAATACGGTTGTATTTAATAGCGATGTATCGGATAAAATGATGCGAGAACTCATAAATCATTCCTATGAATTGGTTTTTAATAGTTTGACTAAAAAAATTCAAGCGGAAATTAACGAATTAGAAAATTAGGCATTACTTTTGTTACACAACAAGAATAAAATTAAATAAAATTATGATTGACAATCTGAAGAAAATATTAAACGAAGATCAGGATCCAAAGGCTATTGAAAAAATAACTGCTAAGTTGGAAAATCTTTTAATGTCTAACGAAGAAATAGGATATATTGCGGTTCAAAAAAAGCCTGCAGTGACTTTATTTCCAGATAGTATTGTGGTGACCAATAAGCGTATTATTTTATGCAAACCTAAAAACTTAGGTTTATCCATGGAATTTATAGATTATGATTGGGATGATGTTGCTGCAAGTTTCGTAAAAGAAGGGATTCTGGGTGCAGATTATACCTTTACAACCAAATCTGATTTAACACACACAATAGATTATTTGCCGAAAAATCAGGCAAGAAAATTATATACTTTTGCCAAAGAGCAATTAGATTTATTAAAAAATCCTAAATCAGTTGTGATTGAAGAGTCTAAAACAGCAGAACAACAGTTTGTTGCTGAAGAGCAAGTTGAAGAAGTTGCCACAGAAGAAGTAACTAATTTTGCTGAAATTATGCCAACAACAAATCATATTTCTTCTTTTGAAGAGCCTAAAGGGGAAGTGGTTTCTGGAGAACGAAAATTGAATGAATTATCACAAGACGAATTATTTGAAAAACTTCAAAATTATAAGAAACTCCTTGATAATGGGTTAATCCTTCAAGGCGAATATGATAATTATAAAAAAGAAATATTAATGAATATGTAATGTCTTCTTAATAATAACTAATGCTCTTGAAATTTTTTCAAGGGCATTTTTTTTGTTGTCATTCTTACAAAAGTAAGAATTTAACTTTTTTTCAACTACATTAAACGTTTTTTTATCGATTAAAGATGCTGCTTTAAAAATAGAATAAAAATATTATATGATATTTGAAAAATATTAATAAAATCCAAACAATGTTTAAGTTGTTAAATATTCTATTTGTAGAAGACGATACTATCGAGGTGATGATGTTTAATAGGGTACTCCAAAAAATTGGATTTAATCATCGATTGATAGAAGCTAGTAATGGAGAAAATGCTTTGGAAATATTAAGAACTAAAGAAATTACTCCAGATATAATATTATTAGATTTAAATATGCCAAAGCTCAATGGTATCGATTTTTTGAAAATAGTAAAGAATGATGAAGAATTGAAGCATATCCCAATCATTATTTTCACGACTTCCAATAATCATAGAGATATTACAGAATGCTACAAAATAGGTATTGCAGGTTATATTATTAAGCCTTTAAAATATGATGATTATCTAGTTTTGGTAAAAAAAACACTTGACTATTGGTCCTGCAATGAATTAATGTAAACAACTGATTTGTTATAGTATACATTAAAAGAATAAATAATTTCCATTTGATTTTGGAAATAAGAAGTTAGTAATAAATGAAAGATTTCCAATTCCAATTTGATCAGAATAATTTTAATTCTTTTTTCCCATTTTACATATTAATGGATAAGGATTTTTCTATAAAAAGTTTTGGAGATAGTTTGTCGAAGTATATTCCAAAAACAATAAATAATACCACTTCCTTTTTTGATTTTTTTAAAATAAAAGCTCCAAATTTTGATTGTAACCATACTACTAATGCTAACGAACTAATTTCTAAATTAGTCACTTTAGAATCACTTTTTAAAAGTAATTTGCTTTTAAAAGGACACTTTAATAAACACCAAGAATTTTTCCTTTTTGTTGGCACTCCCTATTCTGAGTCTTTGGAAGCTAATGCTACTCTTTTGGATATAAATAGTATTGAAAACAACTCCTTTGAATTGGATATTGATTTGCAAAAAGTTTTTGAAAATCAAGAAATTAGTAATCAAGATTTGAAAAGTTTAGTGTATAAAATTAATGAGCAAAATGAAGCATTAAAAAGAGATAAAGCGGAAATTGAAAAACTTTCATTAGTTGCAAGTTATAATACTAATGGAGTAGTATTGACAGACATAAATGGAATTGTTTTTTGGAGTAACGATGCGTATTTGAAATTAACTAATTTTAGTAATTTAGAATTACTTAATAAACCCTTATTTAACCTATTTTCTTCTGATAGTATAAATTGTGAAGTATTAGAAAAAATAAAAAATTCTTTTATCCAAGGTGTTGGTTTTGATTGTGAGGTTTTTCACAATAAAAACAAGGAAGCCAATTTTTGGTCAAGAATAAAAGGGCAACCAGTTTTAGATGGTAATGGTGCAATATTACAGTACTTCGTTGTTTTTGAAGATATTACTAGAGAAAAAAATATTCAAGATAGATTAAAAGAATACGAAATCCGACTTACATCGGTGATTATGAATTTGCAAAAAGGAATTTTATTAGAAGATGAAAACCGAAAAACAGTAGTTGTAAATAAAGAATTTTGTTCCATGTTTTCTATTGCAATGGATCCTAAATTGATGGTTGGTTTAGATTGTTCCCAATCTGCCGAACAGTCCAAATGTTTTTTTAAAGACAGTGAGCAATTTGTAAGCAGAATAAATCAAATAGTAGAAAAAAAGGAAATTGTTTTAAACGAAGAATTAGAGTTAGTGGATGGTAGATATTTCGAAAGAAGTTTTATTCCGCTATTTACAGATGGAATTTATAAAGGGCATCTTTGGAGTTATAATGATATTACAATTAATAAAAACTATTATCAAAGAGTTAATTATGAGAAGGGCAAATACCGAAGAATTATTGCCAATATGAATATAGGATTGTTAGAAGTAGATAATGACGACACCATCTTGTTGGCCAATCAAAGTTTTTCGGATATGTCAGGATATACTATTGAAGAACTTATCGGAAAGAAGGGATCGGAACTATTTTTAGAAGACCAAGAAAAAGAAAAATTAATTGATAAAGGCAAAGAACGAAAGGGAGGAATATCGGATTCGTATGAAATGATCATTAAAAATAAACAAAGAGAATTAAAGCATTGGTTAATAAGTGGTGCACCAAATTATAATATCAATGGTGAAGTTATTGGTTCTATTGGAATTCATTTAGATATTACCGAACAAAAAAAGCAGGAACAACAACTTATATTACTATCTTTAATTGCTGAAAAAAATATTAATTCGGTAATAATTTGCGATGATCAGGGTAAAATAGAATGGGTAAATAATAGTTTTAGTTCCATGTCTGGATATTCATTTGAGGAAGTAAAAGGTAAGAAACCCGGACATTTTTTACAAGGAAAAGACTCTAATTTAGAACAAATTCATTACTTAAGAACGCAATTACAAAATGGACTACCATTTAAATGTGAACTTATTAATTACAAGAAATCGGGAGAAAAATACTGGGTTAAAATTCAAGGACAAGCTTTATACAGTAAAGAGGGGAAAATATTAAAATATTTTGCAATTGAAGAAGACATCACTAGTCATAAAAAACTTAAAACACAAAAAGAGAAACTTGTAAATAGTGTTGCTAAAACCAATAAGGATTTAGAAAGCTATGCATTAATAGCTTCACACGACTTGAAAGCGCCAATTAGAAGTATTTATTCTTTAGTTACTTGTTTAAAAGAAGATAATGAATTAGATAAATTATCATTAGAATATCTTGCAATTATAGAAAAAAAACTAGAAAAAATGAACAGTCAAATAGACGATGTTCTAGAATATGCTCAAATAGATTATGAAGTTTTTAATTATGAAGACGTAAACTGTAATGAAATTGTGTCCCATAGTATAGAATTATTACAAATCCCAGATACTATCAAAGTTACTATCGTCCAACAATTACCAACTATATTAATGGATAGATACAGAATACAGCAACTTTTTCAAATTATAATGTCTAATGCAGTAAATTTTATTGATAAGCCAAAAGGAATTATTGAAATAGATTATAAAGAAGAGCGAAACTCTTTTATTTTTACTATTAAAGATAATGGAAGAGGAATTGCAAAAGAAAACCAATATCAAATATTTACTATTTCTAAATATTTTAATAACCATGATAGATCTATCGGCTTAGGCCTATCAATTGCAAAGAAAATAGTCGAAATGTTTAATGGAAGAATATGGATTGAAAGCGAACTTGGTATAGGGACAACTTTCTATATTGAGTTAAAAAAATAGCAAGATGAGAATTATTCAAGCTTTTAAAAATGGAAATGAGAACTGGCACTATTTGCAAGAAAAAGCGCCGTTGCAAAACCCTTTAGTATTAGTTTTTGGAAATAGATATTTGTTAGAAGATGAAAACATTATAAAGAATATTAGAGAGGAATTCACTTATGAAAATATTGTTTTCGGCTCTACTTCAGGCGAAATATTAGATGGTAGTTTTCAAGATAATTCGATTTCAGTTACCGCAATTGAATTAGAAAACACCACCTTTGTTATAGAAAGAGAAAACATTTCTAATTTTAATATGCAATCCGATTTATTGGGAGAAAAGCTTTTAGGAAAATTACCAAAAGAAAAATTAAAACATCTTTTTGTTTTGTCTGATGGGCTGCTCGATGGAAGCAAATTAATTGAAGGGTTAGAAAACAATCTAAGTAATACCATTGCTATTACTGGAGGTTTGTGTGGTGATGATGCCCGTTTTGAAAAAACAGTAACTTCATTTAATGACAATCCAAAAACAGGGGAAGTCGTTTTGATAGGGTTATATGGTGAAACATTAGAAATTTCCTATGCAAGTGCTGGTGGTTGGTTTCCTTTTGGCCCAGAACGAAAAATAACAAAATCTAATGGCAACATAATATTTGAAATTGATAATAAACCGGCATTAGATGTTTATAAAAACCATTTAGCTCATAGAGCAATAGGTTTGCCATCTGCTTCTTTATCTTTTCCTTTAAATGTGACCTATGAAAATAAAAACCAGGCTGTTGTAAGAACTATTTTAGGCATTGATGAGTCTCATAACTCCTTAATATTAGCAGGTGATGCTCCTGAAAATTCTAAAGTACAATTATTGATGGCTTCAGTAGATGCAATAATTGACGGAGCACAATTTGCAACACAATTAGCAATGAAAAACCGGAAAAAAAAGGCCGAAATTGCAATTTTGGTTAGTTGTATTGGTAGGAAATTAGTTATGAATAATAGAGTAGGAGAGGAGACAGAATATGTGAAAGAATCGTTAGATGCTTCCACATTAATAACCGGGTTTTATTCCTATGGTCAAATAGCGCCTTTTAATGGAAATGATTATACCAACCTTCATAATCAAACAATGACAGTAACTCTTATAAGCGAATAATGAATTTATTACTAAAAAGACAGATAGGAAAACATTTGAAAAACGGGTTAAATCACATGGACCAGTTTTTGGAATCTATTGATAATTCGTATAAAAATTATGAAGATCAAATTGCTATTTTGCAACATTCCATGAAAATTAGTTCGGATGAACTATACGAAGCCAATCAAAAATTAAGAGCCGAAGCCGATAGTCTAAAAGAGATAAATAAAAATTTAGAATTTATTTTAAATTCTATGAATTTAGATACTATTACTAATGAACCATTAAATGAATTTAATAGTTCGGATTATATTAAACACCAAACTATTGAAATAATAAAAATCAATAAACAAAGAGAGGAATTGCTTTATAGTCTTGAAAAACAAAACCAGTCTTTAAATGAATATGCACATATAGTTTCCCACGACTTGAAATCACCACTTCGAAGTATTCATTCCTTAATTACTTGGATACAAGAGGATAACGAAAAAATATTTGACGAAAAAACATCTAATTATTTTTCTCTTATTCAAAAGAAAGTAGAAAAAATGAATCACCTTATTCAGGGAATTTTAACCTATACTAAAATTGATAAAGTTAATATTATTAAAGAGGAGATAGATTTGAACGATTTAGTAAATAATATTGTCAATATGATTTTCATCCCATCCCATGTTGAAGTAGTAATTAAAAACAAATTGCCTATTATTAGAAATGATGCGTTTAGAATGCAGCAATTATTTCAAAATTTAATTAGTAATGCAATTAATTTCAATGATAAACCTAGCGGATTTGTTGATATAGCCTTTGTTGAAAAAGAGAAGGAGTACATTTTTTCTATCAAAGATAATGGGGTTGGGATCTCGGATAAAGATCAAGAAAAAATATTTCAAATCTTTGAATCGATTACAGTGGATGATAAATCTACAGGAATTGGACTTTCAATAGTGAAACGAATTTTAGACAATAGCAACGAAAAAATATGGCTAGAAAGTCAGGAAAACATAGGCACAACCTTCTTTTTTACACTTCATAAATAACACCATGGATGAATTACCAAACTTAGATTACTTTATTCAAATTGCCGACGGAGATGAAGCTATAGTAAACACTTTAATTTCTATATTAAAAAGTGAGTTTCCGCAGCAGATAGAAAGTTACAACCAAAATATTTCGGAAGCTAACTATATAGAAGCCGCTGAAGCTGTTCATAAATTAAAACATAAAGTAGGATTATTAGGGCTTGAAAAGGGATACAATGTAGCTAATGAATTCGAACATAGCTTAAGAGAACATAATTTGCAAAATAAAAATGAGTTTGAAGCTATTTTAAAAAATATAACTAACTTTATCCAAAAATTATAAGTTTATACTGTTATGATTAAATGTATCATTATTGACGACGAAAAATTAGCTAGAGAAGTTCTATCCATTTTAATTTTAAAATCGGAGAAACTGGTATTGTTAGAACAGTTTTCTAATGCTATTGACGCTATTAAATATCTTAATGCCAATAAGGTAGATTTAATTTTCTTGGATATTCACATGCCTAATTTTTCAGGCTTTGATTTTGTTCAAACAATTAAAAACCCACCTAAAGTAATTTTAGTAACCATAGATAAAAACTTTGCTTTGGAAGCTTTTAATTATAATTGCATTACTGATTATTTAATAAAACCAATAGTTGAGGAGCGATTTATTAAAGCAATAAGCAGAATTACTATAAAAAGAGAAAACCCTCTAGTGCCTTTAAATCCATCCGATTCTTCTGTAAAAGAAATATACATTAATATAGACAAGCGACTAATTAAAATTGATATTTCTTCTATTAATTTTATTCAAGCCAATGGCGATTATATATTGATTAAAACGGAAGGAATCAATTACACCGTACATACTACTTTAAAGAAAATTGAAGATAAATTACCTAAAAATTCCTTTTTAAAAATTCACAGATCGTATATTATCAATGTGAATAAAATTATAGACATTCAGGATTCTACCGTTTTAATTGGTAAGGATTTAATTCCGGTTAGTAAAAATAACCGACCAATATTAATGGAGTCTATCAATCTACTGTAATACCAATTTCATTATTTGCCATTAATTTTCAAATAGAATTTCTATTTTGAAAAATACTTCTATGTGGTTAATTTTCCATCCCTACTTTATGAAAATAATTGTGTTTTTAAAAACAAATTATTTCAAAAACAACTCTGTTTTTATGTGTTTTTTTTAAAATAAAACATTCTTCTTGTCGATATAAATACAATTTTCAACTACGGAATAAGACTATTCAACGAATAAAAAAGCAATAAAAAGCTAAATAAATTAATTTAGCTAAGCTAGATTAAAAAAAAATCTCTCCTGTTTTTCAAGAATTAGTTTAGGTTGTTTTTTTTTACGCAAAGATTAGTTTTTTTATAATCAAAGAATCCAATTAATAGTTCTTTTTTTTAAGATGGGTATTGGTTACGACAAGGAAAAATGAAAAAAAAAGCATTTATATACGATACGTCTAAAGGGTTTTCTTCCTTAATTAAACATTATTATTCAACTAAAATGGATATTGATGTTTGCACCAACAAAAAAAATTTTGTAATAGACAATATTAAGGATTATGACGTTTGTTTTTTTGTTGTAAATGACATGGATGATTTGTCAAATTTGATTAAAGCATATTATAAAATTGAACATTTTTTTATTGGTGCTCCCAATAAAATGATTGAAGACAAAATAGATTCTTTGAATTACGAAAACGTAGTGGTTTTAGATTTTAATAGCAGTAAGCATGAAATCTTAAAAGTCATAAATCTCAATTTAGAGTTAAAAGAATTAATAGAAATTTAGAAAGTAACAATAGAAAATCAAACAGTAAATGAAACTAGAATTAATGAAACCAATTCGAATTTATCCTAACGAAGAGTTTAAGGAGATTATCGTTGAGGATAAATTAAAATTACGATATGCGGTCTCCAATAAAGGGAGATTAGTTAGTTTTGTTGACGACATCAACTTTTGTCGCGAATTAAAAGGAGGCTCGTCTGACGGGTACCGTTTATTCAAATACAAGATTTTTAATAATGGCTTGATAAAAAATAAGCACTTATTTATTTCTAAATTAGTTGCTGAATATTTTTTACATAAAACATCGGAAGAGCAAACGTATGTTTTGCATTTAGACCGAAAAAGAGATAATGATGATTATCGCAATTTGAAATGGGCAACCAAAGAAGAAATGGAAGCGCATAGCAGAAAAAGTCCTTTTGTAATTGAGGCACAAAAAAAATTAATAGAACACAACTTAAATTCGGATGGCAGAAAATTAACCGTTACCAAGGTAATGCTTATAAAAAAACTGCTAGCTAAACCAGATCAAAAAACGCGATTAAAAATGATTGCAAAACAATTTGGAGTTAGCGAAATGCAAATACGACGAATTAAAAGCGGTGAAAACTGGTCCCAGATTAAAATTTAATATAGATTAACCTACGGAAAACGGAGCTTTATGCTCCGTTTTTTTATGCCTTTTTTAAATAGTTGTTCAAAAAATAAATCCGTTTATTCTTAATTGAATAAACGGATTTTTAAAAATTGCGTTCTTTGCGTAAAACCTTGCGATCTTTGAGGTTAAACTACTTATTCATTTCCACAAAATACTTATAAAACAACGGAATAGTTTCGATACCTTTTAAGTAATTAAAAATTCCAAAATGTTCGTTTGGCGAATGAATCGCATCCGAATCCAATCCAAATCCCATTAAGATTGTTTTAGATTTTAATTCTTTTTCAAATAAGGCTACAATTGGAATACTTCCTCCAGATCGAACTGGAATTGCAGGAACGCCAAAAGTTTCGGTATATGCCTTGTTTGCGGCTTTATATCCAATACTATCAATTGGTGTAACGTAACCTTGTCCGCCATGATGTGGAGTAACTTTCACTTTTACCGATTTTGGAGCAATGCTCACAAAATGCTTACTAAATAACTCGGTGATTTCTTCCCAATCTTGATTAGGAACCAATCGCATGGATATTTTAGCAAAAGCCTTGCTAGCAATAACCGTTTTAGCACCTTCACCAGTATATCCGCCCCATATTCCGTTTACGTCTAATGTTGGACGTATGGAGTTTCTTTCGTTGGTAACGTAGCCAGTTTCGCCATAAACATCGGCAATATCTAATGCTTTTTTATAATTGTCTAACACAAATGGTGCTTTGGCCATTTCGGCTCTTTCGGCAGCGGTTAGCTCTTCAACGTTATCATAAAATCCTGGAATGGTAATGTGATTGTTTTCATCATGAAGTGACGCAATCATTTTGGTCAAAACATTTATAGGGTTTGCCACCGCACCACCATACAAACCAGAATGTAAATCTCTGTTTGGCCCCGTAACTTCTACTTCTACGTAACTTAAACCACGTAAACCTGTAGTGATGGATGGTTGTTGGTTGGATATCATCCCAGTGTCGGAAATTAATATTACATCGTTGGCCAATTTTTCTTGGTTGCGTTCTACAAACCAACTTAACGATTTAGAACCCACTTCTTCTTCCCCTTCAATCATGAATTTTACATTGCAAGGCAAATTATTGGTAGCAATCATGTATTCAAATGCTTTTACGTGCATGTACATCTGACCTTTATCATCACAAGCACCACGAGCAAAAATTGCTCCTTCCGGATGGATCTCAGTAGTTTTAATAACCGGTTCAAATGGGGGAGAGGTCCAAAGTTCAATAGGGTCGGGTGGTTGCACATCGTAATGGCCATAAACTAAAACTGTTGGTAGGTTTTTATCGATAATGTGTTCTCCATAAACAATTGGATATCCAGGAGTTTCACAAATTTCTACGATGCTACATCCTGCTTTTTCAAGGCTTTCTTTTACAGCATTTGCAGTGGCAATAACATCATGAGCATAAGCAGAATCGGCACTTACCGAGGGAATTTTTAATAATTCAATTAATTCATTGATGAAACGTTCTTTATTTTCTTGAACGTAATTTTTTATGTTGTTCATTTTTAAATGTTTGTTTGGAATTTCAAAAATACAAAAAAGAGTTTTAAAAAAAATTTGTAAATCATAATTTGTAATTGATTTTTATTATTATATTTGCACTCACAAATTTCGCGGGTATGGTGAAATTGGTAGACATGCCAGACTTAGGATCTGGTGCCGCAAGGCGTGTAGGTTCGAGTCCTATTACCCGCACTTTAATAAATTACAAAGCCCTTATTACTAACGTTTTAAGGGTTTTTTTATTCTCTCTTCCCCCGAATTTCCCCCGTTATGATTTAAAACCAAAGAAAGATTTACTTTGATAACTTCGTTTGTGGTTCTTGTCATTAAATTTTTATCATTAGAAAGGTGCAATTTCAAATTAGTATTCATAAACCATTTACAAATTTTAATTTCACTTTATAATTGTAAAAATGCTGCACAATCAAGGATTTTGATTAAAATCTAAAATAATTTTGGTTTTTTCAACTTTGGTGCATATTTATAATCATAAGGGCAAATTGGGTTAAACCTCTCTTGTCCTAATTACGTCAAATAAATATTAAGAAATGAAAGAAGAAGACAAAAAGATAATAAACGAACTAAATGGTACAAGAGCAAAAATTTATTATCAGCTAAATCAATTAGAAAAAATAACAGGGATGTCAATAAGAACTTTAAAATATAGAATGAAACTTGTTAAAGAGAAATACTCTAATATGCCTAATTTATTAAAACGCAATGGTAAAGCATGGCAAATTCATTACACGCTAATAGATGAATTTATGCCTAAATACAACAAGCAGCAAACTAACCTATATAACCATAAATGGGAAACGTTCCTTACTTGGAATATGAAAGACGATTACGATGTTCATTATCACATTCGTTTAATTAATGAAATTAAGGTTGAAATACCGTATGCGAATATTGCGTATGTGGTTGAAATGGATGGGAGAGGATTTAATCATATCCACGCAATAACTGACACATATAAAGATAATGTTGAGGTTGCAACGTCAAAAGTATTGGACAAATATCTTGATTTATACCAGTACAGGTGTCAAGTTGAAAAAATTAATAATACTAGTAGTGCCACTAGTTACCTATCAAAAAACGGCACAATAACAATTATATAATAACAATAAAAATGAAAGATTTTGATTTAGAAAAATTTACTGATGAAATGAACTTGCAGCATAACTTGCAGCCATACAATTACGAAAGATACTTAAGAGTTAATCCGAATTTATCGGTAAAAATGTACGAACATTTAAGAGATAACAATTGCGAATGGAAAATCTTATGCGGTTTACGAGTACATTTAAAAGGGACAACTGAAAGCCTAGATGAGGTTTGGTGGCAAAGAAACGATAACAATTATAAACAGAGTGAATTTTATATTTTTAGATATATGCCTAAAAAATTTATTCCATTAGTTGATTTATGGAGACCATAGATGATAAAATAAGGGTTAAAAATATTCAAATACAAGTTGAAAGAGACCCTTTAAAAAAGCAAGATTTACAAAAGGATTTACAAAAGTTATTACTTAAGAAAGAGATTGAACAAATACGGAAAAGAATTGAGCAACTTTCATAAGTTACTTTTTAAAACTAGTTAAATTTGCTTACCTGTAACGTTTTGAACTGAAAAAAGGAAATGAAAAGGGTACCCAACAAAGGTGTGTTGGAGATTTTTTTAGAATTTTTCAGTTCCTTTTTGTTCCTTTTTGGTTTAATGTTGCTTGCAAATGCTATAATGGTTTTATTAAAAAAGTGGTTTTATTATATTAAAAAACGTACTATCCTTCATGGTGTGCGTTTAGTGTTTCATTATTATTAAAATGGATCGTGCAACGCACGATTCATTTTAATTTATACTAGTTCCAGTTGTATGATTTTTTTTATTTTTTGAACCGTTCCGCTGCTTTTATCTGTTAACTTCATGGTGTTTCTAACTGATTGACCTTGACGTAAATATTTAACAATATCGGAGTGCTCAGTAACTAATTTTTTATCATCCTTGACAGAACCTTCTTTTCTTCCTAGTTTGCCACCATCACGAATATACTTAGCACGACCCGAATTTAATCTTTCTTGAATAAGTGAAAGCTCCATATTTGCGAATGTAGAAGCAATTGAAAGCATGGTTTGAACCATAGCATTTTTTTCGCCATTCGGTAACAACGTATGAAGTTTAAAATTGTCGATGATAATATTAATATTATTGTCGTTGCAACGCTCTAAGAACAAAGCAAAACTTGAAATTTTACGTGAAATCCTTGAAATTTCGAGGGCGATGATATGTTTCACACCGTTTTGTATGGCATAGTCTAGGATTTCTGCATTTACCTCATCATTTTTTGTGCCGCTTTTGTAATAGGTAAATTCTTTTACAATGTCAAATTGATTTCCGTAAGTTGAGGTTAAGGATTGTGATTGGCGTGTAACGTCTTGTTTACTTTCGTTTGTAGAACATCTTGAAATGATAATAGCTTTTTCCATTTTGACTTATAAATTAATTACATGTCAAAGATAAATAATATTTTTAATGTATCAAAATAAATCAAAGAATATTTTCGATACATAAAACTGTATCATTTTATACTTCTTACAGACTTAATTTGATACAGTTTGAGTATTGATACAATAATATTCTTTTAGAATTATTAATTATCACTTGACAAAGATGTAATTAAAGATTTTAAATAAACTTCACTTTTACAAATTATCTTTGAATTTGCAGCAGAGTATAATATTTTATTAATTGTCAATACAAATGAACTGTCAATATGTAATAGTCTATTGGTTTTATTTAAACTAATTTTTTTTGATTCAATCATTATAAATATTCGACTATTTATTGGATATCCAACTCTAACTACTGACATGCTAGGGGAAGACAAAATTTGACCATTATATATAACATCATCAATTAAATTTGCTCTTTCATGAAATGAAGTGCTGTCAGGAAGTATGAAAAAATCATCTAAAGGTGCTATGAATATTGAAAAAACACATTCTCCCATATTTTCAATAATTCTATCACATAATTTTTTAAAGTTTATATAGAACTTGTTTTTTACAGGCTTATAATAATCGTTTAGAGTTGAAATCTCTTTTTTCAGTTTATCTGAAGCATTTTCACCTATTGTTTCAAACGCTTCCAATATTGCATCATTTGTAGTTGATGTTTCTATCGGGTTTCTAAAAACTCCAATTATTCCATGTCTTAATAGATAAGTTACAGACTCCTCTAACTCACCACTTTCTGATATTTTTGACAAATAAGAATCATCATTATCTTGCAAAAGGTTATTTATTTTTTCGTAATGTATAGGAAAGTCCTGTTCAAAATTTAAATTCAAAACATTTTCTACTTCTTCTTGATTGATATTTCCTTCTTTGTCTATAATTGTATTTAAATCATTTTCACTAAATATTCTTCTGCTTGATTTTTGAGTATAGTGTTTTTCTTTATGTTTGTCATAGACAAAGAAAGAATTATTTATATTGATAAATTTATCAATTAAACTTCTTGATACGTAATGATGATTTTTGGGAATACTCAATTTAATTAAATTTTTATTTTATCAATTTCCTTCATAATCCTATCCGTTTCACTTAAAGCGACAACAATTTTCTGGTAATGCAAAATGTCTTCAAAACTTAGTTCTCGGTCTTTTCTGTCTTTTAGCCATTTTTGGCATGGTTGGTAACCACCAATGTAAAATTCCCATGCAGCAGCAGGAACATTTGCAAAATATTGCGTTTCGTTAATGTAAACGTTTCCGTTTTTGTAAAGAGGTTTGGTTACAATATTGTCGCCATCTTCGGGATATTGAGTGATATATTTTTCTACAATTGGACTTTCTAACAAGTGTATTTGGCGTAATTCACCACCTAATTTAACCAATTGCCAAAAAGTTGCGTGATCCTGCGGAGCAGGAACACGAGGGAAGTCAATCTTTAAAAACTCTTTGTATTTTTCTCTATAACTTGGCGAATGCAGCACCGCATAAATATAATCTAACAAATCAATCGGAGCAAAGGTATTCGGTGTTTGTTCTTTTTCATTGGTAAAGGTTAATCCTAAACCATCCGTAATTTGTTTTATTATTTTATTGTTTAAATTTGGTGTTCGTTCAATTGTGTTATCTAAAGTTTGTTGTGAATTAGTTTCAGAATATAAGTATAAAGAATGATTGTAATAAGGTGCAAATGGTTGTGAGCTTTTATCATTTATGGCATTTGTAATAAAACAGATAAAATGTTTTCCTCCGCCAAATTGTTTTGAAATTATTAATCCAATATTTGGTTTGTAAAAATTCTTCATGACTTTTTCTCGTGAACGACCTAATAAATTCAATTTAAAATATATTTTTTTTATTTCAAATGGTCTATATAAATAATCTTTTACATTTACAATATCAAAAATTTCATTTTTATAATTATTTTCTATTTGAATTTTTAAATTTGGAATATTTTCTGCAACTAAAACACTATCGTTAGAAGTAACAACTCCTACTGAATTTTGTAAGAATAATTCAGAAACACTAAACCCTTTTTCATATTCATTTACTCCGTCAAAATTTTTATTTACAAAAAAGAAGTTGGGTTCTTTATAATCTAATTTATTCCAAACAAATGATTTTATAGAGTTTTCATTTAGAAAATTATACTTGAATTCTCTTTTCCCTTGTAAATCAAAATGTAGTATTTGCCCTAGTTCATCTTTCTTCTTTTCACCAGTTTTAACAAATATATTAATTGAAACCCCTTGCATAATATCAAATACATTTTGGTCGGGTGAGCCATCAGGACAAACCTCTTTTTTCTTTGCGTTTCCATGTAAATCGAGAATGTATATTTTGTCGAAACTTTCTAATAGATGTTTTCGCATTTGGCGGTGAATAATGCCATCTATAAAGCTATTATTGGAAATATAAGCTAAAACCCCCTCTCCATTTTTATCAATAAAATGTTGTCCAAATCGTATGAATTTTATGTAATCATCAGAAAGAGGTTGTATATTCCGCTCTTTCATATCTTTTTTATAATCGGCAGTCAATCCCTCAATCCATTTACTTTTGTTAGTACTGCTTACACTATAAGGTGGGTTTCCAATTACTACCATAACAGGTGCATCTCGTTTTATGGCATTAGCTTGGTCAGCTTCATCACTTAGCCAAGAGCTAAAAAGGGTTGCAGTGTCGGGATGTGCTTCTTCAAGTGAGTTGGTTAGGAAAATACGAAAACGTTGTTCATCTGTTGGTTTGTAACCTGTTTCCGTTAGCAGCATATCCATTTTAAGGTGAGCCATTGCATAACTCGCCATGAGTAATTCAAAGCCGTTTAAACGAGGGATGAGGTCGTTGGTCACATACTTACTCCAAATGCCTTGTTGTCCTTCAAACTTCTTATAAATATGCTTTATTACCTCAGCTAAAAATGTTCCTGTTCCCGTTGCAGGGTCTAATATTTGTACTTTGTGAACCTCAACTTCGGTTTCTACTTCCTTAATTTTAGAGTTCATTCCCGTACCCGTTTGAGTAACTGTTTTTTTCTTTATTTTAGTTTTGGAAGTATCTGCTAATCCTTGCGGCAAATTGAAATCGGTTTTTAAAATATCGTCAACGGCACGAACTATAAAATTAACTACGGGTTGCGGAGTGTACCATACCCCACGTGCTTTTCGCAATGCAGGATTGTACTCTCCTAAAAATGTTTCGTAAAAGTGAACCACAGGGTCTTCTTGCTTGGTACTTTTCCCAAAATTACGCATGATTTGAGCAACATCGGAAGCTAAAAAAATAATAACCAATTCATCCACTATCCATGTTAAACGAGTGTCAAGGTCAAACCCTGCAATGTCTTGAAATAGTTTTCTTAAAAAGGGGTTGCTTTTAGGGATTAATTCGGCAGCTTCCATACGAGAGAAAGTCGGTAAAGTTGGGTCGTGGTATCGAGCCGCAAACATACCATAAGCTATGGTTTGAGAATAGATGTCTGCAAAGGCTTTGTTGTCTATGTCGTGAATCAACATTTGTTGAAACGAAAGCATTTGCGATTTGATTTGTGAGCGTTTCCCTTCTTGGTCGTCAAGGTTCAAAGATTTTTCGATAACGTCAGCCATCAATTTTGCTTTTCCTGCCATCATACGAGCCAAAGAGGTTGGCGATTTAATGGTTTGAGAAACGGTTAATGCGAAATTTTTGATCAGTTCGGAGAACTGATCAAAACTTTCGGGGATAGGTATGATTGAATTGTTCTCAATTTTTGCAATAGCTATTTTGGTTACAAACTCACCGTCTTTGTAAAAATGAAAGTCTAAATAATCGGTAAAAATTAAATTGGATAGTCCTGACTTGTATCGGTCAAACTGTTCTTTTAGGGTTTTGCTTCCTAAATCAATTCCAATGTCTTTAGCTTCAATATATCCAATCGGGACATCCTTACGGGTCAAAACATAATCAGGAGCACCACAATCAACTCTTGCAGGTTCATTCGTTACCAGAACGTCTGGCAAAATTGCCATGATGAGGTTTTGAAGGTCTCCACGATAAGAATGTTCTCTTGCGTTACCTGTTTTGTATAGCGTTTCAACTTTGGTTAGATATTGTTGGATTGTCATATTTAGGAATCAGAATTTAAAAAACACTAAAGTAACCAATTATATCGAAATCCGTAATGATTTTTCTCTTTTGTAGGATTTTGTGTTAGAAAAAACTTGATACTATGGAATTAATTTCGTATTTTTGAACAAATGACACTCTTAAAGTCATGCTCAAAAGGTTGTTCTTGGTTGATTCTTTGTTATAGCCACTAGGTGAAATATATGTTTTGATTACATCATTGTATTGTAAAATTATGTTTCTCTGAACCTCAATCGAGGTCAAAATAATTTCTCGCTACCTGAAAAATAAAATACTGAGATTTGGTAGCAGTATTGTCATGGGCATAACCGAATTAATTAATTATGACGCATTAAAAAAAATAATCAACGATGAAGTTGAGAGACTTGCAACAGTAAAATTTGAAGAATTTAAAAAGGAACTATCAGAAAATTATAGTTTCGATGATAAATTATTGAATAGAGAGGCTACGGCTAAAAAATTAAACTTGTCTGTTAGACAGGTAGATAATCTAGCCGAAAAAGGTAAGCTAACGAAGTGTTCAATTGGCAGGAGTGTCAAGTACAAAAACTCAGATGTTTTAGCATATATTAATGGTATAAAATGAATGATCCTGCGGAAGCAGGATTATTCATTTATACATTTCACCCCAAAGTTTACTAAGTTTCTCAGCGTGATGTTTAGGAGTTGTTTTTATGTAATCCAAAAATTGTTTTTCTGTTGTATGACCCGTAATTTTCATAATCGTTAAAGTGTCAATCTTACCGTAAAGGTTAGTAGCAAAAGACCTCCTACAAATATGTGAAGTTACCAATTCGTATTTGTGAAAAATACCACTTAGTTTGCGGTGGATTTTTTTCCCATTCTCATCTAATTTCGCTTCCCCTTTATCATCCTTAATTAAAGTCATTTTTGACCCTTTAACCATTTCAACAAAACCAACATTTTCCGCCACATCTTTTATGTAATCATTAAAATTTTGGTCGCTTATGTTTCTAGGGAAGTTTCCATTTCTTTTGTTTAAAATTTCTTTAACCTGAGGATGTAGTGGAATTGTAACAGGAATATCAGTTTTGAAGTTAGTATTATCTATGAAGCCATTTTTCACCTCTTTTTTTGTTAGCGGCAAAAGGTCAGATACTCTTAAGCCAGTCCAAACCCCTATGATAAGCCAATCTCTAGCATTGTCTAAATATCCATCAAACTCAAAGTTATGATTTTTTAATTTTAGAATTTCGTCTTCGTCAAAGTAAATGTCATTTGTCTTTAATGAGGGAGAATAAAAGGTTCTGCTTTTGTAAGATTGGTTCACCTTATAACCCATTTTTTCAGCCTCTCGCAGAAATGCCTTAACATTGTCAATAATACCACCGATAGTGTTCTCGCCTAGCAATTGGATTGAACGGAGATAATCAATCAATTCCCCATGAAATATCAAATCTACTGCTTCAAATTTTGTTTTTTTACCTTTATAGGATTCAAAAGATTTTATTTTATTAGATGAATTTTGATAATCTTGGATTGTTCTAATGTCTAATTTTTTTCCAGTTCTTACACTTGTTCTGTTTTTTGCTTCTATTGCAAACTTATCTGAGAAAGACGTTAAAAATATTTTGGAATCACCATCACTTGAACTTGGTTTATTATGAAATAACTTGATTAAGTCTTTTAGCCATTTAGTAGAAATCTTTATCCCTTGGTGATTATCTTCATTGAATTGGTCAATAATTTCTGTTTCAAGATTTTTTAATTCTTTGTTAATGTTGTTGCGGGTGTCATCAGAACTGAAAGTGGTTTTAATTTTTTGTTTTGAAACACTCCAATCTTTTTTAGAAACTAAAAATTCTGTTGGTGCTTCACAATCAAAGTCACGACCTTTGAACCTAACATATATCTTTGTAGGGTCATTCTTTGCTTTTAAGTCTATTCTAAAATTAACTGTTGCCATATTACAAAGGTAATTCATTTCCCCCGTATTTCCCCCGAAATTAATGTATAATTGTGCAGCTCGGTGCAACAAATATTATTTAATAATATGTAAACACTTGATAAATAGGTGTTTTAAATTGTTTTGAAACGCATGGACTTGCATGAAGAAACCTACCTCGAGTCCTATTATCCGCACTTTTAAAAACGCAAATCTTTAATTAATAAGGATTTGCGTTTTTTTTTATTTTTATAATTGCCTGACATTTACCAAACAATTTGTAAAAAAAATGTTTTTCACTTACTATTCCACAAACTTCCTTCTATACCAATCGTATATAGGTTTCTCAAAACTATAATATAAAGCGATGGCAACAAGCCACAGTAAAATGAAATTTCTATCGCTAAAAAACACCCAAGTTTTTATTTTTAGGTTTACATAACTAATATGGATTAGGTAAAAAGCAAAGGAGGCATTGCCTAATAACACCATGATTTTAGAGGATAAAAAGCGTTGCAAATAGGTGCGATGGGTAATCAATCCTTGAAATAAGAGCAGTATGAATAGGGGAAGAATTCCGAAAAAAAGTAGTTTTCCTTGCCAATGGTTGGTGCCATGATCTATTCGGGTTTCTTGAAAACATCCAATAGCATATAAGGTTGCAATAAATCCTAAAGCTCCTATAGTAGTTAGGTGTTTTTTAAAAGGTAAATTTTCACTAAAGTTGGGGTATTTTGCTAAACAAACTCCTGCAACAAACAATAACGATTGCCCTGCAAAAGTGCTCATTACTACAAAATTTATTGGATAAAAATAGCCGTCGGCATTTCTTGTAAACGAATGTAATAAACTGCCTGCAAGTATTGAAAAACCTAATAAGGATGCTAGAAATGCAATAAAATATGCACGATTTTTTTCTAATAACAATAGCAATAAAGGTGCAAATGCATAAAAAGTCATTTCTACGGTTAACGACCAAGATTGAGCAATAGCATCTAAGGAAAGGTTAGACGAAAATCCTTGTAATAAAAGGTAATGAAGTAGAGAAAAATGGTGTTTTCCAAACTTTGCATCTAAGTAAAAAAGGGTTAGCAAAAGCCAATACAAAGGCATGATACGCATAATGCGTTGGGTGAAATATCTTTGGAATGCGCCAAATGATTGCAAGGGTTTTGTTCCGTAACTTTTAGCGATAAGAAAACCGCTCAGCACAAAAAACAATTGAACTCCCAAATTGAACTCGTTGCACAATCGTAAAAGTTCCGGATGTAAATCATTTTTCCAATACTTTCTATTGTGATAGACAAATATCATGATGGCTGCTATGGCTCGAATTCCGGTAAGTGATTTGAAATAAGTTGGTTTGGTTTGGGCAGCTAGCATGCAGACAACAAATTATATTTTGTTAAATATACATTATTAAATTTATAATCTTGTGCAGTATTTTGTCTTTCCGACGAAGGAGGAATCACATTATAAGAACTCGTAATGAGATTCTTCCTTCGTCAGAATGACAATGAGTTCGTGAAAAACAATAGCTCGTGGTAAAATTTAGCTTTTATTTACTAGACTGAATCCAAGCATCCATTTTCTTTTCTAATAAAGCCAATGGCATCACGCCTGATTCTAAAACCATGGCATGGAATTTTTTAATATCGAATTTAGTACCCAATTCTTTGGTTGCTTTTTGGCGTAATTCTATAATTTTTAATTGGCCTATTTTATACGACAACGCCTGTCCAGGTATTGCCATATAACGTTCTATTTCACTAGTAATTCCATCTTCACTTTCGGCTTCATTGTTTAATGAATATTGAATTGCTTGTTCGCGTGTCCAACCTTTAGAGTGAATTCCGGTATCTACCACCAATCGAATAGCGCGGTGAATTTCGTCGTTTAACATTCCTAAATATTGGTACGGATCGTTGTATAACCCTAACTCTTTTCCAAGACTTTCGGTGTATAAAGCCCAGCCTTCTCCATAAGCGCCAAACCAATTGTATCTTCTAAAGTTCGGTAAATTGGTATTTTCTTGCTGTAACGACATTTGAAAATGATGCCCCGGAATGGCTTCGTGCAAGAATAAATCTTCATCTTCAAGCACATTATATTCTTTAGCATTTGGAATTGGAACATAGAAAATACCTGGTCGAGAACCATCTACTGCACCTTGAATGTATTCGGCACTTGCGGTTTTTTCGCGGAATGCTTCGGTTCTTCGAATTTCAAATTTGGTTTTTGGTTGCAAAGAAAACAACTTATTTACGTTTGGTTTTATGGTTTCGTAAATCTTTTGGAAATTAGCTATAACTTGTTCTGGCGTTGTAAATGGTTTTAATTCTTTTTTATTTCGAACGTCGTTTAAGAATTCTTTTAAGGTGCCTTTAAAACCAACTTGTACTTTTACTTTTTCCATTTCGGCATTCAATCGGGCTACTTCTGTTAATCCAATTTCGTGAATTTCATCCGGAGTTTTAGTCGTGGTAGTCCATTGTTTTACATAAGCTGCATAAATTTCTTTTCCGTTTGGAATGCTGCCAATACCGCTCGTGCTTCTGGATGCCGGAAGGTATTCGGTTTTAAGAAAGGCAATTATTTTTTGGTATTGTGGCATCAATTTTCCTTTAATGGCAGCGGCATATTCTTTGGATAAAATGCTTTTTTGTGCTTCCGTAAAATTGGTTGGAAATGTTTTTATAGTAGAATAAAATAAGTTGTCTTCTACTTTTGGAGTCAGGATTTCTTCAAATTGAGGAATTACTTTTACCGTTAATGATTTTGGTAATACCATGCCTTTGTCGATTCCTTTTTTCATGTACACTATTGCAGAATCTATCCAAACAGAATATAAGTCTATTCTTTTTAAGAAATTTCGGTAGTCTTTTTCGGTTTTAAAGGGTTGTGCTGCCGTGCCACTAGCAAATTGGGACATGGTTAAATGGGTTCCCCAAAATTGCTGCAAAGGCATTAAATTGGTAGGTTGTTTCAAGATTTGTTTGCCAACTTCTACCTCCCATTTTATGATTTCGTAACTGTTTTTTTCTTCTGCCGAAAGTTTTTCAAGATCGACTTTGGAAAGTTCGGTTTGGTATTTATCGAAGAATTGGGCTTGTTGTTTTCGATAGGAATTGGTCATGTCCAAAACCAGTTGGTCGTTGTATTGGTTTTGACCGTTTAGCGTTGCATCGAATGGGCTTAGCGCATTTTTATCGTCAAAATAATTGTCGGTTAGTTTTTTAAAATCAACTGCTTTTTCTTCTGATTTGCAATTAACTAAAAGCAGCGAAAGAAGAATTATAGTGGTGATTATTTTGATTTTTTTCATTTGTTTTTTGGTTATTAGTTGGTTAGTTTTTTCGAAAGTATGCAATACAATTAATAATTAGTCTTATTGAAATGGAAGATCTGTCGTTGATAGATTGCTTCACAAAGTTGTAAGGCAAAATTATAAAAGAATTTGGGATTTAAAAAGTATCCGAACGATTCCGCTTTAAACAAAAAAACCATCCGAATTATCGGATGGTTTCTGTAGTATAATAAGTTTGAAAAACTAGTATCTTCCTCTGTTACCTTCACCACTGTTTCTATCGTTGTAACCACCGCCACCACGAGAATTACCACCACCATTGTAACCACCACCACTTGGACGGTTGTTAGAAAAAGATTTT
>CANFHX010000023.1 GCA_947446865.1 Flavobacteriaceae bacterium | reverse complement strand
TCAAAAACTAACCATCGTCTGAAGGCTTTTTCATAACTAAAATTCTCGTCAGTTCTTTCAAAATAATCTGAAACTCGATACTCCTTTTTTACTGTTTCCATTTCTGTTTTGGGTTTAGAAATGTGTCAAGTTTTTTTAGGAGATGACAAAGTAGTAATGAAAAATCAAGGCTCAATTTTTAAGGATTATTCTTTATATTTGTAACCAATTAATACCTTACAATACAAATGAACACGGACAAAATTATTGAATTAGCTTTTTATATGTTACCAGCATTAGTAACTGGTGCAGTAGCCTATTATTTTTTTCAAATGCATACCCAAAATAGCGAAAACCAAAGACGTTTTATGCTAAAAAGAGAAAACCAAAAACAAGCATTGCCAATAAAACTGCAGGCCTACGAGCGTTTGGCTTTATTGTTGGAACGTATCTCTCCTACCAAAATAGTAATTCGAATTGCTCCTTTAAGCGAAGATAAAATAGAATACCAAAACTTGTTAATTCAGCATATTGACCAAGAGTTTGAACATAATTTGACCCAACAAATTTATGTTTCGGATGAATGTTGGACCATGATAAGCACTGCCAAAAACACTACTATTCAAAACATACGAAAAACTGCTTTAAACGCTACTGTTTCTAATGCAGATGGATTGCGGGAAACTATTTTAACCAATTCTTTGGAAGGCGAATCGGTGAATAATTTGGCTTTGGGTTATTTAAAAACGGAAGTGAAAGAGTTTTTGTAATACACAAAATTAATTTTAGTTGTTTGAATAACTAACTATTACTTTGTTAGGATTTTTCTTGCTGCAATTTGCTCGCAAAGGCACAAAGTCGCAAAGGAATTAGTAATAAACTACACCTTAGTGTCTTAGCGTCTTTGCGTCTTTGCGTGAAGAAATATAAAATAGTTTTGTAGCAATAAATACATTAATTGAAAATTAATAAAATAATTGTTAAATAGATTATTTTTCTACCCTAAACCAGCCCTATAGATTGGGCCTAATTCTAAAAGGTCAAGTTCATTTTATATTTAATTGGTGAAAATTACTTTTCCTCCAACAAGCGTTGCAATTGGAATTTTTCGGCCTCAGAAACTTCTAGTAAAATAGTAGTAAACAATTCTCGGAAACCTTCTTTTTTCAATAAAGTTCTAATGGTGTCGCGGGCATATTTCACTAATTGCCATTTGGGATGTGTAGTGGCATTAACTAAATTCTTAAGTACTTTAAGGTTTTTAGGTTCTAAATACAAAGCATTTTCAAAGGCATTTTGACGAATGGAACTCTCGTATTTCGGTGAAGTATACTCTACCAATTCAAAATAATACTGGGAATATTGCGAGGTAGTAGCAGCTCCACTATTGTATTCTAAAAAATACGATAGAAACAAAATACGCAATCCTTTATCGTTTTTACCTACCCAATTTTTGGCGATTTCTAAATATTTAGAACGGTTATCCGGGAAGTTTTTATACAAATTAGTAAACGCAATTTCTTTGGTGTCGTAGGAGGTATCGTCTAATAAAGATTCGTATTCGGATAGGAATGAAGCCGGAATAGTAGTCATCGATTCTGCTACCGATTGGCGTACTTCTATATCGTTGGTATGCATTGCCAATCGCAATAGAGCTTCTTTTTCAAGGAATGGAACCTCTTTTATTTGATTAATGATTTCTTTTTTCAAAGCATAAAATACGTTAGATTTCAGCACCGAGGTAAAGAAAACTTCTTTATCTGCAAAGGGTTGGTTCTTTTGTGCTTGAATTTCAAATAAGGTGCGAAGGCATTCGTTCTTCTTTAACAAATTAGTGACTTGCTCGCTTGGAAAACGATAGTCCTCTAGCCATTCCTTTTGAAATTTTACAATATCAAAGTCGGAAACTGCTGCAATTTCATTTAAGAAATCGGATGTTTCTACGTTTTTAAATTGGTATTTTTTCAAATAATTCTTTACTGCTTTTTTAAAATTCTTTTCACCAATGGATTCTTGGATAACAAATAATGCCCAAGCGCCTTTTTGATAAAAAGAATACGAACTTGCCTTTTCATTTAGAATTGGAATGGTATCGGTTTTGGCTTCTTTGCGCAACAACATCGAATTTTTATACAGGGCATAATAAAAGTAGTCGTCGCCAAAGATTTTGCGTTCGGCCAACAATGCATAATAGGTTGCAAAGCCTTCTTGTAGCCAATGGTGTTTGCCTGTTTTGGCTGTAACCATATCGCCAAACCATTGGTGCGCCAGTTCGTGGGCATTGACATTAAGATAATTTCGGTCGTTAAACCCAGACGCATCTACTACAAAATCTTGTGCGAAGATGGTAGAAGTAGTATTTTCCATTCCGGCATAAAGAAAATCTTCAACCGGAATTTGACGGTAAATTTTCCAAGGGTACTTCACTCCTATTTCCTTTTCTAGGAAATCGAAAATGGTTTTAGAGTCTTTATAAGTGTATTCAAATTTAGCAGCATCCTTTGGTTGGTAGTACATTTCTAAGGGAATTCCCGAAGCGGAAGTTTGCGTTTGATGGTCAAAATCCCCAATGGCAAGCATCATTAAATAAGAGGACATTGGTTTTTTCATTTTAAAATTCCAAGTGGAATTATTATAATTCGGAATTCCGTTGAATTTAGAATCTCTTCCTTTATATTCTCCATTAGAAATTACCTTAAAATTTTTATCGTAATTGACGGATATTTTAAAAATAACCTTCTCATTTACATCATCAAAACTCGGCAACCAATTGCTAGTATACCTCCCTTGCCCTTGTGTCCATATTTGTTGGCCTTTACCAAGTCCGATGAAATACAAAGTTTGCTTTGGCATTGCTTTGTAGGAGAAAGAAACCTCGTTAGCACCCTTTTTATATCCTTCAAATAAGATTAGTTCTTTCTTGTTGTTTTTGTAATTAACGGGAGTTCCATTAATAGCAACCTCTGAAAAATACATATTCTTGGCATCTATTCGTATAGAATCTATTTCAGAAAGCACTTGGAATTTATAAACCACAGTTCCATCAATAGTTTTAGTTTCAAAATGGGGTGCTACTGATGCATCACATTGGATAAAATCTACTTTGGCAGTTTGTTGAGCAAAAGAAAAAAACGGAATTATTAGAAAAAAGAGTTTATTCATAAGTTGTTATTTTAAAAGTAAATTTACTTTTTTTAATCTTTAACTTAGACCTTCTAAAAAATGAATGAAATTATCATCGTGAGAAAGTTTTAGTTTTTTTCTAACCTTGTATCTTGATGTTTCCACCCCACGAATAGAAATGTTTAATAAAGGAGCTATTTCTTTGTTAGTTAAATCCATTTTAATAAAAGCACAAAGACGAAGTTCCCGTTTGGATAAGGAAGCATCTATTTGTTTTAGTTTTTCGAAAAAGTCATGATTTATTTTTTCGAAATTTACATCAAAAATCTCCATAAACTCTTCGCCAATTCTATGTTGGTTTAATTTCTGGAATATTTCGGTTAGCTTTCTTCTAGAATCATCACTTTTTAAAAGATCGCGCAATTGTTTTAAATCAATGAGCAGTTCTCCAAATATGTTTTTTTTCTGACTTAATAAAAGAGTATAATTTGCTAATTCTTTACTCTTATCAATAATGTCTACTTCTAAATTCAACTTGTCTTTACTAATAACTTCTTTATCGTGTTTTAATTTTAATTTTTCAAGCTCTAGTTCTAATAGTTGTTGTGATTTTTTTATTTCGTTTGTGGATTTTAATCTCTCATAAGCAATTTTCTTTTTCACATAACTTACAATGAAATTGATAAAGAAAAGGAGGATTACTAAATACAAGAAATAAGCTAAATTGGTTTGATACCATTTTGGAAGAATTGTAAACTTAAACTTGGCTTCCTTTCCGATAAGACCTGCAAAATTTCTACTTTTTACAATAAACGTATAATCGCCTGGTCTTAGATGGGTATATTCTTTAAAAGCATTTTTTTGCCAAGGCGACCAGTTTTCATCGATGTTTTCTAACTTATAACTATAATTAGTTTCGGTGCTAGACATCATTTGTGGAGAGGAAAATTCAAAACGTAGAATATCGGTTTGATTAGGTAAATTAATATCGGCTTTATTAGAATTAATTTCAACAAATTCTAATTTCTGATTTCTAGTATAATTGATTTGATTAATTATAGTGTTGAATAATTCCTTATTATTAATTGCATCTAAATTATACTGAAAAATTCCAGAGTTGGTTCCGAATAGGACTTTATTATCTTTTAAAGGATAAATACATTCCATTCCTCTATTGAAACTACCTTTTAAATTAAGAAATAAATCTTTACTTAACTTACCACTAGCAGTAAGGAAATATCCAGCTTCATCATCTTGTACAAACCAAGTGGTATCGTTGTGTTGAAGCAACTTTCTAGTGTTTTTAGAAGTATCGAATAGTTTATTTAAGGGTTTAAATAATTCGAATTTATTAATTGCATTATTATAAAAATAAATTCCGGTATTAGTGGTGAAAACTATAGTATTATTCCATTTAAATACGTTGATGTTGTAGGGTGATTGGAGTCCGTTTTTATTAGTAAAATGATCTACAACATCCACACGAGTATAGTCCTTATTAATATGGATTTTATAAACTCCTTTGTATCCATGGCATATCCAATAGGTATTTGGTTCATAATCTGCCAATACATCTCTAGTAGATTCCTCAAATCCTTTAATTTTATGCACTATATTCCATTGATTGTCCCGCTTTTCTATAAGATAAAATCCATTATAATTAGACCCAAGGTAGAATCCTTTTTTGCCATCTATTTTAGTGATTTTCCAAAATCCGGATTCTTTACCAATTTTGCTAAGCGTACCATGAACTAATTGATAGAGCCCTGTATCATGGGATATAATAATGTCGTTATCCAATTGTTGAATTGCCCAAGATTGCCCTTGTAAATCCTCCAACTTTTTAAAATTAAAAGGAGGAGTATTGTTTGCATAATAAACACCATTATTTGTTGCTGTGTAAATAACATTGTCTTTCAGTACTATATCATATACACTTGCTTGATCAAAAATAGAAACAAAAGGAGATTTATAATCTAAAAAATTCAATCCGTTATTTTGTAATACCCAAATATTGTTGTTTTTAGTTTGACAAATAAAATGAATATTAGCATTGGATAATGCAGAAAAGGAGGACGGATCGTGTTGTATTGTCCCTGATTTGGAGATTTTAATTATTTTCTCCCCCCTAGTAGCTAGTAAGTAATCTTTATTATTGTCTACTATTCCAAAAGTGATTTCGTCTTTTCTGGTAGTAGCAAAAAGGTTTGCTGTTTTTTGTATTGTTTTAGAATTAATAGTTCCAGAATAGACATTACCCGATTTTGAAACAAGAGTTATTGTATTTGGATTATCCGTTGGTAGTATGGAAGCAATATCTTCGTTTAGAATGGATTGATCTTGAAACATCAGTTCCAGATTCATCGTTTCGGGATTGAGCTTGTAGATTCCAAAACCAGAATCTTGAACAAAGTAATCCTCATTTACTTGTGCGGAATAGAGAAAGGATTTATTTGCAGGTAATTCCGTAACTATGTCCTTATTAATAACAATGAGTTCGGAAAAGGAACGAAAGATAATTAGATTATTAAGTTGGTGTACTTGCCAAAGGTTCTCGAAATTTTTATTTTCTAAGTGAAAATAACTTACTAACGATTTATAAAAATAATTTCCGAATTTATCTTTTTGTAATGTTCCAAATTCATTGTAGCCACCTGCAAAAATTTTTCCTTCTTTGGTTTTAACAATACTTCTTATGGAGGAGTTATTGGGTAAAAACACTTTTTTCCAATGTTCCCCATCAAAAACCAATGCACCATCATTATTTCCGAAAATTAAAGTTCCATCGGTATTTTCACACATGGTCCAAAACTGAGGATCTGCTTTAAAATCATTTCTGTTAAAATGAACAATTTTGGGAGTTTCAAATTTATCCGATTTTACCTCGTTTATTAGTTTAGTTTGGCTTACTCCAATTGAGATGCAAACCAACCAAATAAAGAATACCTTTTTATACATATTTATATAATGTTTATGGTTGCTACTAATTTTTCTCCATTTTCAATATTTTAACAAATGTATTAATTAATAGTGATTAATTATATAATTTATAAATTAATATACTTTAAATTAAATATTTACAAAAATAAAAGTATAAAACACGTAGTTGTAGTACAAAAAAACGTAATACAAGTGTATAAAATTTACAACGATTTCGCTAAACAAAAGTTAATATTGTATACGTAAAAGATTCATTTATTACCCTAAAGATAAATGGATTAAATATTAACTAAAATTTAAATTATTATTTATGAAAACAAAATTACATTATTTAATTATTACGCTAATTTTTGGATTGAGTGTAAAGGCGCAAGTTCCTGGACCAGTTTCTATAACTGGAACTGGAACTGGAGGTTGGAACCAACCAGGAGGTTTAGTATTAAGTTCTACTGATGGTGGAACTATATGGACAGCTTCTAACTTTGAAATTGTTGGAGATGGACAGATGAAAATTTCTGAAGGTGGGACTTGGGGTACAACTGCAGGTTTCGTTGGAGCTGATGTTGCACCATGGGGTTTCCCCGGAGGAACAGTTGTTGTTAATGGTGGAAATAATATTCATGGAGACCTAGGTTTTTGGAATGTTACTTACAATGCAGTTACTAAAGAATACTTATTTACTGCAGGTGTAAATCCAAATCCAGTAATTAAAATATCTGGTGGTGGTTTAGTAACTGATGCTCAAATGACTACTTCTAATGGAACTGCCTATTCTAAAAAGAGTTTGTTTTTTCCAGGTGGAGTTGCTAGTTTTAATCAAACATCTCCAACAACTGCACAATGGGGTGGTGCTTTCCCTGATGGACCTGCAGTAAGTGGTAGCACAATAACGGTTCCTACAGGTACATTTAATACTTATTTTGTTATGCCTGGAACAGGTCCTGCAGAATATATTTTTGAGCCAGTTGTTGTAAGTATGATTGGTAATTTTGCTGGTTCTGGTTGGAATGCTGACATGGATTTAACAACTACGGATTATATACATTATACTAAAACTAACTGGGAGGCAACTATCTTTGTACCTACTCCTCCTAATGCACCATGGGCAGATACTGAAATGCACTTGAAAATTAGAGACAACCACGATTGGACTATGCAATATGGTTGTGCTGGTTCTGCTAATGGATCAAACAATTTAGCTTTAACTGGAACTTCTACAAACGGTATTCTAGGTGGTGGTGGTGATATTTTTATTCCATGGGGAACTTATAATGTTGATTTCAACAGAAGTACTGGTACTTGGACATTTACAGAAGTATTAGCAACTACTACATTCTCTAATTCATCTTTCAAAGTATATCCTAATCCAACAACTAATGTTTGGAATTTTTCTTCAGAAAAAAGTCAAATGGATTCTATTCAATTGATGGATATTCTTGGAAAAGTTGTTTTTACAAAAAATGTAAATTCAAACCAAACCACTGTGGATGCTACCTCATTAAATACAGGTATCTATTTTGCTAAAATTGTTTCAGCTTCAGGAACTGAAACTGTTAAAATAGTAAAACAATAATATTCTAATATAAAATCCCTTACACTATTAATTATTGTAAGGGATTTTTTTTCAAATTTCCTTAAATAAATATTGGTTCTAGAAGAAATAGATTGTGGATAGTAACATTCCTTTTCTGAACATTCATTATTAATAAATGTCCACAAAAGTTTAGTTAAACATCCTAAATACTAATTCTAAGTACTATTATTAAAATCATTATAACTATGAAATTCAATAAATATCTAAACTTACTTTTTGTTTTAGTTTTTACCTGCACAAATGCACAAATTATTGAAATTAAAGGAAAAGTAACCGATTCTAAATCGAAACAACCCATTTCTGGAACTAATATTTTAGTTAAAAGCTCCAAGAAAGGAGTTATTTCCGATTTTGACGGAAACTATTCTATTAAAGTTGCTGCTAATGAAGTACTAACTTTTTCAAATATTGGATACGCATCCCAAGAAGTAAAAGTATCCAAAACCCAAACCCTAAATATGGTTCTTATTGAAGAGTCCAACAAGTTGGAAGACGTTGTAGTAAATGTTGGGTATGGAACTCAAAAGAAAAAAAATATCACAAATGCTATTTCATCCATAAAATCAGATTCTTTTGATGATAGACCGATATATAGTGTTGGACAAGCTATTCAAGGAAATGCCGCTGGAGTTAATGTAATTCAACCCTCTGGTAAACCAGGTGTGGGACTGAATATTAACATTCGAGGTTTAAACTCGATCCAATCGGGAGTTAATCCTTTATATGTTATTGATGGCGTGCAAACCTATTCTACAGAAGGAATTAATACCGAAGACATTGTTGATATACAAATTTTAAAAGATGCTACTGCAACT
This sequence comes from Flavobacteriaceae bacterium, assembly GCA_947446865.1. Classification (GTDB taxonomy): domain Bacteria; phylum Bacteroidota; class Bacteroidia; order Flavobacteriales; family Flavobacteriaceae; genus Flavobacterium. The sequence goes on along the minus strand of CANFHX010000023.1, from coordinate 29,778 downwards.
GCAATTTATGGTGTAAATGGTAGTTCTGGAGTGGTTATTATTACAACTAAAAGAGGTAAAGCTAATAAAAACACTTTCAATTTTTCAACCTATTATGGTTCTTCCAATATTGTGAAAAATATTAATGTTTTAAATCTAGACCAATATAAAACATTGATGGCTGAAGTAAGTCCGGCCTATGTAACGCAAGCTAATCAAACTCTTTATAACGGAATAAATACTAACTGGAGGGATTTGGTTTTTAGAAGTGGGATCGACAAAAATATGGATTTTTCTTATTCTGGAGGTTCTGAAAAAATAAAAACTTTTGCTTCCTTAGGATATCAAGACGTACAAGGAATTGTGAGTCCGTCTCTATTTTCAAGACTTTCTGGAAGATTAAATTTAGATGTTGATGCTACCCCTTGGTTAAAAGCTCACGTTAATATGAATTTAATTCACAGTAAATTTTATAATACTAGCGATAATAATAATGCCAATCAAGGAGGGGTGATATTAAGTACTTTAACAACCCCAGCTTTTTTACCGGTTTATGCTGAGGAACTACAAGGTAGAGTATTAAATCCTGCAAATGGTTTATATTACTCTCCTTATGACGCCACTTTTTCTACTCCAGGAGGGTTTCAAAATGGGCAGTTTTCTTTAAATCCATCTGCCTCTTTAGAGAATCCAGTTTCTTTTCAAAGTCGTGTAGAAACCACAAATACGTATCGTTATTTATCTAATTTAGGTTTGGATATTACCTTACTTAGAAATTTAGTTTGGAAAACTTCTTCCAATGTGGATATGTCAAGAAGTGTATGGGATTATTTTATTGATAGTTATCGATCTAATGCCGGACGTAATTCGGCAACAGACCCAACTTTAAATGGAATTGGAAAACAACACATTACTACTTATTATACTTGGAATTATGAAAATACTTTAAACTATTCTTTAAAATCGGGGAACCATGATTTGACCTTCTTGGCAGGAAATAGTGTTCAGAAATACAGATACCATTTGAATCAAATAGAAGGAACTGGTTTTGCTACCGATTTAAGAGAATTGGATTTAAGTCAGATGATGACTCCTAATGCACAATATTCTTATGAAATTATTCGGGATAAAAATTATGTTTCTTACTTTGGAAGAACTACCTATAATTATAAAGGAAAATATATTGTAAATGGAGTTATTAGATCTAGTGGCTCTTCACAATTAGCACCTGGGCATAAATGGGGTTACTTTCCAGGTGTTTCTGGAGCTTGGATAATTTCTAACGAAGGTCTATTTAAAGATAAAAAAACTATTTCTGAAATAAAATTAAGAGGTGGTTGGGGTAAAAGTGGTAACATCTCTGGGTTAGGAGAGTATGCTTGGTATTCGTTAATGCCTGTTGGATCTACTTCTACCAATCCGGTGAATTATGAAAACACGGACTTAACCTGGGAAACTACAACCGATATAAATATTGGTTTGGATTTAGGTTTTTTTAATAATCGAATCAAATTCACCGCAGATGCTTTTAAAAGAAAAACGAATGATTTAGTTCGTTCTTTTCAGCCAGGAGGAAATGGTCCGTCTTTAATATACAATAAAGGAGTGCTAGAAAATAAAGGATTAGAATTTGTATTAAATACGGTTAATTTAAAAGGGGACTTCAAATGGAATACTAATTTTAATATTACCTTTTTAAGAAATAAAGTGCTACAAATGGGGTATAATCCTGTTGATTATTCTGGTTATGAAAGTGTAAATAGAATCGAACTGGATCAACCTTTAGGTAATTTTTATGGTTATGTAGTGGATAGAGTAAATCCAGCTACCGGAAGACTAGAATATAAAGACATTAACGGAGATGGTGCCATCACCCCAAGTGATAGAACTATTATTGGTAACGCATTACCTAAATATACTTTTGGCTTAACCAATACCTTTTCTTATAAAGGATTTTCTTTGGATGTATTAGTTACTTCCAGTCAAGGTAATGATATTTTTAATGCCACTAGAATAGAATTAGAAGGAATGCAAGGGCCTAAAAACCAATCCACAGCCGTACTTAACCGATGGACTACTGTTGGTCAAATAACCGATATCCCAAGAGCTGGAGTAGATAATTTTGCTACAATACCCGCTACTGCCAATTCTAATAGATGGATTGAAGATGGATCTTATGTTAGAATTAAAGCTGCAACCTTAGGATATAATTTCAAAAAAACATTGCTAGGATTAAGTTCTTTAAAATTATATGCCACTGGACAAAACTTAGTTACCTGGACAAAATATTCAGGATTTGATCCCGAAGTAAGTTCTTCTAATTATAATTCAGGAACTGGACAGGGTATTGATTATGGAACCTATCCACAAGTTAGAACTTTTATTGTAGGTTTAAAAGCAGGATTTTAAAAAAATAAAATTATGAAAAATTTACTAATTTCAAGAAAAATAGTTTCTACAGTAGCAATTGCATTATTGCTTGTTTCCTGTTCGGATGTATTAAATACCGAACCAATTACCGATATTGTTGCGCAATCGCAAGACTCTGGTAATGTTATAAAAGATGCAGCTGAGGCAGAGGCCGCAATGAATTCTGTTTATTCCATTTTTGGTGATGAATATTTTCAATTCGATTATTTTTATTTAGGTGACGGTGGATCCGATGTTGCTTATGCAGGTGCGGATGTACAAGAGTTTTTTCAAATAGACGAATACCGAATAAATTCAACTAATTATGTTGTGGCTAGAGATTGGGGGCATTTAGTAGATTATGAAAAAAGATGTAATAAAATTCTAAATTTCGTAAATACCGTTTCAGATCCTGCATTAACGCAAACAAGAAAAGACGAAATGATTGGTCAAGCCTCTTTGTTTAGAGCTTTTACAAGATTTCAAGGGGTACAAATTTGGGGCGATTTTCCAATTGTAAATAAATATATTTCTTCTATAAACGCTGCTAATTTTGATCAATTATATCCCGATTTATATCCTTCTAGAAAACCAGCTTCTGAGGTATACGATGCCATTATTGCAGATTGTTTAGTTGCATTAGATAAAGCACCCGCTTCTACCGCTGCTCCTTCTAGTAAATACATTCCAACTAAAGGGGCTGCCAATGCGTTACTTGCTAAAGTATATGCCTCTAAACTAAATCCAGATTGGGGCAAAGTAATTCAATATTCGGATGCAGTTATTAACGGAGGTTATTCGTTATTACCAACTTTTGATAATTTATTTGACAATGCTCATGAAGGAAATGCCGAATCTATTTGGGAGGTAAATGGTCAAGGTGCCGGAACAATAATCAATTCTTGGTGTACCAATGTATTTGTTGGGAATAATTGGAAAAAATTCAACACACCATCCCATACATTTAGTAATGCATTGGACACAAAGAGAAGAGCAAGTTCAATAAAAAAATTGCCGACAACTTTTGCCGATCCGTATTGGACTACGTACACGCAATTTCCTAATCCTTGGAAAATGAGAGCAACCGATGGTACCCAAAATTTTTATATTTTCCGCTTGGCAGATATTATTTTACTAAAAGCCGAAGCATTGGCCCATAATGGTGATTTAGCTGGAGCAATGACATTAGTAAATCAAATACGAACTCGAGTTAATCTTGCAAATGTTACACCAGCAACTTCTCAAAACGATGCTATAAATATAATTCTTAAAGAACGTTTTCTAGAGTTAGCATTTGAAGGACAAAGATGGTTCGATTTAAAAAGAGAAGGAAAATCTATTGAAATTTTATCGCAACAAACCTATCCAGTTTATAACTCTACGACACAAATTACAACAGAAACTCCGATGCCTTATGTTGGTAATTTAACTACCAATGATTTAGTTTGGCCAATTCCGCAAACCGTTCTAGACAACAATCCGAATTTATTTCAAAATCCGGGTTATTAAAAATAAAGTTAGTAATTTTTTCAATAGTTAGTTTGTTCTATTTTTGCTTCTATTTATTTTAATAGAAGCATCAATAGAAAAAATTTAAAAAGATGAACAGATTTTCAAAAACAATTGTAGTTGCATTAATTCTTTTAAAGGGTTCCCTTTTTTATTCTCAAAACATCAAATTAATTACTTACAACATCCGACTTGACGTTGCAATTGATGGCGAAAATGATTGGACACATCGTAAAGACTTTTTTGCCTCACAAATTCAATTTTATGAACCCGACATCTTTGGCGTTCAGGAAGCAAAACCAAATCAAGTAATTGATATCAACGCTTTACTTCCACTCTATGCCAATGTTGGCATGGGACGTGAAGGTGAAGGACAAGGAGAATCCTCTAATATTTATTATAAAAAAGACCGATTTATTGTTTCAGAATCCAGCACTTTTTGGTTATCTGAAACTCCTAATGAAATTTCCAAAGGATGGGATGCTGCTTGTAATAGAGTTTGCACCTATGCTTTGTTTAAAGATCAAAAAACAAAAACTACTTTTTGGGTATTTAATACCCACTTAGACCATGTTGGAGAAGAAGCTAGAACTAAAGGAATGGAACTTATTCTCTCTAAAATAGAATTACTAAACACTAAGAAATATCCTGTTTTCTTTATGGGTGACTTTAATTCGGAACCGGATACCGATAGAATTATTCAACTCAAAAAAATAATGAATGACAGTAGAGATATTTCAAAGGAAAAACCTTTTGGTCCTTCGGGCACTTTTAATAATTTCAAACACGATCAAGCGGTTACAAAATTAATTGATTATGTTTTTGTTTCAAAAAACAATAAATTTGAAGTTTTAAAATATGCTGTATTGAGCGATTCGAAAGATTTAAGATATCCATCCGATCATCTTCCTGTTTATGTTGAAGTTAATTTAAATAACTAATTATGATTATTTTAAATAAAATTATGAAGATCTTTCTACTTATTACAGTTAGTGCAATGTTTTCTAAATGTTGTTCTCCTAATGATTCGTCTACTGGTACAACCAATGCGAAACCACTAGTAAGCATTACTTCTATTCCTGTTGTTGAAGGAAATGACGTGGTTTTTACAATAACGTTAAGTAGCGCAAGTGATTCTGCAACCACCATTAATGTTGCAACTACACCAGACACTGCTTCGCCCTTAGACTTTACAACAACTTCTACAACTAAAACTATTCCTGCAGGGCAAACTTCAGTTCAAGTAAATGTTCCTACAAATAATGATTCTATTGCTGAACAAACCGAAACCTTTAATTTGACGGGAACAGTAACATCAACTAATACCTCAAATGCAGCTCCGATAGTTGCAATTGGAACTATTTTAGATAATGGTACAGTTGCGAGTCAAATGGATATTTGGTTGACAAAAGGAAATCAATCTGTTTTGCTTCAAAAACAAAATACAATTCAATTATTTGGAACTACCACCAACTCTTTTCAAACCATTGAAGTAGATGAAAGCCAAACGTTCCAAACTATAGATGGTTTTGGATATACTTTAACTGGTGGAAGTGTGGATGTAATAAACAGTTTAAATACTTCCAAAAAACAAGAATTATTGCAAGAACTTTTTGGCAATTCTGCAAACTCCATTTCTATAAGTTATTTAAGAATAAGTATAGGCGCATCCGATTTGAACTCTACCGTTTTTTCGTATAATGACTTACCCCAAGGACAATCGGATACTGGACAGGTCAATTTTAGTCTAGCTCCAGATGCTGCTTTAATTCTTATGCTTAAAGAAATCTTATTAATTAATCCTAACATAAAAATCATGGCGGTTCCATGGTCTGCCCCTAAATGGATGAAAGAAAGTTATACCTCTGTTGGCAGTAGTTTGTTTACGGCTTATTATAATTCTTACGCAACCTACTTTGTGAAATACATTCAAGGAATGCAAGCTGAGGGAATTACAATTGATGCCATTTGCCCTCAAAATGAGCCTTTAAATCCTTATAATAATCCAAGTATGACAATGTCTGCTATTCAACAAACTAGTTTTGTTAAAAAATTAGGATTAGCTTTTCAAACCGCAAACTTAAATACTAAAATTGTGACTTACGACCACAATTGTGACGTACCTAGTTATCCAATTAGTATATTAAATGACGCTCTTGCATATCCCTATGTTGATGGATCCGCATTTCACTTATACGGTGGAGACATTAGTGCTCTTTCTTCTGTTCATGATGCTTTTCCTAATAAAAAAATATATTTTACGGAACAATGGACTTCTTCCACAGGTGATTTTGCAACCGATTTAAAATGGCATGTGAAAAATGTTATCATTGGTTCTATGAGAAATTGGAGCGTTAATGCATTAGAATGGAATTTAGCAAACGATAGTTCTTTTAATCCTCACACCTCTGGTGGATGTAGCCAATGTAAAGGAGCAATCACTATTAACAACAGTTCTAATTTTACAAGAAATGTAGCCTATTATAATATTGCACAAGCTTCTAAATTTGTACCTAATGGATCTATCCGCATTGCTTCCAACTTGATTGGGAATTTAAGTAATGTAGCTTTTAAAACACCTTTAGGTAAAAAAGTTCTTATTGTTGAAAATGATGGGAATACTACTGAAACGTTTAATATAAAAATTAATGGCCAATGGGTTACTACTTCAATTGATGCAGGAGCTGTGGGTACCTATATTTGGTAAATTATATAAAAATAAAATGAATAAATTTGTACTTTTTTCTTTATTGTTACTTTCGTTAACTGCTTTTTCACAAATGAAAAACAAATCATTAACAGTAGATTATTCTTCTAAAAACAAAACTGTTGAAGTTTATACTTCTGCAGATAGTACTTCGTTTCGTTTATCCAAAACAAATTCCGATTTGAAGTTTGTAGAAATTAAACAACCATCGGAATCTCAAGTTTGTGTTTTTGTGAATCCCAATAAAAAATTCCAAACCTACCTAGGGATAGGTGGTGCAATAACAGATGCAAGTGCCGAAGTTTTTGCAAAATTATCTCCTGAAAACCAAACCGAATTTATTAATGCCTATTATAGTAAGGATAAAGGAATTGGATATTCACTTATAAGAACCAACATGAGCAGTTGCGATTTCAGTTCGGATATGTATGATTATATTACTGAAGGAGATAAAAGTTTGAATTCTTTCAACATTGAACACGACAAAAAATTCAAAATTCCGTTAATTAAAAAAGCAATAGAAACTATTGGAAAGAACGCTAATTTATTTATAAGTCCATGGTCGCCACCCGCTTTTATGAAAGATAACAATAGTAAACTTCAAGGTGGAAAACTACTTCCCGAGTTTCATCAATCGTGGGCGAATTACTATGTAAAATACATTAATGCGTTGCAAAAAGAAGGAATCCCTGTTTGGGGATTGACCATCCAAAATGAACCAATGGCTAAACAACGTTGGGAATCTTGTATTTTTTCTGCAGAAGAAGAAAGAGATTTTCTTAAAAATTATCTTGGTCCAACTCTTGCTAAAGCAGGACTTGGAGATAAAAAAATAACCATTTGGGACCACAATCGCGATTTAATTTCGCAACGAGTTAGCACCATTTTGTCGGACAAAGAAGCTAGTAAATACGTATGGGGAATTGGTTTCCATTGGTATGAAAACTGGAGCGGTGGTGAAATGATGTATGACAATGTTGGGAAAGTTAATGCTATGTTTCCATCTAAAAACCTTTTGTTTACAGAAGGTTGTGTGGAGAGTTTTAATTCCAATAACTACCAACTTTGGAAAAATGGAGAACGTTATGGAAAATCCATGATAAATGATTTCAATAACGGAACGGTAGGTTGGACCGATTGGAATATTCTTCTAGACCAAAATGGCGGTCCAAATCATGTGGGGAATTTCTGCTTTGCTCCTATTCATGGAGATTTAGCAACAGGAAAATTAATTTACACTCCCTCCTATTATTTCATCGGGCATTTTTCAAAATTCATAACTAAAGGAGCCAAAAGAATTAGCAGTGTTGCCAGCAGAAGTCAATTATTAACTACATCCTTTCAAAATCCAGATGGGAAAGTAGTTACCATAGTAATGAATCAAAGTAATATAAAAATAACCTATTATCTTTGCATCGGAATAACAGCAACCGAAATAACAATTTTGCCTCACGCAATTCAAACTTTAATCTATTAAATCAAATAAAAATATATTTTTGCAAAACCTATACAGCTTAAATTTGTATAGGTTTTATTTTAAGAAAAAATAATGAAAAAAATATCCTTCCCCTTTATCCTACTATTTGTGAACTTTTTAGGTTTTTCTCAAACAAAAACCATCGACCAAAAAGTCACTGAGTTATTAAATAAAATGACTTTAGAAGAAAAAATAGGACAACTAAATCAATACACTAACGATGCCAATCCTACAGGGCCATTAGTAGTAAATCCGAATAAGGAAAGAGAAATCAAAGGCGGTTTACTAGGTTCGATGCTTAATGTTAATGGAGCAGATAGAACTAGAAAATACCAAGAATTAGCAATGCAATCGCGATTAAAAATTCCATTGTTATTTGCTTTAGATGTTATTCACGGATATAAAACAACCTTCCCAATTCCGTTAGCCGAAGCCGCTTCTTGGGATTTACAAGCAATGGAACAATCTGCTAGAATTGCCGCAACCGAAGCATCGGCAAGTGGAATTCATTGGACATTTGCGCCTATGGTAGATATTTCTCGCGATCCACGTTGGGGAAGAGTTATGGAAGGTGCTGGAGAAGATACTTATTTAGGTTCAAAAATTGCTTTTGCACGTATAAAAGGTTTTCAAGGAAAATTAGGCGATTTGAATTCCGTTATGGCATGTACTAAACATTTTGCCGCTTATGGAGCTGTGACTGGTGGCAGAGAATACAATTCTGTTGACATTAGCAATCGAATGCTTTGGGAAGTATACTTACCTCCTTTTAAAGCAGCCTTAGATGCAGGTGCTGCTACCTTTATGAATGCCTTTAACGACATTAACGGAATTCCAGCAACAGCACACAAATACCTCCAAAGAGACATATTAAAAGGAAAGTGGAATTTTAAAGGATTTGTAGTTTCCGATTGGGGTTCTATTGGTGAACTGGTTACGCACGGTTATTCAAAAAATGATACAGAAGCGGCTTATTCTGCAATTATGGCAGGTTCGGATATGGATATGGAAAGCAACTCGTATCGTAACAATTTAGCACAATTAGTAAAAGACAAAAGAGTGCCAATAGCAACAATTGATGATGCTGTAAAACGTATTCTTCGCAAGAAATTTGAATTAGGCTTGTTTGATGATCCTTTTAGATATTGCAATCAAGAACGCCAAGATGCTGCAATAAACAATCCAGAACATACCAAAATCGCAAGAGAAATTGCAGCAAAAAGTATTGTTTTATTAAAAAATGAAAGAAACATTTTACCGCTTTCCAAAGAAACCAAAACCATAGCTTTTATCGGACCTATGGTGAAACCAAAACGAATTAATCATGGTTTTTGGGCAGTAAATTTAAAAGAAGTCGATTCTACTTACATCGTTTCGCAATGGGAAGGTTTGGAAAATAAAGTAGGTAAAACTGCTAAGTTGCTTTACGCAAAAGGATGTGATATTGAAGGAACTAATAAAGCAGGTTTTCAAGAAGCTATTGACATTGCCAACCAATCGGATGTGGTAATTGTGAGCATCGGAGAACGATACAATATGAGTGGAGAATCTAAAAGCAGAAGTAATATTCACTTGCCAGGTGTTCAAGAAGATTTAATTAAAGAATTGCAAAAAACAGGAAAACCAATTGTAGTTCTTATTAATGCGGGCCGCCCATTAATTTTTAATTGGACTGCCGATAATATGCCAACCATAGTCTATACTTGGTGGTTAGGATCGGAAGCCGGAAATGCAATTGCAGATGTGCTTTTTGGAGATTATAATCCATCGGGGAAATTACCAATGACTTTCCCACGCGAAGAAGGACAAATTCCAATTTATTATAATCATTTCAATACAGGAAGACCTTCAATTAATGAAGAAAAATTGTATAAATCCAGCTACATTGATTTGCCAAATACGCCAAAATTTCCTTTCGGATATGGATTAAGTTATACTACTTTCAATTATTCGAATTTGAAATTATCTAAAACAAAAATGAAAACCAGTGAAACTATAGAAGTCACATTAGACCTTACTAATATAGGGAAATATGCTGGTGAAGAAGTAGTGCAGTTGTATCTTCAAGATAAATTTGCAACCTTAATTCGACCAATTATAGAATTAAAAGATTTCCAAAAACTAAAATTAGGTGTTGGAGAAACCAAAACTATTAAGTTCATTATTGATAACCAAAAGTTGTCTTTTTACAATGAAAAGTTAGAATTCAATTCAGAACCAGGAGATTTTAATTTAATGATTGGTTCTTCTTCTGAAGATATTCGTTTAAAAAGCAGTTTTGAATTGATTAAATAAACGAGATATTTAATATTTGATCTATCATTTGAAAATCCTAAAAGTTTTTTTTAAAATGAAGCGTTTTCAAATTTCCCAATAAAATCTTATATTCGCTTTTGAAAAGAATATAGAGAAAAGAATACAGAAAAAGAATAAAAGTAATAAGATAATGTATCTCTATTTTCTTTCATCTATTTTCTAACATCTATATTCTATTCTCTATCTCCTATCCTCTATTATAAAAAATGTCAAACAAACTTCTTCAAACTCCCATAGAATATCTAAAAGGAATTGGTCCTTCGCGAGGGGAATTACTTCGCAAGGAACTCAATATCCATAGGTATGGCGATTTGATGAATTTGTTTCCCAATCGATATATCGACCGAACACGGTATTATAAAATTAATGAACTTCAAAATTCTACTGCCGAAGTTCAAATTATTGGTAAAATTATACACGTTAAAACCGTGGAATTTGGTAAAAACCAAAAACGATTAGTAGCTTCATTTACTGATGAAACCGGACAAATAGAACTTACTTGGTTTCAAGGCGTAAAATGGATTCGGGAAAGTTTAAAACTCAACGAAGTGTATGTAATCTTTGGGAAAACCACTAATTATGGAGCGCAATATTCTATGGCGCATCCCGAAATGGAATTGCTGGAAGAACATAAAGCCAGTTTGCGAAGTGCCATGCAACCCGTTTATCCAAGCACCGAAAAACTAACCCAAAGAGGGGTTACCAATAAGGTAATTAACAAAGCCATGCAGCAATTGTTTCTGGAAATAAAAGGGCAGTTTATTGAAACCTTGCCTATTTATTTGATGGAACAATTAAAACTTATTCCTAAGAATGAGGCGATGTTTAATATTCATTTTCCTAAAAGTCAAGAACTTTTGATGAAAGCGCAATTCCGATTGAAATTTGAAGAATTGTTCTTTATTCAATTGCAATTAATTACAAAAAATCTCATTCGAAAACATAAAATTAAAGGACATCCCTTTGATATAGTGGGTGATAATTTTACTGATTTTTATAACAATCATTTGCCTTTTGAATTGACCAATGCGCAAAAAAGAGTAATCAAAGAAATACGGAACGACATGGGTAGCAATGCCCAAATGAATCGTTTATTGCAAGGCGATGTTGGATCTGGAAAAACTATTGTGGCGCTAATGTGCATGCTTTTGGCAAAAGATAATGGCTTTCAAAGTTGCTTAATGGCACCAACCGAAATCTTAGCCAACCAACATTTTATAGGTTTATCGGAACTTGCTAAAGATCTAAATATCAGCATAAAACTACTCACGGGTTCCACTAAAACTTCCGAACGAAAAATCATTCACGAAGCCCTTGAAAACGGAACCTTAGATATTCTAATTGGTACCCATGCTTTACTAGAAGATAAAGTGAAATTTCAAAATTTAGGCCTAGCCGTAATTGACGAACAACATCGTTTTGGTGTAGAACAACGCTCTAAATTGTGGAAGAAAAACGATATTCCGCCACATGTTTTAGTTATGACCGCAACGCCTATTCCGCGAACTTTAGCCATGAGTTTGTATGGCGATTTAGATATCTCAGTTATAGATGAATTGCCTCCAGGCAGAAAAGCCATTCAAACCGTGCATCGATTTGATTCGAACCGATTAAAAGTTTGGAAATTTCTTAAGGACGAAATCGCCAAAGGAAGACAGATTTATATCGTTTATCCGTTAATTAACGAAAGTGCCACCCAAGATTATAAAGATTTAATGGACGGTTACGAAAGCATTTCCCGTGATTTTCCGTTGCCGCAATACAGCATTTCAATTGTTCATGGGCAAATGAAACCTGCCGAAAAAGAAGCCGAAATGCAACGCTTTGTTGCTGGAAAAACTAATATTATGGTAGCCACAACGGTGATTGAAGTTGGCGTTAATGTGCCCAATGCAAGTGTGATGGTGATTGAAAGCACTGAACGTTTTGGGTTATCGCAACTACACCAATTGCGAGGTCGTGTGGGTCGTGGCGCCGAACAAAGTTATTGCATTTTAATGACAGGATTCAAATTGGGGAACGATAGCAAAACCCGCATTGAAACGATGTGTAAAACCAACGACGGATTTGAAATTGCTGAGGTCGATCTTAAACTCCGAGGTCCTGGCGACATTATGGGAAAACAACAAAGTGGCGTTTTGAATTTGCAAATTGCCGATTTGGTAAAAGATCGTGATATTCTAATGTTGGCAAGAGAATACGCATTAAAACTCTTGAAAGAGGATGCTTCAATGACCAAGCCCGAGCATCAAAAAATGAGAGAAATTTTCATTGAAATGAGTGCCAAAAAGAACATTTGGAACTATATTAGTTAAAACAAAAAAACATGGTACAATACAACCCTAAAGACTGGATTACTTTTATTTTTAAATTTCATAAATCGGATACCTTCCGACAGTTAATTCCGTTGATGCTATTCATAGGATTTTATTCGGGAATTATCTGTTTTTTGGAAATGGATTATTTTAAATTGGAAGAAACTAGCCACGTTAAAGGCATTTCGATAATGCATACCACCGTTGGTTTTGTATTGTCCTTATTGCTAGCCTATAGAACCAATACCGCTTACGATCGTTGGTGGGAAGGACGAAAATTATGGGGTGCATTGGTAAACAATTCTAGAAATTTAGCCATAAAACTTTCGGTGATATTACAAGAGGAAAAAGACCGCCATTTTTTTAGAAGATTAATTCCGGGTTATGCTTCTATTTTGCAAAAGCATTTAACTAATGAGGAATCTGCCAAAGTACTTTTTGAAGATTTAGATTTAGAAATAGACCACCAAAAACACCGTCCGAATCAAATTGCTAAAATGATTTTTCAAAAGGCAAACGATTTGTATAAATCCGGAAAAATAACGGGTGACCAGTTAATAATACTAAATGCCGAGTTGCAATCTTTCACCGATGTTTGTGGTGCTTGCGAACGAATAAAAAACACTCCAATTCCTTATTCTTATAGCGCTTTTATAAAAAAGTTCATATTCTTTTACATTATGACTTTGCCTTTTTCTTTTGCTTTTACATTAGGATATTATGTTATTCCGGTAGTAATTTTTATCTTTTATGTACTAGCTAGTTTGGAATTAATTGCCGAAGAAATTGAAGATCCGTTTGGTTTAGATGAGAACGATTTACCCATTGCTAAAATTGCAAGCAATATTAAAAAACACGTTGAAGAACTGCTATAATTTGAAATTATTACTAATATTCAATAGTTAAATAAAAATCAATTAAACTCATTTTTCCTTGATAAACACTAAATTTGTAAGGATATCTTTTATGTAACAATTTCCCAAATTTATTCAAATAAAATGAAAATAAAGCACCTAATTATTACCTTATTACTCCTTTCTATTGGCGGATTAATCGCTTATAGAATTACAAAAAATAATGCAGAGGGCGACAAAGGGAAAGGAAAAGGAGATAAAAAAGATCCTATTGCAGTTACCGGATTAGTATTGAAAGGACAAACTTTTAATAATAATCTATCCCTTTCAGGTTCTATTGATGCGAACGAACAAGTAGAAATTCGCAGTGAAGTTTCGGGTTTAGTAAAACGTATTAATTTTCAAGAAGGAAGCAACGTTGCTAAAGGCCAAGTGCTTTTTAAAATTAATGATATCGAATTAAGAGCCCAATTGGCACAAGCCAAAACCAAAGAATCTCTTGCATTCGAAAATGAAAGACGCGCTAAATTGCTGTTGCAAAAAGAAGCCATCAGCCAAGAAGAATACGATATTGCAAGTGCCGATTTTCGTTCTGCGAAAGCACAAACCCAATTAATTAGCGCTCAAATAGGGAAAACATCGGTTAAAGCACCCTTTTCTGGAAAGATCGGATTGCGAAATATTTCCCCAGGAACTTATGTAACGCCTGCTGTTTTAGTTGCAAATTTGGTGAATGTTGGCAAACTGAAAATCACTTTTTCTATTCCCGAAAAATATGCCTCGCAAATAAAACTTAATACTACTTTAAATTTTACAGTTACCAATTCAACTGAAAAATATGCTGCTAAGGTATACGCCATCGAACCCGGAATTGATATCAATACTAGAACACTTCAAGTTCGTGCTCTTGCAGATAATTCCGCAGGAAAATTATTGCCTGGAACTTTTGCCAACATTGATTTACCTTTAGATGTGATAAAAGATGCTATTGTAGTGCCTTCGCAAGCAATTGTTCCAATACAAAAAGGGAAAAAAGTGTACATTACTAATAATGGCCAAGCCAAAGAAGTTAAAGTAGAAACAACTACTAGAACCGATACTTCTGTTTTGGTGCTTGCGGGTTTAAAAATTGGGGATACCTTAATTACTTCTGGCGTAATGTCTTTAAAAGATGAGGCTCCTATAAAAGTGACAGTTAAATAGTAATTAGTTACTAGTAATTAGTGATTAATTTTCGACCATAAATCCTTCGTTTTCTAAAAATTAGAAATCGATAATCAGAAATCAACAAGCCAAATGAGTTTATCTACTTTAAGTATAAAAAGACCCGTATTAACTATAGTGCTGAACTTAACCATTATTTTGTTCGGAATTATTGGCTACACTTTTTTGGGTGTCCGGGAATTTCCGTCCATTGATCCGGCACAAATATCTATTAGAACCGATTATGCTGGAGCAAATTCGGATATTATCGAATCGCAAATTACCGAACCTATTGAAAAAGCCATCAATTCTATTGATGGGATAAAAAATATTACTTCCTCGAGTGTTCAAGGATCCAGCACCATTACAGTAGAATTTAATTTAAATAAAGATTTAGAAACTGCTGCCAATGATGTTCGGGATAAAGTAGCCCTTGCTGCAAAAACACTTCCCAAAGATATTGATGCACCACCTGTAGTTTCTAAAGCCGATGCCAATGCCGATGCCATCATTTCGATGACCATTCAAAGTGATTCCAGAAGTCAATTAGAATTAAGTGATTATGCCGAAAACACCATCGGGCCAAGATTGGAAACCATTCCTGGAGTAAGCGGAATTCAAATATGGGGGCAAAAAAAATATGCCATGCGTTTGTGGATTGACCCTGTAAAACTGGCTTCTTACGGCGTTACCGTTTCGGATGTTAAAGATGCCTTGAGCAAACAAAATATAGAATTACCATCTGGAAAATTAACTGGAAATAATACCGAACTTACTGTTAAAACCGTTGGTAATCTTTCCAAACCAGAAGAATTCAACAACATTATTTTAATTTCCAATAATAATAAAACCGTAAAATTCAGCGATATTGGTCTTGCAGAATTAGGTCCGGAAGTTATTGAAACTAGTTTAACTCAATCTGGTGCGCCGTTAATTGGTATTGGTATAGTCCCGCTTCCTGGAGCCAATTATCTGGATATTTCTAAAGAGTTTTACAAGAAATATGACAAACTTAAAAAAGATTTACCCAAAGATATTCATCTAGATATTGCTATTGACAATACGTTATTTGTAAAAAAATCGGTAACGGAAGTTGCAGAAACTCTGGGGATTTCATTACTATTAGTAATTTTAATTATCTATTTATTTTTTAGAGATTGGGCCATTGCATTTAGACCATTAATTGATATTCCTGTATCGTTAATTGCAACGTTCTTCATCATGTGGATGTTTGGATTTTCCATCAATGTGTTGACTTTATTAGCAATTGTGTTAGCCACAGGATTGGTGGTAGATGACGGAATTGTAGTCACCGAAAACATCTTCAAAAAAGTAGAAGAAGGCATGTCGCCAATAGAAGCCGCAATTAAAGGGTCAAACGAGATATTTTTTGCTGTAATTTCAATTTCCATAACACTTGCAGCGGTATTTTTACCTGTGATATTCCTAGAAGGATTTGTAGGACGACTCTTTCGAGAGTTTGGAGTGGTGATTGGTGCTGCAGTATTAATTTCAGCATTCGTTTCGCTTACGCTAACACCAATGTTGAATGCCTATTTAATGAAAGGTGGCGAACAAAAGAAATCGAAATTTTATAATTATACCGAACCCTTTTTTCAGAAACTAAACAGCGGTTATGCCGAGGCTTTAAAAAGTTTTATGAAAAGAAAATGGATTAGTTTTCCAATATTAATTGCTTGTTTCGGATTGATTTATCTGTTTTTCAACATCATTCAAAAAGAAACTGCTCCTTATGATGATAGGAGTTCCCTTGTTATGAGTGTTACTACTGCCGAAGGATCGTCTTATGAATATACCGATCGGTTTATGCAGGAATTGTCGCAATTAATTGACGATTCTATCCCAGAGAAAAAAGTTTCACTAGTGATAACATCACCCGGATTTAGTTCTTCCGCAACAAATAGTGGTCGTATCCGAATTGCTTTAGTAGATTCTGATAAAAGAAAACGTTCCCAAAAAGAAATTGCCGAGAACATTACCAAATGGACCAAAAAATATTCGGATGCCAAAACATCGGTTACCGAACAACCCACAATTGCTGTAAATAAGAGAGGTGGTTTGCCAATTCAGTATATTATTCAGGCACCTAATTTTGAGAAACTACAACAAAAAATTCCGGAATTTATGGACGAAGTTGGTAAAGACCCTACTTTTTCAATTACCGATGTGAATTTGAAATTCAACAAACCCGAAATCAATGTAACTATTGACCGTGAAAAAGCCGAGAGTCTTGGCGTTTCTGTTTTGGATATTGGGCAAACGCTACAACTTTCGTTAAGTGGACAACGTTTTGGTTATTTCATGAAGAACGGAAAACAATACCAAGTCATCGGACAATTTGAAGAAAAAGACCGCGCCAAACCTTTAGATTTAACTTCGATGTTTGTTAGAAACAATAAAGGAGCCTTGATTCAAATGGATAATGTGGTGAAAATTGAAGAAAAAAGTAATCCGCCACAATTGTACCATAATAATAGAAACATGTCGGCAACAGTTATGGCAGGTCTTGCTCCAGGCAAAAGTATTGGCGACGGAATTGAAGCCATGGATAGAATAAAAGCCAAAGTTCTTGACGATAGTTTTACCACCGATTTAGGTGGAGAATCTAGAGATTTTGTTGAAAGTGGATCCAATACTTCGTTTGCATTTGGATTGGCTTTATTGCTGATTTTCTTAATACTTTCGGCACAATTTGAAAGTTTTATCGATCCATTAATTATTATCCTAACCGTACCAATGGCAGTAGCAGGAGCATTATTTTCACTGTGGTTATTTGGGCAAACTTGGAATATTTTTAGTCAAATTGGAACCGTAATGTTAATTGGATTAGTTACCAAAAACGGCATCTTAATTGTTGAATTTGCCAACCAATTGCGTGAACAAGGAAAATCCAAATACGATGCCATTGTAGAAGCAGCGGAAGCACGACTTCGACCAATTTTAATGACGAGTTTAGCTATTTCTTTAGGTGCTTTACCAATTGCCTTATCGCTTGGAGCAGCCGCAACTAGTAGAATTGGTATGGGAGTTGTGATTGTAGGCGGAACTATTTTCTCTTTAGTATTGACACTTTTTGTAATTCCGGCAATTTATTTAATGTGGTCTAAAGCACGCAAACACCACCCCGAATTTGATAATTTAGAAGCATTTGAAAAATAAAATCATGAAGAATTACTTATATACCGCGCTCCTTTTGTTGATTGGAATCCAATTGCAAGCACAAAGTGTTCTAAAACTTGAGGATGCTGTGAAAATTGCTTTAGAAAATAATTACGATATAAAGATAGCAACCAATAATTTGAAAATGGATGAAACCAATTCTAGTGCTGGAAATGCCGGAATGCTACCCTCTATTAATGCTACCATTGTTAATACGAATAGCCTTCAAAACATTACACAAACCCAAGGAGATGGCTCTCAAAAGTCTTTGAATGGTGCCAAAAATTTAGCGTTAAATTATGGCGTTGGTTTGGATTGGACCATTTTTGACGGTATGAAAATGTTTGCCAAACGCGAACAATTGAAAGTCCTTCAAAAACAAGGAGAAGCCGAACTTAAAATGACCATTATCACCAAAGTAAGTGAAGTGTATACTACCTATTTTGATTTGGTACAGCAACAACAACAATTGGCCGCATTAGATACTGCATTGGTAATTTCCAACCAACGATTGACTAATGCACAAAATAGATTCACTATTGGTAAAGCCTCTAAATTAGAGGTTTTGAATGCGCAAGTCGATTTGAATACCGATACTAGTTCGCAATTAGTTCAGTTGGAACTGTATCTAAATACCAAAATAAAATTGAACGAAATTCTAGCACGCGATACTGCAACCGAATTTAAAGTTATAGATGAAATTGCAATAGATGATAAATTAGTTTTGCAAGATTTAAAGACGTTGGCCGAAAAACAAAATGCCCAATTACAAGCACAAATTCTTGCCAAAAGCAGTTCGGAATTACAACTGAAACAAGTAAAAGCCGGAAGATATCCAACCCTTAAAATCAACTCTGGATATAATTTTAGTCATACCGAAGCCTCGTTGGGATTTGTAACCCAATCGCAAGGAAGAGGCTTAACTTATGGGTTTTCGGCAGCGCTTCCTTTATTCAATGGGTTTTCCCAATCTCGAAATGAAAAAATTGCTAAATTCCAATTGGATAATGCCAACCTAGTCGTACAACAACAACAAACCGCTTTAGCATCCCAATTGGGCAGCGCTTTTCAAAGTTACCAAACCAACATGCAATTGACTAAAGTGGAAGAAAAAAACGTGAGCATTGCCAAACAAAATCTAGATATTACTTTAGCAAAATTCAAAATTGGAACCATCACTCCAATAGAATATCGAACTGCTCAATTGAATTATGTACAAGCCTTAGTGCGCTTTAGTAACGCCCAATTTCAAACCAAATTATACGAAATAAGCTTAAAAGAATTGAGTGGTAGTTTGGGGTTTTAGTTGAATCAAAATAAATATATAATATGAAAACTAAACATTTATTTGTTGTAATTGCATTTTTTATGGCAGTGTCTTCTGAGGCTCAAGTTGCCGATTCGGTAAAAGTAAACCACGAAATTGCATTTGACTTCATAGGAATGTAAACACCTCTTTTAACAAAGAATTTCTTTGGAATTAGTGTAGATTTGAAAGGTTATGTTTACCCAAAATGGGCCACGGGATTAAATTTTTCCTATTCACAGAAAATAATTAACAATAAGTTCCAATACAGTATGGGAACTCCTATTATTCAATATTATGAAATTGGTTGGTTAAATCAATTTGATTTTGTTCAAACAAATAAACTTAGAATGGCTGCTACTATAACTAGCGGAATTGCTATTTCCTGCCTTGCAGATAACGATGACAAAATAGAGCGTCGGGTAAAATCTGGTTACATTTATGTACCAAGAGGTATCGCAACAGATAATTTATTTATTATTGAACCGGGTTTTGAAACTTCCTATAAAATATTCAATGGAAACCATAACCCAGATGTTTACATTACAACCAAGGCCAAATATCGCTTTGCATTTGGTGGGGCAAAATATGGAGACATCAGTGATTTTAACGGAAGTTACATTGGAATTGGATTATCCCTTATTGGGTTTGCAGAAGAAAAACAAAACAGGATTAAGTAATGAATAATATGACGTTAATACTCTTGATGCTAATCTAAATTATTATAATTGCACTTTATTTAGTAATTTTTTTTACATAAAAAATTTACCTCTAAATATTACATTTGTGAAAAATATAATTCTTATTTTATTAATAACCACTACAACTCTTTTTGGTCAAAATGCCTCCAATATGAATTTTTGGAGCAAAATAGCTATTGGACAACCATTAACAAACAAAATTAATGCTGAAGCAGAGTTTCAAAAAAGATGGCAAAAAGATAGTAATGAAAATTCCAATAGTATTCCGGACTATAAATTATTAAGTAGTTTTCGTTTTTGGATTTATTACAAACTAAATGATAATATAACTTTTATAGCTTCTCCTTTTGCTTATTTTGAAAATGATCCAATAATTAAAACTGAAAATGATAAAAATAAAATTAGTAATTATGAAAATCGTTATACCTGTGCTGTTGAATTAACTAAAAAAAATACTTCTAAAATCAAATTGCAAAATAGAATCGGATTAGAGTATAGAAATTTCATTAATACTACTCCGGATTATTTCCGTTTAAGAGAAAAATTAAGTGTTAAACTTACTATTAATTCTAAATTATCATTCATAGGATATGATGAAATATTAATTAATTCAAATTCTACTAATGGTGTACATAATTTTGATCAAAACAGATTAGGAATTAATCTAAGTTATAATCCAACTAAAAAAATTAAAATAGATTTGGGATTTATGAAAGTGGAACGTTCCCAAAGAAATAGTATTGATAATTTATTAGAAAATAATATTGTGCTTAATACCTATTTTACTTTGCCAAATAAAAAGTTAAAAAACGGATAATTTAAAAGGATATATTATTTCATAATTTAAAAAAAAATAAATAGCTTTTACAAATACCAAACATTAACTTTTATCCTAATAAATCAACTATTTTTAGTAATTTAGTAACCCATTTAATCATTAAAGCGATGCCCCTAAAATCGTTACTTCATGCTCCTGCCCTAACCCACGAGAAATCATTGAAAACTTTGGTTGAAAATCGAACCATTTTTTCATTGAATCATTGTGAGTTAAATATTTTTGAGACCTATCAGCAATCAACTTTAGTACCTTTAAAGTTTAATGATTTAGTGGTTACAAGCATGTTGCGAGGCAAAAAAGTAATGCATCTTTTTGACGATCCTGGCTTTGAATATCTGCCTGGAGAAACAGTAGTAATTCCCTCTAATGTAGGAATGAAAATTGATTTTCCGGAAGCAAGTTTTAATAATCCAACCCAATGTTTGGCCTTAGCAATTGACCAAGATAAAATTTCAGACACTTTAAATTTCCTTAACGAACGCTATCCTAAAGAAGGGAATAACCAATTTTGGCAATTGAATTATCAAAATTATTTCTTTTATAACAATGTTGATTTGGCAACCACCATCAATAAGTTGATTAAAGAATGCATGAGCACCTCCATTACTAAAGATGCGTTGGCTGATTTGACTTTGCAGGAATTATTGATACGAATTATCCAAACCCAAACCGTAAAACGATACGAAGACGATATTCCTTTTGAAATCAACAGTCCGTTAACGGCTTCTATTGAATTTATCAAAAAAAATATTCAGGAAAGCATTAATTTGAAAGATTTAAGCGAAAAAGCCTGTATGAGTACTACTTCCTTTTACCGCTATTTTAAAAGAGAATTGGGCATGAGCCCTATAGAATTTATCTTAAATGAAAAGATAAAATATGCCAAGAAGTTATTGAAAAATCCGAAAATTCACGTAAACGAAGTATCCTATGCCACCGGATTTGAAGATTGCAATTACTTCATTCGTTTGTTTAAAAAACACGAAGGTGTAACGCCAAAGCAATACCAATTAATGAATGTTACACATTAATCGTAGGAATTCAACTTAACTTCTTCTAAGTTATTATTTTCTTCTTCATTGAACAATCGGTATTTAACTTGGAAAGTTTTGCCGTAAGGCGTTTCTAAAGAAAAACCTCCAGGTCCAAATCCATTGGTTACATCAAGCGTAAAGTGACTGAATTTCCAATATTCAAATAAATCTTTATCCAACCAGAAATCAAATCCTTCAATCTGACCAATACATACATCATTGGTTCTCGGAAAAAAGGCTCCTTTTTCAAAACATTGTGGTTGCGTTCCTTCACAACAGCCACCCGCTTGATAAAACATCAAATCGCCAAATTTTTCTTGCAGCATCTTTACTACTTCTAAAGCTTCTGTAGTAACTCCTAATCGTTTTATTTTTTCCATAAATTTTAAATTGGTATTATAATATCCTAAATAGAGAATATTTTTTTTCGTTTTGAAAGCATTAATCACTGACTAATAGTTGTTGGTTTTTTGAGCAAATATCGAATTACAGTTTCGGCCATATACAATCCGAAAAGTCCTGGCATATAACTATTGGTTCCGTAAAAAGATTTTTTATAATTACTTCCGTCGGTCATTTTTAAACTAGTTTCGTCTTGAATTTCAGAAGAGAAAACTACTTTTAGTTTGTCAATTTTAAATTCTTTTAATCGTCTTCGGATGGTTTTGGCAAACATGCAATTAACGGTATTGGTAATGTCGGCAACCTTAACTTTGGAGGCTTCCATTTTTCCACCGGCCCCCATAGAGGATATGATTTTTACACGTTTGCGTTTGGCTCCGATAATCAAATTTAGTTTTGGCGTTACGCTATCGATGCAATCTAAAACGTAATCGTATTTTTCTTCTACAATTTCAAAAGCACGCTCTGGAGAAAGAAATTCTTGTACTTTGATTAAATTCAATTCGGGATTGATATCCATTAATCGGTTGCCAACTACCTCAATTTTAGACATTCCAACAGTAGAATGTAAAGCAGGTAATTGACGGTTAATGTTAGTGATATCCACCACATCGCCATCTACAATAGTCAAGTTGCCAACTCCTGCACGAGCCAAAAACTCGGCCGCAAAAGAGCCTACTCCTCCTACTCCTACTACTAATACATTTGCGTTTTTAAGATTTTGCAATCCTTCGGCTTTAAATAATAATTCTGCTCTTTCTTGCCACTTTGCCATTTTAATATTTGATTTTTACTATTAGATATTAGATTTAAAAACGGAATTAAAATTGGAATTAACAATTTCTTTCAAATCTTCTATTGGTATCTTTTTATATTTTGCTGCTAAGATATAAACTTCTTCTAAGGTTTCTTCTATGGTATCGGTTTCTAGAAAAAATCTATCGTTGGGGATGGATTGAAAAACCGACTCTAATTCGGGATTTCGCAATAAATATTTTCCGAAGGAAAGATACAATCCGTTATCGATTAATTGTTTGGCTACTTGTTGGTTTTTAGAAAATCCGTGGATAATTATTGGAACCGAAATTTGCAATCTATTTTTAATTGCAATTAATTCGTCAAAGGCTGCAACTAAATGCAATACTAAAGGCTTTTGGAACTTTTCGGCAAGGGCAATTTGTTTTTCAAAAACTGCTATTTGAACTGCCATCGAAATTTCGATTCGTTTGTCTAATCCGCATTCGCCAAGGGCTAAACATTGTTTTAGTTGTAATTTTTCTTCGATGCTTTTTAAATCACTTTCCAATCGGCTTTCGTTTATATACCACGGATGGATTCCTATGGAATAGTTCGGAATTGCAGCATCAAATTCCCATGGGTATTGATTAACCAATTCTAAAGTGGTGGGATTGTTGGAGAATTTGTGGGTATGTAAATTGAAAAATTGCATCGAGCAAAATTAATTTATAAAAACAGAAATTCACAAGTTCTCCTAAATTTTATTTTGTCTAAATGTTCACTGTTAAGTTTAGCCCAGATAGCAGCGGAAATCCTTTTCTTTTTTTTCTTTAAAAAAAGAAAAGATTACTTCACATAACTTTATTTTAATTGGAGTTCAGTGAATATATTTGAAGCGAATAGCTGGAAAAAGCTCCTGAAAAAAATTGTAACTTTGCAATTAAGCAAATTTGAATATGATTAAAAACGCACTTCGAAAATATTTAAGCAATTTCAAGGGGTTTTCGAGAGAAATCTGGATACTTACGCTCGTGACGTTTATCAATCGTGCGGGGACGATGGTGTTGCCGTTTTTGTCGAAATATTTAAAGGAAAATTTGCATTTTTCTTACAGTCAAGTGGGTTGGATTATGGTTTGTTTTGGTGCTGGATCGATGATTGGATCCTGGCTTGGAGGAAAATTATCGGATAAAATTGGGTTTTATAGAATCATGATTTTTAGTTTACTTACCACTGGCCTAGCGCTTTTTGCAATGCAATACATCACTACGTTTGTTGGACTTTGCATTTTTATGTTTTTATTGATGGCGGTTGCCGATATGTTTCGACCGGCAATGTTTGTTTCGCTGAATGTGTATGCCAAACCCGAAAACAGAACGCGTGCCTTGACTTTGGTGCGGTTAGCAATAAATCTTGGATTTGCTGCCGGACCTGCATTGGGTGGATTAATCATTATGAATATTGGATACAAAGGGTTGTTTTGGGTGGATGGCGCTACGTGTATTATTGCTATTTTGATCTTTTGGATAAAGGTGCAAGAGAAGAAAGGACCGCTTATTTCGAAGGAAGAAAAACTAAGTTTGGAAGCCGACCGGGAATCGGTTTTTAAAGACCGTCCGTTTTGGATATTTTTGATTAGTTGTGTGATTTCGGGGGTGTTGTTTTTTCAACTTTTTACTACGTTGCCTTTGTACCACAGAGAACAATTTGACATGACCGAGTTGCAAACGGGGCTGCTCTTAACGATGAATGGGATCATGATTTTCTTTCTCGAAATGCCCATTGTAGGCTATGTGGAGCGCAACAAAACGGATAAAGTGAAAATGGTAACCATTGGGTGTTTGCTTATGGGAATTAGTATGTATTTGCTTTTAATTAATACTTGGGTGGGGATTTTGGTGGTGATGATGGTATTTATGACGTTTGCTGAAATGTTTGTTTTTCCGTTTTCTAATTCGTTTGCGATGAGCAGAGCGCCCAAAGGTCACGAAGGAAGATACATGGCGATATTTACCATGAGTTATAGCATGGCGCATATTTTAAGCGCTAAAGTGGGAATGGGAATTATTGACCACTGGGGATATCAAGCCAATTGGGCTTTTATGGGAACTTTGGGTGTGGTGGCTTTTGTACTTGGGATTTGGACAATGAAGTTGGTGGAGAAGGAGAAGGCAGAAAATAGAAAATAGCATAGATTATTAATCCATGCTATCGTAAAAGTTAAAATACTAATAATTTAATTAAAATTAAAAAAGAAATAGGTAACTGCAGCCCATTCTCTATCAATACCTCTAGCATAACCAATGGTGCTGTGGTTGTTGTTTTCAACTGTTCCGTTATCTTTAATATACCCAATAGTGCTATGGTTGTTGTTTTCAACAGTCCCATCCCTTTTTACATAACCAACTGTTGAATGGTTTTTGTTTTCGATGGTGCCATCATTTTTAATGTAACCAATTGTACTATGGTTTTTGTTTTCAATAGTGCCATCACTTTTAATATAACCCGATGTAGAGTGGTTATTGTTTTCAATAGTACCATCACTTTTAATGTACCCTGTTGTACTGTGGTTGTTGTTTTCGATAGTTTGTGCTTTAACAAGAGTAACACCTCCTATTACTGCAATAATTACAAATAATTTTTTCATTTTGTTTAAATTTAGGTTAGTGATTTGGGTTATAATTTATTATTCATTGGATTCTATAGTTGCTCGATAGCAAGGATTTGAATTCCGTAACTGACATCAATTTCAAAACAAATGTAGATAAAAAAACTACAACTTATTGTTGTAGTTTGTGTTGCTTTTATTCGCATTTTGGGCACGGGATGTAATTCCGCTATTAATGCAAATACGCATTATCTGGTTTAGTTTATTTGATTTTGCGTTCGGTTTATTTCTACATTAATTACTTTTAATTATTTTAAAACTACCATTTCTATTTCCACTATTTATTTTCACAAAATAAAAGCCTTCGTTTAAAGTTTCTAAATTAATTTTTTGAAGAGGTTTGTCCGAAAAATAAACAATTTTACCTAAAACATTAAATATTGTAATAGTATCAATAATGATATCATTCGAGTTTTCAATGTTTAAGATACTACGAACAGGATTTGGAGATAATGTAAAATCGTTATTTCTAAATTCATTATTTGAAAAAGTTTCATCTTTGATTCTTAACATTGCAAAACCTCTATATGGAGCAGTTGTATATAATTGTGCTGAAGTGTATCCACCTATTAATATTCTATCATTATTATCTTTAATTAACACTGAAGCTGAATCGTAAGTAGTTGTGAAACTATTTGGTTGAGGGAAACTATAACTATAAGTTCCTGTTTGGTTAAATGTTGTATCTAAAGTTCCGTCTAAATTTCTTCTTGTAATATTAAAATCTGGTTGGCAATTATTTATGCAATCTAGAATGTAAATTTTGTCAACCTCCACTAAATATTTAGTTACATCTGAACTATTTATAGTAGCAAAATCAACGATACTAAGTGAATTTAAAGTATTAATAGTTTCTAAAGTTGAAATATCTATTTTTTGTATTTTGTCATATCCTCCCGACATTGAACCAAAAGTTAGATTATAATACAAGTCATTGTTTATGAGATTACATTCTTTAAAACTAGAACCACATGCACATAAACCATCTATAAGAACTATTTTTTTTAAACCGTTGTTTCCAAATGTTGAATTTAAACTTCCATATTCGTCAATTTGTATAAAAGTCACCGAATGCTCACTTGTAGTATTATTATTGGATATGTTTCCAATAATGAGTAATCCATCATTATAATCATATATTTTTTCTGCACTATTTCCATCTATTGAAGTGAATTTTTTTAGTCCAGAAGAATCAAAATCAAGATTTACTATTCCATTGAAATTCATTTTAACAGCAAAAAGATTTCTTCTTATCACATTATCAGTGTATACTATACTACCAATGGCAAAGTAATTATCGTTTTTATAAACTATATCCGTAATACCATCTGAAAAAGGGTCGTTACTGTAAAGATTACCAATATTGATAGTAACTATTCCATTATTCCCAAATGTTGTGTCAAGAATACCGTCTATGCTCATCTTTGCGATAAATCCATAAAGTAAAATAGAATTGGAGTCTTGCATTTTACCAAAAACAAAAATATTGTTATTAATTATTTTACTGCTTTTGATTATTATTGGGCAGTCTGAACAATTCGGGATTATTATTCTAGAGTATCCTAAAGTTCCAAAATTATAATCAACAGTTCCGTCATAATTAAAACAACTTAATTGAGTTTTTTGAGTGAAAATATATTTGTTATTTTCAAAAAAAACGTTTCTTGGTGCTTGATCATTGTCATAATACTTATTGTAATTTGTAACTACAGAGCCAATTCCTCCAAATGAAACATCTGGAATATAATTTTGTGCATTTAAAAAAGCACTAATGGAAAATAGAAGTAAAAGAAATATATTTTTCATGGTTAATTATTAATTTGTTTCTACTTAAAAACTGACGACTAAAACGATAGGGTATTTGCAATTCGTTGAAGGGAACTACCTGGAATATTTGGGTAATAATTTATTATTCATTAGATTCTATAGTTGCTCGATAGCGTGGATTTGAATTCCATGACCGCCATCAACTTCAAAACAAATATAATAAAAAAACTACAACTTTTTTATTGTTGTAGTTTGTATTGCTTTTACTCGCATTGTGGGCACGGAAAGGAATTCCGATCTATTTGGGTTATCTTTTTATTTGACGATATTAAATTCGATTTGGAACTACTTTAAAAAAATAAATTACGTTTTTATCAATTTAAAAGTAATGTTTCCTTCTAATTTAACAACATAAATTCCTGTGGCCAATTCTTGAATAGAAATTGGGGTGTTACCAACTTTAAATGATTTAATTTTTTCGCCTAAAAGGTTATAAATAAATCCGGTAGAATTTGTTTTTACATTTGAAATAGTAAAAAAATCGGTTGATGGATTTGGATATAAAATAGCCTTTTCGAGATTAAAGTCCGTTGTATTTAAATTTGTAGCATTAATTTTCGAAAGTATAGGATAAAATTTAAATTGATCTGTTTCCACATGCTGAAGAGCATCAAAATTGCTGGTTCCTCGCATCAATCCTGAAACAAAAATAGCTCCTGAACTATTTGTTGTAACGCCATCAAATCGATCGGTATCTGTACCTCCAGCGGTTTTTGCCATTAAAATAGTTCCATCGGAATCGTATTTTAAAACCAAACCGTCTTGATATATGGTAGAATTGGTAGTGATATTATTTCCCCAATTTACGGTACCCGAAGTGCTTCCTGCGAAATACACATTTCCAGAAGTGTCTAAATTAAGAAACTTTCTTTTCCCAACAAAAACCCTACCTGTTCCAGTTCCAAGAACTTCTCGAACCCATTGAAAAGTTCCAGTTGAATTGAGTTTAGAAAGAAAAAAGTCATAACCGCCATTTGGACCTTGGGCAGTGATGCCACCAAAAGTATAAGCGCCATAAAGTGTAGAACTAAAATAGACATCATTTTGACTTTTTGCTTTTACTTGTGGTTCTGAACACGTAATATCTTGAACAAATTTTACCCATTGATAAACTCCTGTTGGACTATATTTTACAATATAGGTATTGTAGGAAAATGTTGCGGGAACTAACACATTTGCATATTTTGAATTGGTATTTGCGCAACCACCAGCAGCATAAATATAACCTTCATTATCAATACTAATAGAAGAAATTAAATTAACATTTTGTTGTTCAATAGTAAGAAGCACAACGCCGTTTGAATCTAATTTTTTAATGTACGAATAATTATAATTATCATAGGCTATATAAACTGCATCATTTGCATCAATTGCAATGCTTTTAAAGTGATTTATCGTGGAAACATAAGTAGTCAATGCTATATGCCAAAGATAATTTCCATTTGCATCTAGCTTTATTAGTAATGGTTTTGCACCAGAATCTGTTGTTGAAATGGTAACATTATCAATAGTCATAGATTGAATATAAGAGGCAGCGATATATATATTTCCAGAAGAGTCCGATTGCATATCATAAATTTGCACTTTACCTGTAATAGTTTTTGAAAACAACAATTGCCCCGTTGTATCGTATTTATTATAAAATAAATCGCCAAAAACATCATTATACAGATAGGAATTGTTTACAAACCCCGAAAGATATATATTTCCTGAAGCATCGCAGGTGGTTAGATAACCTATTAAACCTGGACTGGAGTTGAATACAATTGACGGCGATTGAAGCCACTCAAAAGATTGGGAGTTCATAGATAACGAATACAAAAATATAAGGCAAAGTATAGCTTTTTTCATGTAAATTATTTTAAATAAGATGTCCAAATATAATTTTTAATTTAGAATTAATACTATTTCTGATTTTATTTCAACTTTTTTCCTAATTGCTTAATTTTTTTAAAGTGTTTTTAGAATACCATGGATTGTTTTTGAATTAACAAAGTTTAGGCACACGGATGACGCGGATGGGGCTGATGGTAACGGATTTTGTTTACTGTTGACTGTTTGTTACTTAAATTTAAGCGTTTCCATTTGTGTTTCTGACTAAGGAAGAACCCGATAGCAGGGTTTTGCAATCCGTATTGGCACACAGATGACGCGGATGGGGCTGATGGTAACGGATTTTAGCTTGCTGTTGACTGTTTGTTACTTAAATTTAAGCGTTTCCATTTGTGTTTCTGACTAAGGAAGAACCCGATAGCAGGGTTTTGCAATCCGTATTGGCACACAGATGACGCGGATGGGGCTGATGGTAACGGATT
>CANFHX010000022.1 GCA_947446865.1 Flavobacteriaceae bacterium | reverse complement strand
GGGCTAACTGTTACTCCAACTGCAGCAGTTGTAGTTGCAGCAGCACAAGATCCACTTGTAACCACCGCTTTGTAGAACGTAGTTGCAGTTAAGTCAGTAGCTGTATAAGTATCTGAAGTAGCTCCAGAAATATTAGAATAAACACTAGTTGCTAAAGGTGAAGCAGATTGCCATTTGATGTTTCCAGTACTTCCTGTTAAAGTTAAAGTTGTACTGTTAGTTCCTGTACAAACTGTAGCGGCACCTGAAATAGTTCCGGCTACTGATTTAGGATTAACTGTAACTGAAACTGACAAGGTAGTAGCAGGGTCACAAGCTCCGCTTGACACTAATACTCTGTAGTAGTAAGTACCTGCAACAGTAGTTGCGGCAACACTATAGGTAGCTGCTGTAGCAGCTGTAATATTAGTAAAGTCAATGTTATTTGGAGAAGTTTGCCATTGGATGTTTCCTACATATCCTGCAGCTAATGTTAATACTTTAGCTGTTCCAAAACAAGTACTTCCAAATCCTGAGATATTAGTAGCAACTGCAGCAGGGCTAACTGTTACTCCAACTGCAGCAGTTGTAGTTGCAGCAGCACAAGTACCACTTGTAACCACCGCTTTGTAGAACGTAGTTGCAGTTAAGTCAGTAGCTGTATAAGTAGTTGCAGTAGCTCCAGCAATGTTAGAATAAACACTAGTAGCTAATGGTGAAGCAGATTGCCATTTGATGTTTCCAGTACTTCCTGTTAAAGTTAAAGTTGTACTGTTAGTTCCTGTACAAACTGTAGCGGCACCAGAAATAGTTCCGGCTACTGATTTAGGATCCACTGTAACTGAAACTGGCAATGTAGTAGCAGGGTCACAAGCTCCGCTTGATAGTACCGCTTTGTAGTAGTAAGTACCTGCAACAGTAGTTGCGGCAACACTATAGGTAGCTGCTGTAGCAGCTGCAATATTAGTATAAGTACTACCATCTGTAGAAGTCATCCATTGGATGCTTCCTACATAACCTGTAGCTAATGTTAAAACTTTAGCTGTTCCAAAACAGGTGCTTCCAGAACCTGTTATAGTTGTAGCAACTGCAGCAGGGCTAACTGTAATTCCAACTGCAGCAGTTGTAGTTGCGGCAGCACAAGATCCACTTGTAACAACTGCTTTGTAGAAAGTAGTTGCTGTTAAGTCATTAGCTGTATAAGTAGTTGCAGTAGCTCCAGAAATGTTAGAATAAACACTAGTAGCTAAAGGTGAAGCAGATTGCCATTTGATGTTTCCAGTACTTCCTGTTAAAGTTAAAGTTGTACTGTTAGCTCCTGTACAAACTGTAGCGGCTCCAGAAATAGTTCCGGCTACTGATTTAGGACTAACTATAACTGAAACTGAATCTGTCGTATCAGAAGCACAAGCTCCACTTGATAGTACTGCTCTGTAGTAGTAAGTACCTGCAACGGTAGTTGCGGCAACACTATACGTAGCTGCTGTAGCAGCTGCAATATTAGTAAAGGTATCGTTATCTGTAGACGTTTGCCATTGGATGCTTCCTACATATCCTGTAGCTAATGTTAAAACTTTAGCTGTTCCAAAACAGGTGCTTCCAGCTCCTGTAATAGTAGTCGCAACTGCAGCAGGGCTAACTGTTACTCCAACTGCAGCAGTTGTAGTTGCAGCAGCACAAGATCCACTTGTAACAACCGCTTTGTAGAACGTAGTTGCTGTTAAGTCATTAGCTGTGTAAGTAGCTGTAGTAGCTCCAGAGATGTTAGAATAAACACTAGTAGCTAAAGGTGAAGCAGATTGCCATTGGATGTTTCCAGTGCTTCCTGCTAATGTTAAAGTTGTACTATTAGCTCCTGTACAAACTGTAGCAGCTCCTGAAATAGTTCCTGCTACTGATTTAGCACTAACTGTAACTGAAACTGAATCCGTCGTATCCGGGCTACAAGATCCGCTTGATAGTACCGCTCTGTAGTAGTAAGTACCTGCAACAGTAGTTGCGGCAACACTATACGTAGCAGCTGTAGCAGCTGCAATATTAGTAAAGGTATCGTTATCTGTAGACGTTTGCCATTGGATGCTTCCTACATATCCTGTTGCTAATGTTAAAACTTTAGCTGTTCCGAAACAGGTGCTTCCAGCTCCTGTAATAGTAGTAGCAAGTGCAGCAGGGCTAACTGTTACTCCAACTGCAGCAGTTGTAGTTGCAGCAGCACAAACACCACTTGTAACAACCGCTTTGTAGAACGTAGTTGCTGTTAAGTCACTAGCTGTATAAGTATCTGAAGTAGCTCCAGAAACATTAGAATAAACACTAGTAGCTAATGGTGAAGCAGATTGCCATTGGATGTTTCCAGTACTTCCTGTTAAAGTTAAAGTTGTACTGTTAGCTCCTGTACAAACTGTAGCAGCTCCTGAAATAGTTCCTGCTACTGATTTAGCACTAACTGTAACTGAAACTGAATCGGTCGTATTAGAATCACAAGCTCCGCTTGAAAATACCACTCTGTAATAGTAAGTACCTGCAACAGTAGTTGCGGCAACACTATAGGTAGCAGCTGTAGCAGCTGTAATATTAGTAAAGATATCGTTATCTGCAGACGATTGCCATTGGATACTTCCTACATATCCTGTAGCTAATGTTAATACTTTAGCTGTTCCAAAACAAGTGCTTCCACCTCCTGTAACAGAAGTAGCAACTGCGGCAGGGCTAACTGTTACTCCAACTGCAGCAGTTGTAGTTGCAGCAGCACAAGTACCACTTGTAACAACTGCTTTGTAGAACGTAGTTGCTGTTAAGTCCGTAGCGGTATACATAGCAGCAGTAGCTCCTGAAATATTAGTAAAGATACCAGTAGCTGATCCGGCAGATTGCCATTGGATGTTTCCAGTGCTTCCTGCTAAAGTTAATGCAGTACTATTAGCTCCTGTACAAACTGTAGCGGCACCAGAAATAGTTCCGGCTACTGATTTAGGACTAACTAAAACTGAAACTGAATCTGTCGTATTAGAATCACAAGCTCCGCTTGATAGAACCGCTCTGTAGTAGTAAGTACCTGCAACAGTAGTTGCGGCAACACTATACGTAGCTGCTGTAGCAGCTGCAATATTACTATAAGTAATATCATCTGTAGAAGATTGCCATTGGATGCTTCCTACATATCCTGTAGCTAATGTTAAAACTTTAGCTGTTCCAAAACAAGTGCTTCCAGCTCCTGTAATAGAAGTAGCAACTGCAGCAGGGCTAACTGTTACTCCAACTGCAGCAGTTGTAGTTACAGCAGCACAAGTACCACTTGTAACAACTGCTTTGTAGAAAGTAGTTGCTGTTAAGTCAGTAGCTGTATAAGTAGTTGCAGTAGCTCCAGCAATGTTAGCATAAACACTAGTTGCTAATGGTGAAGCAGATTGCCATTTGATGCTTCCTGTACTTCCTGTTAAAGTTAAAATTGTACTGTTAGTTCCTGTACAAACTGTAGCGGCACCTGAGATAGTTCCGGCTACTGATTTAGGATCTACTGTAACTATAACTGAATCCGTAATATCAGAATTACAAACTCCACTTGATACTACCGCTCTGTAGTAGTAAGTACCTGCAACGGTAGTTGCGGCAACACTATACGTAGCTGCTGTAGCAGCTGCAATATTACTATAAGTAATATCATCTGTAGAAGTTTGCCATTGGATGGTTCCTGTATATCCTGTAGCTAATGTTAGTACTTTAGCAGTTCCAAAACAAGTGCTTCCAGCTCCTGTAATAGAAGTAGCAACTGATAAAGGATTTACTGTAACTCCAACTGCAGCAGTTGTAGTTGCAGCAGCACAAACACCATTTGTAACAACTGCTTTGTAGAACGTAGTTGCTGTTATGTCAGTAGAAGTATAAGTAGCTGCAGTAGCTCCAGCAATATTAGAATAAGTGCTAGTAGCTAATGGTGAAGCAGATTGCCATTGGATGTTTCCAGTGCTTCCTGCTAAAGTTAAAGCAGTACTGTTAGCTCCAGAACAAACTGTAGCGGCTCCTGAAATAGTTCCAGCTACTGATTTAGTATCCACATTAATTGTTCCTGTTGTAGTTAAGGTACCACATACTCCGGTAACAGTTATTGTATAATTAAAAATTCCAGATACAGATGGTGTACCACTAATTGTGAAAACTTTAGTAGCAGTAGCATACGTACCAGTTACCCCTGTTGGTAATCCAGATGCTGCAACCCCTGTAACAGTTCCTGTAACAGCATAAGTAATGCTAGTTATTGCAGTAGTAACACATTTAGTTTGTGCATTAGTACCAGCAGCAGAAGTTAAGGTAATTGTAAAGTTAGGAGTAACTGAAATAGTTCCAGTTGTAGAATTCGTGCATCCATTAGCATCCGTTACTGTGTAAGAATAAGTTCCAGCAGCATGTGCGAAAGAACCAGTTCCTGAGTAAGGAGCAGTTCCGCCTTCAGCGGCTACAACTACTGGTGTAGTTCCTCCGTTACAAGTAATTGTACCTGCACTTGAAGAAGCTACTAATACCGTAGGTTGCGTTACTGTTCCTGATGTAGTTGAAGTACATCCGTTAGCATCGGTTACTGTAAAAGAATAGTCGCCAGCACTAACTGAGAAAGAGCCTGTTCCAGTGTAAGGAGCAGTTCCGCCTGTAGCAGTTACTGTTACAGAAGCTGTTCCTCCATTACAAGCAACTGCGCTTGCATTAGAAGAAGCTGCTAATACTGTTGGTTGTGCCACTGTTCCAGTTGTAGTTGTACTACATCCGTTAGCATCCGTTACTGTATAAGAATATGCTCCAGCACTAACCGTGAAAGAACCTGTTCCTGTGTAAGGAGCAGTTCCACCTGTAGCAGAAACGTTAATTGTAGTAGATCCATTGAAACAAGCAATTGGAGCAGCATTAGTAGAAGCTACCAATGTTGTTGGGCCACCCACCATTACTCCTGTTGCAGTTACATTTGAACATCCTACATTAGAAACAACAACAGTATGTGTTCCAGCGGTTAAGCCGGTAACTGTAAATACTCCGTTAGCTAGAGTAAGACTTTGAGAAGCACCACCATCAACAGTATACATAATATCTGCTATTGAAGGCAATGGTGACAAAGTAATTGTAGAACTACCATTGTTTGCTCCAAAACAAGTTACTGGGCTAGAAGCCGTTTGACTTGCTAAAGCACAACTTTGTGGATTCAACATAATAGAATATGGTGTGTTAAATTCATCATTACAAACTAAAGTGCCTGCAGCAGATGAAGATAAAGCCGTTGAACTAATATTGGTATTACAATAAACAGTAGCTGCAAACTGAGTGTAACCTGATCGAACAGAATATTGCTCGGTTAGAGTAGCAGCAGTACTTAATGCCCATGGAATATCACTAGTGAATCTAAAACGTGCAAACTTCATTGGCGTATTAGCTGGTAAATTAACGGTATTACCGCTTGATAAAGCAACAGCTGTATTGGTCCATTTTAACTGTCGCGAAGCAACAGTATGTAAAACTTGGGTTGGAGATAAATTAGTAAAGTTAGGAAAATTACCCGTTTGTGAAGGTTGTGTAATACAGGTAAAAGTACCTGTAGCTCCTGTAGGTAGCATTCCTGCGTTATAAATCACTGCTCCTTGAAGGGCAGCCAACTTTAAAGATGTACTCCCTGTATTGGATACATAAACATCGAACTCTAGAGTTGTAGAGGTAGGATTAGTAATGTTTTGAAGCGTTACTGTTACCTTATTCCCAGTACAAGACTGGGAATAACTAGTAACCGTAAACATCATTAAGAACATCATTATCAAACCAGTAAGGAAACTCTTATTCTTGATTTTTGATTTCATATTATTAATTATTAATGTTATTTATTTTATAGACTAATTAAATGGGTTGATTGAATAAATAAAGTTATTTGAATTGGTTTCCCAAATAGAATAATCTAAATTATCCACATTACCATCTCCATTTAAGTCTGTTGGATAATAACCCGACATAAAGTTGTTTACATCTTCTTCCCATACAGAATAATCTAAGTTATCAATATTGGTATCTTGATTAATATCTCCAGAGTAGAATGCATATACACCAGGTGTAACTTGAACCATATTCGCACCAAAAGCTTTATTAGCTGCATTAGTGAAATTGTAAGTTAAAGGTGTAAGACCAACAGTTTGTGGTAATGCACTCCAAGTTTCAATAGCGTTTTTGTATTTAACCACTAAGTAGAAAGATCCTGCAGCTCCAGTAGCAAAAGTAGCTACCGCTGTACCGTTAGTTTTTAATGCAGCAGTTGCTGTATCTACTAGAGTACCATTTGCAACAGTTCTTAATTCTACTGTAACATCATCTACATCCGTGCTAGTTGCACCAGCAAATCCTTGATTGAATTTAGTTGGAACCATAGATTGTGTAGCTGCGCTATAGTAACCCTCGATGTTGAATTTTAAATTAACTACCGAAGGACAAATGTTAGTGGTACTGTAAACAGTATCATTACAATCTAAATTGTTTGCTGAATAACCCGCTGGGGTTGTAGCAGTACAGTAACTAGTTGTAATAACAGATCCGAATCCATCCCCGTCAGCATCTACATAGTAAGGTACCATTGCATGAATAGCAGGATTAGCATCATCACAATCTGCATTGTTTAATACAAAACCAGTAGGTGCACCTTGACAACTTACTTGCGTAACTGCATTGTTACCAAAACCGTCCCCATCTGCATCAGCAAAATAAGTAACTAATGGAAGTACTGCAATAACTAAAGTGTTATTAGCTGTAATAGTTGTAGGACAATTTGGCGTTAAATCGGTTCTTTTAATAGTTGTAATTACTAAAGTTTTACCGTTGTTAACCGCTGGTAAAGAAACTGTAAACGAAGCGTTTCCAGAAGCATCTGCAACTACACCGGTAACTGCTGTTTGAGCAACACCATTAATAGTATAATTAAGAGTAGAAGTACTGTTAGCGACTAAACCTGTTAAATTGAATGTCGTTGGAGATCCAGAACAAGTAACAGCTGGTTGTGTAATAGAACCTAAAGTAGAAGGCGCTAAAATAGTAACCGTAACAGAAGCAGTGTTAGAACATCCAAGTAAATTGGTTGCTGTAACAGTATACGTTCTATTAGCAGTTGGCTTAGTATAAACTGTAGTAGCCATTCCACCTGTATAAGCTGTAGTAGCAGCTGCATTAGTATATAATTCTGTTGTTGGACTCCAAGTTAAAGTACCACTAATTACACCGAAGCGCATGTTTGGTCTTGTTGTTGAAGTAGTTCCAGAAGCAGTAGAACATACCGTAGCAGTATTATCTGCAGTATAATAAGTAGTAAGGGTAGCGGCAGTCGTAGTTGATTTTACGTCTGCTGAATTAGTACTAGACCCACCACTATTAACATTGTTAAAACAGAATTGTACCACTAAGTTAGAAGTACCATCCCAAGTAAAGTTAGTATCTAACGGTAACGTAGCAGTAAATGGTGCTGCACCGGTTAATACATAATTGGTAGGTGCTTTAACTGTTGTCATACCTGTTTCAAAAGCAGCGGCTGAAACCGTTGCAGTTGAATTCTTCATTGCAATGTTAAAACCATTAAATGTATATGGACTTAAATAAGCCGCAATATCAAAACCTATAGAAGTAATAATAGTTCCATTAACATATCCTAAAGCTGATAATTCAGCAGCAGTATATATATATTGCGCTTTACTTCCTCCCCAGAACCCTTTAAATGGTGTAGTTGTAGTATTTGCAACTGTACCTGTTCCGATTACTCCATTTTGAGCAAAAGAAGCTGAAGACACAGATAATGCATTAACACTACCAATACAAACAGATGGAGCTGCTGGAGTAAACACTGGAGCTGCTGGTTGACTAACCGTTAATGTAACAACACTAGAAGTAACACCAACACAAGGATTAGCATCCGATACTAATGCACGGAATTGCGTACCTGTCATAGTTGCTGTAACCGCTGTTAAAGCTAAAGTAGCAGTAGTAGCACCAGAATAAGCACCACCATCCGTAACATTAGACCAAGTAGTTCCATTAGAACTCATTTGCCATTGGTACACCACATTCGTACCTGTAGCAGCAACGGTCATACTTGTAGAAGTACTAGCACAAACTATTGCTAAAGTAGGTTGCGTTGTAATAACAACCGCAGGATAAACTATAACTGTAGCATTCGAAACACTGTTATTGTTACAAGCTGTAACTGTATTGGTTACTGTATACGTACCTGGAGTAGCAGTTGCAAAGTTAATTGCTCCTGTAGTTGCATTAACTGTTAATCCGGAAGGAGAAACTGTGAATGCCCCTGGAGTTCCAGTTATTGTAGGAGTAACTATACCACTGTTATTACAATACGTAGCAGAAGCATACGTAAAGCCAGAGTATAATACCGACTCATTAATCACAACAGTAGTTGTAGCCGTTTGTGGCGTACAATAGGTTGTTGGATTAGTAGTATAAGTAACTACATACGTACCAGGAGTACTAGTAGAAGGATCAATAGCACCAGAAGTACCATTAAGACTTAAACCAGAAGTTGAAGTATATGTACCACCTGTGTAAGCATTAGTTCCATTTAAAGTAACAGAACCTACTGCTGCATTGTTACAGAAAGGCGCACCTGCATAACTAATAGTAGCTGTTGGTGTAGGATCTACAGTAGCAATTACTGCAGTTCTTGCTGATTGACAAGCTGAAGTTGTTCTTAAGTTATATAAGAAGTAATTCAAAGTAGTAGTACCAGTACTTGTAGCACCCGTAACAATAGTACCAACACCATTTCCTAATGGAGAAGGGAAAGCACCAGAAGAGTACCCTAAAGCACCTGTTTGAGAGGTAACTAAAATTTTATATCCAGTTCCAACAGGAAGTGTCCAACCTAAATTAATAGTTTGAGGCGTAGCTATAGTACCCGCAATAACAGTTCCAGAAGTAGGACCTGCAACAAGAGTACCTGCGCTATTTACTAATTTCATTGTAACTGTACCTGCATTGGTAGAAAAGACATCCAAAGAGGTTAAAGTTGAAGCAGTAGTAATATCTAAAACTAAACCAGTATTAGTAGTTGTAGTAGTATATAATGGAACACCATTATTAGAAACTTGCGCTGTACCACCTGCAGATGCCTGAGCATAATACGTAGTAGTAGCTGTAATACTAGGAGTAGTAAAACTAGTTCCTGTAGCAATAGGAGAACCACCGTTAAGAGCAGCAAACCAATTAATAGTTGCACCTGCATTTCCAGCAGCACCTAAAACAACCGTACCAGTTCCACATCTTCCTCCAGGAGTTGTTCCTGTAACAAGCGGATTAGAAACCGTAATAGTAATTGTATTAGAGTTAGCACTTAAAGCACTATTAGTACAAGTTACTGTACAATAGTAGTAAGCATCTCCTGTTAAGTTTCCTGTAGCTAAAGTAGTTGTAGTTGCACCAGATACTGGAGCAAAACTAGTTCCGTTAGCAGAATAATACCATTGGTAAGCTATACCAGTAACACCAGTAGTAGAACCATTTAAAACCACATTAGTACCACTACCATAACACATTGATGCAGAAGCAACAGAAGCTATTCCAGCTGCTGGAGTTCCATCACAAGGAGGTGTAGGTAGTACATTAATTAAATAATCTTCGGTTTCACCCCAAGTATAGGTTCCACATGCAAGAACAGTACCTGTTGTTTCCACATTTACTACACGCATACGAGTGATTCCTAAAGTTGCAGAAGCTGGAATGGTAATTGTACCTGTTTGGGTATTATTTCCTACCGAAGCAGTAGCTGGTTGGAAAACTGTTTCATCAGCATCCGCGAAGTCACCATCTTGGTTCCAGTCAATAAAGATTGCAAATTTGTTACTATAACTTCCTCCACACGTTGATTGTGTTACAGAGAAAGGAACTACAGCAGTTCTTATTACATCTGCAGGTTGTGGCGCACCATTTCCATTAGTATAATTAGAATAAAAATATGCTGTTGAACCTGCACCTGGAGCGACATCGCCACAAGTAGAAGAATTATTTAATGAACCAAAAGTTACATTAGAAATTTCTTCATCGGCTACAGAAGTAGCACCAGAAACACAATAATCGGTAACTGTTAATAGAGCACCTGTTGAAGTAACATAACATCCATTATTATTAGCTATACTACGGTAGAAGTTTCCTGCTCCAAGAACAGTAGCTCCAGAAGTAATTACGGATAAAGAAGCTGTAGTAGCACCTGAATACGTATTTCCTAACGGAGTTGCGTCTACTACGTTGGCATACGTTCCATTCAATGTAGCAGAACTTTGCCATTGGTAGGAAGTTGCAGCACTAGCAGTAACTGTAAATGTAGCAGTATTTCCTCTAATAACTGATACGGCACTTGGCGCAGCAGTAATAGTAGGATTATTGATATGTAAAGTAGCATTAGCAGAAGTTACATTAGAACATACTGCATTACCAGAAACAATTACATGGTATTGTGTTCCCTCTGCAGAAGGCGCAGGGTTCACTATAGAAATAGAAGCTGTTGTAGCATCTGTTCCAGTATAATTAGACCAAGTAGATCCATTAGTACTGTATTGCCATTGGTAGGATAATTCATCCCCTGTAGCAACTGCAGTAAATGTAGCGATACCACCATTAATACAAACCGCTTGGTCTGTAGGTTGTGTAGTAATAACTACTGGAGCTTTAACTGTTAAGGTACCAGGGTTACTTGTTATGTAAGAATTTACAATACAAGTAAATTTAACTCCATTGTTAGCAAGTGTAATCCCTGAAACGTTTAAAGTTAATTGGTCTATTCCAGCAAAAGTAAGTCCGTTAGCGTTTAAACCATTTGCAATATCTGCATAGTTAAGTCCGTTATCGGTACTCATTTGCCATTGAATAGAAAAAGGTTCATCACCACTAGTAGTAATACTAAAAGCAGCAGCGCCAGAGTTACACATAGTAACATCTAATGGTTGCGAAGCAAAACCTGTGTTACTAACATTTAAAGTAGCAACAACTGGAGTCAATGTAGTACAAGGAGCAGCTCCTGTAACTAAACATTGGTAATGGTAATTATCAAATGTAGCGTCAATGTTAGCTACTGCAAGAGTTGCAGTGGTAACACCAGCGTAATTTCCAGCATTAGATAAAGTAACCCATCCTGAACCATCGTTTACTTGCCATTGGTACGTATAAGCAGCACCAGAAGCAGTTGCAACCGTGAAAGTAGTAGTTTGACCAGGAACTACGGTTTGAGTAGTTGTAGTACCTACAGTTAATATAGCACCTGAGTTAATTACTGTAACCGTAACTAATCTAGTTGCTTTACAACCAGTAGCTATATCTGTAGCTTCTACTGTGTACGTTGTAGTAACAGCTGGAGAAGCAGAAACAGAAGCAGAAGTTGTTCCATTTAAACCTAAAGCAGGAGACCATACATAAGTAAATCCGGAACCTAAAGCTTCTAATGTAGTAGCAGTTCCACTACAAATAGTAACATCACTAGACACTGTGAAAACAGGTAAAGCAATTGGAGTTACTGTAGTAGTAGCAGTTGTAGTACAAGCGCCATTAGCTGCAGTAGCAGTATAGGTAATTGGACCCGTTGGGTGCGTATAAACCACACTAGCATTAGCACCACTGTAAGCAGTTGTAGCTGCAGCAGTAGTATATAAATCGGTCGTTGGTGACCAAGTTACTGCAGTAGGGTTCACAGTAGAATATCCAAAAGTAATATTTGGTCTAGAAGTACTTGTAGTACCTATTGGAGCTGAAGTCCAAAAAGCTGCGTTATTAGCACTATCATAAGCATATAAAACTGAATTATTAGTAGTAGTAGTATAATAAGTTGTAGCATTAGCACTTCCATAAGCTTCCGATTGACGGATATCTACAATAATATTAGAAACTCCATCCCATACATAAGGCGTACTAAATGTAATAGTATTTAAACCTACAACTGGTGTAACCGCTGCTGGACCATATACATTAGTTAAACCATTAGTAGAAAATCCTGTTAAAGCAGTACTTGAAGTAGAACCAATTTTTACATTATAATCTGTAATTGCTGCAGAAGTATCTTGTAAACCTGAAATATTAAATTTCAAAGAAGAAATACTTCCTGCAGTAGTAATACCAGCAGCATTTAACTCAGCAGCTGTGAATAAATATTGTTGCCAGTTATGGTACCAATAATTAGCAAAAGCTGTTGGGTAAGAATAAGATACTGTTAAAGCTGTACCTGTACCGATAGTAGCAAGACCAGAACCTCCAATTGTACCACCATTAGCAGTTAAAGACATTACCGCATTAGTACATACCGAAGCTGCACCTTGTGTAATGCTTAAAGCACTTGGATAAGCAGCAACCGTTACTGTAACAGTAGCAGCAGCAGTAGTACATACGTTAGAATCTACACCAGTAACACTATAAGTAGTAGTAGCACTAGGAGTAGCGATAACACTTGCACTAGTAGTACCATTTAAACCTAAAGCAGGAGTCCATACGTAAGAAACCGCACCAGAAACGTTTAATGTAGTGCTTCCGCCAGCACAAATAGTAACGGCAGGAGATACAGTTAACACAGCAGGAGCCATAACCGTAGTTGTAACTGCAGTTCTAGGACTTTCACAACCACCAGGACTAACTACAGAAACGTAGAAAGTAGTAGTTGCACTTACACTTGTAGTGTAGGTAGTAGAAGTACTAGTTTGTAAAGCAGTTGTAGTAGTTGCATCTGCATACCATTTGAAAGTAGGCAAAGTATAACCATTAGCATCCGCAACAGCAATTGTAGGAACTCTTGTACCACATTGTGATGCATTAGTTGCTGTAGGAGCTAGTGGGAAAGGATACACCGTAACGGTGCTTGTAGCAGAACCTGTACAACCAGTTGCACCATTATACGCATAAACCGTATAAGGAGTAGTAGTTGTAGGAGAAACTGTTAACGTATTTCCTGTTGTAGCAGCAGGGTCGTTCCAAGTACAAGCGAATGTTGAAGGAGCATTTCCTAATAAATTGATAGTATATTCTTCGTACTCTCCATAATAAGCAGCTTGTGTTGGACTAGAAATTAAACCTTCGTTAGAGATAACTCTCATTCTAGTATATCCAGCAGAAACGCCAGCAGGAATAGTGAACGATCCATTTTCTGAGTGTGCACCTGAAGTAGTTGCAGCAGAAGTATAGATTAACTCATTAGCATCTGTGAATACCCCATTTCTGTTGTAGTCAATATAAATAGCTAATGCATTATAATAAGCAGTAGCACTCGTAGAAGAGGTTGCTGTAAAAGTATAAGCTTGACCAGCAGTTAAAGCGTAAGGACCGAAACTTGTAAAATCAGAATAACTACCAGCAGTACCAGTAGCAGTACCAATAGTACCAACTAATGAATTGTTAGCACTAGTGTTAGATAAGATGGTTGTAGTACCTTGTTTGATTACAATTGAAGCAAAATCCTCATCTGAAGTAGGGTAAGTTACTGCAGGAGGAGCTGTATATGTAGCAGATGTAGTAGGTCCAAATCCAATGCTTAAAGCAGTTAAAGTAGTTGGCACTCCAATACAAACGGCTGCTGCACTAGCAGCTATTGTAACATTTGGTAAAGCAACAGGTGTAACTACTACATTAGCTGTAGCAGAACATAAACCATCCGTAGCAGTTACTGTATAGGTAGTAGTAGCAGTTGGGCTAAACATCCAACCAGTAGTTTCATTACCGGTAACAGTAGCAGCGTTAGTCCAAGAATAACTAGTATAACCACCATTAGTAGCTATGGTAACTGGAGTTAAACTCGCAGAACCACTACAGTTAGTAGTTGCAGTTGTAGATAGAGTAAAAGGATAAGGTGTAGAAGCTGTAACCGTTACAGCCGTTCTAGGACTTTCACATAAACCATCCGCACTTACTTCGGCAACATAAAAAGTTGTAGTAGTAGCAACTGGATAACCCACTAGTGTACTAGCTATTTGACCCGTTAAAGCAGTACCAGCTGTAGCAACTGTGTACCATTTGAATTTATTTCCTGTAGTACCAGTACCCGTAACCGAACAAGTTGGCGTTTGAGAACCACATTGAACGCTATTAGTAGCAGTTGGCGCAGGAATAGTAGTATTAATTGTAACTGCAGTAGTAGTAGCAGCATTCGTACATCCTGTTGCAGCAATTGTAGCTGTAGCTGTAAATGCTTGCGTAACTGCAGCACCACTAGTGTTAGTAATTGTTGTAGTACCCGTAGCAGCAGTTACTGCAGGAGTAGAATTCCAAGACCAAGCATAAGAAGCAGAAACATTACCTAATAAATTGATAGTATATTCTTCGTACTCTCCATAAGCAACTGCTTGAGTTGGACTAGTAATTAAACCTTCGTTAGAAATAACTCTCATTCTAGTATATCCAGCAGAAACGTTTGCAGGAACGGTGAACGATCCATTTTCGGAATGCGCACCTGATGTAGTTGCAGCAGAAGTATAAACTAATTCATTAGCATCTGTGAACACACCATTTCTGTTGTAGTCAATATAAATTGCAAGAGCATTACTATATGCAGTAGCACTTGTAGAAGAAGCAACTGTAAAAGTATAGGCATTTGCAGCAGTTAAAGCAAAAGCTCCAAAACTAGTAAAATTAGAATAACTACCAGCAGTACCAGTAGCAGTACCAAGAGTACCAACTAATGAATTGTTAGCACTAGTGTTAGATAAAATAGTTGTAGTACCTTGTTTGATTACAATTGAAGCAAAATCCTCATCTGAAGTAGGGTAAGTTACTGCAGGAGGAGCTGCATAAGTAGCCGTTGTAGTAGGTCCGTTACTAATACTTGTTGCTGCTAAATTAACAGTAGCACCACTACAAATTGCAGCAGGTGTAGCCGTTACAGCAGTAATAATTGGTAAAGGATTAACTGTTACTGAAACTGTTGGAGCAAACGAACAAGATCCGTTAGTTGTAAACGTATATACATACGTTCCAGCAGCAGTAGGCGTTACCGTAGCAGAATCACCAGAAACCGCTGTTGTAGCACCACTACCATTTGTAGCACAAGCCCAGGTAGAAGTTGTAGTACCAGGAGCACCTGTGTACACAGCAGAAAG
Source organism: Flavobacteriaceae bacterium (assembly GCA_947446865.1). GTDB lineage: Bacteria > Bacteroidota > Bacteroidia > Flavobacteriales > Flavobacteriaceae > Flavobacterium. The sequence continues at coordinate 30,868 of CANFHX010000022.1, read as the reverse complement.
TGTTATTGGAGCACCAACACAAATTGTAGCTGCACTAGTAGAAACCGTTACACCAGTAACCGTTAAAGTAGCAACATCCGAAATTACCGTACTACAAGGAGAAACTCCTGTTACGATAACTTTGTATTGTCTTCCGTTAAGCGCAATAGTTGGGTTAGCAATAGTATAAGTAGTAGCAGTAGCTCCTGTAACATTTGTCCAAGAAGCACCATTAGTACTCATTTGCCATTGGTAGGTTAAACCAGTACCCGTTGCAGCTGCTGTAAATGTTACCGAAGTAGCAGTAGAACAAACCGTTTGACTAGTTGGTTGTGTACCCATAACAATAGCATCGCTTACCGTTAATAAAGCAGGGTTTGAAGTAATTTGACCCGCATTCAATACACAGTGGTATTGTGCAAGGGAATTAGCAGCAGTTAAACCACTTAAAGTAATAGAAGCAGTAGTTGCATCGGCAGATAGTAAATCCGTCCAAACAGTACCATTAGTACTGTATTGCCATTGGTAAGATAATATATCTCCACCGGCTACTACAGAAAAGGTAGCAGTATTATTACTACAAATAGTTTGAGCAGCAGGTTGTGAAACGATACTTACAGTACCTACTCCTAAGTTAGCCGCGTTAGAAGTAACTGGCGTACAAGGTGCAGTACCTGAAACAATACAATGGAATTGGTAGTTATTTTGATCTAGAGTTGTTGTAGCCATAGAATAAGTAGCAGCAGTTGCTCCTACTATATCAACCCATCCTGTAGAATCGTTGATTTGCCATTGGTAGGTTAAACCTGTACCAGTAGCAGTAACGGTAAAAGAAGCAGGATCTCCAATTAAAGCTACAACATTTGCAGGCTGACCTGCTGCAGCAATAGCAACTGGGTTATTAACTGTTACTAATGCAGTAGTTGTATTCACACAACCATTAGCATCGGTACCGGTAACCGTATAGGTAGTAGTAGCAGCTGGAGAAGCAGTAACGCTAGCTCCTGTAGTACCATTTAAACCTGTACTTGGAGACCAAGCATAACTTACACCACCTGTTGCAGTAATAGCAGAACCTGCAGTACCACAATTAGTAGTACCAATAGCCTCTATAGTTGGTAAAGCAGTTGGAGTTACTGTAACATTAGCAGTGCTTGAACAAGCACCTAAAGTTGCAGAAACTGTATACGTTTGAGGTGTTAATGAATTAGTATATACTGTAGCTAAATTTTGACCAGCATAAGCAGTTGTAGCACCAACATTAGAATATAAATCAGTTGTTGGAGTCCAAGCTAAAGTTGTTGGAGTTGAATTAGTACCAGCAAAACGAGTATCTATTCTAGTTGTAGAAGTAGAACCAGTTGTAGTTACACCAGCAGTATAACCTGCAGTAGTATATATACTAGTAATACCAGGAGTAACAGTATAATAAGATATAGTGTTGTTGGTTGCATTAGCACCATCCATAGTTAAATTTACTATGATATTAGAAACACCATCCCATACATAAGGAGTTGTAAACGTTATCGTTTGCCATCCTGACGCAGTATGTGTGTAAGTAGATGGACCATATACATTAGTAAAACCTGTGGTTGCTGCATAAGACGTAGTTGGGAAAACAGAAAGAGTTGTAGCACCAATTTTAATATTTAAATTAGCATTAGTTGCTGCATCTCCCAAAGTTGTAACGTTATAGGCTAAAGATGTAATATTACCAGCACTCAATCCAGCAGCAGTTAAATCTGCAGCAGTATATATTGTTTGACGCCAGTCATTAGTCCATCTATTATCAAAAGCTGTAGGTTGAGAAGTAGCAGATGTTAATAACAAACCTGTTCCAACAGTGCCTAACATAGCTCCACCTACTAATCCACCAGTTGCAGTTAAAGTACTAACTCCTCCTAAACAAACTAATGCAGGATTTTTAGCAATGGTTATTGCTGATGGAGTTGGGTTAACTGTTACCGATACAGTATTAGTAGCCTTACAACCTGCGGTTGTAATACCAGTTACTGTATACGTAGTAGAAGTAGTTGGAGTAGCAGTTACTGTATCTAAAGTAGTACCATTTAAACCGGTTGAAGGTGTCCATGCATACGTATTAGCACCAGTAGCTACTAATGAAGTACTTGTTCCAGAACAAATAGTTGCTGCAGAGCTTACTCCAACTGTAGGAGGAAGCGCAGTAGTAAATGTTGCAACAGAATCACCAGACCCAGCAGGGTTAACAACACGAATAACTCCATCTACCACATCTGCAGGAGCAGTAACGGTTAATGAAGTAGCTGATTGTGCAGTAATGGTTCCTGGTAAAGTAACACCAGCACTACCATTAAATAACACAGAAGTTACTACATCTAAGCTAGTTCCAGTAATTGTTACTACAGAACCACCATTAGAACAAAGATAGAACGGAGCAAATGGGCTATATGCAGTAGAATAATTAGTTATTGTTGGAGCAACAATCACCCCATTATTCCATTCGTCAGCACCTATATCTGGAGTACTAGCATCTCTAGTATTTCCGTCAAAGTCAGTAGTATATCCAGCTATTGAAGCTGCAAAACCACCTGCTAAGTTAATAGCACCATCTGCAAAATGCAAGAAAGATGCATCTGCACCTGTAGTACTTGCAAAGGCTAAGTTTTGGAATTTAGAAGCAGTTTCTCTTGGTGTTACAAGAGCTTGGAACGCTCCAGGAGCATAAACCGTTGTAGTATCATAATAGGCACCAGATGTACCATAAAATAAGTTGTTATTAGAAGTAGTAGCGTAATTTGTTAAAGCAGCAGCAGATCTTTGAAAAGCAACAGCTCTTCCAGTACCGTTAGCAGATGCAGTATTAACAAAAACGTTATTTCGCATATCAATTGAAGTTGGTGTAGCAGAAGCAAAAACCGCAGCGGAACCAAAGTTAACACCAGAACTAGATCCTGAAATATTCACCGTATTGTAGTACACATTGTTTGTTGTTCCAGCACTTAAAAAGATACCAACTAAAGATATTGTACTATTAGCAGCAGGGGAAGATAAGTTACCAATGATATTGTTGTAAACATTATTCGTAATTCCACCAGCGATAGTTATACCATAAACTCCTGCTGCAGCAGCAGAAGAACTTAAACCATATATTTTATTGTTAAAAACATTTTCAACTGTAACAGTTGCGGCACTTGTACCACCAACATACAAAGCGTATATAGATGTAGCTCCAGAGAAGTTGTATATAGTGTTTCCAGAAAAAATATTAGTTGCACCTAAATAACCAATTCTAATACCAAACATAGAACCTGTACTTGACGCAGGTAATGTTAAGTTTCTTACAATGTTATTTTGACATGTTTTATTTCCAGTAGTTGCAGTTGAACTGTAAATACCATACACAGGAATCGCTCCAGTAGATAGGGATGATAATCCGTCTATAATATTATTCGTCCATATTTCATTTGCAGAAGAAGAACCCGAATATATAGCATATAATGAACTTGCACTTGAAGTATTATTATTTGCTATGTTAGATACTGTATTTGCATTTAAAGTGTCTGTTGTAGTAGCACCTCCTGCATATTGAATACCATAAATAGTACCCGAACCAGTTCTAGTAATATTGTTAACTGTATTAGTACTAATAGAAGTTGTAGGCGCATAACCTGCATAAATACCTATCATAGTACCCGTTGTGGTTACTGTAGCAATGTTTCTTACGGTATTTCCTGTCACATTAAAAACAGCACCTGTAGTTGTATTTGCTAAACCTGAAGCAGCAATACCTGTAAAGGTAGAACCAGCTGTTGAAGTCCATTGAATATCCGAAATAATATTATTAGTAATACTATTCGTAGTAGTAGAAGCGGCAGAAGCCGAAAAGTTAATACCTGTAAAACCACCTGCAGTTGCAGCAGAAGCATAGGTCATGGTTCCTGTTCCTGAATTACTAGCATACCCAATGGTATTACCTGTAATTACAAAACTTTCCCCCAAAGCCGTAGTACCAGCATTCACCATATAAATACCATAATCCGTTTGTGCTGTAGTAATTGTTCTAGCAGCAGTTTGGAAAATTTTATTATTAGTAACCGTCCAAGCAGTATTACCTGTAGACATGTAAATAGCAGCACTTGCAGTAGCTGCTTGAAAATAATCAGAGAACTCACAATTGTTGATTGTAATATTACTATTTTCAATTGTTGTAGAAGTTGTACTTCCATTAGCAACAATCAATTGACCTGGTAAATTCGTTCCAGCAGGACCAAACTTACACGATTGGAACGAGTTGAAATCATTACCAGTTGTTGTTCCTGTACTAATCCATACGTTACCGGTATTGGTTCCAGTAGCACCATTAGCCGAACCTAAAATAGTAACATTGTTAAAGGTGTTGTAAGTAGCATCTCCAGTTAACTTCAAAGTAGAAGTTCCTGAAGTTGAAGAAACTGTTGTATTAGAAAAGGTTAAATTACCTCCACCATTAACAGTTACCTTATCCGACCCATTAAAGGTTATTAATGGTAAAGCAGCTGTTGCTGCACCACTCACCGTCCAAGATCCACCACTAGGGGCAATCGTCAAAGACGTCCAGGTACCAGCAACTAATGTTGCTCCTGTGGCGGGCTCTGAGGTATTACCTGTTATAGTGACCGTAATGTTTGCACCTACTTGAGCAACCGGAATTGCGGCAAATGCAGCAGACAAAGTCGTATACGTACCATTACCTGTGACAGCACCGGCAACCGTAACTTGACCTTGAACGCTAATGAAACTGAACAAAACGAAAAATAGCAACCAGGTCGCTTTCTTCTGAATTGTTCTTTTGAGACTGGCGAATAAGCCGGAACTCAAAGAATTGTAGTCATTCATCATAATTAAAAAATTTGGTTATTGTAAATATTATATTATCTGTAATTAATATGCAATTAGCGGGATAATAATGTTTTTAAAGAAATTGTATGTTTATAAGAGGTTAGGGAAATTTTAAATCCTCAGTACTTGTAAGGGTAGGAACATTGCATCACCTCCCGTGACTCGTTCCTGGATGACGACTAAAAAGAAAAGCCATAAACCTAAAACATTTGAGGTAACATTAAAATAATTTTGTTTGCGGTTTGAACCGATAAACAAAAATATAGATTTATTCTTTTTTTGGATATTTCTAATAAAAGATGCCATTAATGCTGTACTAGAAACAAATAAATAGGGGTTATTACTAACTGTTTTTACCGCAATAGGAGAGACCTCAATTGCAGTTGATGAAGCAGTTTCATTGACTTGCGGAGTTTTTTTAGACCATCCAGTCAACAATTTTCGTAGTAATAATCTCATAAATATATAGGTTTTACAGTATACTTGGGATTTCAAAAATAGAGGAGTAGAGGCAAATTATAACATTTATTTATGTTAAAATTTTGTTAAAAAAACGGAATGAGAACACTAATCTACAAGAGAGAGCGTTTCATCGATTAAGTGAAAAGAAGTAGAAAGAATGTCAAAAAGTATTTGGAGGATTCCTTTTTTTTTAATATGAAATTAAAAAAATGATAGAATTGTGGGTTTTTTATGATAAATAGTGCGGAATTCATCATAATTTAAGAAGTAAAAAAAAGCTGTAAAACAACAGCTTTTTGCTTGTAAAGCCAGTAATGAAAAGACCGGAGATAAGAAAGCGTTCCAAAAAACGGTGCTTTTTGAAAAAATTTAATCAAGATAAATAACACTACTAAGTGCTAATTTCTATATTTTAATACCTTTATTATTACTATGTTATATTTTTTAATCCACAGATTAAAATAGTAACACCCAATTTATACTGCAGGTTTAAACTTAAAATTCATTTAATGTTAACAAAAACATTATTAATTTAATAGTAATTTAAACCCTATTTTTTTATTTTATTTAGTGACCGCGGCAGGGTTCGAACCTGCAACCATCAGAGCCGAAATCTGATATTCTATCCAGTTGAACTACGCAGCCAAATTTAGGGACGAGGATTTGAAAATCCAAATTCCAAATTCCAAATTCCAAAACCCAAAACCTAAAACCAGAACCCAAGACCTAGAACCCAAGACCTAGAACCCAAGACCTAAAACTATGTCGCCTACCCCAACAACTTCTTAACTATAGCAGAAATGGTTTTACCTTCGGCTTGACCACCTATTTGAGCGGAGGCTAATCCCATAACTTTTCCCATAGAAGCAATTCCGGCTGCACCAGTTTCCGAAATTATTTTAGCAACAATTGCTTCCACTTCTCCTTCTGACAATTGTGCCGGAAGGAATTTTTCGATTACGGCAATTTGTGCTAATTCGGGTTCCACTAAATCGGGACGGTTTTGAGTAGCAAAGATGGACGCACTGTCTTTACGCATTTTCACTAACCGTTGTAGGATTTTGATTTCTTCCTCTTCCGTGATTTCTTCTTTGGTGCCAGTGGCTGTTTGGGCTAAAAGCAATTCCGACTTAATAGCACGTAAGGCTTCCAACGCAATAGTATCTTTGGCTCTCATGGCGTTTTTAATTTCGTCCATGATTTTTACAGCTAAACTCATTCTTTATTTATTTAGTGGTTATTTCTAACTCTTATTTTTTTGCAAAAAGCTATTTAATTTCTTGATGATCGCGTTTTTAATGCCTCCATTTTTTCATTTTTCCCTATCGAAAACCAAGATTAAAAGCTTGAATTATTTAATTCTAAAACTACAATTAATCTACATTGTCATGAAGAAAGGAATTATTAGATCGCAATTGCACATCGTCATTACTATCCATTCCTAAAGACATTCTAGAATTATTATTATAGTTATTATTCTCGGTCAAATCAAGACCTACTCTTTTATAAGCTGGTTCTTTTTCTAATTCTTCAATACGAGATGGGTTGTTGTGAAACTTATAATTGAAATCTTTCAACTTTCTTCTTCTTTCGTCTGCACGGATTTTTAACGTTTCTTCGATGGTCATTTCCATCGGAGAAATATCTTCTATTGTATGCGTAGCATAAGTTGGTTTAGCAACATCGGAAACTTTCATAGTGAAATTTAACGATTCTTCAATTGGTTCTGCATTATTTGCAACTGGTTTGGAAGTCAATAAATCGTTTTCCACTTCCATATATTCTTCTAAAGAATATTTAATTACCCCATTTTCATTTAACTCGGTAACGGAAACAAATTCAATTGGCTCGTTAACTTTAATGTTATTTGCTTCTGAAGAAAAGTCGAAAATGATTTTTTCTTCTTGAACATTTTCTACAGGTTTTGCAATTGGCAAATCAAACGAAAAAGTGATTTGCTCTTCTTCTCTAGCTATTACTTTAGGTTCGTTTACTTTAATTTCATTAACGACAGGATTGGTAAAATGAAATTCAATTTCATTAATAGGAGAAACAATTTCAAAAGTCACATCCAAATTGCGAATGAATTCGTTCATTGCCACTAAATCACTTTCTGCTTTTGCAGCAATTGGCTCAGCAAAAAATTGTTCTTCAATAACTAATTCAGCAACAACTGGAGCTGCACTAATTTCTTCTTCTAATAATTCGAAAATGATTTTTTCTTCTTTTCTTTCTATAGGAGCTTCAGTAACCGACTGAAAATTAGCAATGGTTTTTTGAGTTAAGTCGTGAACCATTTTTTGATCTTCTTCTAATTGAAGGATGATTTTTTTAGGTTCGTTATTAATGATTCCATCTTGCTGTTCTACATTAAACCCCGTAGCGATAATTGTAACTGCAATAGAATCACCCAAGCTTTCGTCTTCCCCAACACCCATAATAATATTGGCATTGTTTCCAGCTTCTGCTTGAATGTGTTCATTGATCTCCGCAATTTCATCCATAGTGATTTCATTAGTACCTGAAACGATGAGCAACAATACGTTTTTGGCACCAGTGATTTTATTATCATCTAATAATGGAGAATCTAAGGCTGCAATAATAGCTTCTTTAGCTCTGTTGTCTCCAGAAGAATTGGAAGACCCCATGATTGCTGTTCCGCTATTAAATAAAACAGTTTTAACATCTCTTAAATCGATGTTTTGAGTATAGTGGTGGGTAATTACTTCCGCAATTCCTCTTGAGGCTGTAGCCAAAACTTCGTCCGCTTTAGAAAATCCCGCTTTGAAACCAAGGTTTCCATAAACTTCTCTCAGTTTATTATTGTTAATTACAATTAAAGAATCGACTTGCTTGCGCAATTTTTCTATTCCTAATTTTGCTTGGTCTTGACGTACCTTTCCTTCAAAAGAAAACGGCAAGGTTACAATTCCAACAGTAAGAATATCTCTTTCTTTCGCCAATTGAGCAATTACTGGCGCAGCACCTGTTCCGGTTCCACCACCCATTCCTGCGGTGATAAAAACCATTTTGGTATTACTGTCTAACATTTTTTCGATATCGCCAACACTTTCTATTGCAGATTGTTGTCCAACATCTGGATTTGCTCCCGCTCCTAATCCTTCGGTTAGGTTTACCCCTAACTGAATTTTATTAGGCACTGGGCTATTTTGTAGTGCTTGTGAATCGGTGTTACAAACAATAAAATCAACTCCTTTGATTCCTTGTTTAAACATGTGGTTGATAGCGTTGCTTCCACCGCCACCTACTCCAATAACTTTAATCACATTAGATTGATTTTTAGGTAAATCAAATGAGATGCTTCCAATTTCTGAGTTGCTCATCATACTATTTTGGGTTTTATTTTTTTAATTCTATTTTTTATACCTTATATATAGGTTACTCTGCTTTGTCTAAAAATTCTTTGAACTTTCCTAAAATCTTATCCATAAAAGAATCTTCAACATCTGGATCTCTAGGGTCCTTAATTTTTTTCTTAGGTGGTGTCTTAACAGGTGTATCTTCTGCTTCCACCTCTATTACCTCTTCTACCTCTTCTGGCAGAGGTTGCGAAGTTTTAGCTACTACGGTTGGCTTTGCTATTTCCTCAGTAGTTATTGCCTGAGCAATGGAAGCGCTTTGTGTATTATTAGCATCACTTTTCATTACAAGCCCAACTGCTGTGGCAAATAATGGACTGGATACTGTTTCACCTGAATTTCCTGCTAAATGTTCGTTTGGATATCCTATTCTAGTATCCATACCGGTAATGTATTCTACCAACTGCTTTATATGTAAGAGTTGTGCGCCACCACCAGTTAACACAATTCCAGCAATTAATTTCTTTCTTGGATCGTCATGTCCGTATGCTTTTATTTCTGCAAAAACTTGTTCAATAATTTCCACTACACGAGCATGGATTATTTTTGATAAGTTTTTTAAGGATATTTCTTTTGGTTCTCTTCCTCTTAATCCAGGAATGGAAACTATTTCATTGTCTTTATTTTCTCCTGGCCAAGCCGATCCAAATTTCACTTTTAATAATTCCGCTTGGGTTTCAATTATAGAACATCCTTGTTTTATATCTTCTGTAATTACATTTCCCCCAAAAGGAACTACTGCGGTATGGCGAATAATGCCATCTTTAAAAATAGCTAAATCGGTTGTTCCTCCTCCTATATCAATTAAGGCAACACCAGCCTCTTTTTCTTCTTGACTTAACACCGCCTCTGACGAAGCCAAAGGTTCTAATGTTAATCCGGACAATTCAATCCCGGTGCTTTGAACGCATTTTATAATATTTCTAATAGACGATGCTTGCCCAACTACCACATGAAAAGTTGCTTCTAGTCTTGCACCATACATTCCAATAGGCTCTTTTATTTCCGATTGCCCATCTATTTTATATTCTTGTGGCAAGACATGGATAATTTCTTCCCCTGGCAACATTGCCAATTTATGAACTTGATCTATTAATAATTGTATGTCCTGTTGCTTTATTACTTCGTCATGATTACTTCTACTAATATAATCGGTATGTTGAATACTACGAATGTGTTGTCCAGCAATTCCAACTACGACATCATTAATTTTATAACCTGAATTTTCTTCGGCTTCAATAACTGCTTGTTGGATGGATTGAATAGTTTGCGTGATGTTATTCACTACTCCTCTTGCAACACCTAAACTTTTAGCTTTTCCAATGCCTAAAATTTCAAGTTTGCCATATTCGTTTTTCTTGCCAATCATCGCTACGATTTTCGTAGTTCCAATATCTAAGCCTACCGCAATGTTTTCTCTATTCTCCATGTCGTCAACTAATTTGCCTGATGCACTATCTAATCTATTTCCTTTTACTTAAGATTCCTATTTTGTTATTTGGTACAAACAACTTGATGGTTGAATCTCAAATTAATTTTTTTGTATTTATAAAGCGAACTATCTAAAACTGCTTTCTGAAAAAAAGCTTTATAATTTTTAAATTTCTTCTCTACATGAACCATTTTACCAAACTCAATTTGGTAATCAAAATTCCTATTGGTCATTTGCAAGTCTTCGTTCGCATCTAATGCTACTCCAATGATGTTTTTTTTCAAAAATTCATCGTCGTAAATCAACTTCAAAACCTCCGTTAATTTCCGTTTATTTTTGGTGTTTATTTTTCCAAAAAACAAAGGTACTCTTGCCGTATTTATATCCGACAACGGCATCGTATTTCCTTGATAATCTAAATAATAAGCTGCATCGCCGTCCAACACTCTAGCGATAGGCCTCTTTTCTTTTACCACTGCTTTTAGGACACCATCAACACTTACATAAACCTGTGCTTTTTCAACCATAGGATTATTGTTGATAGAATTTTCCAATCTTTCCAAATTTAAGTCCGATTTTGCTATACTTTGCACACCTTGATTATTTTCTATTAACAATTTATTAACCGTTTTAGCAGCAATAAAATTGTCTTGATTTCCAACAAAAATCACCTCTGCTTTAAGTAATTTCCGATGGGAATTTCTATTAGACGTGAAAGAATATAAAAACACAACCAATGCAAACATCAGTAGTAATCGTATGTTAATCCAATTTAAAAATTTCATGATAATGCTATTTTAATGGATGGTACTAATTCGCCTATATCACCAGCTCCAATGGTAACAATCACTGTAGCATTGGATGCTAAAATGGACGGAATTAAATCGGCTTTAGAAACTAATTTTTTATTCTCGTTAGTCATTTTTTCTAGCAACCAAGAAGAGGTAATTCCTTTCATTGGCAATTCTCGTGCTGGATAAATATCTAACACTAACACTTCATCAAATTGCGACAAACTTTTGGCAAAGTCGTCAGCGAAATCTTTAGTTCTACTAAATAAATGGGGTTGAAAAATCGCCAACACTTTTTGATTCGGATACAATTCTCTAACCGCTTGATGCACTGCATTTATTTCGGTAGGATGGTGTGCGTAATCATCAATATAAACTAATTTATCGGATTTTATTTGATAGGAAAAACGTCGTTGCACTCCTTTAAAAGTAGCCAATGCTTTTACTATAGCATCCGAAGAAGTGCCATAGGTTTTAGCCATTGCCAATGCCATTAATGCGTTCATCAAATTATGATGCCCCGGTAAACCGAAGGCAATATTTTGAATGGTTTCCGATGGTGTTTGCACATCAAAAACATAACTGCTGTTTTCTATTCTTATATTAAATGCTTTAAAAAATGCTTCTTCATTTATTGCTATAGTCAACCCCTCTAAATCCAATCCTTTTGGAACGAATAGTTTAGTTTTATCCTCTACTTTATCGGCAAATTCTCTAAAGGATTCTTCTATTGCTTCTTTATCTCCATAAATATCCAAATGGTCTGCATCCATAGAGGTTACACATGCAATATTGGGATATAAATGCAAGAAGGACCGATCAAATTCATCGGCTTCTACCACAGTAATTGTTTTTCCACTTCCAATTAAATTAGAATGGTAGTTTTCTACAATTCCGCCAAGGAACGCCGTAACATCAGCGCCACTTTCGTATAAAATATGTCCGAGAATACTAGACGTTGTAGTTTTTCCGTGCGTTCCTGCAACTGCAAAGCAAAAGGTATCTTTAGTTATTAAACCAAGTACTTCGGCGCGTTTTTTAATTACGTATTCTCGTTCGATAAAATAATTCCATTCCGAATGTGAAACCGGCACCGCAGGTGTAACAATTACTAGAGTATTTTCTATATAAAAATCGGCTGGAATTGCACTTATAGTATCCTCAAAATGAATATCCATTCCGCCTGCAATCAACTCATCGGTAAGCATGGTTGGCGTTTTATCGTAACCCGACACCTTCTTTCCTATGTTTTGGAAATAGCGTGCTAGGGCACTCATTCCGATGCCTCCAATTCCGATAAAATAGACGTTATGTATTTGGTTTAGGTTCATTTTGTTTAAGTTACTAAGGTTCTGAGAAACTAAGGCTCTAAGGTTTTAGCAGTTATTTTATCAATTTTATTATTTGCTCGACGATATCTTTTGTGGCATTGGGCTTAGCCAATTTCTTTATGTTTTGACTTAATTCGTTTTGCAAATTTTCGTTCGAAATTAAATCGGTAAATGTTGTTTCAAACTTTTCTTCTAACTCATTTTCTTTAAGAAGTATTGCTCCGCTCTTATCTACAATTGCCTTTGCGTTTTTGGTTTGATGGTCTTCTGCCACATTAGGTGACGGAATGAAAATAGTTGGTTTTCCTACCAAACACAATTCCGAAACCGAGGATGCTCCAGCGCGCGAAATCACGAAATCAGCAGCAGCATAAATCAAATCCATTCTGTCAATAAAAGCAACTACTTGAACGTTTTGAAAGGTGGTAGGTTGTTGTTGGAAACCGCCATCGTATTTTTTATACTCTTCATAATACAACTTACCACATTGCCAAAGAACCTGAATATCATTTGCAATAAAAAAATCCAATTCTTTTTCTATTAATTGGTTCACTCTTCTAGCACCAAGGCTTCCGCCAAGAACCAAAAGTGTTTTTTTTGAAGCATCTAATTTAAAATAAGCAATACCATCTTCTCTTTTCGAATCGATATCCAACAAATCTTGGCGCACCGGATTCCCGGTGAAAACTATCTTTTCTTTTGGAAAAAATCGCTCTAAATTTTCATAAGCCACACAAATTGCATTTGCCTTTTTGCTCAACAGTTTATTGGTAATTCCGGGATACGAATTTTGCTCTTGAATTACCGTTGGAATGTTACAACTATTTGCAACTTGCAACAAAGGTCCGCTTGCAAAACCACCTGTTCCAATCACGGCATCGGGTTGGAATTTTTTTATTATTTTTCGAGATTTCCATAAACTGCTTAGCAACTTGAATGGAAACATTAGATTTTGTAATGTTAGTTTTCGTTGCAAACCAGCAATCCAAAGACCTTCAATTTTGTAGCCTGCTTGAGGTACTTTTTGCATTTCCATTTTGTCTTGTGCTCCAACAAAAAGAATTTCGGCATCTGGAAAACGCGTTTTCAATTCATTGGCAATTGCAACCGCAGGATAAATATGTCCTCCAGTTCCGCCACCACTTAATATGAATTTATATTTTTTCATCTTTATTTTCTGCCACTAAGGCGCTAAGTCACAAAGTTTATTTTTTACGTAAAACTGCTTTCATTGGATTTTCAGTAATTGAATAATCTTCTTGATTGTCTTCTATAATTTTATTTTTAATAGAAGCCTTCATTTGATTTACTTTCTCCTGATTTTCATCTGCTTCTTCGTCTTCGTCTTCTTGCAATTGTTTGTCGATAAGTTTTTGAAGAGCGTCTTCTCGCAATTGTTTTTCTTCTAACTCTTGGGCTATTTCTTCGTCTTTCTTGGTTACACTAAGAATAATTCCGATAGCAATACAAGTCATCCAAATGGAACTTCCTCCTGAACTAATTAGCGGCAACGTTTGTCCGGTTACTGGCAATAATTCTACTGCAACCGCCATGTTAATTATTGCCTGAAAGACTATTGGAAATCCGAGTCCGACGACTACTAATTTGCCGAACATAGAATTGGCTTTATGTGCCGCAATGACAAATCGGAACAACAAAAGCAAATACAATCCTAGAATCGTTAAGGCTCCTAATAGACCATATTCTTCTACAATAATTGCAAATATAAAATCGGAAGAAGATTGCGGAAGGAAATTTTTCTGAACGCTTTTCCCTGGTCCTAGACCATAAACTCCTCCTGTTGCAATTGCAATTTTTGCTTTTTCAATTTGATAATCATCCTCACCCGGTTTATCACTAGTGAAATTTTCGATTCGGTTTTTCCAAGTATCTACCCTATTCTTAAAGGCATCTGGAAATGCAATTACCACTAAAATAAATAGTACTAATGCTGCAATACCAGTTCCAATTATAATAGCAATGTATTTTATTGGATATCTACCAATAAAAGCCAACATAATTACCATTGCAAAAATCAATGCTGCAGTAGAGAAATTGGCAGGTAAAATAAACGCTAATGTTATAAATACCGGCAGCCATAACTCTATCAAAGAGGATTGAAAACTTACTTTTTCTTCTCTAGTTTTAGATAAATATCGAGCAACATATACATACAAAACAATGGCTGCAAGCGTAGAAGTTTGGAAGGAAATTCCTATTAAAGGAATGACCATCCAACGACTTGCATTGGCCCCATCAATAACAGTACCCCTAACTAAAGTGTAAAATAAGAGTCCCCAGATAATTGGCAATGCTATTCGTGAAATTCCTCTAAAATAATGGTAGGGAACTTTGTGTATTTGATAAATAATGATGAACCCAATAAAAATGTGCACTGCGTGTTTTAGCAAATAGGTTATCGCATTTCCAGAACCATGGCGCATGTAAGCCAAGTTACTACTTGCACTAAAAACAGGCATAAAGGAAAATAGCGCCAACAAGGCTACGAATGCCCAGATGACTTTATCTCCTTTTAAACTGTTTATTAATTCTTTCATTTTAAATATTAGATGTTAAATTTTAAATATTAGATATTTTAAAAATCTTAAAATTTATTTATTGCCGTTTAATCGATTATTCACTGTTTTTAATGTTGAAACAAATATTGCTACTAATTCACTTGATTCTTTTAAAAGAAATTCTAATTCAGAAGCGCTAAGCCAATTCATTTCACTTATAACCTCTAGCCAAAACTGTGACTCGTCTGCTTCTTCTAATACTATATTTAATTTTGCAACAAACTCCTTATCACTTCTCGCTCTGCATACTGCTCTATAATTGGCTCCAACAGAGGTACCACTTTTTACAATTTGATTTATAACCACTCTAGTTGACAAAGAATTTGGCATTTTTTCAATCAACCTTAGAATTGCTAAAGAAAATTGTTTGGTGCGATATTTTAATTCGTCATTAGTCATATTTAATATTTAATATTTAAAATCTAACATTTAATATTATAAATTTCTTACTTCTCTTTTAAATTGATTACCACGGTCTTCGTAGTTTTCAAACAAGTCAAAACTAGCGCAGGCTGGCGATAGCAAAACAGCATCTCCTTTTTCGGCAATATGACGGGCTGTGTTTACTGCATCGTGCATATTATCAACCTCCACCATCATATCTACTACGTTACCAAAAGCATCAATTATTTTTTTATTATCTACCCCAAGGCAAATAATGGCTTTTACTTTTTCATGGACTAAAGCCATCAATTCGCTATAATCGTTTCCTTTATCAACACCACCAAGTATCCAAACGGTTGGCGAAGTCATGCTGTCTAAAGCAAAGAAAGTAGCGTTTACATTGGTTGCTTTACTATCGTTTATGTATTGTACATTTTGAATTTTAAGCACTTTTTCCAATCGATGTTCTACACCTTGAAAATTAGATAAACTTTCACGAATCGTTTGTTTTCGAATACGCAAAATGTTAGCAACTGATGTTGCTGCCATTGCATTTTTTAAATTATGTTTTCCTTCCAAAGCGATTTGAATGGTTTCCATTAAAAACTCTTCTTCGTTGATGTTGATTTCCATAGTATTGTTTTTTAAAAATGCACCTTTTTCAAGGTTTTTGGTGATTGAAAATGGGACTAATTGGGCGTTTATATTATTGTTTTGAAACCAGTTATAGATTGCCTCGTCGTCTGCATCATAAATGAGGTAATCTTCGTTGGTTTGGTTTTTGGTTATTCTAAATTTAGATTCTATATAATTTTCATATTTGTAATCGTAACGGTCTAAATGATCTGGGCTTATGTTGGTAATTATTGCAATGTGTGGCTTGTAATTGATAATGCCATCCAATTGAAAACTACTTAATTCTAAAACATAATAATCAAAATCGGCTTCGGCAACTTGCCAAGCAAAACTCTTTCCAATGTTCCCTCCTAGCCCAACATTCAATCCTGCTTCTTTTAGCAAATGATAGGTGAGCATGGTGGTGGTAGTTTTTCCATTGCTGCCTGTAATTCCAATAGTGGTTGCAGTTGTAAATGGTGCTGCAAATTCAATTTCGGAAATTACTGGAATTCCTTTTTCTACCAATTTTTTCACAATTGGTGCTTTATCTGGAATTCCTGGGCTTTTCATTACTACATCGGCATTCAGAATTAATGCTTCTGTGTGCCGTTCATCTTCCCATTTAATGCCGTAATTTGTAAGAACTTCTTTGTAATTATCTTTTATTTTTCCGAAATCGGATACAAAAATATCGTATCCTTTTTTCTTTCCTAAAATGGCGGTACCAACCCCACTTTCTCCTCCCCCCAGAATTACTAACCTTGGCATTAGCGTAATTTTAAAGTTACAATAGCAACAATTGCTAGTAAAATAGTAACAATCCAAAAACGGGTTACAATTTTACTTTCGTGGTACCCTTTTTTCTGATAATGATGGTGTAAAGGCGCCATTAGGAATATTCGTCTTCCTTCGCCAAATCGTTTTTTAGTATATTTAAAATAGAATACTTGAAGAATTACCGAAGCACTTTCGGCAAAGAAAATCGCACATAAAATAGGCAAAAGCATTTCTTTTCTTACGGAAATTGCTAATACCGCAATAATTCCACCAATAGTTAAACTACCTGTATCTCCCATAAATACGGAAGCTGGATAGGAATTATACCAAAGAAATCCAACCAAAGCTCCTGCAAATGCCGATACAAAGACAGTCATTTCTCCCGAATTGGGAATGTACATCACATTGAGGTAACCCGACAAAATAATATTTCCAGAAATAAAGGTAAATATCCCCAAAGCGAGCACCGATATTGCCGAAGTTCCTGCCGCTAAACCATCTATACCATCGGTAAGATTTGCACCATTGGACACCGCTGTGATGATAAAAATAACAATAGGAATGAATATTAACCAAGCCCATTTTTGATAATCGTCTGTAAATGGCTCCAATATTTTAGCATAATCCAATTCGTTGTTTTTCATGAACGGAATGGTTGTAATGGTAGATTTCATTTCTTTGGCTGGAGAACTAATAGAACTCTCTGTTTGGTTAAACGTAATTGGTTTACCAGATTTTTCACGCACTGTTACTCCAGGATGAAAATACAATACCGAGCCTACAATAAGTCCTAATCCTACTTGGCCAATAACTTTGAAGATCCCTTTTAAACCTTCTTTATCCTTTTTGAAAATTTTAATATAATCATCAATAAACCCTATAGTTCCCATCCAAATGGTGGTAATAATCAATAAAACAATATAAATATTATTCAATTTCGTTAACAACAAAACCGGAATTAGAGTAGCAATAATAATAATCAATCCCCCCATAGTTGGCGTTCCTGCTTTTTGGTTTTGACCAGTTAAACCAAGTTCGCGAACGGTTTCTCCTACTTGTTTGTTTTTTAAAATCGTAATGATTTTTTTTCCATAAACTGTAGAAATCAATAACGATAACATCAATGCTAGCGCCGACCGAAACGTAATGTATTGAAACACTCCAGTTCCTGGAACGTCTAAAGTTTTGTCTAAATATTCAAATAAGTAGTATAGCATATTTTAATTTTTTAAATTCCAATTGAAAAATTCCAAATTCCAAACTTGAGTTACCTTAAGTTTTTTTTCCAACTAATTGGGATATTATTTATTCGTTTTTTTACTATTTGTTTAATTGTGCTAATATTTCTTTTACGGTTTCCATATCATCAAAATGGTGTTTGACGCCATTCACTTCCTGATAGGTTTCATGCCCTTTTCCTGCAATTAGAATAATATCATTTGCATTTGCCAATTGACAGGCGGTTTTTATTGCTTGTTTTCTATCTTCAATAGAAAGCGTTTTTTTATAATTTTGAGGCTCTACTCCTGCTTCCATTTCAGTAATAATAATAGCCGGATTTTCGGTTCTAGGATTATCCGAAGTGAAAATTACTTTGTCACTCATTTGCGAAGCAATGTTCGCCATAATAGGTCTTTTGGTTTTATCTCTATCGCCACCACAACCTACAACGGCAATTAATTGTTCGTTATTTGTGCGAATGTCATTGATGGTTTTCAACACGTTTTCTAAAGCATCCGGTGTATGTGCATAATCAACAATTGCAGTGATTTTATCTTTGGAAACGATGAATTGAAAACGTCCGGAAACACTTTCTAATTCGGATAATAATCGCAATGCTTCCAAATTATCCATTCCTAATTCAACAGCAGTTCCGTAGATTGCTAGTAAATTATACGCATTGAAAGTTCCTATTAATTTTACCCAAACTTCATTATCATTGATCTTCAATAGCAAGCCAGACAATTGATTTTCTAAAATCTGTGCTTTGTAATCGGCATACGATTTTAAAGCATAGGTTAATTTTCGGGCATCCGTATTTTGCAACATCACGGAACCATTTTTATCATCTACATTGGTTAATGCAAAAGCAGTTTTTGGCAAAAGATCAAAAAAGGATTTTTTAACGTCTCTATATTCTGCAAATGTTGGGTGGTAATCTAAATGATCGTGCGATAAATTTGTGAAAACGCCACCTTCAAAATGCAAACCTTCGGTACGTTTTTGGTGTATTCCATGGGAACTTACTTCCATAAAACAATATTCACAACCCACCTCAATCATTTCATTTAAATAATAATTGATAGTCAATGAATCGGGTGTGGTATGGGTTGCAGGATATTCTAACGCATCCACCATTATTTTAACGGTAGAAAGTAAGCCGACTTTGTAACCTGCTTTTTTATATAATTGATACAATAACGAAGCAATTGTAGTTTTCCCATTAGTTCCTGTAACTCCAACTAAACGAAGTTTAGCAGAAGGATTGTCGAAATAATTAGACGCCATAAAAGCCAAAGCCGAATTGGTGTCTTTAACTTGAATGTAGGTAATTCCTAATGAAATATTCTCAGGAAAAGTATCGCACACAACCACAACTGCACCTAGACTTATTGCTTTTTCGATGAAGTCATGACCGTTGGAAACCGTACCTCTTATTGCTACAAAAATATCGTTATCGTGTACTTTTCTAGAATCGAATTCGATTTTGTTCACAGAAATATCTGTCGAACCTTTTACCGCTTCAATACCAACTTTGTACAATATGTTTTTTAACAATAGATTCATTTTTTTACTTTTTGCTTCTTTCCTATTACAGATAAAATGCTACGATAATTCTAATATAATGGTGGTGCTCTTGTTTATTATTCCTCCTGCGGGAATGGATTGACTTTTTACTTTTCCGATTCCTTTAACTTTTACTTTAATTCCTAAATTTCCTAATATTGCAACGGCATCCATGCCCGACATTCCTTTTAAATTTGGGATGGTATTTTTAACCTCACGCGCTTTAGGATCGTGTTCTTTATAATTATTTTCTTGGATCGCAATCTTCTGATCTATGTTTTTAATTTCATTAGTGGAAGGAGCATCGGTAAATATTTTTTGTGCAATTCTTTTAAATACAGGTCCTGCAACATCGGCACCGTAGTAATTATTTTTAGAAGCATCTGGCTTATGAACCACTACAATGCAAGAATATTTAGGGTTTTCTGCTGGAAAATAACCTACAAAAGAAGAAATATAATGTTTTTCATTACCTCCATTTGTTCCATAATTTGCTTGTGCTGTTCCAGTTTTTCCAGCCATGGAAAAATCTTTAGAATACAACGTTTTTCCAGTTCCTTTTTTTACCACATTCAACAAAACCACTTTCAATTTTTTTAAGGTTTCATCCGAACAGATCTTCGGGTTAATAACTTGTTTGTCGTATTTTTTAATCGTTTTATTCCATTCTTTTATTTCCGAAACAAATTGTGGTTTAACCATTTCTCCGTTATTTGCAACCGCATTATATAAGGTTAAAGTTTGCAAAGGCGTAACTGCTACTCCATATCCAAAGGCCATCCATGGCAAGGCAATAGCACTCCATCTTTTATCAGAAGGATGCGGAATTATTGGCATTCCTTCTCCTTGAATTGGTAATCCGAGAGGTTTATTTAACCCCATTCGATCTATTCGATCTACAAATTCTTTCGGGTTATTTCTATAATTCTCATAAACCGCTTGCACCATTACTGTATTAGAAGAAATTTCAAAACCACGCGCTAAAGAAATTTTTTGTTCCCCGCCTCTGTGGGAGTCTTCTACCGATTTTCCATAATAAGTAATCAATCCCCCTTTTCTATCGTATACTTTACTAGTATCTACTTTTTTATCATCTAATAATGCTATCAAATCCACCAATTTGAAAGTAGAACCTGGTTCATGAGCCTCTTTTATTGCATAATTTTCGGTTTCGTAATAGTTGCCGCTTGTAGCATCTTTTCCTAAATTGGAAATGGCTTTAATTTGACCTGTTTTGGTTTCCATTACTACCACACAACCGTGCTCTGCTTTATATTCTTGCAATTGTTTTAGTAACGCATGGTGCGCAATATCTTGAATAAAAACATCAATACTAGAAATCACATCATAGCCATCTTGGGGATCCACTTCGTTAACATCCCTAATTGGTTTCCATTGTCCTTTGGCAATTTTTTGTTTTAAAATTTTGCCGTCTTTTCCGTTCAAATATTTTCCGAAAGCACCTTCAATTCCAACTTGCTTACGAATTCCTTCTTCGTTTAATTTATCGTATCCAATAGTTCTTTCGGCAATTTGACCAATTGGATGTACTCTTACTGTTTGTGGATCGACAATAATTCCACCTCTATTGGCACCTTTTTCAAATAATGGAAACGTTTTTAATTTAGCATATTCCGTATAACTTAATTTTTCTGCAATTAAAGTGTAACGGTTTTTATGGTTTCTTGCTTTGCGTAATAGTGCCTGAAAATACGAACTTGGTTTGCCTAATAATTTGGATAAATCATCTGAAAGTGGTTTTACATTTTTTTCAAAATCCTCTTCTTTAGGAACAACCGCATCAAAACGGATGGTGTAATTAGGAATAGAAGTTGCTAAAAGACTACCATCCGACGAATAAATATTTCCTTTATTGGCTTGAATTACAAAGGTTTTAACCGTTCTTTCTTTGGCCAATTTTCTATAATGATCGCCATGTACCCATTGGATATTAGTTAATTTAATAGTAATTGCAATCGCCATCAAAAAGACAACGGATGCAACCAAATAAATTCGGTAAGAGATGTATTTATCTTCTACTGCCATATTCTTTTAAAGAAACTTTTTTCCTCGGTTTTTTTTACTTTTATTTTTTGCGGAGGCACTTGTGATGACAACACTCCTCTTTCTTTCATTTTTTCGGAAACGGTAGATTCCATTCGTAACTTCATTAACTCCGAACGTCTATCTACAAACTCGGAACGCAATTCTTTTACCTCATTAGTCAAATCGGCAATTTGAAATATTTTTTCATCAAATCGGTGCGAATTAGCAATCATTATTATCGCCAGAACTACAATAAAAAGAATGAAACGCCAAGTTTTGGTAGCATCTTCGTTTACTAGAAATCTCGCTTTTAATATGTTGATTATTCCGCCTTTCATTTTATCAGTGTTCAGTGTTCAGTGTTCAGTTTTCAGTGATCAGTGCTCAGTGTTCAGTATTCAGTGATCAGTATTCAGTGCTCAGTGTTCTGTTAGAAAAAAAACTGAACACTGAGCAATGATCACTGCCTACTATTTCTTTTCTGCTATTCGTAATTTCGCGCTTCGTGCTCTATTATTAAGTTTGATTTCCGCTTCGTTTGGAACTATTAGTTTTCCAATGCTTTTAAACGGAACCGAAAAATTTCCGAAGAAATCATGCACAGGCTCTCCTTCAAATAAACCGTTTTTCATAAATCGTTTTACCAATCGATCTTCTAAAGAATGATAAGAAATAACACTTAGTCTTCCTCCTGGTTTTAGTACTTCAAGAGATTGGTCTAAGAATTCTTTCAAGACTTCCATCTCTTGGTTTACTTCAATTCGAACTGCTTGGTAGATTTGAGCAAGCACTTTATTTTTAAATTGGTCTGGTAAAAAACGAGCCAAAACCAATTTTAATTCGTCGGTGGTTTGGATAGATTTTATTTCTCTTGCCTCAATAATGGTCTTTGCCAATGCAGGAGCCGCTTTTAATTCGCCATAGTCTAAAAAGACACGTTTCAAGTTGGCTTCATCGTATTCGTTAATCACTTTACAAGCATCCAATTCGTTTCTTTTGCTCATTCGCATATCGAGATCGGCATCAAAACGAGTAGAAAAACCTCTTTCGGGAACATCAAATTGATGGGAAGAAACGCCTAAATCGGCAAGAATTCCATCTACTTGCTTTACGCCGTGAAATCTCAAAAATCGTTTGATGTATCTAAAATTTTCCTGAATCAAAGTAAAACGTTCGTCTGGTAAAGCATTCGCCCAAGCATCTTCGTCTTGATCAAATCCAAATAATTTTCCGTTTGGCCCAAGGCGACTCAAAATTTCTTTCGAATGTCCTCCACCCCCAAAAGTAACATCTACATAAATGCCATTTGGATCTATATTTAAACCATTTACGGTTTCTTGCAACAATACAGGATTATGATATTCCATTGTCATCGTCATTTACATTTCCCATTACTTCCTCTGCTAAATCTGCAAAATCCACTACCGAATCATCGATTGCTTTTTCATATAAATCTTTATCCCAGATTTCTATAATATTGACTGCCGATGATAGCACCACATCTTTATTTATTTGCGCAAAACTGGTTAAATCTTTTGGAACCAATAATCGTCCTAAAGTATCAATATCTACCACTTTTACTCCTGCTGTAAAACGACGAATAAAATCGTTGTTTTTTTTAACAAATCGATTTAACTTGTTAATCTTCTGCATCATCACTTCCCATTCTTTCATTGGATACAACTCCAAGCAAGGTTGAAAAACAGAGCGCTTCAAGACAAATCCGTCTTGAAGGGAAGCAGATAATTGCTTTTTAAAAGGCGCTGGCAACAGCAATCTTCCTTTGGCATCTACCTTACACTCGTATGTTCCTATTATTGAATTCAAAAACGTATTTATTAAATGATTTGAGCAAAAATATAAAATATTTTACCACCTTTTACCACATTCTACCACTTTGTTAATAAGTTTTACCACTTTACCTATTAAAGTTATTTTCCAATATTTGATAAATTTAAAAATAATTTAACAAATGTTTAAAATTGATGCATAATTCAAATTTAAACAACAAATACCAATCATTTATTTAAAGATTATTCAATAAAAAAAGAAATAATATTGGACTCTGAAACTTAATAACTACTTGAAATATTGAAGATTAAGAAAATGTGTTTATAACATTAATAAACGGTCTTGAACTACGCATTTTGCTTAAATATTTAAGCAATTACTATGTTTATTTAGATAAAAGCCTATATTTGTAACAATTGAAAAAAAGGGTTTTTAAAATGGATAAAATCATTAAAAAAGAAGGACGTTATAGTTATTTAGAAATTGGAGAGGGAACTCCAATTGTGATTTTACATGGCTTAATGGGAGGACTTAGCAATTTTGATGGCGTAGCAGAATATTTTTCGCAAAGAGGATACAAAATTGTTATTCCGGAACTACCTATTTACACCCAAAACATCTTAAAAACTAACGTAAAAGCATTTGCAAAATACGTTAAAGACTTTATCACTTTTAAAGGATACGAAAGAGTAATTTTATTAGGAAATTCGCTTGGTGGTCACATTGCATTGTACCACGCCAAGATGTATCCCGAAAAAATGCTTGGACTAGTTATCACCGGAAGTTCCGGCCTTTATGAAAGCGCCATGGGAGATAGTTACCCTAGAAGAGGAGATTACGACTATATTCAGAAAAAAGCCGAAGCGGTTTTTTATGACCCTAAAATTGCTACAAAAGAAATAGTGGATGAAGTTTATGCTATGGCAAACGACCGTATTAAACTAATAAAAACACTTACCATTGCCAAAAGTGCTATTCGTCATAATATGGCTAAGGATTTGCCAAAAATGCACATTCCTACATGCATCATTTGGGGAAGAAATGATACCGTTACTCCTCCAGAAGTTGCTTTAGAATTTGAGAAATTACTTCCTAATTCTACCCTTTATTGGATAGACAAATGTGGGCACGCAGCCATGATGGAACAACCAGAAGAATTCAACAGATTACTAGAAGTGTGGTTGCACGAAAAAAGTGAAACTTTAAAAGAAACTAAATAATATATTTTTATGGAAAAATCAGTAGAAAAAAACTTACCAAAAATTAAAGAGCTTTTCACCAAGTATGGTGTAATAAGAGCTTTCCTATTTGGAAGTGCTGCTACTGATAAATTCAATTCAGAAAGTGATGTAGATTTTTTATATACATTTTCAGAGGATTTAGATTATGAAATTTATGGCACAAACTACTTCAATTTAGTTAATGATTTAGAACAATTATTAAAGAAACAAGTAGATTTAGTTGCCGAAAAATCACTAAAAAATCCATACCTTATCGAAAGTATTAACGAAACAAAAATTCAGTTAATATGATAAGTCGTGAAGAAAAAAAATATTTGGCAGATATTATTGAAGCAATTAATTCTATTGATTACCATTTAGACAAACAACGAATTCTTGATATATATCTTTCTAACAAAACTAAAAGAAGAGCTGTAGAAAGAGAAATCGAAATCATAGGTGAAGCTATGAGCAAACTCTTAAAAACAAATCCAAACATATCCATTTCTTATTCCAGAATTATTGTTGACTTACGAAATAAGGTTATTCATGCTTACGATTCTGTGGATGATATTTTAATTTGGAAAATAATAATGAAAGACCTTCCTGTTTTATTGGAAGAAGCAAAAAAACTACTTAATGAAAATTAATACCGCCGAATTTATAATTAGCAACTCTGACGTTACTAAATGTCCTTTAGAACGCTTGCCAGAATATGCTTTTATTGGACGATCCAATGTTGGAAAATCGTCGCTAATAAACATGCTTACCAATCATAAAAACTTGGCAAAAACTTCCGGAAAACCAGGAAAAACGCAATTAATTAATCACTTCAAAATTAATGCTAATTGGTTTTTGGTGGATTTACCCGGTTATGGTTATGCTCGTGTTTCTAAAAAAACGAAACAAGTATTTCAGGAATTTATTACCGATTATTTTGAGAGCAGAGAACAATTAGTTTGTGCTTTCGTTTTAATTGACATTCGATTGGAAGCCCAAAAAATAGATTTAGAATTTATAGAATACCTTGGCGAAACTGAAATTCCGTTTAGTATTATTTTTACGAAAGCAGATAAAATTAGTAAAACCAAAATCGACTCGCATATTGCGGCATACAAAAAACAACTTCATGCCAATAATTGGGAAGAGATTCCTCCTTACTTTGTAACCTCAGCAACAGAAGGAACCGGTAAAGATGCTGTTTTAGATTACATTGAAAGCATCAACGAAACTGTTTTTAAAGATATGAATTCGTTTTAAATTCAACAAAAAAAAAAGGAAAAAACACAACTGCTTTTTCCTTTTTTCTATCTAAAAATTGAAATGTTATTTTTTCAACTCCAATTTTTCTGCAAAATAATCCGTAAAATCACGCATCGTTTCTGTCATTTTTTCATCGTTAGTAGCACGTTCATAAGTATCGGCCATGGCTAAAAGCGATTGGTAAATAAAGATTTTCATCTCATCTACAGGCATATCTTTTGTCCATAAATCAATTCGCAACGATTCTTTCTTATCACTATTCCAAATAGACAACATAATTGCTTTGGCTGCTTCATCATGAATTCCGCCATCTTGTGCCGACCAAGTTAGATTTTCGGGAACTTTATTTTCATCTAATTCAATGGTGAATTTTATTTCGGAGGTTTCGTTTTTACTCATTATTTTTTTGGTTTGTATTTTGATTTTTCAAATATTTCTTTAGCATCCATTTTAAGCAATTGGGTAACCGTAACTTCATTGTTTTGCATGTACGAGCGTACTATTTGCCAACCTAACCATTGCCCTACTCTACCCGGAGTTTCGTTGTCAATTTCTAAATAAAATTTAGAAAACGGGGCTAAATTTATAAAGCGATTTGGCAATCTTGAATCGGTACTAAAAAGCAATTTATTACTAACAAAAAACTGCCACATATAATCTTCATTTTCGGCACACCACTTAATTTGGTCTTCGGAATATCCTATACGCTCGGCATCGGTATAATCGGGTAATAAAACATCTTTTAAATACAATTCTTTACCAGAATTTATCATTAAAGATAGCAATTCCTTGTCTTTTGGAGCAGGTAAAATACCATACGAAAAGCTAGAAACAACATCTGGAAGCATTTGTCTTTGCTCAAAATTTTGTCTTAAATAGGCTGGAAATTCCGAATAAAATTTATGGTCTTTTCCTAAATATAATTCCAAAGCAATAACCAACTTATCATTAGCATAAATGGCTTTGTTAAGATAATCCATTTCACCAATGGCAGTGTAAATTTGAGGTGTAATTACCGTTGGAAAAAAGTATTTAATATGTTTGAATAAATCTTCAATGTCGGTTTGTTCGGCGCCAAAATTTTTATATTTCTTCTCTACTTCTGCATACAATTCTCTCCATTGCGGATTTTGCATTTTGTCAATCCAAACATTATCTGGAGTTCCAACAGGAAAAAAATCAGGATAAGCCACTTTTACTTTGGCTAATTCTTCTGGTTTGGCATCAAAAAAGGCTTGCTCAAAACGATGCACCTTCATGGTAACCGGAATTTTTTCTACAGCACTTTCAATTTTGCTTTGTTTATCACAAGACAGAAATAATAGTGCAAATGCGAAGAGATAAATATATTTTTGCATACTTAAATTTAATATTTTTGCAAATATACATTACCAAATCTTAATTCATTCTTAAACTATGGGTAAAAAAAGCACAATGCAAGCGGAAAAGGTTAACGAACATATTGTTAATTGGTTAAAAACCTATGCTGCAACCGCAAAAGTAAACGGATTTGTAATTGGAATTTCAGGCGGAATTGATTCTGCAGTGACCTCAACCCTATGTGCTCAAACGGGTTTACCAACTTTATGCGTGGAAATGCCAATTCATCAAGCAGCGAATCAAGTAAACAGAGGAAAAGAACACATTAGCCAATTGCAAAATAGATTTCCGAACGTGAGTAATGCTGAAGCAAATTTAACTCCTATTTACGATTCTTTTAAAGCAGAAATGCCCGGAAGCAAGGATGAAACTAAATACCACTTAGCATTAGCCAATACCCGTGCAAGATTGCGAATGACAACTTTATATTATTTTGCAGGAATTCATAGTTACTTAGTTGCAGGAACTGGAAATAAAGTAGAAGATTTTGGAGTAGGCTTTTATACTAAATATGGTGATGGAGGGGTAGATATTAGTCCGATTGCCGATTTAATGAAAAGTGATGTTTTTGCACTTGGCGAATATTTGCAAATTCCCGATTCCATTCAGAGTGCTCAACCTACCGACGGCCTTTTTGGTGACAACCGAACCGACGAAGATCAATTGGGTGCAAGCTACGAAGAGTTAGAATGGGCAATGCTTGAAAACGAGAAAAAAGAAATCGATTTTTCCAATTATAAGGATAGAGAAAAAGAAGTTTTTACTATTTATAAAAGACTTAATTCCAACAACAAACACAAGATGGAACCCATCCCAATATGCATTATTCCTAAGGATTTAAAACAATAATCAGAAATAACTTTCAGAATATAATTTCTTTTTGTAAATTTACATCTTAATAAATGTATAGTTTTTTTTACAAATAAAATAGTAAAGTTATGATAAGTGTTTGTCTAGCTGATAATCTACCTGTGGTACATTATGGCGTAAAATCTTATTTTAAAGACCATCCGGAAATTAATATAACGTCCCATGTAGGAAGTTATTTAATGATTCCTGAGGCTCTAAAAAATAAAAGAATTGATGTATTAGTTATCGATCTCGAATTGAACGGATTGAAAAGTATTTATGAATTGAAAGCGATTATTAGTAGCTTTCCTGGTACAAAAGTTTTAGTTTTTTCCAACTTAAACGAACAGATTTATGCTTCGAATACAATAAAAGCAGGTGCGTCAGGATTTATTCATAAATCTTCCAAACTGGAAATTCTGGGAAATACAATAATTAAAGTCGCGGAAGGGATTGTAATAATGAATGAAGCGATAAAGATAAGTTTGGAGTTAATTGCAAAGCAAAATAATACGGAGCAAATTTACCGAAAGTTATCCAACCGAGAAGTTGAAGTATTACGCTACCTTAGTGATGGCAAAAAGAATAATGAAATATCCAAAATTTTAGGATTAAACGAAAAGACGATAAGTACCTACAAACTTCGTCTATTACAAAAACTAAACGTATCTAATTTAGTTGATTTGGTGAATAAAGCCAAAAACTTAGATATAGTTTAAAAAATTTCAATTGGGAAACCCCAACACCAATTGAGATTTAGATTTTTTTTAATTGTGCCTTGAGATTACTCTCCCTAGTTTTTTAGAAAATATATTGGTCAAGCCTAAATAATCCATCACCATAGAAAGTGTTTCGGTATTATCTATTTCTGAATCTTTAGTGATAGAGGATTTTAATTCATCTATTATTTTGTTAACCAAAAACCAACGAAGTGTTACTATCGTTTCGGACACGTATTGGCTAATAGTTTTGTCTTTGGCTTTAACGAAAATGTTTTTAGCTTCCCAATTGTGAAGGGTTTCGCGCTCGTCGTTCATCAAGATCGTAGTAACTTCTTGCGACAATTCGCTTGGAAGTTGGGATAAATACTGGTCTAATTCGAACGATTCATTTTGATTAAAATAATGAATCAAGTCGTTATAGATGCTTTTAAACAAAGGATTTGCAAGCTCTATTTCGTCCTCTTGAAGACTTAAAAAAATGCGTTGGTGCACTTTGTACCGATTCATTTCTTTAACCTCTTCTAGCTCACCATTTCCGTTAGTTTTTAGTAGCACTTCCTCGAAGTCATCTTCTACATTACCATAGATTAATAAAATTTCAATAATCTTATGTTCCAATTCAAATTGGATATCGACATTTGCCGCAGCAACTACATTTTCATTTTTTACAACTTCAAATGCTTTTTGCTCTTCTTTATGTTTCTTTCCTAATTCGTTTATGTCTTTTTTTACAAGTTGTGCCAAGGTATTAAAAAGCACTTCCTCTGAAATATCCATAATTCGAGATACTTCTTGAATATAAACTTCCCGTTTTATTCTATCTGGTATTTTAGAAATACTTGCCACCATATCCCGAATTAAATCGGCTTTTTTAATAGGATCGTTCTTGGCATCCTTCATTAAAAGAGAGGCTTTGAACTGAATAAAGTCCATAGCATTGTCTTCAAGATACTTCGTCAAGTCCTGTAGCGGTGTTTTTTTAGCAAAGCTATCAGGATCATCACCATCAGGAAAAGTACAAACTTTTACATTCATTCCTTCCTCCAAAATAAGATCAATTCCACGGACGGATGCTCTTAATCCGGCAGCATCGCCATCAAAAAGAACGGTAATATTTTTGGTAAGCCTATTGATTAAACGGATTTGATCTGGAGTTAATGCAGTTCCTGAGGAGGCAACTACATTTTCAATTCCGGCTTGGTGCATCTGAATAACATCAGTATATCCTTCAACCAAAAAACAATTGTCTAATTTGGCAATGGCTTGTTTGGCATGAAAAATACCATATAAAACCTTACTCTTATGGTACAAATCACTTTCGGGGGAGTTTAAATATTTAGCCGCTTTTTTATCGTTGGTTAAAATTCTTCCTCCAAAACCCAAAACGCGTCCCGACATGGATTGAATAGGAAACATTACACGCCCTTTAAATCGGTCAAACTGTTTGTCTTCGCCAACGATGGTAAGTCCTGTTTTTTCTAGAAATTCTAATTTATATCCTTTGCCGAGAGCCTCTTTGGTAAAAGCATCCCAAGTGGCAGGAGAATATCCTAAATTAAATTTTTTGATGGTATCGTTGGTAAAGCCTCTTTCCTTGAAATAGGAATAGGCAATTGCTTTTCCTTCTTCGGTATTAAGCAAGACGTCTTGAAAATATTTGCTTGCAAATTCAGAAACCAAATACAAACTTTCTTTTTCGTTTGCAACTTCCTTTTCTTCGTTAGAAAGTTCGGTTTCTACAATTTCGATGTTGTATTTTTTTGCCAAATAGCGAATGGCTTCCGGATAGGTAAAATGTTCGTGCTCCATGATGAAAGCCACAGAATTTCCTCCTTTTCCAGAACTAAAATCTTTCCAAATTTGTTTCACAGGAGAAACCATGAACGATGGAGATCGCTCATCTGAAAACGGACTTAACCCTTTGTAGTTGCTACCGGCGCGCTTTAACTGCACAAAATCGCCAATAACTTCCTCTACTCGAGCAGCTTCATAAACTTTATCTATGGTTTCTTTGGTAATCAATTTTAGGTTCTAAGATTATAGGTTCTAAGTTTTCAAAGTTACACGTTTTTAAACAATAAAACCTATCGAAAAATTTCTTCTAAAACAAAATTGAGTTGTGGGAAAAGTGGACTAGCTATTACATCTTCTTCAATTAAAGGATGTAAGCCTATAAATTGGTCTTCTTTTAAAATATAAATAAAAAGAGTTTTATCT
>CANFHX010000021.1 GCA_947446865.1 Flavobacteriaceae bacterium | reverse complement strand
TCAAAAACTAACCATCGTCTGAAGGCTTTTTCATAACTAAAATTCTCGTCAGTTCTTTCAAAATAATCTGAAACTCGATACTCCTTTTTTACTGTTTCCATTTCTGTTTTGGGTTTAGAAATGTGTCAAGTTTTTTTAGGAGATGACAACTAGGAGGAGCCTTTTCCAACTAAAAAAAGAATATTTTTATACAAAAGTGGATATTTTTTTAAAGGATTTTTTGTAACTTTAAGTAGTAACTTTAAAATTAATCACTATGTTATTACACAAATTAAAAATTACAGGATTAACCCATCTTGAAGCAGGTCAATTGATTAAGTCCTCTATTAAAGACCTGGAAACCGCAACCATTAACACTGCTACCGACACGCATATAAATGCCTATGTGCAAAAAATGGTAGCCGATTCTATCTTATTTGACAAGGGTTTGCTTCAAATAAAAAAGAACCAAGAAACTGAAGACATTGCTAAACTAGATGTGGAAAGAGATGTAAGCCTTGCCGCTTTTAACAGACAATTAAAAGTATATGAATTGGCTGTAAATCCCGAATTTATTACCGCTTACAAAACCATTACAATTGTAGTAAAGAAATATAAAAATTTGGCCAAACTAAATTACGAAGCCGAAAGCAATGGAATAGACAACTTAGTAGATGATTTTAATAGTCCTGCTTATGCGCCACATATTGCAACACTAAAGTTGGAGGATTTTGTAAATAGAATAAAAACAACCAACAACGATTTTAAATTAAAGTTTTCCCATCGCAGCACCGAAATTTCGTCTACAGAGCATTACGACATGAAAAGTATTCGAAAAAATGCCATGGAAAACTATAACAATTATACGCAATATGTGCTTTCTTTAGCCAAAGTAAATTCGGCAGATCCCTACTATACTGCTATTTTAAATATCATCAACCAAACCCGCAAGTATTATTCGGACATGCTTGCTAAACGAGAAGGGGGCGCTATTGCTCTTCCTGCAAATGCAATAACGGGTTAGTCACTAGTAGAAACAAAAAACGGCTTGAAAAAGCCGTTTTTTTTTGTTTAATTATAAACCCGAATAATATCGCCATTCACTTCCACCCGATATTGTTTTAAGGCATATTGTTTTCCGGCACTTTGTCCTGTAAACAAATTGTAATTTTCACTTCCGCAAGGGCAACTAGCGTTGGAACCACTTATAGTAAGAGTAGAACAAGTACTTAAATCTTGGTTAGGGCAAGCGCCATCCCAAGCGTTATAGGTGCTTCCGGTATTAAAAATAATCACCCCTTTAGAAGGGCCATTGGCAGGGTAGGCCTTAACGGCATTTCCTGCAAAATTCAATCCGCTGTAAGTAGGTAAATTTTTATTAACATCCATAGAGAAGCTATAGTTGGGCAAAAAAGGATTTTCATTGCTAAACTTGTCTTTGCTGCATCCCAATATAAAAGCCGAAAGAAGAATGAGGAAAAGTATTTTTTTCATTTTAAAAAATGTATCAAAAGATTCGTTTAAAAAATTAATTTAATTAACTTTGTATGGTATTATTATACAAAAGTAGGAATTTTATATACAAAATATTTATCTTTGAAAAAAGAAATCCCGTCTTGATGGGATTTTTTCTATTTTTAGGATAACGTTTGAAAAATTGTAAAGTATACGAATTACAAAATAATAACTTCGTTTTAACATAGATGCTAAAACTAGAAGTAAATAAAGAAATGAAATTATGAGCACTGTATCTTATTACACCGCAGAAGGACTTAAAAAATTAAAAGAAGAATTAGACCACTTAAAAAGCGTGATGCGCCCTAAAGCCTCTGCCGATATTGCAGAAGCAAGAGATAAAGGCGATTTGTCTGAAAATGCCGAATACGACGCTGCCAAAGAAGCACAAGGAATGCTAGAAATGCGTATTGCCAAGCTAGAAGAAGTGCACTCTAATGCGAGACTAATTGACGAAAGTCATTTGGATACTACTAAAGTTTTGGTGTTATCTAATGTAAAAATTAAAAACCAAACCAACGGAATGGAAATGACCTACACCTTGGTTGCCGAAAGTGAAGCCGATTTAAAAACCGGAAAGATATCGGTAACTTCTCCTATAGGGAAAGGTTTATTAGGAAAATCGGTTGGCGAATTTGCCGAGATTACAGTTCCTAATGGGGTATTGAAATTTGAAGTTTTAGAAATTTCTAGAGACTAATTAATGTCTAGTATTTTCACCAAAATAGTAAACGGAGAAATTCCGTGTTATAAAATAGCCGAAGACGACAACTTTTTGGCTTTTTTAGATGTAAATCCCAATGCCAAAGGACATACTTTATGTATTCCGAAGCAAGAAATCAACAAGATTTTTGATCTAGAAGATGCTTTGTATCTTGGGTTAATGCAGTTTTCTAAAAAAATAGCAGTGGCACTAGAAAAGGCGGTTCCGTGCAAACGAATTGGCATGGCGGTGGTTGGACTTGAAGTACCTCATGCACACGTGCATTTAATTCCGTTAAACGAAATGGATGAAATGCGTTTTCAAAATAAAGTTTCGCTTACCAAAGAAGAATTTGAAACCATTGTAAAAGCGGTGCAAACCCATTTATAATGTTATAAATACCTTATAAATTCCATTAATTTTCTTTTAATTAGTGGAATTTCTTTTTATATCTAAAGTGCCTTATTCATGAAAAATTACTGTTTGCTTTTTCTGTTTCTTTCCTGCTTCAGTTATGGGCAATACGAAGCTGTGGATAAAATAATGACACAAATTCCGGATAGTCTTACCAATTCAACCACTAAAATTGCTGCGTATATTTCTGGTAATTTTAATACGCCTAATGATAAAATTAGAGCCGTTTTCTTTTGGACGGCGTCCACTATTAGTTATGATGTGGTGAACATGCTAAACCAAGATGCCAACCAAACGGAGGAAATAAAAATTAAAAAAACCTTAGATTCTAAAAAAGGAGTTTGCATGCACTATGCAGCGGTTTTTAATGATTTAGCCAATAAAGTTGGGGTTCGCACTTATGTAATTGAAGGTTATACCAAACAATATGGGAAAATTGCAACGCTTGGTCATTCTTGGTGCGCTTCGCAATTGGATGGTAAATGGTTATTGTTTGATCCTACTTGGGGTTCCGGCTATGTTTTAAACCAGAAGTATGTAAAGAAACTCGATAACTCTTTTTTCAAGGCCGAACCCAGTAACTTCCTTCTTACACACATGCCCTTCGATTATTTATGGCAATTTCTTTCTTCACCAGTTACTAATATAGAGTTTATGGGTGGAAAAGTCGATGCCAAAAAGGCTACTATTGTTTGCGATTTTCAAACGCTAATAGATCGATACGACACCTTATCGCAAGCCGATAGAGCCTTTGAAGCAGCAGAACGAATAGAGAAAAACGGCTTGCTCAATAAGTTGATTGTTGACCAATACAATTTTAAAAAGAAAAATTTTACAATTTTAAAGGCAAACAAAAACATCGAAAAATTAAATGAGGTAGTGGTCAATTATAACGAAGCCATTGGTTTATTGAATGATTTTTCACGTTTCCGATTTAAAAAATTCAAACCAGAACAATCGGATGAAGTTCTGCGAAAAAACATGCAAGAGTTATCGGATAAAATGAATAAATGCAAAGAAGATGTTTACAACATTGGTTCTGTTGGCGCCGAAAACACTTCGAATTTATCGAGTTTAAAGAAAATGATTTTAGATGCTGTGGAGCAAACCGAAAAACAAAAAACATTTTTAGACACTTATTTAAGCAAAAATTTAGTGGGAAGAAAATTGATGATGGGTAAGTTTCGTTGAGAGTTTTAGAAAATTTCTTTTCGTCCCAGCACTTGGGGAGGTTGGGGATTAAGGAAGCCTTAATATTCGGTTAAATATAAAACTTTCCGGATATAAAACCATTTTTAAATTATGCCTAAAACTCTAATCTTGCCAAACGCCTGTTAACTGTTATGTTTATTTTTACTAATATGTTTGTATTAGAACGTCGGTTGGAATATTTAGTTCGTTATGTAATTGTCTAATCATTTCTAATGATAGTTTTCTTTTTCGGTTCAAAATTTCACTTGCTCGACTTTTAAATCCAACAATTCTTGCTAAATCATTTTGATTCAAACCCATTTGCTCCATTCTGAATTTTATTGCTTCGATTGGATCAGGCAAAGCAATCGGAAAATGTTCGTTTTCATATTGGTCAATTAACATTCCTAAAAGTTCCAATTCGTCGCCTTGATCCGTTCCTCTTTTTGCGTCAAAAATTATATCAAGTCTTTCCAACGCTTGATTATAATCGTTTTCTGTTTTTATAAGATTTATGTTCATAATCTAAATTGTGTTTGCGTTGACTTTATCATA
Source organism: Flavobacteriaceae bacterium (assembly GCA_947446865.1). Taxonomy (GTDB): domain Bacteria; phylum Bacteroidota; class Bacteroidia; order Flavobacteriales; family Flavobacteriaceae; genus Flavobacterium. Next base: position 43,070 of record CANFHX010000021.1, on the reverse strand, counting down.
TTCTGCGTGCGTTCCAATAAATCGAATCCAAACCATTTCATATTCGTAACTTATTTTTACTATCAATCTGTAATTATTTCCTTTTATGTTAAAAATTACTCGGTTATCATTTAAAATACTTGCGCTTGGGTATTCCGTTTTAATTTCATTAGGATTTTTCCATTCGGCTTTTTGTGCTTCACGAAACCATGATTTTAATTGTTGTTCACAATCTTCGTGCTTTTCCCAAAAATCTCTCAATATTTTTTTCGCAACTATTCTCAAATCCTTTTTTTACAAAAATATAAGATATTTACCAATTTGGTAATAATTTGTGTTTTATTTTTGTGTTTTCTATTTTTCTATTTTTTGAAAACATAACAGTTAAGCCCCCAACTTATACGAAATCTGCATTGTAGTTCCCACTCCAATTTCAGAATGTGCTACTTTTATTTTTCCTTTGTGGTATTCTTCTACAATCCTTTTGGTTAAAGACAATCCCAATCCCCAGCCGCGTTTTTTGGTGGTAAATCCAGGCTCAAAAACCCGGTGAAATTGCTTCTTCGGAATCCCTTTTCCAGAGTCGGTAATGTTTATCCTAATGTGTTGCCCTTCTTTTTCTATTGTAAGAGTTAAAGCGCCTCTGCCTTTCATGGCATCAATGGCATTTTTCATTAAATTTTCTATCGTCCAACTATGTAATTCGGGATTCAAGGAAATAAAAATGGGCTCTTTAGGAGCAACAAAATCAAAGATAACTTGGTGTGAAAATCGGGACTTTAAATAATCAAAAGAGTTATGGGTTTCTGCAATAATATCCTTTTTTTCTAAAGCGGGCTCGGAACCAATTTTAGAAAATCGATCGGTAATGGTTTGTAGTCTTTTGATGTCTTTTTCAATTTCTATAAGGATTGTTTCCGATACATTTTCGGCTTTCATAATTTCGAGCCAACCAATTAATGACGATAAAGGAGTGCCTATTTGGTGGGCGGTTTCTTTTGCCATACCAGCCCAAAGTTTGTTTTGGGTTGCTATTTTAGTGCTTTTGTAAAAGTTATATACCAAAGCTCCAAAAAGAAAAATAATAAGCAACAAAGCAATTGGGTAGTATTTTAATTTATTCAACAAAGAGGAATCCCCGTAGTATAAATATTGAAATTTCCCAGGAGAATATTCCATGGGAATAGCATCATTTTCCGATTTTAATTTTTCTAAAAATCCAGCAAGTTTGTCTTTGTCTTTAGCAATATCTTCTTCAATATTTGCATTGTTAATGATTTTATCCTCTTGGGTAACAATGATGGGGATACTTGCGTTTTGAACTATCTTCAACGGCAATTCGGTATCGGTATCGGTATCGGCATTATTCATTGTCTTTAAAGCCAAGGCCCATTGTTCCATTTTTACCCGTTCTTCATTCTTAAAAATTTGAAAGAAAGAATAAGTATTCCACAAAATAAGGGTAACGATTAAAAAGGATACGAAAATAATAACCCAACGTGTATTATTTCTTTTATCGGAAAACTGCATGGATAAATTTTTGTTTAAAAGTAAGAAAAAAATAATTGCTGAAGGGAAATGACATTAGGAAACCTAATTTTTCGCCACGGATTGCACGGATTATACAGATTTTATTTTTCTATTAGATTAAATAATCCGTAAAAATCTGTACAATCCGTGGCAAAAAAACTAGAGTATCTAAAAGCATCTATTTATTGAACTTGATTTTTGAAATTGCCATTGAATTTTGCCATTGCATTTCTTATATTTGTAAAAATTGAAGCCATGCTAACTATTGATCCTAAGAAAATTTCTACAGCCAAATTACAAGGCTATTTGCAAAGTGCCATTGCGCCTAGGCCTATTGCATTTGCGAGTACAGTAGATAAAAATGGGAAACCCAATTTATCCCCGTTTAGTTTTTTCAATGTTTTTAGTGCCAATCCGCCGATTTTGGTGTTTTCACCTGCTCGACGCGTTCGCGATAATTCTATCAAACATACTCTGATCAATTGCCAAGACACCAAGCAGGTAGTTATTAATGTGGTAAATTTTGATATGGTGCAACAAATGTCGTTGTCCAGTACCGAATATGCCGATGGTGTAAACGAATTTGAAAAAGCCGGACTAACCGCAATCCCTTCCGAGTTAGTAAAACCCTATCGTGTTGCCGAAAGCCCAGTGCAATTTGAATGTGTGGTGAACCAAATAATCCCTCTTGGAACCGAAGGTGGTGCCGGAAATATGATTATTTGCGAAGTAGTAAAAATTCATATTAACGAAGCAGTTTTGGATGCCAATGGAATAATTGATCCTGTGAAAATTGATTTGGTTTCTCGTTTGGGAGGTAATTGGTATTCTAGAGCCAACCAAGGCCTTTTTGAAGTCGAAAAACCACTAGCAACTTTAGGAATTGGAGTAGATGCCATTCCGGATTTTGTCAAGGAAAGCCCTATATTTAAAGGAAATGATTTAGGAAAATTAGGAAATGTAGAAGCATTGCCTACAGAAGAAGAAATTACTATATTTGTAAAACAAAATTTTGAAGTAAAAGGAGTTTTGAGTGCCGATGATGAGGTCAAAAAACACCAATTGGCCAAAGAATATTTAGATAAAAACGAAGCGCTAACTGCTTGGAAAGTGCTTTTAGCAAAACAATAAACTTAGAATAATTATGGAAGTATCAGGAAAAGTAAAAGTAGTTGGAGGAGAACAACAAGTAAGTCCAACATTTAAAAAAAGAGAATTAGTAGTTACTACCGACGAGCAGTATCCACAAAGCATCATGATTGAATTTGTTCAAGACAAATGCGATTTATTAAATAATGTTACCGTTGGTGAAGACGTAAAAGTTTCTATCAATTTAGGAGGAAGAGAATGGGTTAATCCACAAGGAGAAACTAAATATTTCAATTCTATCAAAGGTTGGAGAATCGAAAAAAATCAAGCCGCAGCTCCTACAGCTCAAGCAATGCCTCCAATGCCAGCAGCCGAAGCATTTGCTCCAGCAACGGATTTCAAAGAAGAAGAACACGACGATTTACCTTTCTAGTAAGTTAGAAGTCAGAAGATGGAAGTCAGAAGTTTAAGTAGTACTTGAATTTCTGGCTTTTTTATTGAATTTTTTATTTTTTTGATATTGAAGTTGATTTTTGTAATTGTTATTGAAGTTGATTTTTGCCATTGATATTGAATATGTACTTCCTAACTAAAGAACTATTTTTCCCGCCTGTTGAAGAAGCCAATTACGAAGGTGTTTTGGCTGTAGGTGGTGATTTGTCGGTAGAGCGATTGATGTTGGCTTATACCAACGGTATTTTCCCGTGGTTTGATGCCGACGATCCTATACTTTGGTGGGCACCGCCAGAACGAATGGTGGTGAATCCTATGGATTATAAAGTTTCGAAAAGCATGCGTAACATCCTCAACAGAAATAGTTTTGAAGTAACCATGAACCAAGATTTTGCTGCTGTAATTTCTAATTGCCAAACGATAGAACGCAAAGAGCAACAAGGCACTTGGATTTCTGCAGAAATAATAAAATCCTATACCCAATTGCACCAATTAGGGAAAGTTATTTCCTTTGAAGTTTGGCAAAATAACGAATTAGTAGGCGGATTGTATGGAGTAGATTTGGGACACGTTTTCTGTGGAGAAAGCATGTTTTCTAAAGTGCCGAACGCCAGTAAAGTTGCCTTTATTAAGTTGATAGAATATCTAAAAGTTCATAATTACAAACTTTTAGATTGCCAAGTACACAACGACCATTTAGAAAAATTAGGTGCTTTTGAAATCTCCAGAGATCTATTCATGAAGATTTTAAAAACTCAAACGGATCACTAATCCCTCGTCCAGCAACCCTCAATATGATCGTTCACCATTCCGGTGGCTTGCATGTGTGCATAAACTACTGTAGTGCCTACAAATTTGAATCCGCGTTTCTTCAAATCTTTACTAATAGCATCCGAAAGTGGCGTAGAAGCAGGAACTTCCTTTAGTGTTTTCGGAGTAGTATCTATTGGTTTTCCATCGGTAAATTTCCAAATATAATTAGAAAAACTACCAAACTCCTTTTGCACTTCTATAAATGCAATTGCATTGGCAACGGCAGCTCTTACTTTCAATTTGTTTCTAATAATTCCTGCATCCAATAGCAATTCCTGAATTTTATCTTCATCGTATTGTGCTACTTTTAGGTAATCAAAATCGGCAAAAGCCTTACGAAAGTTATCTCGTTTCTTTAAAACCATATGCCAACTTAGTCCAGCCTGAAAGGTTTCCAAGATTAAAAACTCGAAAAGTTGTTGGTCGTCATAAATAGGTTTACCCCATTCTTCATCGTGATACTTCCGATATAAATCATCTTTTTCGCACCAAGCACAACGGTTTTTTGTTTGCATCATTTTTAATTTGTTTAGGATTGGAATTACAATGATTTTTGCTAAAGTCCAAAGATATTATTTTAAATAGTTACTAAATAAAAAAATCAAACCATTAAGATATTAAGTTCCATTAAGGCTTAATGAAACTTAATATCTTAATGGTTTGAAAAAAATTAGCGCTCAGATTTCGCAAATCCCTAAAGTTTTTTAAACCCTTGAATTTAAAAATCCGTGTAATCTGTGGCAAATAAACCACTACTGCCCAGAACCTACAACCCACCACCTACAACCCACAACCCCCATCCCAAATCTTTTCCTTATATTTGTTTTCAAATGAACAACCCTATGAAAAAAATAATAACTTCCATTTTGATTACTACTACAGTACTAACTATGAATGCACAAAACAGTAAAGACAATGTCCTTTTAAAAGATTGGGCAGGCAATTATGGTGGCGTTCCCGCTTTTAACCAATACAAAGTTTCCGATTTAAAACCCGCTTTAGAGTTTGCAATGCAAGAAAAATTGGATGAGGTAAACGCTATTGCCAATAACACCAAGCCGGCAACGTTTCTAAACACTATTGCTGCTTTAGAAAAAACCGGGAAAAAACTCAATAGAGTCTATGCCGTTTACGGGATTTACAGTTCCAATATGAACAGCCCAGAATTCGAGCCCATAGAAGCCGAAATGGAACCAAAACTGGCGGAAATTTCCGATAAAATCAACCAAAACACCAAATTATTTAAACGCATTCAAGCCGTTTATAATTCGAAAGACAAAACCAAATTAACCAAAGAACAACAACGATTGGTTAAAGTGGTTTACGATAATTTTGTTTATGCTGGAGCCAAATTAGACGCTGCAACCAAAGCCAAAGTAAGTCTGTTAAACCAACAACTTGCAGGATTGTACACCAAGTTCAGTCAGAATTTACTTTCAGAAGAAAACAACCAATACGTCGAATTAACTTCCGATGCCGACCTTGCAGGTTTAACAACCGAATTAAAAAGTGCTGCCACTGCAAGCGCTACCGAGCACAAGCTTTCTAGTTTGGGAGCAGTTGCCAACACCCGTTCTTCTGTAGAGCCATTCCTTACGTATTCTAGCAACAGAGAATTGCGCGAAAAAGTATGGCACATGTTTGTCAATCGTGGCGATAATGGTAATGCACAAGACAACAACACGCTAATCACTCAAATTCTTACCCTTCGTGCACAACGCGCCAAACTAATGGGCTTTGCTTCCCATGCCCATTGGAAATTGTCCAATACTATGGCGAAAGATCCTGCCAATGCCATGAAATTAATGATGGACATCTGGAAACCTGCCGTAGCACAAGTAAAAGTTGAGGTTGCCGATATGCAAAAAATAGCAGATGCTGAAGGAGGAAACTTCAAAATCCAACCTTGGGATTACCGCTTTTATGCCGAAAAAGTTCGAAAAGACAAATACGACCTAGACCAAAACCAAGTAAAACAATACCTGCAATTAGACAAATTGCGTGAAGGAATGTTTTGGGTTGCTGGCGAATTATTCGATTTAAAATTTGTAAAAGTTACCGATGTTCCTGTGTACCAAGAAGACGTTACCGTGTACCAAGTGCTCCATAAAACCACCGGAAAAAATGTAGGCTTATGGTATTTTGATCCCTATGCCCGCAAAGGAAAACGCTCTGGTGCTTGGATGAACGAATACCGTACCCAAGAAAAATTCAATGGCGAAGTACCAACAATTGTTTCCAATAATGCCAATTTCATCAAGGCTGTCCCAGGCGAACCCGTACTTATTTCTTGGGACGATGCCAGCACTTTATTCCACGAATTTGGTCATGCCCTTCACGGCTTGTGTTCTAACGTAAACTATCCAACCCTTGCCGGAACTAATGTTGCTAGAGATTACGTAGAATTCCCATCCCAAATACTAGAAAACTGGCTTTCCACTCCCGAAGTATTAAAAAACTATGCACTGCACTACAAAACCAACCAACCAATGCCACAAGCCTTGTTGGATAAAATTGAAAAAGCATCCCATTTCAATGCAGGTTTCAATACGGTAGAGTTAATTTCAAGTGCCTTAATCGATATGAAATTGCACATGGAAGGTACCAAAACCATCCATCCAGATGCTTTTGAAACCACTACTTTAGCCGAGTTAAACATGCCATCCGAAATCGTAATGCGTCATCGTACCCCACAATTCGGGCATATTTTTTCTAGCGATGAATATTCTGCAGGATACTACAGTTACCTGTGGGCCGACGTAATCTGTACCGATGCCTACGAAGCCTTCACCGAAGCCAAAGGTCCTTACGATAAAGAAGTAGCCAAACGTCTTTTAAAATTCGTTTTCAGCTCCGGAAACACCACCGATCAAGGCGATGCCTTCCGTTCCTTCCGTGGTAGAGATGCCAAAGTAGATGCCCTTATGCGTTCCAAAGGATTTCCTATGGTTAAGTAATGTCATTATTAGTAGCGAAAGGCTTGCGCATTTTAGTAAACGTCATTCCCGCTATCCATTACAATAAGAAATGTCCCGAAAAAAATCGGGACATTTCTTATTTTCATTTCTATCGGGGCTAGATAGCAAAGGTATTGAATAGAGGCAAAACTTCTAAGAAACTTCCCCGCCAAGTTGTCCTAGCGAGGCACGAAGCAATCCCCAACCATAATAAACCCACTAAAATCACTTTTGTTGTGTTCTATTGTTTTAATAAGTAAAACCTCAAAAACTTTTGTGCCTTTTGTAGAAAAAATCCGCCCTAACCTGCGTTGCAAAGCATCCGTTTCATCCGCGTTCCATTCAAATCGAAGCGGTTTAGTTATCTAAACTCGAAGCTCTACAAGGACAGGCTGAAACTCTATAAGTATGTGCCGAAGCAAATATTAATCTTTATTCCGTAAATATACAACCCTATTTATCCCAATCATCCCAACTTATTTTCCGGAAAGGCTGCGAAAAAAAGTCACGCACTTTCGTGTTAAATTCGACTTTATAACGTTGCAAGGTTGCATGTCCCGAAGCAGGAAGAATCCAAAGATACGCTTGCGGAATGTTTTCAAATATCTGTAAGGTATGTGATGGTTTAATTACGTCATTATCTCCTCCAACAACCAATACCGGACACGATATTTTTTGTAAATCGGTTAACGAAATATGAGGTTCTAAAGCCATCATATTTAGCAATTTTAAAGTATTTTTAGTTGCAGCATCTTGTTTGCCAGCATTTAATTCTTTTTTAGTTTCGGTAATAAAGGCAACCCCAGCAGGATCTAAAACAGATGCATCCGGAATAAGATTTGCTCCCGAAGCAACTAGTTTTTTTACCTTTTCAGGATGGCGCATGGCTAGTAATAATCCGTTAATTCCACCATCACTCCAACCAATAACATAAGCAGATTTAATGTGTAACGAATCCAATAACGCATTCATGTCGTCTGCCATGGTTTCGTAATTAAGTGTCTCAGCAGTATCAATAGATTTCCCTTGCGAACGGCTATCGGCAATAATCACTTTATAATATTTTTGAAAATAAGAAATTTGGTATTTCATATCGTGAATAGAACCACCATTTCCGTGAATTAGCAACAAGGGTTCTCCTTTGCCATACGTTTCATAATATAATTTTACGCCACGTGTAGAAAGATATTTGCCAACAGCAGGATTATTACCATAATTAACGGTGTTGACTCCTTTTTTTTGACTATAACTTACGAAAGTTGCTAATGCGAATAGAATTAATATTCTTTTATTCATATTAATATGATTTAGGTTTTAATAGGTTCAAATGTAAATATATACTTTTTTATAACAACAAAAAACCTCGTTCCAATTAAGAAACGAGGTTCAATATTTGAAATTTAATATCTAAAATTTGATATTGAATTATCCTAAAGCAACTCTACTAAATCCAGTAACAGTTAATCCACCATCAACCGATTTAACATAAGCAGCAACGCTCATAGAGCCATCTTTAATGTAATCTTGGTTAACTAAGGTATTGTCTTTGTAAAAACGTTGGATTTTACCTTTAGCGATATTGTCTAACATAGCTTCTGGTTTTCCTTCTTGACGCAATTGGTCTTTAGCGATTTCAATTTCTTTTTCAATGATTGATGCATCAACACCAGCTTCGTTTAAAGCAATTGGGTTCATAGCAGCAGCTTGCATTGCAACGTTTCTTGAAGCTTCTTCAGCACCTTCAACAGTAGCAGAAAGAGCAACTAAAGTAGCAATTTTGTTTCCAGCGTGAATGTAAGATCCAATAAAAGCACCATTCAATCTTGCGAAAGAAGCTACTTCAATTTTTTCTCCAATTACACCAGTTTGTTCAATTAATTTTTCAGCAACAGTGATTCCGTTGAAATCAGAAGCTAAAAATTCTTCTTTAGTAGCATAGTTTAATGCTTGGTTAGCTAATTCAGTAGCCAATTTTACGAAACCTTCATTTTTTCCAACGAAGTCCGTTTCACAATTTAATGTGATAGCAACACCAGAGGTTTTGTCAGCACTTACAATAGCTATAGCAGCACCTTCAGTAGATTCTCTGTCGGATCTGTTAGCAGCAACTTTTTGACCTTTTTTTCTAAGGTTTTCAATTGCTAAATCAAAATCTCCGTCCGATTCTACCAATGCTTTTTTGCAGTCCATCATACCTGCGCCTGTGATAGTTCTTAATTTATTTACGTCTGCAGCAGTAATTGTTGCCATTTTGTTTTTATTTTAAGATTAAAAATTTAAAAGTAAAAATTCCAATTAATAAATCCCAAATTCCAATTTTAATAAATCATCAAATTTTGATAATTATTTGGAACTTGGAATTTACCTTTTGGAATTTTAATTTATTTATTCTTCTGTTTTAGTTTCTTCAGTAGCTTCTGCTTCTGTAGCAACTTCTGCTTCTGCAACTGGTGCCTCAGCAACAGCAACTTCTTCAGTAGCAACAACAGCAACTTCTTCTACAACAGCAGCAACTTCTGGAGCAGCAACAACTTCCGCTTCTGGAGATTCTTCTCCGTCTTTTTCAGATGTTCTGTTAGCCAATCCGTCTTTTACAGCATCAGTAACTAAAGTTAAAATTTTATCAATTGATTTAGAAGCATCATCATTGGAAGGAATAACGTAATCTACTTCACGTGGATCAGAGTTAGTATCAACCATTGCGAAAACTGGAATGTTTAATTTTTGTGCTTCTTTTATTGCGATGTGTTCAGCTTTGATATCTACTACAAATAATGCAGCAGGTAATCTAGACATGTCAGAGATAGAACCTAAGTTTTTCTCAAGCTTAGCACGAAGACGATCTACTTGAAGTCTTTCTTTTTTAGAAAGCGTCATGAAAGTACCATCTTTTTTCATCCTATCAATAGTAGACATTTTTTTAACTGCCTTACGGATAGTAACGAAGTTTGTTAACATTCCCCCAGGCCATCTTTCGGTGATGTAAGGCATGTTACAAGCTAATGCTTTTTCTGAAACAATATCTTTTGCTTGTTTTTTGGTAGCTACGAAAAGTATTTTTCTACCAGATGCTGCAATTTTTTTCATAGCTTCTCCAGCTTCTTCAATTTTTGCAGCAGTTTTATATAGATTAATGATGTGAATACCATTACGTTCCATATAAATGTAAGGAGCCATGTTTGGGTCCCACTTGCGAGTCATGTGTCCAAAATGAACACCTGCTTCTAATAACTCTTTAACGTCAATTTTGTTTGCCATTGTGTAATAGTTTACGTTCCGTTGATTAGCAATGCGTCACCTTTTTCGCTTTAAGTCTTTTCAACTTTAAGACTTTGGACTGCATTTCGATGCTAAACTAATTCCCTTTTGAAAAGGAATATCGACAACTTTGTTTTAAATTCAATTTTAATTGTAAAAAGGTATCTGAAAAAATATTCGTATAAATATCGAATATTAACGTTTCGAGAATTGGAATCTCTTACGTGCTTTTTTCTGACCGAATTTTTTACGTTCTACCATTCTTGGATCTCTTGTTAGTAATCCTTCTGGTTTAAGGATAGCTCTGTTTCCTTCGCCTACCTCACACATTACTCTTGCTAAAGCCATTCTCACAGCTTCTGCTTGTCCTGTTGAACCACCACCGTATACATTTACTTTTACGTCGTAGTTGTTTACATTTTCTGTCAATGACATTGGTTGTAAAACTTTGTACTGTAAAGTAGCAGTTGGGAAGTAAGTTGCAAATTCTTTTTTGTTTACGGTAATTTTACCTGTTCCTTCTTGAACATAAACACGTGCAACTGCACATTTTCTTCTACCGATTTTGTGAATAACTCCCATTACTTTAAGTCGTTAAGGTTAACGGTTTTTGGTTGTTGAGCGCCATGTTTGTGCTCAGTACCAACATTTACATCTAAATTACGGAATAATTGCGCACCTAATTTATTTTTAGGTAACATTCCTTTTACAGCTTTTTCTACTAATAATGCAGGGTTTTTTTGTTGCATTACTTTGGCAGTCAAACTTCTTTGCCCTCCTGGATAACCTGTGTGACGAATGTAAGTTTTTTCGTCAAGTTTGTTTCCAGTTAAATTAATTTTCTCTGAGTTGATAACAATTACGTTATCTCCACAGTCAACGTGTGGTGAATAACTTGGCTTGTATTTACCTCTTAAAAGCATCGCGACTTTAGAAGCAAAACGACCTAAGTTATGACCTTCAGCGTCTACAACAATCCACTCTTTAGTAACGGTGGCTTTGTTGGCAGAAACTGTTTTGTAGCTTAATGCGTCCATAATATTATTTTAATTAAACATTCCATTCCCAATTACGGGAGTGCAAAAGTACAATTATTTATTATATATACAAATAGGTTTCTGTTTTTCTTTTAGGTTGAATGATAGAGAAGTACAAAAAACATTAAATTTTCACGAACAGCAATTGTTATTGAAATTCCTTTTCGTAAAATAATTGTATATTATTAGTTTACAAAAATGACTAAATCCGAAGCTTCTAATTATTTTTTTCTTAATTTTACTGCTTATTTAATTTTCAAATGAAAACGAAAGCTACATTAAAACAGATTGCAAAAGAATTGGGAGTTTCTGTCTCTACCGTTTCTAAAGCATTGAACGATAGTCCAGAGATAAGTGATCCTACTAAAATTAGGGTTCAAGAGTATGCAAAACTCAAAAACTATAAGCCTAATATCATCGGGTTAAACCTTAAAAATAGATCTACTAGAACTATTGGAGTTATTATTCCTAATATTTTGAATTCTTTTTTTGCTAAGGTTTTTACCGGAATTGAGAAAGTAGCGGATGAAAAAGGATATAAAGTGATTACCTGTATTAGTAATGAATCTTTAGAAAAAGAAATTAGCGCTTTGGAGATGTTGAGTAACGGAACGATTGATGGTTTTATTTTGTCGATTTCACAAGAAGCACAAAAACTACAACAATTTGGTCACTTTAAGTCTATAATTAATGAAGGCACTCCTATTGTTATGTTTGATAGAACTTCAGACGAAGTTGTTTGTGATAAAGTGGTGGTGGATGATTTAGATTCAGCTATCAATGCGACCGAACATTTGATTAAAACGGGATGTAAAAAAATCGCTTTGTTTTCTGCAATTAATAATTTAAGTGTAGGAAAACTTAGAGTGGAAGGTTATAAGAAAGCTCTTGAAAATGCGGGGTTGAAAGTAGATGAAAAACTTATAGTTTTGTCGGAAACCGCCGAAGATCTGGATGCAATAACTGTTGATTTTTTAAATAAAAATGAAGTAGATGCCATATTTGCATTAGACGAGCATGCTTCAAGTATGGCTATGAAAATGGCTATTAAAAAAGGATTAAAAATCCCAGAAGAATTTTCGGTTATTGGTTTTGCCGATGGCGTTTGGTCGAGACGAATGACACCAAGTTTGTCTACCGTGAGCCAACATGGCCCAGAAATAGGCGAGGTAGCAACCAAAATGCTAATTGAGAAACTAGAAAGTAAAGAAGAAAACTACAGCCATAAAACTACGATTATTAAAACCGAGTTGCGCCAAAGAGAATCTACTAGGAAACTATAGGGTTATGTTCTTTATCATCGTTCCAAGTGATATAACCAATTATCGCATTAAAGAAGTAGAATACATATTTAATGGTGTTGGCAATGTTCAATATCATAACACTTTGAACAATTTTAGATAGGTTGTACAATTGCCACATGAACCAGTTGTCGGGGTACATTCGGCTATTGTTAAAGGTTCCTCCAAAACTAATTCCGGCAGGAATTGCAATTGCAAAAAACAATTTCCAATCGATGGGTTTGTCACTAAAATAAGTGAATCCTAGGTAATTCAGTATAAGCGAAAGTACCATCCCTAAGAATAAATTTCTGTAAAAAATCCCATCAATACTGTTTAGTACTTTTTTCTTTTTCCAGAATCGAAACGCAACATAATTCCCTACAAAAGATATTGGATAGGTTAAAATTGCTGCGGCATTTCCTAAAAGATAATCGATAGCGCCACTTAAAGCGGTATTTAAGGTTCCGATAAAATTTCCGATGTTATTTTTCTTGGTTACTAATCGTGTGGATATCATAGAAAATCCAACATTCACGATAGAAAATATCCCCAATGGGAAAGTATAAGTGGTATTTTTAAAGTGAATCGGAATTTCTGTTTTGTGGTATCCCAATGTTATAGATCCAACCAAAACGATTACCAATCCTATTATATCTAGATACTGACTATTAGTTACGGACTTAACAGTTTGGATAGATTTTTGGGATAATGAAAATAATGCCATTATGAAATATTTCGGCAAATATATGTAAAATTAAAACAGTGCCTTATTTTTCTGGACAACTTACGAACCATAAACCGATGAGTCCGAAGCATTCTTGTGCGAAGACAATAAAATAAAGCCTTTTTCATTTTAATTTAATGAGATTCCTACGGAATGACAAAATTGCGTAAACTGCTATCTGAATACTTTATCAGATATTTTTTCAACTGACTAGGTTGCTTTTCGATATTTCGATACTCTCTGTCCAAAGGGTATAGGGATCAAAATCTATAATTTCTTCTTTTCCCCAAACAATTGTTCCATGTTTTACGACAACTTGGTTGAAAAAGGAAATGTTTTTCAAAGGTTCAAATACAGGGTAATTAAGATAAGGTAGAACAGAGAATTCCTTCCAGATTTTAGTATCAAATTCTAGCTCTAATTTATATCCAGATTTTGGTATTGCAGTTATTATTTTTGGAAACATATCTTTTATCGTAAAGGTTCAATTTTAAAAATGGGCTCTCCTTTAATAGCCAGACTCCAATCGGCCATTAGATCTTCTTGTCGAATTTCAATCCATGCTTTAACAAGTTTGATTTTGTTATTAGGTAGTTTCCCTTCTAATAAATCTCCGTCAGGTATTGAAAAAACGGACTCAAATTCATTGTATTTCACATGAATATGAGGTAAATTATGTTGCTTATTATCCAAATAATACATGGAAATTATTAAACCATAAAACAGACTTATTACAGGCATAATTTTACATTTAAAACAAAGTTACAAAATCTATAATTTAAATCTATAAAAAAATTCTAATGTGCTTCCAACCAGTTTTTTCCAGAACCAATTTCAACTTCTAACGGAACATCTAGTTTAAAAGCATTTTCCATTTCGTGTTTGATCATGGGTTGGATTTTCTCCATTTCGGAATTGTGCACATCAAAAACAAGTTCATCATGTACCTGCAATAGCATTTTGGATTTCCAATTTTCAGAAGTCAATTTGTTGTAAATATTAATCATGGCAATCTTGATAATATCGGCAGCAGAACCCTGAATTGGGGCGTTAACCGCATTTCTTTCGGCACCACTTCGTACCATTTGATTCGCCGAATTAATATCTTTCAAATAACGACGTCTTCCTAAAACCGTTTGCACATAACCATTTTCTCTAGCAAAATCTACCTGATCTTGCATATAGGATTTTAGTTTTGGATAACTTGCATAATAGGCATCAATCAACTCGGCACTTTCTTTTCTTGAAAGCGAAGTTTGATTGGAAAGTCCAAAGGCAGAAACCCCATAGATGATTCCGAAGTTTACCGTTTTGGCATTGCTACGTTGCTCTTTGGTAACTTCTTCTAAGGGAACATTAAACACTTTAGCAGCAGTGCTTCGGTGAATATCTTCATTATGTTGGAATGCTTTAATCATGTTTTCTTCTCCCGACAACGCCGCAATAATGCGCAATTCTATCTGAGAATAATCGGCAGAAACTAAGGTGTAATTTTCATCTCGAGCAATAAATGCTTTACGAATCAAGCGCCCTCTTTCAGTTCTAATTGGAATGTTTTGCAGGTTGGGATTGTTAGAACTCAAACGCCCAGTTGCGGCAACAGTTTGCATATAATCGGTGTGCACGCGACCCGTTTTTTTGTCTACTTGGTTGGGCAACGCATCAATATAGGTGCTTTGTAATTTCACCATTTGACGCCAATCTAGAATGTCTTTTACAATTGGATTGTCGTTTGCTAAATAAGATAATATCTCTTCGCCAGTGGCATATTGACCTGTTTTAGTTTTCTTTTGTTTGGTACCGCCAATTTTCATTTTATCAAATAAAACGTCGCCCAATTGTTTTGGAGAAGCCAAATTGAATTTCTCGCCAGCAGTTTCGTATATCTTTTGTTCCAATGCATTGCTTTCGGCAGCCATTTCTCCTGACATTGATTTTAAAAACGGAACGTCCAAATTAATTCCTTCCAATTCCATTGCTGCTAATACGGGAATTAATGGAATTTCGATCTCTTCAAATAATTTCTTGGTTTCGGCTTTGTCTAAAATAGGACTGAAATTTTGCTTCAACTGAAACGTTACATCGGCATCTTCGGCAGCATATTCTTTAATATCTTCTAAAGAAATATCGCGCATCGATTTTTGGTTTTTCCCTTTTTTACCAATTAAATCTTCAATGGATTTTGGGGCATATTTCAAATAGGTTTCCGATAAAACATCCATATTGTGACGCATATCGGGGTTGATTAAATAATGCGCAATCATGGTATCGAACAATTTTCCTTTGATGGAAACGCCATAATGCGAAAGAATTTTTAAATCGTATTTGATATTCTGACCTACTTTTTCAATGCTTTCACTTTCAAAAAACGGCTTGAATTTGTCTACTAAAACTTGTGCTTCCTCTCTGTTCTCTGGAAACGGAACGTAAAACGCTTTTCCTTTTTCAAAAGAAAAGGATATTCCTACCAATTCTGCATTCAAAGCATCGATCCCTGTTGTTTCGGTATCAAAACAAACCGAAGATTGATTCATTAGATTTTGCAAAAGCAATTTCACCGGTAAATCGCCTTGAATACTTTGGTAAAAATGTTCGGTGGTTTCTAATGTTGCGTAAAACGAATTTGGTTTTGCTTCATCACTTTCCTCATCAGTAAATCCAAATAAATCAAATTGATCTTCATTGGTTTTTTTAGCAGGGGCCTTTTTTGTTGGTTGAGGCGTTTCGTTGGTAGTTCCATTTCCGTTGGTATCAATTTCATCATATTCTTTGCCAGTTCCAAATAATTTATCAAACTGTGCTTTCATTTGACGGAATTCCAATTCTTGAAACAACACATCTGTTTTTTCAACATCGGGTTTGGATAATTCGTAGTCGGTTGCATCAAAAGTAACAGGACAATCGAGTAGGATGGTGGCCAATTTTTTAGACAATATACCTAGTGCTGCATTGGCTTCAATCTTGTCTTTTATGGCGCCTTTTAATTGTTGTGTATTGGCTAAAAGATTTTCCATAGAACCATATTCGGCTAAGAATTTCTTTGCGGTTTTTTCTCCTACTCCCGGAAGTCCCGGAATATTATCGGCGGCATCGCCCATCATTCCAAGAAAATCAATCACTTGTTCGGGTCTTTCAATTTCAAATTTGGCTAAGACTTCTGGAATTCCCCATATTTCAATGTCGTTCCCCATTCGAGCAGGTTTGTACATAAAAATATTTTCGGAAACCAATTGTGCAAAATCCTTATCGGGAGTAACCATAAAAACTTTGAAATTTTCTTTTTCGGCTTGTTTGGCTAAAGTTCCAATTAAATCATCGGCTTCAAATCCGGCTTTTTCTATGATTGGAATGTGCATTGCCTTCAATAATTCTTGAATATAAGGAACGGCAATTTTTATGGCCTCTGGAGTTTCGTCGCGATGTGCTTTGTATTCTTGGTACATTTCATAACGATAAGTACTTCCACCTTTATCAAATGCTACGGCTAAATGATCGGGTTTTTCTCGCTTGATAACATCCATTAAGGCATTCATAAATCCCATAATGGCCGAAGTATCCATTCCTTTGGAGTTTATTCTTGGGTTTTTTATAAAGGCAAAATAACCACGAAATATAAGTGCGTAAGCGTCTAGAAGATAAAGTCGTTTTTGTGACATTTTTTTTATTTAAAAAGTAATTGAAATCCAAAACTATTAGAAATGGAGATAAAAATTGATGCATTTATTATTTTCAACCAATTTATGCAACGGAAACAAAAATAGTTTTTAATAAATTAATATAATAATAAAGATTAACTAAAATTTATGTAATGTAAGAATAATCATTATTTACTTTTGTTAAAAATTATTTTATATGTTTCTTCGTTTGTTAGTCTTTTTTTTAATCATTGCAATAATAGAGGTTTATGCTTTTCAAGCAGTTAAAACCTTTACCAAAGTAAGATGGGTTTTATTAGCATATAGTACAATTTCATTAACAGTTATTCTTTTTATAGCTTATCAATTCACCCAATTTGATCGAAGTGTTGGGCAAACCAAAATGACTATGATTACCATGGGATTAATGCTGTTGGTATTGATTCCGAAGTTAATTATTACTTTTATTTTGCTTTTAGAAGATATTTTCCGAGTGTTTTCTGGCGCGATGAATCATTTTTCTGGCCCAGCAATTGGTGTTTCGTTCTTACCAGACCGAAGAAAATTCATCAGTCAAATTGCTTTAGGATTGGCTGCTATCCCGTTTACTTCGTTGATCTACGGGATGACTTTTGGTAAATACAATTACAAAGTAATTACCCAACAAGTTTTTTTCCCAGATCTTCCAGATGCTTTTGATGGTTTTAAGATTACCCAAATATCCGATGTGCACAGTGGTAGTTTTGACAATCCCGAAAAAATAAATTATGCTATTGATTTGGTGAATGAGCAAAACTCGGATATGATTTTGTTTACTGGCGATATAGTAAACACCCATGCTAAAGAAATGCTTCCATGGATTGAGACTTTCAATAGAATTAAGCCTCATAAATACGGGAAGTTTTCGGTTTTAGGAAACCATGATTATGGCGAATATGTAGATTGGAAATTGGAAAAAGATAAGGAGGCTAATTTTCATGCTATTAAAGAACTATATGGTAAAATTGGTTTTAATTTGATGTTGAACGAGCATACCTTTATTTCTAAAGGAGAGGATAAAATTGCGGTAGTTGGAGTAGAGAATTGGGGAAAACATTTTAAGAAAGCTGGTGATTTAAATAAAGCTTCTAAAGGATTGACCAAAGAAGATTTTAAAATCTTGATGAGTCACGATCCAAGTCATTGGGATGCCGAAGTAAATACCCATCCACAAAATTTTCATTTGATGCTTTCTGGACATACACATGGTTTGCAATTTGGAATTGAAATTCCGGGTTTTTTAAAATGGAGTCCAGCGCAATATGTTTACGATCAATGGGCAGGTTTGTACGAAAAAGCTGGCAAATATATTTACGTAAATAGAGGTTTTGGCTACCATGCTTACCCTGGTAGAGTAGGAATTATGCCAGAAATTACCGTAATTGAACTAAAAAAAGGTAAAAGTTTAGTATAATTACATAAAAATGCTACATTTGTATTATAATATTTCTTTTTTTAGCTAAAGAAAATAAAATATTTTGGTTTTATGTCAAAATTTGGAGAACTTATCAATGCCCAAGTCCCTGTGTTAATTGACTTTTACACCGAGTGGAATGAATCTTCTGTTTCGATGCATCCTGTTATTAGAGATGTGGCGGCAGCCCTTGGAGACAAAGCAAAAGTAATTAAAATTGATGTGGATAAAAATCAAGAATTGGCCGAAGCACTGCGCATTAAAGGCCTTCCTACCTTGATGATTTACAAAGATGGTCAAATGATTTGGCGTCAATCTGGTGAGCTGGATGCTAATACCATTATTGGTTTAGTGCAGGAGCAAGTTTAATTTCAACTACATTTGTTTTAAT
This sequence comes from Flavobacteriaceae bacterium, assembly GCA_947446865.1. Classification (GTDB taxonomy): domain Bacteria; phylum Bacteroidota; class Bacteroidia; order Flavobacteriales; family Flavobacteriaceae; genus Flavobacterium. The sequence goes on along the minus strand of CANFHX010000021.1, from coordinate 24,468 downwards.
GGTTTTGTGTTAGTTTAATTTAGCACAAACGAATCCTTTTTGTTCTAAAAACTCTAAAGTTCTTGGTAATACATATTCCAAGTTGGTAAATGCTTTTACACTATCGTGAAAAACGATAATACTTCCGGATTTTACATTTTGCAATACATTTTGTAAACATTGTTCGGGAGTAATAGTTATATCAAAATCTACGCTTAACACATCCCACATAATTATTTTATAGCCCATTCTTCTCAATATTTTTGATTGCGATGGTTTTATTTTTCCGTAAGGAGGACGAAACAGTTTGCAGGTTTCAGTACTCAGTTTCCCGTATTCTTTTTCGAATAATTTTGCGTTTTCAATGTAGTTTTGGGTATTGGTTTTCCATCCATTTAAATGGTTAAAAGTATGGTTACCGATAGAATGTCCTTCCTTTACAACTTTTTCAAAAGTTTCCGGATATTTACCTACGTTGTCTCCTATGCAAAAGAAGGTTGCTTTGGCATTGTAGTTTTTCAGTTGTTTTAAAGTCCATTGGGTTATTTCTGGAGTTGGGCCATCGTCAAAAGTTAAATAGACTTTATTCTCCATATTAGGAATGTCCCAAACATAATTTGAAAATAATTTTTTTATGGTCCAATGTGTTTTTACCCAGTGTAACTTCATGCTTCAAAAATAAATAAAAAAAGTGCCAATAAATAAAATCATTGGCACTTTTAAAATAGATTTAATTCTTATTATTCATTATCTCTTTGGAAGCGAGAAAACCTATTGTTATAGGAATTAAATTCGCCTCTATTTTTGTTGTAAAACTGAATATCTCTTTGTTTTTTCATTACTTCTAATAAACTTCTGTATCGTTCTATTGCCGAAATAATATCAGTTGCCATAAAACTTTGGTCGGAAGATTTAAAAGTACTAAAATACAGTAGTTCTTCTTTGTATTTGGTCATTAACTTGCTGATTAACGCTCGTGCTTTTTCTTTTTGACCAACTTCATAATAGCCCTTTGCAAATGGCTCTAATGTTGAATAATAACCATAATAGTCAATTGGCGTTTTGGTTACCGCCAAATCAATAATGTTTTTGGCTTTGTCCATTTTACCTTCGGTAATTAATTGCGTCATTAATCTGGATAGGTTGGTTCTGTAAGAAAGAGCATTTCTTCTAGTTTCTGGATCATGGTAAATTTTAGTGCTTTCGCCATTACCCCACTCCCATTTCATAGCAAGATTATACATTTTATCGGTATCCATTCTTCCCATGTCTGGATAATCGTCTTCGTTTACTTTGGTTTTAATTGGGACTAATTTGTAAACCATTCCGTCCATTTGAAGGTAATCTTTCATCCATAAATAATCATCATCCCCAAAACTTCCTGGGCTGAAATAAATAGGACGTTTCCAATTGTTATTGTTTAATATATCAAACATTATCAAACGGTTTTTATACAAAGCGCCGCCTTTAATATCAATATCAATAAACGGTACTATAGAATCGTTTAGTGCTGGATTTACTATTTTATTAGCTATCACACTATTTTTATCTACTTGAAAACGAACTTTATTGGTAGGGAAGAAATGCAGTCGGTGGCCACTTTCCATTTCTACTTGCGATAAAGTGTCTTCTCTTTTTCCAAAATCAATAAAATCTTTAAGATTCCAACGGCTATCTACTTTTTTATTGAAAACAATAGCATCTCTATTGTCGGCAACATATTGTTGGTGGGTGAATGAAATAGGTAAACCATCTGCTTTATAGGTTTTCAATTTCATTTGATCAATGTACCAATCCGTCATTAACAAACTAGTATTTACAATTTTCACATCGGTTCTATAGCCTTCAATTTCTTGGGCATACCATAGCGGGAAGGTGTCGTTATCGCCAATGGTAAATAATATTCCGTTTTTGTCACAAGAAGAAAGGTAGTTTTTGGCCATTGCAATAGCTGTATATCTTCCAGAACGATCGTGGTCGTTCCAGTTTTGAGACGCCATTAATACTGGAGCCGCCAATAAGCATGCGCCAATTACAAAGGGGCCTACCAATTTGGAAGCGATTTTTTCTTTCAGCATTTCATAAATGGCATAGACTCCAAATCCTATCCAAATGGAGAAAACATAAAAGGAACCAACTAATGCATAATCTCTCTCGCGAGGCTCAAAGGGTCTTTCGTTAAGGTATATTTTTAATGCTAAACCAGTGAATAAAAACAAGGCTAGCAATACATAAAAACTTTTCAAATCTCTTTGCGCATGGTACATCAATCCTAATAAACCTAAGAAGAAAGGGATGAAGTAATATAGATTTCTTCCTTTATTGTTTAGTATATCTGGGCTAACATTGTCTTGGGATCCTAAGTGAATTTCATCAATAAATTTAATACCGCTCATCCAGTTACCATCCAAATTATCGTACCTACCTTGGTTGTCGTTTTGTCTTCCAACAAAATTCCAAAGCAAATAACGCCCGTACATATAGCCAAATTGGTATTCAAACATAAAACTTAAATTGCTCCAAGCAGATGGTTTTTGAACATCTAGATAATCGCCATAGGCTTTTAAGAAAGATACATAACCTTCGTCGTCAATTTTTTGAGAAGCATACGCTTGACGGAATTCGGCAACTACATCTACCAATTCTTTTTCCTCGGCATAATCTGGTTTTATAGTGAATTTTGGAACTCCAGTAAAGTTGATGTATCCCGGAATATTATCGGTGCTCCACATCCTTGGTAATAATGCTTTGTGTGCATCATCGGTATTTTGTTCAGCATTTTTATATTCATTTACAATTTCATATTTCCCAGTTTGGTCATTTCTTTCGTAGTTGGGGGCTTTATCCAAGTAAGGATTGTTAGGATCTAATCCAGCAAATGCATCGGTGTATTGCGGCCCGTAAAATAATGGATTTACACCATATTGCTCTCTATTGTAATAAGCTAAAACTTCAGCAGCATCGGAAGGTTTGTTTTCGTTTATAGGAGTATTGGCGTTGGCACGAATAGGCAACATCATCCAAGTAGAGAAACCTATTAACACAAATAAATTACATAAAATTATGGTATTTAAAGTAGGATGCCCTTTGGCTTTGGTATATTTTAATCCAAAATAGAAAAAAGCAATTATAATAAGTAAGGAAGTAATAGAGCCCGAGTTAAAAGGCATTCCCATGCTGTTTACCATGAAAATTTCTGTTTTCCCGAAGAATGCCAGTGTATAAGGCAATAATAGTTTGAATATAAAAAGTAAAACTGCTACAATAATAATATTAGCTAAGATGAAATTGGTAACCGTAACTTTTTTATAATTTTTAAAGAAATATAAAAAGCCAATTGATGGAATCGTTAACAGAGCCATGAAGTGTACTCCAAACGATAATCCTACTACCAAACTTATTAGTAAAAGCCATCTGTTGCCTCTAGGTTCGTGCATTTCTTGTTCCCAACGCAGTCCAAGCCAAAACAACAGCGCTATAAATAAGGTTGCCATTGCATAAACTTCGGCTTCTACAGCATTAAACCAGAAACTATCCGAAAAGGTAAAGGCCAAGGCCCCAACAAAAGAACTTCCTAAAATTGCTATGCTATTTTCTTTGTTGACTTCAGAATAAGAAGATATTAACTTGCGCAAAACAATTGTAGACGACCAAAACAGAAACAAAATAGTAAACGCACTAGAGAATACCGACATCATGTTCACCATAAGAGCAACTGTTTCTTTACTGGTTGCAAACATGGCGAAGAACGCTCCAAGCATTTGAAATAATGGTGCGCCAGGAGGGTGGCCAACTTCCAGTTTTGCTGCAGTAGCAATATATTCTCCACAATCCCAGAAACTCATGGTAGGTTCTACCGTTAAGGAATACGTAATTAATGCTATTGCAAAAGCTGCCCAACCTGTTATGTTATTCCACTTTTTAAAGTCAAATGTTGTCATATATAAAATGATGTTAATTTTCAGTACAAAGAAACTATTTTTTTGCGTAAACCAGCATGGGTTAACATAATTTTCTAAAATGATTTTAGCTAAAATTTTGAAGAACACCAAAATAGGAAACGCAAAAAGATAGATTATAGTATAATTCAATATTTTTTAAATAATATTGCGTGAAATGTTTGCTTTAAATGAAATTTATATTAAATTTGCACCCGCATTCAGGCACTAATGAGCTTCTCTGAGCTTTAAAGAAAATGAATGTTGAGTTAAAATTGGTCTATGGTGTAATGGTAACACAACTGTTTTTGGTGCAGTCTTTCAAGGTTCGAGTCCTTGTAGACCAACTGGTAAATTTAAAAACCCCTGTAAGTACAATACTTTACAGGGGTTCTTTTTTTAATACGTAGAAAATCACGTAGTAATTTTTAGTTTTATAAACCTATTGGTAAAACTTGGTAATTCTAATTATTACTTGTAAGTTTGCGTAAATCCAAGTAATAAAACTATTGAAGGTGTTGTAGTTTATTAATATTATTACAGGGGTTTTAATGCAAGCAATAATAAACACCTATTCAACACTTTTTTTAAAGTGAACAAACAAATCCTTAATTCAAGGGATGTTATGCAAATTCTAGATATTTGCGAAAACACACTACTTGAAATGGAGCGAGATGGAAGAATCAATATAGATTTTCGTATTGGTAACAGAAAGCGTTACTACACAAAGAATGTCTTTGATTCACTATCCAAACTCAATCCGAGAAAAAACTAAAGATTCAGTTCTTTTGTCCAATGGCAAACACGGTTAATTATAGCCGTGGGTGTGCCACTACTAAACTTTTACCAAATTCTTTTATCGGAAAATTAAAGTTATTAAAATAATTAATAATGTCTGTCGGACTTTTTCATAATTCCGACATATTTATTTATAAAATAAGATAACCCATCAAGGTAATAAAGGACTTTCCTAATGGGTTTGATGTATAATAAAGAGAAATATAATGATAGTAAATGACTATAAAACAGTAGTAGATGTAAGTAAGATAACAGAACAATCAACTAGAAACGTAAGAAGAATAATTAACAGAATAAAGGATGAGGTGGATAGTAATCTATTATTCAAAGATGAAGAACAAAGTGTTTGGAATATTCATAAAGATTTGTTGCACAAGTTCAAACCTCAGCGAATTAGAGCGAATAAGTTCTATGCGTTGACTATAGACCCATGTGTAAGTTATTCTGAAAAAGACTTAGATGAGATAATGAAGTATGTTATTGAGTTGATGGGTGACGCACATACCGAAATACATTATGTGGTGGAGCAAAAAAAAGCAAACAATCAGAATCATATACATTGTTTTGTGAAATGTACTAATAAGCGAAAACTAATACAGAACTTCCGAATAGCTTTCTCTAATGTTAGCTATTTGCAAAGTGCCATTTTTGACTTAGAGAGTTGGAAGGGCTATATAACTAAAGAAAATAACAAGATAAAAACATTGAAAAATTAATTAGATGAAAACAATAGAAGAAATATTAAAAAGAGGTGTTGAACTAGCACCGTACAACTTTGAGTTGTATCATACTTTTAATCCGAACCTAACAAAAGAGGTTTATGAATTTTTGAGAGGAAACGGTACTGAATGGAAAATAATTTGTGGATTTGAAGTTAAAATACAATTTAGCAACCATTCTCTTGAAGGTAATAGGGATTTAATGTTGGCGAATTTAAAGGTGTTTAAGAACAGATATATTCCCGAATATCATCTTAATCCAATAAACTGGAATCATGGAAACAATAGACGATAAAATAATGATAAAGCAAACGATGGTGTCGTTAGAAAATGAACCGATGCGAAAACAAGAATTACAAAAACAGTTGAGGAAATTGCAATTACAAAAAGAAATAGAACGTATTAGAAAAACAATTGAACAGTTAGGATAGTTGATGTTATCGCCTTCACTAATTATCGTTATTTAAGTTAATAAATAACCCGTATGAATGTTCGTTTTAAAATTTTTCTGAATTTTTTTTGAGAAAATATATGTACTATTTGTACTCAGACAGTTCTGTAAATACTATGTAATGTCTTTTGATAAATCTATGTTTTTGGTGTTGTATAATGTGTTTCATTTAAGCGGTGTTCTAACTGCCAAAAAAAAGGGTCGTGAATTTCACGACCTTTTTTATGCAACTATTTTTTTTATTTTTTGAACTGTACCGCTACTTTTACTAGTTAGTTTCATAATGTTTCTAACCGATTGACCTTGGCGAAGAAACTTTACGATGTCTAAGTGTTCGTTAATTAGTCTAGTATCGTCTTTGGTGCTGCCCACCTTTCTCCCGAGAGTTCCTCCAGCTTTGATATATTTATTTCTTCCGCTATCTAATCTGCGTTTCGTCTCCTGTAATTCGATGGCTGAAATCGAAGATGAAATATTTAAGATTAGCTGTGTGATGGTGTTAACAGTTTTATCTTTGTTAAGACTATTTAGATTATAGTTATCGATAATTACATTTATTTTATTTTCGGAGCATTTTTCTATGAATTGCAAAACACTAACAACTTTTCGTCCAATTCTACTTATTTCAGAAACTAAAATATTTTCAACTTTATTATCAATAGCAAATTCTAACATTTTTTTATTCATTTCATCATTTTTTGTTCCGCTTTGATAATATGCAAAGGTTTTTACGATTTTGAATTGATTACCATATTTGGCCGTCAGTTCTTCGGTTTGGCGTGTCACATCCTGTTTTGTTTCTGTGGTTGAACATCTTGCGATAATAATTGCGTTTTCCATGGCGTTTAGCTATTTAATTTGTATATACAAATATAGTATATACAAATGATATATCATAATAAATCAAAGAATATTTTAGATACATTAAACTATATCATTTAATTATATTAATAGATATATTTTGATACAATTGAGGTTTTGATACATTTCTATTAATAGTTTAGCAAAACTGTACGCTTATTATCGCTGTCTTTTGTATTTTAAAATAATAGATTTTAGATATCACTTAAAATTATAAGTAGTTTAATTTTTTGGCTAATTTGGAATTTTTATTCCTTGGAAGAATTCTTCTAAACTAACATCGAGTAGTCTACATATTTTAATTAATGTTTTAAGTTCAAAATTAGCTCCAGTTTCTAGTCGCCAATAAGCAGAACGGCTCATTTCTAAAGCGAATGCGATATGTTCATAGTTTGAATAGCCTTTTGCTTTTCTTAATTCTTTTAATCGACAAGCAATGGCATCTAATTCGTCTAGTTTGAGTTTTTGCTTAGGTTTTTCCATATACAAAACTCATCATTTTGTATTTTTTGTGGTACTCTATAAAAAAGTACCCTATATATTAGAATTTTTATTTATATTTGGCTCAAAATTTAACAAATCGAATTTTTAATTTGAATAATCTGTTTACGGGTTGCTTGATGAAATTGTTTGTTGGATTATTGATAATGTAGCTAGTTGGTTAAGAAAAATAAGTCTTACTTGATTCATGTATTTATTCCTCTTTTTCTAGGAGGATTAATTTACTTATCTTTTAGAAAGAATAATTTACGTTTTTTTAACTGGTTTGATAAAATTGGTTGTAGCGAATACATAAATGAGTTTAGGTTAATTGTGAATCCATATAAGGATTTTTTTCCAAATTGGTTTTACTACTCTTTACCTGATGGTTTGTGGGTATATTCATTTACCTCATGTATTTTAATAAATTGGAGTAGTGGTATTGAAAAATTAAAATATTTATTATTACTTCCATTAATATTTGGATGTTTAATTGAATTTGCTCAAGCAATTAAAATATTTGAGGGCACCTATGACCCAGTAGACCTCCTTCTAGGAGTTCTTGCTTATATAATTAGTATTAATATAAATAAATTTAAAAATGAAACAAAAATTAAAGATTGTTAGTTCTCTTTTTATTGCTGGATTATTTCTTCTAATGGCATTCGGAAGTGGAGGAAGTGATAATGATGAAGGGAAAGTGAATATCAAATCAGAACAGGAAATAAAAAGTTATTTACTGGGTAAATGGAATGCTAATAAAACTTACAGTGGCATGGTTGTTTATTATCGTTTAGAAATTACAGAAAATCAAATAAAGTATTGGAAGAGAGCAGACGCAACAATGGCGGGTGCTGGTGCTGATGAATGGGACGTAAATCCTAGCGAAGTTATTAATTATAGTATAGGAGCTTTAGAAACTGATTCACATGACAATAAATTTAGGTTGCTTGGTAAATTTGATTTTGGAAGCATTATTATCCGAGGAGGGCATAAAAATGATTTAGGATGGCTTGAGATAGGTGAGACCGAGTATGATTTTAATTCTGAATCAATTTATATGGATAAAGGTTGGAAATAATTTAAAAGAAAAACCATAGATTTCTATGGTTTTTTTGTTGTAAAATTGTTTAAGGATTATACGTATATAATTTTGATTTTTTCTCTTTCAATATTGTTACTAAATTAATTGCTTTGCCTACTAACGCATTTTTGTCATAAACTTGAACGATAGATGTGTATTTGTGTTTTGGATGCGTTATTGGCTCTATATCGGCATCGTGAACCCCTAAGTTCTTTAGATTAGTTATAAATGAACTGCGGCAGTCGTGAGGCGAAAATATGTCGTGTAACTTTATTTTTTCTTCTACTACTTTATCTATAAGATAATAATATTTTTTTTCGTTTATGTAATGGTCAAATTCTAAATGCGTCAATAGTTTCTTTATACATTTTCTTATGTTTGGCTTTGATGTAAATTTTGGAAAATGATTATCATTTTTTAATAGAAGTTCTTTTACTGGTTTTAGTATTGGAATAGTCGCTATTAGTTCTTCTTTGTTTTCTTGTGATTTTCTAATCCGAGTTGTAAAACAAAAATACTTTTTTGATTCATGGATTTGGTATTCAGGTTTTAATTCGTGTAAGTGAATCATATCACCAATTCGTAACCCAGTAAGCGATGAAATTATGATATAGTTTTTCGCATTAGTAAACTCTTTTGAATGTGAAACATCTGTTTTGATTATTTTATTTAAGTTTTCTTCTGTCAAGAAAATTTCGTTTTTAATAGCTCTTTCCTTGATGTAATACTCTCTTTTAGTAAACCTAAACCCAACTTCGATGTCGTCTTTAGTAGCCTCGTTGAGTAACGCTCTAAAGTGGCTATTTTCTTTTACAATGGTGTTATGGGCGTAATTTTCGCCTGTTTTTTCTTTTTGTATTTCATTTATTACTTTGAAAAAATACATGAATATTTCACCAGTAAGTTTGCCAAAAGTTAATGTGATACCTTTTTTGTTTTGGTAGTTTATGATGTGGTTTTTTAGGTTAGTATATTGTTTGCCAGTTTCAGTAGACCATCGTCTATCGGATGTTATGTTTAAAGTTGTTCTTTCGTTTACACTAGTGGTGATGTAATCTGTGATAACTTTATCAGTTGTTGCTTTTTCAACTCGACCAAGTTTTTCAAGTAGTATGTTTTTTAGTTCTATTGGTGCTGGGTCGTTATCATGTGTGTTTCTGTATATAGATAGTTGGGCGTATGCCATTTTTTCTATTTTATCAAGTACGTTATTAATGTCTTTCCCATATTTACTAACGTAGTTTTTGTTTGCACGGTAAGTTGGTTTCCCAACCCAATATTCTTCCTTGATGCTCCATTGAGTAGAAATTTTTAAAGGTATGTACTTTAAGTCCTTTTTAATAGGATTGTATTCTCGATAGCCGTAATTAAGATTGAAATAGATTAAACGATTACCGTTTTTGTTTTCGGTAGCTTCTAAATTGAAAAAATGAGTAGGTTGTTTCATGGTTTAGCTGTGTTAACGTAGTAAATCACGTAGCAAAAATACGCTATAATATGATGTTTTCCAAAGTTTTTTGAGGTGTTATTAAATGCCTTAGTTTGAAAAACCCTATATTTATTAGGGTTTTAGAGGTTTGCTGAGGTTTGCTGAGGTGTTGAGGTATTTGTCCTTGTAGACCAACAAGAAGTCCTTCAAATTTTGAAGGACTTTTTTGTTTTTTAGTCATGTCCTTAAATAGCGATACACAAAAAGATTACACAATGTCTTTTAAATTGTAAGTTGTTCAAGAAATAGAACGAGGAGAACTTTCATCTCATTCTGCTTGTCGTAAATGTGGCATACAAGCTCGTTCGACAATTGTTGGTTGGCTTCGACAATTTGGTAACTTTGATTGGGAAAATCAAACAGCATCAAATATGCCAAAAACTCCAGAACAAAAAATAATGGAACTAGAAGCAAAAGTTAAACTTCTAGAAAAGCAGAAAACATTTTTAGAACAACAAGCTTTTGTTGCCGATAAGAAAGCCATCATTTTTGATATGATGATTGATATTGCAGAAAAAGAATATCAAATCGACATACGAAAAAACTCATCACCAGAACAATCGACCATTTTAAACAAAAAGAACAACAAACAATAATGTTTGCCTATACTTTATTCAGGATAGATAGGTTTATTATCGAAAAATAAAACGACCCATTATCAAACAAGATAGAGCGCAATTGGTTGTGAATATGGTTTTAGAAATCAGGACACAAATGCCTAGAATTGGCTCGAAAAAGTTGTATTATTTACTAAATCAAGATTTAAAAAAACTAATAATAGGAAGAGATAAATTTATTGATATTCTTGGAGCTAATCATTTATTAATACTACCAAAAAGGTCTTATCATATTACTACAAACTCACACCATCGCTTTAGAAAGTATAAAAATCAGTTGCTGGATTTGCAAATTAACCAGCCAGAACAAGTTTGGGTATCGGACATCACTTATATCGGAAAAAGAGAAAAACCTTGTTATTTAAGTTTAATAACGGATGCATATTCTAAAAAAATAGTGGGTTATAATGTATCCGATAATTTAAATACCGAAAGCAGTTTGGTTGCATTGCGATTAGCTGTAAAACATAGGTAAAATAAAGAAATACCATTAATAAATCATTCGGATAGAGTATTACAATACTGCGCTAATAAATATCAAAAAACACTAATAAAAATGACATAAAACCAAGCATGACTCAAAACTCTGATCCGTAGGAAAATGCTGTAGCAGAAAGAATAAATGGCATATTAAAACAAGAATTTTATATTGATAAATACAATAAAGACTTACCTATTATGAAACAAATAATAAAAGAAACTGTGGATGTATATAATGAAAAAAGACCTCATTTATCAAACCTTATGCTAACCCCAAATCAAATGCATCAACAAAACAAACTAATAATGAAAACCTATAAAACTAAAAACAGCACCAAAAAAGTTTTTGATGCTGTTTAATTTAACTATTTTTATCTAATAATCTGTTTCGATTATTTAGGACTAGTCATTTAGTCTTGTTTTTTTTCTAAAGAAATAATAACCTAATACAAATGCTGTAAGTAATGCCTGTGGCAAGTAATCATTTATAGGTTGTACAGGAACGTCTTGCACATCGTCTGTAAATGTAATTGTTGATTGATCAATTGTAGATTGATTATCGCTTCCAAGTTTAAATGTTGCAGGATCACTTTGTGCAAATGTTGAAGTAAAAATTAACACAAACAAAAGGACCGTAACTATTTTTCTTTGATTTTCCATGTGCTATTTAATTATTATTTTAGTTAATGATTTGTTTTTTGTAAATAATACTATAATTAGTACAAATAGGTTTTTTATCGTATTGATATTAAGTAATTTCATATTTTCTTTTTTCTATTCTACAATCCACTTTACTTGTGCCGTTTTGCCTTCTTGAGTTATGTTTACCACATAAACTCCTTGGCTTAATTCTACCAAAGGTTTTACTCTTGTAGATGTACCATCTACAGTAGTTTCCACAGGAAGGTTTTGCCCTATTAAATTGTATAATGTAACCTTTGCATTAGTTATTCCAGTTAAGTAAAAACCAGAATCCGATTTTCCTGGGTTTGGATTCATTACAATTTGATTCGTAAAATCAGGCATGCTTAAAATGCCGTTTTGAAATACTATTTTAAAGCGAGTCTGTTCCTGTCCATTTACTGTAAACGGAACTATAGTATTGTTATCTATTTGTGTAAATGTATTATTTTGAGTGTCCAACAAATAAGGTGTTAGTCCATCATAATTTGTTAACTCAAATTGCCATTGGTAATTGGTGTAACGTGTTGTATTTAATTTTATAGGCAATTCATTTGTGAGCTCTGGATTACTTTGCTTTGCAATAGCTAGCGAAGTGTTGTTTTGTACAAAACTAACTTCTTCATCTAAATTAGATAATTTAGTAGCATCTTCCTGAGTTACACCCCAGCTATAATTGGGATGAAATAGTGCTAATGCCCCTTCAATAGTTGTCCATTGATTATTTATAGAAGCTAATAAATTAACTCTAAGCATTCCTATTTCATTGGAAGAAGCATTTTAAAAACACCTGCAGCCGCATTAACTATCGATTTATGATTCTCGGTAATGGTAATAGTTGGCACATTAGCTGTATTGTCTTTCTGTACAAATACTGCTTGACCAGGTTGTAAGTATTGATTGAAACTAGAAGCAACACTATTTAGATTACTATCCAATGTTCTGGTAACATAAGTCCCTCTTGAGTTTAATGTAGGATCCCAGTAATACACTACAGCGGTATTCATATTTGTAGAAGCAGTTAACACGGCTTTGATATCAATTGGTGCTTGATACGGATTCCCTACAAAACTATAGCCATCAATCGCTTGGTTTAAAGTTGGCGTATAATTTCCTGTTTTTAAAGCTCCAGTAGCTCTTAAAATAGTTTGCGTTGCTGTTGGTGAGTTTGTTGTTAAATCGATCAATCGATCACCTCTTACCATCAATCGATAGGGAGTTCCAGCAGTTAACACATTTACATTTGTATTGGTTACTGCGCTCCAAGCCCCGTTGGTGTAGGTAAACATAGATGGATTATTGGTAGCCGTAGCATCAAAACCATTCGTAGCTCCATTCGCACCTGTAATGTGCGTTCCTAATCCAGCAGCTGTGCCACCGTTTTCCTGCCAGTTTTCTTTAATACTTGAAGTTGAAGTCACACTGGAGCTTAAAAAACGATACGCGCGCTTTGCAGCAATGTAGCGTTCAACTGTAGTGTTTCCACTCACAGTGGTAAAAGTACCTCCTAAGGTTCCAAAAGCTGCAGTTCCTGTGGCGGTTGATTTAAAAGTCATATTTCCATCGTGGGTAAAATTACCCCCAGAAGTAATAAACTTACCTGCTGCAATAGTGGTATTCCCTTTTAAGTACATAATTGCAGTTATTCCAGTGGTTGTTAAATTGGAATTGATATTTACATCATTTCCATAAAGTTCAATGCCAAAAGGACCCGTTACATCTTGAGTGATGGTAATATTTTTATCATTCGAGGTTTTTCCAATAGTTAACCCTGCTGAAGTAGCTGTTAAATTAGTTATCGGATAGGTAACATTAGTGGTAAAAGCAGTACTCCTTGGAATGTATTTAAAAGCAGCAGCTGCGTTTAATGTTCTTGCTGTTGTCAATCCTCCTAGAGGGTTGTCGGTATACAATGAAATAGTACCAAAGTTACTACTGTTGGTAGTTGTCAAGTTAGCATCTAATGTTATTGTTCCGCCATAAGCCGTAATTGGTCCTGCAACAGTCGTTGCATTTGCAAAAGTAATATTAGCAGTGTTAGTAGATTTTCCTAAAGTTAAACCAGTTATCGTATTGGCAATTGTTAAGTTGGCAATTGGGAACGTCAAAGCACTAGAAAAGGAGTCTCCGAAGGGTTCAACGGTTACTTGACCAGTTGTTAACACAGAGTTTGTGCCAGCTAATGCCATATTGTTACCACGCAAAACGATGTTATTAGCATGCGAGGCGCCACCAATGGTATTTGTAGAACTCATTGAAATAGCTTCACTTCCTGTTCCACCACCTGCTTTACCAACAATGGTTATTGGACCTGATAAATTACTGCCAATTGTAGCCGTATCTAATGTGACTCCATCACTATTGTCTGAACCGTTGGTTCCGTTGGTTCCAGTAATTGTAATGGCACCCCCTGCAGAATACACACTACTATTTGTGTTAATCACAACACCTCTTAGTCCCGTAGCGGTATTTACACCTCCGGTTCCAGTGATGTTAATAGTACCTGCGCCTCCCGCTGAAACTTTTGCGGTAGTAAGTATTGGAACTCCTTGGCTATAGGTTCCTGCACCAGCGCCACCACCATTGCCCGTAATTGCAACATTACCACCATTGGATTTCACCCAAGCACTGGCCCCTTCTATATTTACTCCGTGGCAACTTGACCCCGTGGTATTTAAAACTGAAAGACCTCCGTAACCAATTAATTCAATGTTTCCTGTTCCTCCGGCTTCAACCAAGTTGGCCACATTTATTCCGTGTGTGTTAAGAGCCGTTGCATTTCCACCACGACCATGAATGGTAATATTTCCATTATTAGTAGTAGTCACTGCAGCGCTAATTTCTACTCCCTTGCTATTTTGGGTAAGAAAACTGCCAGTATCTCCATCGAGTATCATGTTTCCTGCGGCTGTCAATGCAGCAGAAGCTACCACTGAACCTCCATATATTGCTAATGATTTTGTAGAAAGTGCTGTAGAAGCAGTCACGGTTGAGGTATTTCCTTGTGTCACTGCGGTACTGCCGTTTAGGTGCCCCGAATAATTACCTATTACCAAACCACTATTGGCCAAACTATTTATTTTTAGACCATTGTAATGACTTGTATTAAAGGTAAAATTACCCGAAGTTAAAGTGCCTCCAAGGGTCAATGCGCTAGCATAACTTCCTGCATGAGGTACTAAAGAAATAACTCCTGTTGAAGTTAATTCAATGGCACCCGAGGTGTTCGGTGCAATGAAAGTAATATCTCCTGAACCTGCGTTGATGAGTCGGGTTCCATCGGAAACTATGCCACTGGTTCCACATCCAGGTGAGCTTGCCCAAATTAAAACATCCCCTCCACCTGTAGTAATTGGACCAAATAAATCCATAGCATTACAATTATAATATGTAGATCCTACTGATGGTCCATCTCCTACTGTTAAGTCATTCCATTTATAAGACCCTCCGTTGGAACTTGAACCACCCAACCAAACGTGTCCACCATTGGTACTAATGGTACCAAATTGAGAAACTCCACCGTCGTCGTTGGTATTGTCATAATCCGACCACATGACCACGTTTAAACGGCCTGTACCTGTTGCGCTTAAGGTTCCATAATTTAGAACACGACCACTTGCTTGAAAAGTAAGGGTACCTGTGCCAGCAGATTTGTTTATGGTCACAGCCCCTATATACACTGATGGATTATTCCCGTTTATAATACTTTTGATGAAAATATCGCCATTAGCAGAACTGGTAATATTGCCACTAAATTCAACATAGTTGCCATAGACACTGATTGGCCCTGCCACATTGATGGTGTTATTAAGGTAGACGTTTCTAGTATTTCCAGATTTACCAATGGTTAATCCACTCAATGTTTGACTATTCTGACTCCAGGCGAACCAATCGGTTTGCACATTTTGTCCAAAACTTGTTGAAGCGGGTTTCCAATTAAGTGTTCCAGAAGTTGCTAATTTCGGATTATAGCCACTAAAATTATACAGGTCATATTGAATCGTTATAGGACTAGAACTTGTAGGAACTGCGCTTAAGGCTTTAGAACCCAAAAAGGAATTATTATTAATATACCATCTTCCGTTTGCCACACCACCATCTTGTTTTCCTAACAATTGAATAGGACCGCTTTTTGCCAATATATTAGTTTCTCCTCTAAAAAGCACATCATAAAAATCGGCAATTTGTTGTGAAGAGCTAATAGTAATTCCTCCTCCTTCACCAGTAGCTAATACCGAAAAGACACTTTCTGTTTCTATTCCCACTGCATCACCACTTGCACCTGTAGCTTTACCTATTAAACGAATGGCAGCAGCAGTTGTATTAGCAGAGGTAATAGTCATATCATGCATACTATAAATTCCAGAAGCATAAGTACTTGTGTTCGTCTGACTAATTCCATCAATAGTTATTGAACCCGTGCCACTATTAATTATTCCAGTAGCGCCAGAAAAATAATAAAACCCAACTCCAGATGCGCCCCAATCTGTATAAACACCCATTGCATAAGATTTTCCTCGAAGTGCAATATTTCCGTTTCCAGAATTTAAAGCAATAGTAACATCAAAACGGATACCCTCAGTGTAGGCCATATTTGAAGACCCTAAAGAATAATCGCTACCAGAGGTATTACCCCCCCCCAAAGGTGATGTTCCCCCCATTGGTGTTAATTGTAATTCCTTGTCTCAATTGGATGTATCCATTAGTTGTCGATTCCCCATCAGTAGTATCATCTACATTGGAAGCAAATAAAACATTCCCTCCCTGAGTAGTAATGGTAGTAGCCGATGAATTATCAATATATGTATTCGATAATATGGAAAGATTATTGGCATTTGTTCCTGTTACATTGGCATTAAATGTGATGCTCCCCGCACGTATCGTTAAAGGATTCGCTATTAAATAGGCATTTACCACCGAAGCGTTAACGCTTACTGCCGTAGCAGAGGTTGGCTGTATGGTATTATTTACAAATTCCCAACCATTATTAATAGCCGCACCACCTGAGGCTACCACAGTCAAACCTCCAAATAAGGTGGCATCATATCGATACAGTGCATGTTTATTGCCTGCACTCAATACTGGTGAAAAGGTAACTGTCGTTTCATCCACACTATTGCGCACATTTGCACTGCCCCCTACATAAGAAGTAAGTCCCGTACTTTCGGCTTCTCTACCACTAAATAATTTAGTTATACCATTAACACCTGTAGTAATAACTGGTGATCCAGAAATCAGAATATTTCCCCCTTCAGCATCGCCTAGACTTCTTGATTGTCCAGCATTAATGATGACAGCGCTAGAAGTAGCGTTATCTGTTTGTATGTTATTAGAAAGTGTAATATCTCCGTTAAATGTTGCAACCGAGATGGCGCCTGAAGCAGTTATCCCCGTATTGGTTAAAGCACCTAGAGTTAAACCTCCACTAGCATCTACAAATGAAAGACTTCCCAATTTAGAGGTGCTACTTCCTCCTGAAAGGGTAGATATAGCATTAGAAGTATTGGTAAGTGTGTACGTTCCCGTTCCATTAAGATCTAATCCATTAGCGCTTAGTGCAGCAGTTTGTGTTACAGCGCCAGAAGCATATAAATTAATGTTGTTGTTGGTTGCTGTTAGTACACTGTTAAATGCTAAAGCTCCACCATAAATGGATACTGGTCCGGCTACTGTAATTGCATTAGTCTGGTGTGTAATAGTTGAAGTATTATCCGGCTTTCCAATCGTTAGCCCAGACATTGTTTGGCTATTTTGATTCCAATTGAACCAAGAAGTAAGTACTTCTTGTCCAAAACTTGCTGACACTGGCTTCCATAGAGCGGTACCTGAGGTAGCAACATTTGGATAGGAAACCAATGTGTACTTATCATATTGAATGACAATGTTACTTGAACTAGTAGGAACAGCACTAAGGGCTTTAGAGCCTATGAACATGGCGCCTCCAATCCACATACTTCCATTGGCAATACCGCTGGACTGTCCACCTAATAAATTAATCGGGCCGCTTTTTGCAAGTATATTTACTTCCCCACGCAAAACAATATCTAAGTTACTTGCTGTATTTTGTTGTGAGGAACTCATGGTAATACCACCACCCTCGCCAGTTGCAATAAGCGATAAGGCACTTTCAGCCTCTATTGCCCATGCTTCATTACCATTTCCTGTTCCTTTCCCAATCAGTTTTATGGCATCCGCAGTAGTATTGGCAGAAGTTACAGTAAGAGCTCCGTAAGTGTATATTCCGGCGTTATGTGTGCCATTATATGATTGTGAAAACCCATCCAGGGTAATCGTACCTGTGCCACTAGTAATTGAACCCGTAGAAAGATTCCAAAAACCCATCCCCCACGAACCTGAAAGGGTACTAATCGCATACGACTTGCCACGCATTATGATATTTCCTCCGCCCGAATTCAAATTTATTGTACCATCTACTCTAAGTCCTTCATAAGGATAGGCACTAGTACCTAAAGCATATCCGCTTGCAGAAGCATCTCCTCCTCCAAGAGTAATATTCCCACCATTAGTGGTCATGGTTAAACCGCTTGAGAATTGAATATATCCATTGGTAGTGGTATCATTATCGGTAGCATCATCAGTATTCGATGCCATTACTACATTTCCACCTGCTGTAGTAATTGTAGTTGCTGCGGTGTTGTTTATAAATGTATAAGAATTTAATGTCAACTGATTGGCAGTTGAATTGACAAGGTTAGTATTAAAGGTTATAGAACCCGCCCTAACTGTCAAAGGGTTGGTTAATAAATAATTTTGAAGAACCGAGGCATCAATACTTATTGCAGCAGCCGTAGTTGGTATAATGGTGTTGTTTACAAACTCCCAACCATTATTAACAGTAACTCCACCTGAACTTACAATTGTAATACCTCCTATAGTTGCATCATTAAATCTATATAATGCATATTTGTTATTATTGGCTAGAACTGGTGCAAATGTGGCTGTTGTTTCATCAACTCCAAGCCTAACATTAGTTGCGCCACTAACAAAAGCGGTTAGCCCAGTACTTTCGGCTTCTCTTCCACTAAATAATTTAATTATACCATTAGTTCCTGTACTAATAACTGGTGATCCTGAAACAATAATATTCCCTCCAATAGCATCCCCAATACTTCTTGATTGTCCGGCATTAATAGTGACGGCACTAGAAGAGATGTTATCTGTTTTTATGTTATTGGCAAGTGTAATATCTCCGTTCAATGTTGCTACTGCTATGGTGCCTGAAGCGGTTATCCCTGTATTGGTTAAAGCACCTATCGCTAAACCTCCGCTAGCATCAACAAGTGAAAGACTTCCTAGTTTCGAGGATGACGAACCTCCTGAAAGGGTAGCGATATTATTAGAAGTATTGGTAAGTGTGTACGTTCCTGTTCCGTTTAGATCCAATCCATTAGCGGTTAGAGCAGCAGACTGTGTTACTGCAACAGCAGCATATAAATTAATGTTGCTGTTGGTTGCTGTTAAAGCGGAGCTAATGGTGATGTTATTACCATACATGTTTACAGGTCCTGCAATAGAAATGGCTCTATCCTGTATAATGTCGGCAATACTACCAGCTTTCCCAATGGTCAATCCACCAATACCATTGTTATCTTGATCTATTTCAAACCACGAGGTATTAACAGTTGGAGTAAATGAAGCATCGCTCGGTTGAAAAGTAAAACTACCGGTTCCGTTGATATACGGACCTGAAACACTTCCAGGAAAAAAACTTACTGTTTCCCCTCTTATTATTGTGGCACCGGTGCCTGGGCTGAAAGTGAGGTAATCAAGGTCTAACGTGCCTGAACCATTGGCATCTTTATCAGCATGGATAATGATACTACCGTTATTACTGCTTATGGTGCGGCGATTTGACCCAGCAGTGCCAAAATTACCATTGGCATTAATCGTAATATTAGAAGCTGTACTCGTGGATAAATTTATGCCATCACCCAACGAAAAAGAGACACAATTAAATGTAATTGCACCACTTGACGAAATTGCACCACTCTGATCCAGAGCCCCCGCATACATTGTAATTGGGCCGTTTGTAGTCAAGGCATTGCTATAAGTTAATGCGGTCGTGTTCGTGGACTTCCCATATACAAAACCACCCAAGTTGGTTCCAAAATTCCAGTCGTTGTCAAAAGTTAAGGTGCCTGCATTACCCGCACGCATGTACGTAAATGCGGTTCCGGTAGGCTGAATGGTTAGTGTCCCTGAGGTTTGCACGGCAATTGAACCGGCTCCTGCATTGGTATTTCTTTGGTAAATTGAGTTTCCTTCAATAGTGATATTTCCAGAATAAGCGTTGGTTCCGTCATATCCAATACGAATAGAATTGACCGCATTAGCTGCATCAAAACGAATAGAATTGGAGTATTGGCCGGAAGTTTCCATGGTGTTGGTACCACGTAAGGTAATGTTTCCCGTCTTGGAACAAATCGCTGCTCCAGTGACAATCATTAATCCTTCTTTGTCTACAGCTGATGCAAAGTTTGATTCACCAATTACCGAGATGGCTCCCGATTCCGATTTGATGGACGCAGTTCCCTGAATCGTGGTTGCAGTTCTCCCTGCATTTCCGTTGGTAGCAGAATCGGTACCGTAACCGTATATATAAATGGCACCCGTGGTCGAAGTAATAGAAGTAGTAGTGGTACCGTAGACACGCATCCCCGTTCCATTGGTATATTGACCATAAACCCCACCTGCAAAATAAATGGTTCCGGTTCCTGACGACATAACGGAGTTCTCAAAGTTGATTCCATAGTTTATCCCGTCAGCATCACCCGAGTTCCACGATTGACCATTCATATATATGTTCCCGCCATTTGTTGCAATCGAAGAACCAAAAATAGAAATCCCAGGCAGATCGTCCAACCAAGTGACAGCGTAAGAATTACCAACCGTCAACCCGTTCCATGTTGTGTTTCCGGTGCCACCACCAACCCAGAAATGTCCGCCTTTGGTGTCTATATTTATACCATCCATTTTAACGATGCCGTTATCTGGTGCGCCTAAACTCAAACCCGTTGCTGATCGCAGAACTACGTTTAAACTTGCCGTTGAAGAGGTGATTCCCGTTGCATTCGTAAAAATGATATCGTTCGCGCTTTGAATTGTTAATGTTCTCGCATTAGAACCCAAATAGGCAATGGTGTTGTTAATGTAGGTGTGACGTGCAACTCCACTTTGCCAAGGAAGATTGATTGTTAAGTCACCCGTGTTCTGAAGATGATTGGTAATTACGCTTGTATTGATGGATGCAGAACCACTGTTACCAATGTACAATGCGTTTCCGATAATACTCCAGTTTGTGCCAGGCGAAGTTGTTTCTCCTGTGCTTGAAATTGTAAGGTGTTGTGCAGAAAGAGTACTTCCGAAAAATAAAAGTACAACAATGCTTAAAAATGAATTTTTCATAAGTGTTAATTATTGCCGCAAAAGAATGGCTAATATTCTTTTTTGGCAATAATTAACACTCATGAAATACTCATACAAGAATTATTTATACTCATATAATACTCATGCTTTTTATATAGTATACTTAAAAATAGTGTTTTACATAAATTTATAAATTTATTATAAATTCCTGTAAATTGGATTGCTCTTCCAGGCAAAGTTTTTTCCGAATAGTGCTGCGAATATTTTCAATAGTGCCTATGGTTCGGTTAGTAAGCACGGCCATTTCTTTAGTTGAAATATTTACTCGCATTAAGGCACAAATTCGCAACTCATTAGAAGTTAAATTAGGGGCAATGGTTTTAATTTTTTCGAAGAACTCTTCATATACGCCGGTAAATCGGGTTTCGAATTCTTCTAAAAATTGATTGACATGATTGCTCTTTAAATTTCGGCTTAAACTAATAATTTTTTGTTGGTGTATTTTGGGTAATTCTTGAATTATTAGTTCTAGTTCTTCATTAATCCAATCTTTGGTGTTTTGAATAGAAATTGTATTTAAAGATTCTGAAATAAGTTGTTTGGATTTTAATTCCAATTCAAACGATATTTTGTTTTTTTCTATAATTATTCTTTCTTTTTCCTTTTCTTTTTTGAATTTATAATAAAACAAAAAGCATACTAATAGTAAGCATATAATAGCACCCGCTATTGTAATTAAATAGTACTTATTTTTTTGCTTTTGAGAGGTCAATTCAAATTCAGAAGATTGCTTATTTTTTATTTCTGTTTCGTTTGCTAATTCCCATTCCGAAATAACGCTTCGTGGTAAATCTCCTATATAATCTTCTTTTAACGTTGTGTATTTACGAAAGTATTTATTAGCAAGATTTTCTTCTCCTTGTCCATCATAATTTTTACTGATTGCTTGGTATAATTCCATTTTAATTTTGGGATTATCATAAATAACAATTATATCTTCCGCTTTTTTAAGTTCGGTTAATGCTTTGGAATAATTTTTTTGAAAATAATATACATCCGATCGATTAATGTGATTGATTAAAAAACCAATCTCAATGTCCAGTAATTTGCAAATAGAATCCGAAGATGAAAAATAATTTATAGCTTCATCAAATTTATTTTGACGGCATTTAAGGTTGCCAAAATTAGAATAGGTTTGCGCTAGTATGCCGCTTGAATTTTCTTTTAATGCTTTAGTAATTATGTTATTGTAGGTTTGCTCGGCACCTTTATAATCTCCAGATCTATATTGAATTACTCCATAAATATTGAGTCCATTTATTTTTATGCTGTCCACGCCTTCTAATTTAACTGCCTTTTTTATATAAGTATAAGCTTTATCGTAGTAACTAATATTGGAATACATAACAGCTAAATCTTGATAGAGGATACTTAAGTTCAACTTATCCTTTGGATTTGTTAGTTCAATAGCTTTTTGGTAATTAACCCCTGCAGCAAAAAATTTTCCATTTAAGTCTGCTAGATTGGCTTTGTTTTCGTAGTATTTTATTTTTAGCCATTTGGTGGTGTCTGTCGCTATTTCTTTTTTAAGAAAATTGACATACAATTGTAAACTGTCTTTTTGTTTAAGAAAGTTGTATTCGGAGAGGAGAATTGCAGCGGCAGTTGCGTGAGCTTTTGTGTGAGTTTTCCCAAAATTAGAATAAATGGTAAAATAGGCGATTTTTTTTCCCAAAATTGAATAATTGGAATGATACAAGGCTAAGTTAATTTTACCTAACGTAGTCTCGTCTAGTGCATCTACTTTAAAAGAATTTGCAGCCCATTTTTTTAAAAGCCATTGTTCAACCTCCTCTGAATTTGTGTAAGGGGTTTCAACGATTTCAATTACATAATCCCATTGTTCTGAGGCGCTTAAATTTTTAAAATTAGCATCCGTTGTTACTATATTGAAATTTTGTTTCGACGGAACAGTATTTAATTCCTCCTGCTTTGGATTTTGACAACCAAATTGAATAAAAATGAAAAGGAATGGAAGGATGATTTTTAAAATAATTCGATTCATTTTATTAGGATTTTGATTTGTTAACAAATTAATGGATTTCTTTTGAATTAATTCAAATATTGTTGTCCTATTTTTTAAAAAAAAGGACAACAAAAAGAAACATTTTAATAGTAATGTTCACTCCAAATTTGGTTTTTTTAGAAGTTTGCCATTATTACTACTAGCTATCATTTTACTTCAAAAGGATTAATCTCTTAATTTTAAAATTTATCCCAAAAAAAGCTCCCATTTTTTGGAGAGCTTCTTATAAATATAAATAGTTTCTAAAATCAATCAGAATATCATGATGTTGCAAACATTGAGGAGAACTCCACAAAGTCCTATAAATAGGATTGTCGTATATTTTATAAATACTATAAAATTCCTTCTTGATTTTTCTTAAAAATTTCCATTACCGATACGTTTTGTTGCCAAAAATTTGGTATACTTGCAAACCCAATTTACAATATTAACTTGCGAAATTATCTTTACATTTTATTCTTTATTTCAGTGACTCTTAATGGGCAATCGATAAAGATTGCGCAAAATTATCTCGATAGATCCAATTACCAGCAAGCCATTCCTTTATTTGAAAAAATAACAACTGAAGCAAAACAAAACAAAGAGGTATCATTGCGAGTAACTGCCCAAAATGGCATTGCAGATTGTTTCTTAGATTTAGGTGCCAATTATAAAGCAATGGCGGTTCTCAAGCAGAACATAGTTCTTTTAAATAAAGAAAAAATCAAAAACTATTTACTACTGGCTAAAACCCACCAATTATTAGCCAATTGTTATGACAAACTCTTTTTATTAGAAGATTATTTAACAGAGTGTAAACTATTTTACAGCTATTATAAAAAAGCAGCACCTAAAAAGGCAATTTACAAAGCACTCTACTATTCTTATATAGGCCGATATTATAATATGAGAGGAATTGCAGAAAAAGCATTTATTTTTACAAATAGTGCTTTAAAAATTTATTATAGTCATAAAGATGAAAAAGAAGTTGACCCCTATATCTTTTATAATGCACATTTATTTACTATAAGACTCAAAGCTATTTCTTACAATAATACTATACAATTTAGAGATTCCGTTAATTCTTTCCTAAACAAAAGATACCCTTATGATAATTTAAAAAAATCGCGACTACTAATTTCAATGGCAGCACCAAATTTAGATCGTGTAGAAAGGATGAAAGATGAGCCGTCTAAGGAATTCATCAAAAATACAGATATTGCTATAAACTTCTATGCTACTTCAATATCTATAAATGAAAAATATTCGGGATATTACGATTCTAATTCTGCCAATGCTTTTTCATTAATGGGGTTAATGTATTTTTATAAAAAAGATTATACAAATGCTTTAAAATGTTATGACGAAGGCATTAAAAGAATTACTTATTCAATAGATAATTCTGTTAACTTTTATTCCAACAACAACTTAATTCTTAT
>CANFHX010000020.1 GCA_947446865.1 Flavobacteriaceae bacterium | reverse complement strand
AGTCAACCAACCGCTGTTGGAACACTTTCAGCTCTTGCTACAGCACTTTGTACAGGTACTGGAACGACAATTAGTTTAACTAGTGCTACCGGAACTATTGCTTGGCAAAAAGCTACAGTTGTTAATGGAGTAACAGGAACATTTGCTGCGGTTGCAGGAAATGTAACTACAACATTAACTACAGGAAATCTAACGGCTACTACTGCTTATAGAGTGGTTGTGTCTAGTGGACTTTGTTCTACTTCTCCTTCCGATCCAATAACAATAACAGTTAGTGCTCTAGCAAAAGCTACAGCAGTTTCTGGTAATGCAGGAGCTACTACTTCAACTACATCTGTTTGTAGTGTTAGTGGAACAAAACTACTAACGTTAGCTACTGGTTCTATAGGTTCTATTCAATGGCAATACTATAATGCTGGTTCAAGCGTTACAGCTATTACTAACACTAGTGTAGTTTCTTGGACGGATATTAACGGAGCAACTTCTTCTACTTATGACGCAGCTAATTTATCCAGTGGTAATGTTTGGTTCCGAGTTAAGTTAACAAGCGGTCCATGTGCTACATTAGCATATAGTACGCCAGTAAACGTTTGGATTAAAGTTTGTACTACTTCACTTAGAGAAGAAGAAGCCTCTATAGAGTTTAAAGCTACGGCTTATCCGAACCCATTTGCAGAGAACTTCAAACTAGATATTAAAACTAGTAGTGAAGAAGCTTTACAAATCAAAGTTTACGATATGTTAGGTAAATTAGTTGAAAGCAGAATCCTAGAAACTACAGAAGTAGAAGGATTTGAAGTAGGTGCTAACTTTACATCTGGAGTTTACAACGTAATTGTAAGCCAAGGGGATACGGTTAAAGCACTACGTGTGATTAAACGATAGGTCTTTAAGACAAAAATTAAAATAGAAGAAGCCGTCTCGTAAATGAGACGGCTTTTTTTTATGTCTTTTAAAAACTAATAGTATGTTTCTTTTGCAAAATAACTACAACTAAGGAGTAGCAATAGGACGTAAACTTATCACGTTTAGTGATGTAAAGTAACTAAGGAATCTTTTTATACCACTTGAATCAAATAATAATTTTTCTTGCCTTTTTGTAAAACTAAGAATTTATCTTTTATCAAATCCTTCTCGGTTATTATATAATCTTCAGCAACTTTTGCTTTATTCAACGAAATAGCATTTTGTTTCAATTCTCTTCTGGCATCACTATTAGATGGTAAAAAGTTTGTTTTTGCCGAAAGCGCTGCAATCATATCCATCCCATTTGCAAGATCTTCTTTAGAAATTCGTGCATTTGGCACACCATCAAAAACTTCTACAAAAGTAGCATCATCCAATTTTGCTAAATCCTCCATAGTCGGACTAAAAAAAGCATTCGAAGCAAAAATAGCGCGTTCCAATTCCTCTTTTCCGTGAACAAAAGTCGTAACTTCCTCTGCCAATCGTTTCTGCAACACTCTTAAATGTGGTGCTTCTAGATGCTCTGCTATTAAAGCATCCACCATATTTTTATCTAAAAAAGTAAAAATCTTTATATATTTTTCGGCATCTACATCGGTAGTATTCACCCAAAATTGGTAAAATTTATAAACCGAAGTTTTATCGGCTGTAAGCCAAACATTACCACCTTCACTTTTTCCAAATTTAGAACCATCGGCTTTCGTGATTAACGGGCAAGTCATAGCATAAGCTTTAGCGCCTTCGCCATTCATTCTGCGCACTAATTCCGTTCCCGTAGTAATATTCCCCCATTGGTCCGAACCACCCATTTGCAACAAACAATGGTGCGTTTTATACAAATGATGAAAATCGTATCCTTGAATCAATTGGTAGGTAAATTCGGTAAAACTCATTCCGTCACCTTCAGCACTCAATCGTTTTTTAACCGAATCCTTCGCCATCATATAATTCACCGTAATACGTTTACCAACGTCACGAGCAAAATTAATAAACGAAAAATCTTTCATCCAATCGTAGTTATTTACCAACAACGGAGCATTAGCAGCAGTAGAATTAAAATCCAAGAATCGAGATAAAACCGCTTTAATTCCTGCAACATTTTTATCCAAAGTTGCTTCGTCCAACAAATTTCTCTCGTCCGATTTTCCAGAAGGATCCCCAATCATACCCGTTGCGCCACCTACCAAAGCAATCGGTTTATGGCCAAATTGCTCCAAATGAACCAACAAAATAATCGGCACCAAACTACCAATATGCAGCGAATCGCTCGTTGGATCAAACCCAATATACGTCGTCGTCATTTCTTTAGTCAGTTGTTCCTCAGTCCCAGGCATAATGTCGTGAACCAGTCCGCGCCATTGCAATTCTTCTACCAAATTTCTCATCGTAAAACTATAATTTCCGCAAATATAACAATTGTCATTGGCAATGGCAACAATCCTAATTTGGATTATTAGAAGCGAATGGCTCGGGCTTTATCCGTAAAGCCTATTCCTGCTTTCGCCTTTAGTCTCGTTTCGTGCCTCCACGAGAGCTATCGGCTCAATCAGGGCTAGAAAACAAACATTGGGCATACTTTTTTCCGAAGTTAAAAAAGCTATAAATCCACTAAACTAATTATCTTTGCCTCATGATATTAGTTACAGGAGGAACAGGTTTGGTAGGTGCACATTTACTACTTCATTTATTAGAAAATGGAGCACAAACGGTTCGTGCGATACATCGAAATCCAAAAAATAGAATTAAAACAAAATTGCTTTTCGAACTTTACGAAAAAAGTGAACTATTTTCCAAAATCGAATGGATTTCTGCTGATATTCTTGACGTTCCTTCTCTAGAAATTGCCTTTCAAAATGTAGATTACGTTTACCATTGTGCAGCTTTTATCTCCTTCAATCCCGACGACGAAGTCGAATTACGAAAAGTAAATATCGAAGGAACCGCCAATATTGTAAACTTCTGTATCGACAAAAAGGTTAAAAAATTATGTCATGTAAGTTCTATTGCAGCACTTGGAGATTTAGTACCAATTGAATCCAAACCTATAAACAACACCATCACCGAAGAAACCGAATGGAACCCGGAGTATTCCCACAGCGATTATGCCATTTCTAAATATGGCGCTGAAATGGAAGTATGGCGTGGTTTTCAAGAAGGTTTATCTGTAGTTATAGTGAATCCCGGAGTAATTTTTGGTCCTGGTTTTTGGAATCAAGATAGCGGAGTAATTTTTAGCACCATAAAAAAAGGTTTTCCATTTTACACTAACGGCACCTCTGGTTATGTTTCTGTGTTAGATGTTGTAACCATAATGCACCAATTAATGCAATCCGATTGTAATGGAGAACGTTTTATTGTGATTTCCGAAAACTACACTTATAAAGATATTATTTCTGCCATTGCTAAAAAAATAGGAGCAAGAACTCCAACAATTAAAGCCAAACCTTGGCTCTTAAACCTTGCTTGGCGTTTAGATTGGTTGTCATCCAAAGTATTTAGAACCAAAAGAAAATTATCTAAACACGGTATTCTTTCTTTGCAAAGCACAGAACTTTTTTCTAACGAAAAAATTAAAAACCAATTGGATTATTCTTTTAGAGATATTGACAATTATTTAAACGAGTTGGTTGTATTTTACAATAAAATCCAATAGTTATTATTCTAAAGATTTTTCAAATGCCTCCGGGCTAACGCCATCAACAACTGAATAATCCCCAATTTTAGTACGTCGTAAAGCAGATAAGTAGCCGCCAGATTGTAAGGCTTTCCCAAAGTCAAAGGCTAACGACCGAATATAAGTTCCTTTGCTACAAGTAACTCTAAAGTCTATTTCAGGCAAAGCAATTCTAGTAATTTCAAATTCGTAAATGGTAGTTTTTCTAAAAGCAATTTCTACTTCTTCACCAGCACGAGCATGTTCGTAAAGTCGTTTTCCATCCTTTTTTATTGCCGAAAAAACAGGTGGTTTTTGGTCTATCTCTCCAAGAAATTGTTTGGTAGTTTCTAGAATTAACCCCTCGGTAATCTGCTCGGTTGGAAAAGTAGCATCTACTTCCGTTTCTAAATCATACGATGGGGTAGTGGCGCCAACAGTTATTGTGCCAGTATATTCTTTGGCTTGCGCCTGAATTTCAGTAATTTTTTTGGTGAATTTTCCGGTGCAAATAATTAAAAGACCCGTTGCCAAAGGATCTAAAGTTCCGGCATGACCAATTTTAAACTTCTTCGGAAGATCGTATTTTCGTTTTAAAATATATTTCAATTTATTCACCGCCTGAAACGAACTCCAAGTAAGTGGTTTGTCAATTAAAATAACTTGACCTTCTAGATATTCTTCGGCAGTCATTATATTACGTCCAGTTTTTGAATACAGAAATGAATTACTAAAAGCGCAATTCCAACTACAATTCTATAATATCCAAAAAGTTTAAAGCCGTTTTTGCTTAAAAACCCAATGAAACTTTTAATAGCAATAAGTGCTACTATAAACCCAACTACATTTCCAATAATTAAAAAATTAATTTGGTCGTGGGTTAATACAAATCCATCTTTGTAATAATCGTAACATTTTTTTGCGGTAGCACCAAGCATCGTTGGCACGGCAAGAAAGAACGAAAATTCGGCAGCAGTTGTTCTAGATAATTTTTGGGTCATTCCACCCACAATGCTTGCGCCGCTTCTGGAAACCCCAGGAACCATTGCCAAACATTGAAACAATCCTATTTTAAAAGCCGTCAAATAACTTATGTCTTGACTTGTTGCAACTTCCGTTTCTTTAGAAAACCAATCGTCTACTTTTAGTAAAACAATTCCGCCAACTAATAAAGAAACAGCAACCGTAACTGGATTTTCCAATAAAGCATCAATTTTTTTGCTGAAAAGCAAACCAAAAACTACCGCAGGAATAAAAGCTACTAATAATTTAAAGTAAAAATCAAAACTCTGAAAAAATCGTTTAAAATACAAAACAACAACCGAAAGTATGGTTCCGAGTTGTATTACAATAGTAAAAAGTTTGGTGAATTCATCATGACTGATGCCAAAAAAAGAACTGGCAATAATCATATGGCCAGTGGAAGAAACTGGAAGAAATTCTGTAATTCCTTCTATAATTGCAAGAATAATTGCTTGTAAATAATCCATTTTTTTAGGTTAGAGATTTGAGGTTAGTAACTAGTGATTAGTAACTAGTGATTAGTAATAAGTATTGGCGAAGATCATCAGACTTATTTAAAGACTATTCACTAATTACTCATCACTAATTACTATTTTGCCGATTTTTTAAAAATAGAATAAATAGTAATTCCAAAACCAATTAAAACAGTTGTCGGTGCTATTCGAATTCTCATAAAACTAAACACATCTTCATTAAAAACTTTTGGATCATCGCTACCACCACCGGCCATCAAAATAAAGCCAACAGCAATAACTGCAATTCCAATTAGTAAGAATTTGTAATTCACTTTGTCAAAAAGAAAATCTGTAGTTTGTTCGTTATTTTTCATCATGTCTATATTCTTTTGTAAATTATTGTTGGGCCAATTGGCGCAGATTGATTATTTTTTTTCAATTGATATTTTGTCATTTTGTATTGGCGAATAATCTTCTTTCAATTTCCCGTTGACTTTTAATTTTTCAAAATAACATTTTATTCCAGTTCCACTATTTATATCTTTTGTATTTTGAATGTGAAAATGTAAATGTGGTTCCGAAGAATGACCTGAATTCCCACAAAGACCTAATAATTGACCTTGTTTTACCTTTTCTCCTTCTTTTAGTTTGATTGTTCCATTTTTGAAATGACAGAAAAATAGATATTCATTATTATTGGTTTTAATAATTATAGTATTGCCAGTTACATCAATTGAATTCATTTCTCCAATTTTATTATCAACAATTCCATCTAAAACTTTTATAATTTCTCCATCACATGGTGCAAATAATTCTTTTCCAAACGCATAATAGTCTTCATTTGATTTTCCATTTGTTTTATAAGAATTCCCTTTCTTATCAGTTATTAGAATGTCAAATGCATTTTTTTGCATTTCACTTTCAACGTGATAATTTAATTCTTTAGTGTCTCCACCCCAAATAACAGTCCATTCCTTTTTAAATGGTAATTGTAATTTAGTAATATTTCTTTCAATTTTAGGTATACTTTCGTCAATAAATGCATTAACAAATATTCCATTAATTTTTGAATTATCATTTATGGAAAGATTTAACCCCAAAGTTGTTTTTTCAAATTCAGTTTTATATAATGCAAAAGTTCCTTTTTGATATTTTATAAACTTTCGGGTATTAATTTTTCCTGCTTGAGAGTTTAATCCTGATAAAAATTCATATATTTTTTCTAATGGAAGTGCTTTTTGAGTTTCGGGCGAAAACATTTCAAAAATACTTTTATAGTCATTTTGATTATAAAACATTTCAAACTGTTCAACAACTTTTTTTGAATTTAAACTTTCTACTTGGGCAAAACATAAATTATGAAATAATGTTATCATAATTAATAATAGGATTTTCTTCATTTCTCGTTTTTTAACTGTCTGGCATCTATTCGTCTATTCGTCTATTATCTATCCGTCTATTGTCTATTATCTATTCTCTCTCCTAATATAAATCGTCCGTTCTTAAATTCAAGAAACGTTGTGTTGCAAAATGCGTTCCGATCCAAGTGATTAAAACTCCTAAAACCAAAACTCCCAACAATACCAAAACGGTAAGCAATTGGTCTTTAAAAATATCTAAAGCAGGGTAATTTGTAGAAACATAAACCAGAACCCCAATTAATGCTAATATTGCCAAAACCGATCCAATAACTCCCAAAATAATGCTTCGAGTTACAAATGGTTTTCTAATAAAAGCCTTCGTAGCACCTACCATTTGCATGGTTTTAATAATAAATCGATTAGCATAAATGGACAATCGCAACGAACTATTAATTAATAAAATAGATATAAAAGCAAAAATCCCGCTGATAATTAATACCCACATACTTATTCTCTTCACATTGTCATTCACCAAAGTAATCAATTGTTTGTCGTAAACTACATCGGCAACCATAGGATTTTTCCTAATTTCACTTTCCATTCTAGAAAAACCAATATTCGTAACATAATCCGCTTTCAAGTGAATATCATACGAATTGTACAACGGATTAGCCCCTAAAAATTCTGTAAAATTTTCTCCAAGAGTTTTTTCGTGTTCCTTTGCTGCCTTTTCTTTAGAAACAAAATTATAATCTTTAGCAAACTTACCCGATTTCATTTCCGTTTCAAAAGCCTTGAAAATAGTGTCGTTAGCCTCGTTTTTAAAGAAAACAGTCATTACAATATCTTCCTTAAAATTGTCTGAAAGCCTTTTAGAATTGATTATAAAAAGTCCTAAAAGCCCTAGTAAAAACAATACTAAGAACACACTTAAAACCACCGAAAAATAGGAAGAAATCAATCTGCGTTTCTGAAACTTATCAAATGAGGATGCCATATCAAACTAAATTTAGCCGTAAAAATAATAAACAATTTCTTTATTCATAGTTTATAACGTTTAAAGTTTTGACTTTAGTACAATAAATGTAAATTTGTACCTTAAATTTTTGTTTATTGTTTGGGGTTTGTTGTTAATAGTCTATCTACAACCTCTTTAAACTATAAACCAAAAACTATAAACTACAAACATTTAGAATGAAATATTTCCACGAACAAATAGAAGCCAAATGGCGCAATTATTGGGCAGAAAACCAAACTTTTGCAGCAACCAACCATTCCGATAAACCAAAATATTATGTTTTGGACATGTTTCCCTATCCATCTGGAGCAGGTTTGCACGTTGGGCATCCGCTAGGATATATTGCCTCCGATATTGTGGCCCGATTCAAACGCCATAAAGGATTCAATGTCTTGCATCCACAAGGATACGATTCCTTCGGATTGCCTGCAGAGCAATATGCTATCCAAACCGGACAACATCCTGATACTACCACCAAAGAAAACATAGCACGCTACCGCGAGCAATTAGATAAAATAGGTTTTTCATTCGATTGGAGTCGCGAAGTGCGCACCTCCAATGCCGATTATTACAAACACACCCAATGGATTTTCATTCAATTATTTAATTCTTGGTACAATAAAAATTCTGATAAAGCCGAAGACATTACTACCTTAATCGCTACTTTCGAAAAAGAAGGGAATAGCAAGGTTAATGCCGTTTGCGATGATAACATCGCTCCATTTACCGCTGCCCAATGGAATAGTTTTTCTTCTGAGGAACAACAAAAAATACTTTTACAATACCGATTAACCTATTTGGCCGAAACTGAAGTGAACTGGTGTCCCGGACTTGGAACCGTTTTGGCAAACGACGAAATAATAAATGGCGTTTCCGAGCGAGGTGGTCATCCAGTAATGCGTAAAAAAATGACCCAATGGTCGATGCGAATTTCTGCTTATGCCGAACGATTATTACAAGGTTTAAACGACATAGATTGGAGTGAATCCATCAAAGAATCCCAAAGAAACTGGATTGGAAAAAGTGTTGGAGCAATGGTAGATTTCCGATTACTGAATGCAGAAGAAACTATTTCAGTGTTTACAACAAGACCCGACACCATTTTCGGAGTTACCTTCATGACCTTGGCACCCGAACATGAATTAGTTTCTAAAATCACAACGCAAGAACAAAAATCTGCGGTAGATACTTATATTGAAGCAACTGCAAAGCGTTCCGAACGAGAAAGAATGGCAGATGTAAAAACCATTTCCGGGGTTTTCACTGGTGCTTATGCGGAACATCCATTTACAAAAGAACCAATTCCAGTTTGGATAGGCGATTACGTTTTGGCTGGTTACGGAACAGGAGCGGTAATGGCGGTTCCATGTGGCGATGAAAGAGATTTTGCATTTACAAATTTCTTTAAAGGTCAAAACGGAATGCCAGCAATTAAAAATATATTTAATCAAGATATTTCAGAAGCAGCCTACGGCGAAAAAACCGGTTTCGAATTAATTAATTCCGATTTCTTAAACGGATTGGGTTATAAAGAAGGAACTAAAAAAAGTATTGAAGCACTAGAAGATATCGAACAAGGAAATGGTAAAACTAATTACCGTTTGCGCGATGCAGTTTTCTCGCGTCAACGTTATTGGGGCGAACCATTTCCTGTATATTATGTGAATGGATTGCCGCAAATGATTGATAAAAAACATTTGCCAATTGTACTTCCAGAAGTGGAAAAATACCTACCAACCGAAGACGGGCAACCGCCTTTAGGAAATGCTACTACTTGGGCGTGGGACAGCGTTCAGTGTTCAGTAGTCAGTAATCAGTTGATTGATAATGTGACTATTTTTCCTTTAGAATTGAATACCATGCCAGGCTGGGCAGGAAGTTCGTGGTATTGGATGCGTTATATGGATGCACACAATGAAAACGAATTTGCAAGCAAAGAGGCTTTGAACTATTGGCAAAATGTAGATTTATACATAGGTGGAAGCGAACATGCAACCGGACATTTATTGTATTCTCGTTTTTGGAATAAATTCTTAAAAGACAGAGGTTACGCACCAACAGAAGAACCATTCAAAAAATTAATCAATCAAGGAATGATTTTAGGAATGAGTGCTTTTGTGTATAGAAGTGAAGATTCCAAAAAGTTATATTCCAAAGGGTTGATTTCGGGTGTAAATGTGCAGCCAATCCATGTGGATTTAGCAGTTATTAATGACGTCACTAACGAACTTGACATTGAAGCATTTAAGAAACATCCACTATACACCGATTATGCAACTGCCGAATTCATTTTAGAAAACGGAAAATATATTGTTGGTCGCGAAGTAGAAAAAATGTCCAAATCCAAATACAATGTGGTCAATCCAGATGATATTTGTAACGATTATGGTGCCGATACTTTGCGTTTGTATGAAATGTTCTTAGGTCCATTGGAACAATCAAAACCATGGAATACCGCCGGAATAACGGGAGTTTATGGTTTCTTAAAAAAACTATGGCGATTGTATTTTGATGATAATGGTTCAATTGTAACTAATGATGAGCCAAGTCCAGAAATGTACAAGTCCTTGCATAAAACCATAAAAAAACTTACCGAAGATATTGAGAATTTCTCGTTCAATACCTCTGTTTCACAGTTTATGATTTGTGTAAACGAATTAGCAACTTTAAAATGCAACCATAGAAAAATTCTAGAACCATTGGCAATTTTAATTTCTCCTTATGCACCGCATATTGCCGAAGAATTATGGAGTGAGTTGGGTCATAAAGAATCGGTTTCTAAGGTAGAATTTCCTATTTGTGAAGAAAAATATTTAGTAGAATCGGAAAAAGAATACCCAGTTTCGTTCAACGGAAAAATGCGTTTTACCATTAAATTACCATTAGATTTATCCGTTCCGCAAATTCAAGAAATTGTAATGGCCGACGAAAGAACTATTAAACAATTGGAAGGAAGAACGCCAAATAAAGTAATCATCGTTCCTGGAAAAGTGATTAACTTGGTGGGATAATCATATTGTTAAAGTTTTTGCCGGGCCTTCTTCCTTAGTATTTGGAATAAAGGCAAACAAATGATGCAATTTAATTTGGATATGAATTTGCCTTAATTAAAGGCAAATGGAATTCCGTTTATTTACCGTTGAAGAGATTCATGGTTTCACTAAGTCCAGCAAGTGCAAAAGAAGTAATTATTTGTGAGCCAATTTCAAGCCTTTCGGGCAATTTTATTTTTTCTTCTTCATCCCAATCGCCAAGGACATAATCTATTTGTCGTCCTTTTTTAAAGGCATCACTTATACCGAATCGGAAGCGTGGATACTCCGTTGTGTTTAGTAGTAATTGTATATTTTTAAGTCCATTGTGACCGCCATCACTTCCTTTAGTTTTTATCCTAATGGATCCAAAGGACAGGTTTAAATCGTCGGTAATTATTAAGATATTTTCTTTAGCAATATTTTCTTTTTCCATCCAATATTTTACTGCTTTACCGCTGAGGTTCATGTAAGTATTTGGTTTAAGTAAAATAAGAGTTCTTCCTTTTGTTTTGAATTCCGCCACTTCTCCAAGCTTTGCAGTTTGAAAAGAAATACCTTCTTTTCTAGCAAAATAATCTAGAACTTTAAAACCAATATTATGACGTGTATTTACATATTCTGCGCCAATATTGCCAAGGCCAACAATAAGGAATTTCTTCATTGTGTCTGTAATTTCTTTTTCTTTAGGAATAAATAATTTTAAAAACCAATTCATATGGTAAAAGTAAGATATTCTTTTGGGAACTGAAAATTTGAACAAGTAGAATACAAGTTAACTCAGGTTAAACTATTATTTCTAGCATTTCTTTGTAAAATAAAAGTACTATTATAAACTTATTTTCTTTTAATACGATCCATAAAATCAAGCTATATTGAAATTTAATTCAATAAAAAAACAGCACCAAAATGTATTTGATGCTGTTCAATTTAATTGTTTAATCGAAATAATTCGGCAACTATTTTTAAAAACTAGTCGTTTGCCTCTTTCATTTTGAAGGTATCCATAAATGCAGTTGTATAATTTCCAGCAACATATTCTGGTTCCTCCATCAATTGACGATGGAAAGGTATTGTTGTTTTTATACCTTCAATATAAAACTCATCTAAAGCACGTTTCATTTTGTTGATAGCTTCTTCTCTTGTTTGTGCTGTAGTAATTAACTTAGCAATCATAGAGTCGTAATTTGGCGGAATAGTATATCCTGCATAAACATGCGTATCTAATCGTACTCCGTGACCACCTGGAGCATGTAAAACAGTTATTTTTCCTGGGGAAGGACGAAAGTCATTATATGGGTCTTCGGCATTGATACGACATTCTATCGCATGTAGATTTGGGAAGTAATTTTTTCCGGAAATAGGCACTCCAGCAGCAACAAGAATTTGTTCGCGAATTAAATCGTAATCTACTACTTGTTCTGTTATTGGGTGTTCTACTTGGATACGGGTATTCATTTCCATAAAGTAGAAATTTCGGTGTTTGTCTACCAAAAATTCTACAGTTCCAGCACCTTCGTATTTAATGTATTCGGCAGCTTTTACAGCAGCTTCCCCCATTTTTTTACGCAACTCATCGGTCATGAATGGCGATGGAGTTTCTTCGGTTAATTTTTGGTGACGTCTTTGAACTGAGCAATCTCTTTCCGACAAGTGACAGGCTTTTCCATAAGAATCTCCTACTACTTGAATTTCAATATGTCGTGGTTCTTCAATTAATTTTTCTAGATACATTCCGTCGTTTCCAAAAGCGGCAGCCGACTCTTGACGAGCGCCTTCCCAAGCTTTTAGTAAGTCTTCTTGTTTCCAAACGGCACGCATTCCTTTTCCTCCACCTCCAGCGGTTGCTTTTAGCATTACTGGATATCCGAATTCATTGGCTAATTGTTCCGCTTGTTCATACGATTCTAAAATCCCAACAGAACCCGGAACACAAGGAACACCTGCTTCAATCATGGTAGCTTTAGCCGAAGCTTTATCTCCCATTCTGTCAATCATTTCTGGAGAAGCGCCTATAAATTTGATACCGTGTTCTTGACAAATTTTAGAAAATTTAGCATTTTCAGACAAAAAACCATATCCAGGGTGAATTGCATCAGCATTGGTAATTTCGGCAGCTGCAATAATATTCGACATCTTTAAGTAAGATAAATTACTTGGTGGTGGTCCAATACAAACTGCTTCGTCTGCAAACTTTACATGCAAACTCTCTGCATCTGCAGTAGAATAAACGGCAACGGTCTTAATGCCCATTTCTTTGCAAGTTCTAATTACTCTTAAAGCAATTTCCCCTCTGTTGGCAATTAATATTTTTTTAAACATCTTTTAAAAGTTAGAAGTTAGAAGTTAGAAGTTAGAAGTCAAGAAAGCAATTTATTTGAATCAAAATGTTAATCAAGATTCAAATCTGCAATCTAAAATCTGCAATCTAAAATCTTAAAATTATGATGGATCAACTAAGAATAAAGGTTGGTCAAATTCTACTGGAGACATATCGTCCACAAGAATTTTTACAATTTTACCTGAAATCTCTGCTTCAATTTCATTGAATAATTTCATAGCTTCTACAACACAAAGTACATCTCCTTTTCCAATAGTAGAACCAACTTCTATAAAAGAAGGTTTGTCTGGGGATGGTTTTCTGTAAAAAGTTCCAATCATTGGAGATTTTATGGTAACATACTTAGAATTCTCGTCAGCAACTACTGTTGGTGCTGCTGCAACTGGAGCTTCTGCTGCAACAGGAATTGCCTGTGGAATTGCTTGTTGAACAGGCGCTTGTTGTACATAAGTAATGTCTGGAGTATTTCCTTCTAAAGTAGTTCTAATAGTGATTTTAATATCTCCTGTTTCTAATTTCACTTCTGCAACTCCAGAATTGGATACAAATTTGATTAGGTTTTGAATTTCTTTTAAATCCATAATTATTTCTTTTAGTTTTGTTTTATTGTTTATTGTATGCCCATTTTAAGTAGATCGAACCCCAAGTAAATCCGCCGCCAAAAGCAGCGAAAATAAGGTTATCTCCTTTTTTAAATTTATTTTCAAAATCACTTAATAACAATGGTAAAGTTGCTGAAGTAGTGTTGCCATATTTTTCAATATTAATCAATACTTTGTCTTCTTCAAGATTCATTCTAGATGCCGTTGCATCTATAATTCTTTTATTGGCTTGGTGTGCAATTAACCAATTTACATCATCATTGGTAAGATTGTTTCGTTGCATAATTTTTTCACTCACATCGGCCATTCCAGAAACGGCATATTTGTAAACCGTTTTCCCATCTTGAAAAACAAAATGCTGACTGTTTTCTACAGTTTCTTTAGAGGCAGGTAAAATAGATCCACCAGCATCAATTTTTAAATAGTCTCGTCCTATCCCGTCGGAACGAAGGTACTCATCTTGTAATCCAAGACCTTCATAATTTGGTTCAAATAAAGCTGCTCCAGCACCATCACCAAAGATGATACAAGTTGCTCTGTCGGTATAATCAATAATAGACGACATTTTATCGGCGCCAATTACTAATACCTTTTTATATCTCCCCGATTGAATATAAGCAGCGGCTGCAGACATTCCATAAAGAAAGCTAGAGCAGGCAGCGGATAAATCGTAAGCAAAAGCATTAATTGCTCCTATTTGAGTGGCCACGTAAACTCCAGTTGTAGCCACAGGCATGTCTGGAGTAGCAGTTGCCATAATTACTAAATCAATTTCTTTAGGATCAATATTTCCTCTTTCAAGCAAATCTTGTGCTGCTTTAATTGCTAAAAAAGAAGTTCCTTTTCCAGATTCTTTTAATAAACGTCTTTCTTTTATACCAGTTCTAGATGTAATCCATTCGTCATTAGTATCTACCAAGGTTTCTATAACTTGATTGGAAAGAACGAAATCCGGAACATAACCACCAACAGCGGTAATTGCGGCTGTAATTGAATTCATATTGCGATTTTAGGGCCTCTTAAAATTTTGGATTTTAAAAGAGGTGGAATTTACAAAAAAATATTTACTTATAATTAATATTCACAAAAAACAAAAAACTCTCACAGAGTGAGAGTTTAAATGTAAATTTAAATATAAATTAAGCAGCTGTTACTGATTTATCAATAACTACTTGACCTCTGTAGTACATTTTACCTTCATGCCAGTAAGCTCTGTGGTATAAATGCGCTTCTCCGGTTATTGGACAAGTTGCAATAGTTGCTACAGTTGCTTTGTAATGTGTTCTTCTCTTATCTCTTCTTGTTTTGGAGATTTTTCTCTTAGGATGTGCCATTTTACTATATTATTTATCCGTTAATAGTTGTTTTAATTTGTCCCATCGTGGGTCAATATTTTCTTCTTTTTTATTCTCTTTTTTTTGTTCTTTAATTGTTAGTTCCGAAAGTTTTTGCAAGGTTTCTGTTTGCAAAGTTCCATCTTTAATTCCTGGATGAACTCTTTTTAATGGAACCGAAAGCACAATCATCTCATATATATATTGTGCAATATCAATTTGATGTTCACCATGGGGCAATACCAACAATTCTTCATTGTCATTATTAAATTCTTCGCCAAAAGTAACTACTAATTTCATTTTACTCTTTACGGGTAAACCAAATATTTCGTTTGTTACATCACAAGGAACGGTAACGGTTCCTTTGTGTTGGAAAGAAAGCTCCAATAGGGTGCTTTTTTTTTCTAAAACTACATTTACTTTGATATCACAATCTTCATATTCGTGATACTCAAAACTATCAAAGAACGCTTTATTTATTTGAAATTCAAATGGATGTTTCCCTAACTTTAATCCTATAAATGGAATTAAAAATTCATTTGTAACTTTCATCATTTCATCAATTTGTCCAATCCGAAGATTCGGGTTTGGGAGTGCAAAGATATAAATTTATTGTAAAACAAAAAGCCTTATCAGTATTTTTTTATTTACAACTGTTTTTCTTTTGTTTTTAATGGGTTTTTCACCAATTCTTCATACTCATTTCTAGAGTTATAAATATCGATAGCAAGGTAAACAGCTTCTTTAAAAGAATTATAATCGGCTACTCCTTTTCCTGCAATGTCGTAAGCAGTTCCATGATCTGGCGACGTTCTTATCTTCTTCAATCCTGCGGT
Source organism: Flavobacteriaceae bacterium (assembly GCA_947446865.1). Classification (GTDB taxonomy): domain Bacteria; phylum Bacteroidota; class Bacteroidia; order Flavobacteriales; family Flavobacteriaceae; genus Flavobacterium. Next base: position 33,252 of record CANFHX010000020.1, on the reverse strand, counting down.
ATAGTTAACTCCAGCTCCAAAAGACAAGGTTTTAAATGGTATTAATCCTTGATCGTGGTAGGAAGCAATTACAGCATCGTATTTTTCATATTGACCACTTCCAAAAAAACCATCGGCAGAATATGGACCAAAAGCGAAAATTCCTTTTTCAAATAATTTTTTTATGGTTGGCTTGATTATTTTTTCTTCTTCGTTGCCAATTACACCATTATCGCCTGCATGAGGATTCAATCCTAATACTGCAATTTTGGGTTTAGTAATATTAAAATCTTGTTTTAAAGATTTATTTATGGTTTCAATCTTTTGGATTATCAGTTTTTCTGTTAGATGTTTTGCCACATCGGTAACAGGAACATGATCGGTTAATAGCCCTACTCTTAAGTTATCTTGCACCATAAACATCAAGGCATTGCCTTCTAGTTCTTGATCTAAATAATCGGTATGCCCTGGGAATTTAAAATCTTCCGATTGAATGTTGTATTTATTTATTGGAGCGGTAACTAAAACATCTACCAAACCTTCTTTTAACGCAGCTGTTGCAGCCACGAAAGATTTTATAGCATAAGCACCAACAGTTTCGTCATTTTGACCAAAATTAATGTCTACTCCTTCTTTCCAAACGTTTAAAACATTTATTTTTCCTTTAACTAATTGGTCTATTCGATCAATTCCGTGTAAAGCTGCATCCGAATTAAGGTTCTTTTTTATGAAAGAAAGTATTTTGACATTAGCAAAAATAACAGGTGTACAAAGCTCTAACATTCGAGAGTCCTCAAAGGTTTTTAAGATTACTTCGCTTCCAATACCGTTTAAATCTCCTATTGAAATTCCAACGATTATATTTTCTGCTTTTTTCATGGAGGTTATTTCTTATTTATTGCTAATTTTGAAGTGCAAATTTAGTAAAATAAAACGACAAATGTTTACAGGAATAATTGAAACCCTCGGAATTATAAAAGACCTTAAAAAACAAGACGGAAACCTTCATATTAACGTAAGTTCTTCCATATTAAATGAATTAAAAATTGATCAAAGTGTTGCTCATAATGGGGTATGCCTTACAGTTGTTGCAATTGAGAATGACTCTTATACGGTTACTGCAATTCAAGAAACTATAGATAAAACGAATGTAGGCGATTGGAAAATAAACGATGTTGTAAATTTAGAACGCGCTATGAAACTTGGCGATAGACTAGACGGCCATCTAGTTCAGGGCCATGTGGATCAAACGGGTATTTGTAAATCTGTGGAAGAAACTAATGGAAGTTGGGCTTTTACTTTTGAATATGATGCCTCATTGCACAATATCACAATTGAAAAAGGTTCCATAACCGTTAATGGCGTGAGTTTAACAGTAGTGAATTCTAAAACCAACGAATTTAGTGTGGCTATAATTCCTTATACCTATGAACATACCAATTTTAATTCCTTTAAAGTTGGAACCAAAGTGAATCTTGAATTTGATGTTATTGGAAAATACGTTTCTAGATTACATTCTATTAGATAGGTACAAATTTTATAAAACTTACTCCATCCCATCAATTTTCACATTCATTTTTCCAGTGGTGGTAATGAATGCTATGATGGCTTCGTTAGTAAGCTCTACTTTTTCAAATTCAAAATCATTCAGGATGCCGTTTACAAATACCCCTTTCATAGGCGAGTAATTGTTTAAGTAAGGCGCTAATCTTTTCTTTCCTTCTTCCAGATTTTCTTTTATAGAATACCTGCAATTTTCTTGGATTTTCTTCAAAATTACGCCTTGCAAAAGCCAGTTGGCGGTTTTGGTTAATAAGCCTTTGGTGTTCAAGACATAATCCATTTGTTCAAAATAAATTTCTTTGGTAATGGTATTGTAATTTGGAATTCCGCTTAAATAAATCGTCCCATTAAGGCTTCCGGTCATGTCTAACGCAATTATCATACGGCCGTCTTTTGCCCATAAATCCACCTTTTGCACTACAATTTTTCGGCTTCCAGAAGCAAATTCTTTCCCTTGAAAATTTTTAGTTATAATGCGCGAAGCACTTTCATAGGTGGATATTGCCGCAATAGAAGCGGTTGTTTTTTCGGGCACTTTGGTAACGGGCTTAAAAGACACTGCGTCTTTATTAAAGCTCGTGCTAGGTTGTTGCCCAACCATAGTTTGCATGGTACATTTTAATCCCAAATCCATAGAAATTTTACTTTTTTGCACTGCTGCATCCGTTACATATACTTCTATCGGATTCAACTTAAACCAAGTTTCAAATTCGGCACTAGTTTGAAATGGTGTGCTCATCGTTTGTAAAACATTCAATACATAAGGTTTGAAATCGCAAGATTTTTCAATAGCATCATCAATTTTTTTAGCCATTTTCGATTTAAAAATTGACAGTGTAGGATTGATGATATAAGTTATAGGTACTTTTCTGCCGGCAACCAATATCGTTGGACTTTCACTCCAATCAAAATTTTCAATTATAGAATTGGTGTTCATTTTCCAATTGGATAATTTAACGTCGCTTAATAAAGTTATGGTTCCGTTTAATTCTATTTCACGGGTATCGTTAAGTCCCATGAAATCGGTGCCGTATTTAAACTTCGCCCAAATTTTTAAAGGCAAAACCGATTCTATTTTGCCGTCTTTTTCGATTAATTTTATCGGAGCCGTTTTCCAAATTTTCATTTCGGTTTTGTCATCTTCCAATACATTGTCTTCATAAATCAAGCCGTTAAGCGACTTGTTGAGTTGGTTTTCTATTTCTTTTAGCGAAATTTCCAATGGCATACTAACGAAGGAGGTTGTGGTATTATAAGCCATAACTGCATTTTGAGAAGGTTCTGGTTTTAATGCTACTAATTTATTGGCAGGAGCACAACTAGAAACGACTAAGATTAAAATAATAGCGGTTAAAAAGGGGTAAATCTTTTTCATTTTGGTTTTCAAAATTATTTTTGCTGCGAATGTAACAAAATTACCTAATTATCGTCAGATAGGGAAGCAATTATTTAGTGGTATTAATTATAAAACGATTAAATTTGCATTAGGTTTTCACTTTTGAAAATAGGACTATGAAAAAAATAATGTTTAAACTGATTTTGGTGTCTTTGTTGTTTGTGGGAATTTCCGCTTCGGCACAGATCAAAAAATGGACCCTGCAAGAGTGTGTGGATTATGCCATAAAAAATAATATTTCCATCCAACAAACGCAACTGGATTTGGAAACTACCACTATTGGTAAGAAGGCTGCACTTGGAAGTTTTTTACCAAGTATAAATGCCAATGCCTCCCATTCATGGAATATTGGTTTGAATCAAAATATCACTACGGGTTTATTACAAAACCAAACTACTCAATTTACTTCTGCAGGATTGAATTCGAGTATAACTATTTATAATGGATTGCAAAATCAGATTAAATTTCGAAAAGCTAATCTGTCTATAATAGCAGCACAATATCAAGTTTCTAAGATGAAAGACGATGTTTCGTTGAATGTTGCCAATGCTTTTTTACAAATTTTGTTTAACAAAGAAAATTTAAAAGTACAAAAAGAGCAATTGTCTAACGATGAAAAACAACAAAAAAAGAGTGAAGAATTGGTTGCTGCAGGGGTAGTTGCTAGAGGCGATTTACTAGATGTGAAAGCAACTGTGGCTCTAGACAAACAAAAGGTAATTGCTGCCGAAAATAATTTGTTTTTATCCAATTTGAGTTTAGCACAATTGCTTCAAATAGAAGATTTTCAAACTTTTGACATTGCCGATGTAGATTACCAAGCATCCTCTAGCGCTACCATGCTAGAAAAACCAGAAAGCATCGTTGAAAAAGCAAAACAAGATAGAGTAGAACTTAAAATTGCCAAAGCAAATTTGGAACTTGCCGAGAAAGATGTGAAAATTGCAAAAGGCGCTTTCCAGCCTAGTGTTACAGGTTTTTATAGTTTTAGTTCTAGAGTTAGTTATTCGGACAGAATTCTAGGAGTTGATGGAAATGGAGTTCCTATTATTTCAGGACCACTTCCGTTTTTTGATCAATTTAGTAATAATAAAGGACATAATTTTGGAGTGCAATTAAACATTCCAATATTGAATGGCTTTTCTGCCAAAAACAATGTAGATCGTTTTAAAATTGCTTTAGACCGTTCTAAAATTAGTGAAAAACAGGCTGTTTTAGATTTGGAACGCAGTGTGTATACCGCAATTACCAATGCTAGAGGTGCTATGAATGCTTATGAAGCTGCCGTTGCTGCATTTGATGCTAGAAAAGAAGCATTTAATTATGCTAAAGAAAAATTCGCAGTTGGAATGATGAATAGTTTTGATTATACCCAATCGCAAACCTTATTCACCAATGCCCAATCGGAAGTTCTTAGAACTAAATACGATTACATCTTTAAAGTTAAAATAGTAGAATTTTATTTCGGAATCCCTATCACAGAAAAACTATAACATCATGTCAAAAAAGAACGTTTATATTATTATTGGAATTATTGTAGCATTAATTATTGCCTTAATAGCGCTGTCTAAAGCAGGTTTATTAGGAGATAATGATAAATCGATTGAGGTTGAAACTGCCAAAGCCAACCAAATTACTATTGTAGAAACGGTTTCTGCAACTGGAAAAATCCAACCCGAAATTGAAGTAAAAATATCTTCTCAGGTTTCAGGAGAAATTATTGATTTGCCTGTAAAAGAAGGACAAGTAGTTAAAAAAGGTGATTTGTTAGTGCGTATCAATCCGGATTTGTATACTTCTGGGTTAAACCGTTCGGTTTCTAATTATTCTGGAACCAAATCAGGTTTGAACCAAGCGGATGCCTCTTTTAAAGAAGCACAAGCTAGTTACCAAAGAAACAAAACCTTATACGACAAAGGAATTATCTCTAAATCCGATTGGGATAAAGCAACGGCATCTTTTGAAGTTGCTAAAGCCAATAAACAAACTGCTTATTATAATGTACAAAGTGCATCGGCATCGGTAAAAGAAGCCAAAGATAACTTAGGCAGAACCACTATTTATTCTCCAAATGACGGAACTATTTCTAAACTAAGTGTAGAATTAGGGGAAAGAATTTTAGGTACCCAACAAATGGCAGGAACCGAATTGTTGCGTGTTGCTAACCTAAACAACATGGAGGTTGAAGTAGATGTAAATGAAAACGACATCGTTAAAATTAACATCGGTGACGAAACTAAAATTCAAGTGGATGCCTATTTGAAAAAGGAATTTAAAGGAATTGTAACTAGTATTTCTAACTCTGCTAGTTCTACAACCACTGCCGATCAAGTAACTAATTTTAAAGTTAAAGTTCGAATCCTTAAAGAATCGTATATGGATTTGATTCAAGGAAAACCAGCAACTTATTCTCCTTTTCGACCAGGAATGACTGCAACGGTAGACATTATGACAACTAGAAAAGAAAATGTAATTGGAATTCCTATTAGTTCTGTTGTTATAAAATCAGACACTACTGCAACACCAAAAATTGAGGTTGTTGACGAAAAAGAAGGAGACAAAGTAAAAACTAAAAGTGATAAAAAACTAGAATGTGTTTTTGTAAAAGTTGGCGATAAGGCTAAAATTAGAATTGTAAAAACAGGGATTCAAGACGATACCAATATAGAAATTTTATCCGGCTTGAAAAAAGGGGACGAAGTGATTACAGGCCCCTATGTTACGGTTTCTAAAGATTTAAATTCTGGTGATAAAGTAAAAATCAGTTCTTTAAAGGACAAAGAAAAAGCAAAAAAATAATTCTTCTTTGTAGATAATGATGACTTATATTCTGAATATAGAAACGGCCACCAAAAATTGTTCGGTATCTTTAGCTACCAATGGAATTACCATTGTTTGTAAAGAAATTGCCGAACTAGGCTATTCACATGCCGAGAAATTGCATCTTTTTATTGAAGAAGTAATTAACGATGCAGGAATTTCTTTATCTAGTTTAAAAGCAATTGCCGTTAGTCAAGGTCCAGGTTCTTATACTGGATTGCGAATAGGAGTTTCTGCAGCCAAAGGATTGAGTTATGCACTTCAAATTCCGTTAATTGCAGTGGATACTTTGGCGTCTTTAGCGCATCAAGTCACTGCAGAAGATGGTTTAGTCGTCCCTATGATTGATGCCCGTAGAATGGAAGTCTACAGCGCTATTTTTAATTCGAACAAAGAAAAAATTCGCGAAGTGCAGGCACAAATAATCACCGAAGAAAGTTTTGCTGGTATTTCGGAAACAGTTTATTTTATTGGCGATAGCAATGAAAAAGTAAAATCGGTTTTAACGAAGCCGAATTTTGTCTTTTTAGATGGTCATGTCTATCCATCTGCTAACGAAATGAGTGGCATTTCTTATAAAAAATTTCAAGAAAATGATTTTGTAGATGTAGCTTATTTTGAACCTTATTATTTAAAGGATTTTATGTTTGCCAAATAATTTTATTTGGAAATACCTCTCACAAAAGGTTGGATTGAAATACCTTTTTCTTCAAAAGCGGTCTTACAATTTTCTAAAATATCCGATGAAACAATTCCGAAATCTTCATTTTTTGTCCATGGTCGAATGGCTAAATGAATTGCAGTATCGGTTAAATCTTTAACCATCACTAGTGGTTCAGGAGTTTTAAGAACTTTAGAATGATTTTGCATTACTTGAGTCACAATTTCTTTTGCTAATTTAATATCCGTTTCATACGAAAGCGAAAATACTAAATCAACTCTTCGCATTCCGGCAACAGAAAAGTTAGTAATAAGTCCATTGGATAAAATCCCATTCGGAATAAAAATTGTTTGATTGTTTGCAGAAAGTAATTTGGTAACAAATATTTGAATTTCTGAAACCGTTCCAATTACACCTTGTGCTTCAATAGTATCTCCAACGCGAAACGGCTTGAATAATATAATTAGCATTCCACCAGCAAAGTTAGATAATGAGCCTTGTAAGGATAAGCCAACTGCTAATCCTGCAGCTCCAAGTATAGCAACGAAAGAAGATGTTTCAATTCCTAATTTGGAAATAAATGTAACAAAAAGTAAAACTCGTAAAACCCAATTTAAGATATCGGCTAAGAATTTGGATAGAGTGGGGTCTAAGTCCCGTTTCACCATTATTTTTTTCACTATTCTATTGATAAATCGAATAGTGTATATTCCTACAATTAATATTACAAAAGCAGAAATTAATTTAGGTGTATAATCCAAAAGAACTTTTATAAATCCTTCTGAATAATCTTTAACGGCATTGATATATAGTAGTTTTCCCATAATAAAAAATCACACCTTAAAGTGTGATTTATTTTTTACAAAGATAGTTATTTTCTGATATTAATCAGCATCTTCTTCAACTCTGTTTGGTGGCGTTACCGCTTTGTCCGCTGGAGCATCTTCATTTGCATCTTCTGTAAACGAACTTACTTTTTCTTTTACAGTTTCAACGGCACTTTCAGCCATTTCTTCTGCTTTATGTGCTAATTCTCCTGCTTTTTCTTTAACGGTTTCTACTGCACTTTCTATAGCCTCGGTTGCTGCAGGTACATATTCGGCCACTTTTTCTTTGGCAACCTCTATGTATTCTTCTGCTTTTTCAACTAGTGGAGCAGCTGCTTCCTTTGCTTTTTCAATAGCACCTTCTGCTAAATCTTCCGCTTTATCGGCTAACGAACCTACATTTTCTTTGGCGGAACCAAATAGATCTTTAAAAAATTTTCCTAATCCCATAATTTTCTTTTAATTAATTGTTGTTACTCAATTTCAAAACTCAATTTCAAATTTACTCTATACTCCACAATTTTGCCGTCTTTAACAATGGCACTTTGCTCCTGTACGTAAACAGAGCGAATGTGTTTTAAGGATTTTGCAGCTTGATCTACTGCTTTTTGTGTTGCATCTTCCCAGTTTTTATCTGAGCTTGCAAGTACTTCAATAACTTTTAATACTGCCATGATTTCTAATAAATTAAACTAAAGTTACAAATTATTTTATTACAACAGGAAGATATTTAGAGTTTTTTTTTAAAATTAACTGTGATATACACGAGAAGCAACAATAACTCCTTCTTTGATTTCTAAAACTTCAGCCACCATCATAGATTCTTCATTATCAACTATACGAAGGTATTCCATAAATACACGATCGGAATTAGCGGTTAAAGAGGTTACTTTATATTTTAAGGATGGTAATCTATTAAAGGAATCGCTCCACCATTCGCGTAAAGCATTTTTTCCAATAACTAATCCATTAGTTTCGGGATGCCTTAGCTTTAATTTCGGACTAAAATGTTCCGCATCTTCATCATATAAAGACAATAGTTTTTCTAGATTATGCGTATTAAATGCTTCAAACCAAGCATGTGCAATGGAAAGATTTTTTTGTGTAACCATATTGGATAAAAAACCACGCGGGTGCGTGGTTATATGTTTTTAATGTTAATGATTTCTTGTTCTGTAAGAGGTCTCCAATTTCCTCTTGGAAGGTTTTTCTTGGTTAATCCTGCAAAAGAAACGCGATCTACTTTAATAACGGTGTATTTGAAATTTTCAAAAATCGCTCGAACTACTTTTACATTAGGAGTTCTCAATTTGATACCAATCTCATTTTTTGGTTCGTTTTCAATGTAACTGATATCGTCTACAAATAAACGGTGTCCGTCTAAAGTTACTCCAGTATTTATTTTTTCTAAATCTTCAAATTTCAAATTTTTATCTAAAGTAACTTGATAAATTTTAGGAGATTTTTGATTTGGCAAACCAAATTTTCTAATAATATCCGTATCATTAGTAAACATCAATAAACCCGTAGTGTTTTTGTCCATTCTTCCCACAGGAAACAAATTAGAAGTGGAAGCGCCTTTTATTAGCTCTAACACATTTCTATGTTCTAATTCTTCCAGCGAAGTGGTGAAGTTTTTAGGTTTGTTTAATACAAAATATTCTTTTCTTTCTGGCATTAAGGTAGCGCCATCAAAGTTTACTACATCTCCTGGTTTTATTTTGTATCCCATTTCGGTAACAGGAATGCCATTTACTTTCACATTACCCGATTGGATATAAATATCGGCATCTCTACGGGAGCAAGCACCAGAATTTGCAATGTATTTGTTCAATCGAATTTCATCCGATTTTATTGGTTTTGGAGTGTTTGGAGATTCTTTTTTAACGACAGGTTTTCTGTTTTGTGAACGTTTAGCCATAGCCGGTTTAGATGCGGAAGGAGATTTTTTTCTATCTGCTGACGGTTTGCTTGGTCCCGGTCGTTTTTTATTGGAATTATTCATGCTTTTTAATTTTTGCAAAGATACTCTTTTTGGGCGTAACTATGGTTAATAATATGAAGCAAGGGTTTTTAGAAATCTTCAACAAGTATTGGGTACTTATTTTCTAGAATTTCTGATAATACAATAGGGTTTGTGTTGGTGTAAAAAATACTATTGCTAGGACTAGAATTTTCTCTAAATCCAACGGTTTCTTGTAGTATTTTCTTGGTTTGTATAGCTACTGCTTCCCCCGAATCTATTATTGTAATGTTTTGAGGGAGTATTTTTTTTATTTGTGGTATTAAATAGGGATAGTGGCTACATCCAAGAACAAGATAATCTATGTTAGATTGAACCATTGGACTAAGGTATTTCTGCAGTAATTCGTTCATTTCTTTTGAATTAATTTGCCCATTTTCTATTAGTTCGACTAAACCATAACCAATTTGTTCTATAATTTGAATGTCCTGAAACTGCTCTACATTTTTATAAAACAATTCACTATTTAGGGTTCCTTTAGTAGCTAGAATTCCTATTTTTTGGGTTTTAGAATGCAATGCAGCAGGTTTTATGGCAGGTTCAATACCAATAAATGGAACTTTGTATTTAGCACGTAATTCTTTTATGGCATTTGTTGTTGCAGTATTACAAGCTACCACAATTAGTTTACAGTTTTGTTCTAATAAGAATTCGGTATTCTTACAGCTAAGATGAATTATTTCTTCTTTAGTTTTTTGTCCATAGGGTGCATTTTTACTATCTGCCAGATAAATAGTATTTTCATTTGGAAGTAACTGGTGAATTTCTTTCCAAATGGAAGTGCCACCAATACCTGAATCAAAAAGCCCTATGGGGTTGTTGTTTGTCATAAAACAAATGTAAAAAAAAACTGCTCAAATAAATGGAGCAGTTTTGGTTTTTTTGATTTTGAATTAGATTAAAATCCTAAATCTTTTTTTACGTCAGCAGTTAAATCTGGACCATCAGCAAGCAAAAGGTCAGCAGCGTTAATAACATATTGATATCCTTTAGCTTTTCCAACTTTTTGAATAGAAGCTTTTACTTTATCTGTAATTGGTTTCATCAAGTCAGACTCTTTCTTTTGTAAATCTTTTTGAGCCGTTTCTTGATAATCTCCAATTCTTTTTTGCATGTCTTGAACTTCTTGTTGACGAGTTTGGTTTACGGCATCAGTTACAGTACTAGCTTCAGTGTCGTATTTTTTTAATTTCCCTTGGTATTCGTCTACCATTGTTTTGTATTCTACAGTATAGGTGTCGCTTAATTTTTTCAATTGCGCTTGTGCATCTAATACTGCAGGCATTTTCATCATTATTTCATTAACATCTACATGAGCAATTTTAGCAGGTGCCTGAGCGTTAATAGTTTGAAATCCAAGTAAAGCTATAGCAGCTATTAAAAAGGTTTTAATTTGTTTCATCGTCTTAGTTTTAATTTAATTATTGTTTTAATTTATTAGGGTTTATTGTTTTTAGCGTCTTCTTTTGCTTTTTTAGCAGCTTCTCTGTCGGCAATAGTTTTTAATCTTTTTTCTTCTGCTGCTTTTTTTCTATCTTCAATTACTTTTTGTCGTTCTTCTAAAGATATCCTTTTAGCTTCTGCAGCTGCCGCTTTCTTTTCCTCTGCAGCTGTATTGGATGTAGTAGTGTTTTCTTTTGGAGTTTCAGTACTAGTCTTATTGGATGTTGAAGTATTCTTATCAGAAACTGTGCCATTTCTTTTAGCCAAGTTGTCTTCTAGTATTTGTTTACGCTTAGCATCTGCAGCGGCTCTCTTTTCTTCGGCAGCAAGCTTTTTATCTTCCACCATTTTTAGTCGAGCTGCTTTTCTTTCTTCAGCGATTTTCATTTTCTCTGACATCTCTGGATTGTCATCTAACATGTCTTGTTTCTTTTCTCTTTCTTCTTCGAGCTTTTGTTGTTTTTTAGACATTTGTTCTCTTTTTTCAGAACGGGTAAGAACTAGAATAACACGCTCACTTAAATCGTGTTTTTTAGCTGCGAAAAGCATTGTTAAATCAGAAGATTTATCAAATATAAAATCATATTTTTTAGCCTCAGCAATATCCTGAACTGCATTAAAAACTTGATCTTGAATAGGTTTTACTAAAACCGCTTTCTGTACAATTAATTCACCATTTGGACCAAACTTTTTCTGTTGGTATTCGGTTAATTCATTCTCCTGAAAACTAATTTCCGATTCTCTTTCTTCAATTAATTCTTTGGTTAATAATACTTTTTCGGTTTTTAAAGCTTCTTTCAGTTTAGAAATTTCACTTTTTTTAACCTCCATTTCTTGTTTCCATTTTTCGGCTTTTTGTTCCAATTGGTTTTTTGCCTCCGCATAGTTTGGAACTTTTTCCAAAATATACTCCATATCAATATACCCAATTTTTATGCCGCGCGCTTGTCCTTTAACATTATTAGTGAATAATAATGAAGACAACAAAACTAATAAAATATATTTCTTCATAATTTGATATTTTATAAATGTTAAGCAAATATACTAAAATTGTTGACCAATAATAAAATGTGTTTGCCATCCACTTTTAACAGTTGATCCTGGAACTGGGTCAAAACCATGAGCAAAGTCAATTCCTAATAATCCGAAGGCAGGCATAAATATTCGAATACCAAATCCAGCAGACCTTTGTAATAAGAACGGATTATATTCCTGAAAATTGTTGTAGGCAGCTCCAGCTTCAATAAAAGTTAATCCATATATTGATGCTGCAGCTTTTAATGTTAAAGGGTATCTTAATTCTAAAGAAAATTTATTATATATGGTCCCGCCAGTACTAGCAGATAAAGATTGGTTAGGATAACCTCTTAACTGAATTACTTCTCTGCCATCTAAAGCATAATTAGCTAAACCATCTCCACCAAGAAAATATCTTTCAAATGGCACAACCCCTCTTGCTGAATTGTAAGCGCCAAGATATCCAAATTCTCCTAAAGTACGCAATACTAGTGCATGTTGATCGCTACCAAATAATTTGCTATACCAATCTATTTTAAGTTTAACTTTATAATATTCTAGCCAGTTGAATCTTTTTTGATCTACTTTAGCTATATTAACATCGGCTTCTGAAGGAATATCTGTTCTAACAATTCCGGTTACAGTTTGTCCTTGAGGGTTCACTACAGTTGCAGTTTTTATATAATCTCCTTGGTTGATGAAAACGCCATCAGCCCCAAAGTTTTGATCGACAATTGAGGAAGATTCATAGGTTTTTTTGTACTCGTCTTGGTATTGTAAATTGCCGTAATCCACTTTGTTGAAAGAAGAATAAGGAAGTGAAAATTTAGTAGAAATACTAAATTCAGAACCTTTAGTTGGGAATACTGGGTTGATTCCTTTACTGTTTCTAGTTAAACCAATGTTGAAAGCAAAGTTTTTAGAAGATCCATTTCCGAAAGTAAATAATCCGGTATTGTAATTGTGAAGATCATAATGTTGAAAACTTAATGCTGTTGACAAAACAAAATAATCATCTGGTACCGTTAGTCTTTTTGCAATTCCAACAGAAAAGGAAGTAATGTTAAAACTTTTGCTTTTATCAATACTCGTATAAGATCCAGAGTATAAATATTGCTTACTTTGGGATATAGAAGTTGAGAAACTTACCGGTTTTTTTCCTCCAAACCATGGTTCAGAAAAAGATAAACTATAGGTCCTAAAAAAGGTGCTCGCTTGTAGTCTTAAAGATACTTTTTGTCCGTCTCCCATAGGAAGTGGGTGATAAGATTCTTTTTTGAAGATGTTTTTCATCGAGAAATTATTGAAAGACAAACCTAAAGTTCCAATAAATCCACCGCCACCATAACCCCCTTGGAGTTCGATTTGGCTAGATCCTTTTTCAACTAAATTGTACTCTATGTCTACTGTCCCAGCAGTAGGATCCACATTTTTGAATTTTGGATCAATTGCTTCTGGATCAAAAAATCCTAATTGTCCAATTTCACGAATAGTTCTTACTAAATCGTCTTTGCTATATTTTTGTCCCGGTTTAGTTCTTAATTCTCTGTAAATAACTTTGTCATTGGTCTTGTCGTTACCTACTACCGTAATTTTGTTAAAATAAGCAATTGGACCTTCGTTTACACGAATTTCAAAATCAATGGTATCATTGGCTGTTTTAACTTCAACTGCATTAATAGTTGAAAATAAGTATCCATTATTTTGATATAAATTGGTAATATCTTCACTATCGGGCTTCGATTTGTCAGCAATTCTTTTTTCTAACATCACCCCGTTATAAACATCACCTTTTTTTATGCCAAGAATGTTATTTAATAGTTGGTCGGAATAAATAGAATTCCCTAAAAATTTGATATTCCCAAAGTAGTATTTATGTCCTTCTTCTACTTTAATATTAATATCTAATTTATTCTTTTTGGAGTCTAACCATACGGAATCCGATACTATTCTTGCATCTCGATATCCTTTTTCTTTGTAGGAATCCGCTATTTTTACTAAATCTTCATCGTATTTCTTTTTAATGAATTTTGACGCTTTTAGTATTCGAATAGGGTTGATTTTCTTAGTGTTTTTCATCGCTTTTCGAAGTTTTTTATCTGAAAATTGTTCGTTTCCTTCAAAAGCTATTTGATGTATTTTTATTTTATCTCCCTTGTCAATGTTAACTAGCATATTAACCCCGTTTTTAGTAGAATCGGCAATAGTTCTTATGTTAACTTTGGTATTGAAATATCCGTCTTTTTTGTATTTATTTTCTAAGTATATTTTGGTAGTGGTTAGTAAATTTTCATTTACAATTTTTCCTTTGGTTAAAGAGTTTTCTTTTATTAATTCTTCAACTTTATTTTTCTTAACACCTGTGAATTTCACCTCTTTTAATTTAGGTAATTCTGTGATTTCTAAGTCTAAATAAATGCTATCTCCTTTTACTTCATTTACGTAAAAGTCGATATCACTGAAAAGTCCAAGTTTCCCTAATTTTTTTATTGCATTACTAACTTCTTCTCCTGGAACCGTAATGTTTTGCCCTTTTTCTAAACCGGCAAAGGTTACTACTGTTTGTTGATTATAGCTTATTTTTCCTATAACATTAACGTTAGCCAAAATATACTTCTTTCCTTGGTCAAAAGGCACCTTGTCTTGTGCAAAAGAGGAAAAAACAACTCCTAAAAATAAAAGTGTTATAAATGTATTAGTATAATTTTTTAGCACTTTATGTTTGTTTAATTTGTTCACTTGTTTTTCCAAATCTTCGTTCTCTTTTTTGATAGCTAATAATGGCTTCATATAAATGTTCTTCTGTAAAATCGGGCCATAATACATCGGTAAAAAATAATTCTGCATAGGCTATTTGCCATAACAAAAAATTACTTATTCGGTGTTCGCCACTTGTTCTAATTAATAAATCTACATCCGGCAGATTGTGTGTGTAAAGATGCTGATTAATAATTGATTCATCAATAGTGTCTATCGAAATTATATTATTTTTAACTTTATCGCTAATGTTTTTAACAACATTTAATAATTCTTCACGAGAACCATAGCTTAAAGCTAATGTTAAGGTCATTCGGGTGTTGTTTTTTGTTTTTTCAATAACATCTTGAAGTTCCTTAAGGATGGAATTTGGTAATTTTGATAGATTTCCAATAGAATTTAATCGGATATTGTTTTCTTGAAGTGTTACTAGTTCTTTCTTAAGAGAATTTACCAAAATTTTCATCAAGGTATCTACTTCTAATTTAGGTCTGTTCCAGTTTTCACTAGAAAAAGCATAAAGTGTTAAATTCTCTATTCCAAGTTTAGCAGAGGTTTTGACTATTTTATTTACAGTCTTTGTGCCTTTATTATGACCTAATGTTCTTAACAAACCTTGTTTTTTAGCCCAACGGCCATTGCCATCCATAATAATGGCTAGGTGTTTGGGTAAATTATCGGTATTTATTGATTCTAGTAAGCTCATAATTTATTGTGCACAATAGCATGGTTTTTGTCCAAAGGTATAAGTTAATGTAAATCCACTAAACACATACCAATCCTTGCTAGTAATATTCCCAAATTTTAAGGGCTCTAAATTTTTATTTTTTGGTAGACTTCCGTCTAAATTATCCGTCATTGTGTATCGACTTCCAACTTCAAATCCTAAAATTATAGAAGGAGTAATATTTGATTTTACTCCGATAGTCATTGGTATTGCAAAAGTACCATGATTAATATCTTTTTTTGTTACTCCATTGATTACATATAATTCATCGTAATTAGTATAACACAATCCTGTGAAAATATATGGTGTTACTTTAAGTCCGAATTCATGCAAATTAAAGTCAAAATAATTGAACTCCAATCCTGCAGACACTTCTTTAATGTTGTTTTCAAAATTATAGCCTCTTTTATAACGCCCAGGCACATCAGAATCTAAATCATTTGCCGTAATTTTAGATTGCGTATAGGAAATTCTCCATGCATGTCTTGGGCTTTTGTTCCATTTGTAAACTATTCCAAAGGCTGCTTCATTCGGATTAACATAATTTGTTTTCCCTACATCGCCAATATAATTGCTTCCGCCAAGAAAAACGCCAACTTCATGAATTTGAGCAGTTAATTTTGTTAAACTTAGAAAAAAAACAAATAAAAAAAATCTTTTCATCAATCGAAAAATAGCGTGCAAATATAACAATTATAGCAACTAATATTACACAACATTAGTATTTATAACAAATTAAATTTAACAAGATTAAAATTTCCTTTACAATTCATTTGTGAAGGAATAGTTATCTAACGAAAAATAGGCAGTTGTAGTATAAAAACAGAGTTAATTTCTTTTGTCTTCGCCCCAAAGTAGTTTGTTTCGCAAAGTTTTCAAGAAAGTTTCTTCTGGAATTTCTACCATATTAATTTGGAACGGAGTTTTGGTAATGGTTAAAACTGAATTATTATCTAAAGTTGCAATTCTAGAATCTAGCGATACTAAATATTGGTCTTCTCTTCCAGAAACTTGAAGTGTTATTTTAGTGTCATCCGATATTACTAATGGTCTAGCATTTAAATTATGCGGTGCTATTGGGGTAATGACAAGCACTTTTACTTCGGGAGTTAATACGGGGCCACCACAACTCAAGGAATATCCAGTAGAACCTGTAGGGGTCGAAATAATTAAACCGTCTGCCCAATAGGAATTCAAATGTTCGTCATTAAGAGCCGTATCAATAGTAATCATCGAAGTAGTATCTTTTCTGCTCACGCTTATTTCGTTCATAGCAAAATTGAGTTCTTCTATTTGTTCGTTTTTTGGAAAACACTCCAAACTTAGAAGCGTTCTTTTAGAAATAGTATAGTTTTTTTCGAGTACCAATTGCAAGAAAGGTTCAATATTTTCTTTTTGTACTTTTGCTAAAAATCCTAATCTCCCAGCGTTTATTCCGATAATAGGAACTCCCGAATTTCTCACGTAGGTTGCTGCTCTCAATATGGTTCCGTCACCACCAATACTAACCATTATGTCAAAACTACTATCAATGCATTCATGACTATTGAAGGTTTTATATTCTCTTTGTACGATTTTTTGTTCGTATAAAATGTTTAAAAAGTTCTCTTCAATAACCAATTCCACATCATTTGCATTAAAAAAAACAAAGATGTCTCTAATAATAGGTCGGGTGTCGTTTTGATAGTATTGACCAAAGATGGCTATTTTCATTTTTTGTAGTTTAATGCTTCTTAAATATTCAAATATTTTTCTAAATATTCCGAACGTTCTCTTAAGTTGTTGATGTAATTGTCTTCGTTGTGCTCGGAAACTATTTCGTAATTATAACGTCTAAAAGTTTGAATAATTTCATTCGTAGATCCCATTGCAATTTTTATAGTCACTTGTATTTTTTCTGCAGAAGCATCCGAAATAAATAATCCAAGTAGTTTGCCATTATTACTTTCTACAATTTGCGTGATTTGTCCCATAGAATAATCTATCGCATTTTTCTCTACAACAATTACGGCTCCTTGCTCTTTTAAAAATGGCGTTTCATGAAAGAATTTCACAATATCTTCTAGTTCATAATAGCCCAAATAGGCATTGTCTTCTCCTAAAACCGGAACTACATTAGAATGGTTTTTGGCAAAAACTTCTAAAACATCCAACCAAATCATGTTTTTTCTAGCAAAAAAACCTTCTAAAGTGTATTTATAATCGTCTACTTTTTTATCATCATCAAATGTTTCCACATCATCCGAAGCGATGCATCCCATATAAATACCTTCGTTTAAAACCGAAAAATGAGAAAAAGAAACTTCCTCAAAAAAATTCTGAACCTCGGCAATAGTTTCATGACTATCAATGGCTTTGTAGTCGTTAGTTATATAATCGGAAATTTCAGTCATAGTAATTATTCTATATTCGTTGCAAAATAATCAAATTTTTGAACATAAAACCTTATTTTAACTTTGTATTTTTGCAATCAGAATTTCAAAATAGAAATTAGTTAACAATACTATGACAAAATTAAGTGTAAATATTAATAAAATAGCCACTTTGCGAAATGCGCGCGGCGGTAATGTTCCCGATTTATTGCAAGTAGCCAAAGATATTCAGAAATTTGGTGCGCAAGGAATTACCATCCATCCGCGACCTGATGAACGACATGTGCGCTACCAAGATGCTAGAGATTTAAAATCTATTGTGTACACCGAATTCAATATTGAAGGAAATCCGCAACATAATTTCATCGATTTGGTTTTAGAATGTAAGCCAACGCAAGTAACTTTAGTTCCCGATGCCATTGGCGCTATTACTTCTTCTGCGGGTTGGGACACCATAAAACACCAAGCCTATTTGACGGAAGTTATCCAAGAATTTCAACGAAATGGCATCAGAACTTCCATATTTGTAGATCCAATTCTAGAAATGGTAGAAGGAGCAAAAGCCACCGGAACCGATAGAATTGAATTGTATACCGAAGAATTTGCACACCAATACGGATTAGGAAATCTTAAAGGAATTGAACCTTATACCAAAGCAGCAATTTTAGCAAATGATTTGAATTTAGGAATCAACGCTGGGCACGATTTAAGTTTGGATAACATTAAATTTTTCAAAGAAAACATCCCGGGTTTATTAGAGGTTTCCATTGGACATGCTCTGATTTCCGAAGCATTGTATCTTGGTTTAGATAATGTGGTGAATATGTATTTGCAAAAACTGAAATAAAAATAGACACGAATTTCACAAATTAGTGAAATTTACCCGCCAATTAGATTAGTGAAAATTAGTGAAATTCGTGTAAAAAAATAATTATAATGTTACACTCCAGAATAGAAGGCCAAGGCAAACCACTATTAATCCTTCACGGATTTTTAGGAATGTCCGACAACTGGAAATCTTTAGGTTCGCTGTATGCAGCCGAAGGTTTTCAAGTGCATATGCTCGATTTAAGAAACCACGGAAAAAGTTTCCATTCGGATGCCTTTTCCTATGAAATTATGGCGCAAGATATTTTAGAATATTGTCAAGCAAATAATTTAGAAAAAGTCTCTATTATAGGTCATTCCATGGGTGGAAAAGTAGCCATGCTTTTCGCAACTAAATATCCCGAAATGGTAGACAAATTAATTGTTGCCGATATCGGTCCTAAATATTACGCACCACACCACCAAGATATTTTGGCCGGATTGAATGCCGTAGATTTTTCTGCAAAACCAGATAGAACTGCCGTAGAAGAAACTTTATACCCTTATATCCCTGATTTTGGCACCCGACAATTTTTAATGAAAAGTTTATTTTGGAAAGAGCCTGGGCAACTAGCATTCCGATTTAATTTACCTGTTTTTAATGCCAAAATCGAAATTATCGGAACCGCTTTGCCAGAAGGAGCCTTGTTTGAAAATCCGACTTTATTTCTTCGAGGCGGAAATTCCAATTATATTTTAGATACCGATGTGCCGGAAATTAAAAAACATTTTCCTAACTTTGAATTAGCCACAATTCCAAATGCAGGACATTGGCTACATGCCGAAAACCCAAAATTATTTTTTGAGGAAACGGCACATTTTTTGAAATAAACATTTAATCTTTAACCTCAATTCATTATGAATTTACTTTTTAGAATAGTAGTTACCTCAATATTGGTAATGGTAATTTCCTATTTTTTTCCGAGCATAGCACATGTTGATGGCTTAAATTCAGCTATTATTGTTGCAATCGTTTTAGGATTATTAAATGTTTTTGTAAAACCCATATTTGTTTTATTTACCTTTCCTTTAACCGTTTTTACTTTAGGATTGTTCCTGTTAGTAATCAATGCTGCAATTATAGCTTTATGCGCAAAACTTGTAGATGGGTTTAAAGTTGATGGTTTTTTCGGCGCGCTGTTCTTCAGTATTATCCTATCTTTATCCCAATCATTGGTATATAAACTTTCGGGCGAAAGCAAATAAAAATCAGCACAATAAAAACTTGGTTGGGTTGCAAAAATGTTATAATTTTGCAACCCAATTTTATTATGTAAATTATTACCAAGATGGATATTAAAAGAGTTGCATTAAATGCAGTAAATGAAGTAATTGTACTTACCGTTCCACACATGGATTACAAAGGGCAAGTAGCAAAAAGAATCAACGAAAAAATGCCATTGGCAACCGTAAAAGGATTCCGTAAAGGAGCAGTGCCTAAAGCATTAGTAGAAAAACAATACGGAGCAGCAATAAAAGTAGAAGAAGTAAATAAAGTAGTTGCTTTAGCTTTGGAACGTTACTTGCAATCCGAAAGATTGAACCTTCTTGGAACTCCGCTTGCTAAAGAAAACGAAAACTTTTCTTGGGCAGACGAAGACTTAGTTTTCGAATACGAAATTGGTCTTGCACCAGAATTTGAAATCGATTTAGATGCTAAAAGCAATGTAGTAAAATACCAAATTGTTGCAGACGACGCCATGTTAGACGCACAAATTGCAAGAATCCAAAAACAATACGGAAAAATCATTTCGCAACTAGAAGTTGCCAAAGGGAATGACGTTTCTGGAACTTTTGTAAACGAAGAAGCAGGAATCAACAACAGAACGACAATCGAACTAGAAGAATTGGCGGATGCTAAATTGGCTAAATCATTCCTTGGTAAAAAAGTTGGCGATCTAGTGACTATGAATACCAAAGGTTTGTTTCACGATGCACACAAATTAATGGATTATTTAAACGTTTCTCATGACGATGTTCACGATCTTGACGTTGAAGTAACTTTCACTATTGACGAAGTGGTGGCTCACGAACCAGCAGAATTGAACCAAGAATTATTTGATAAACTTTTCGGAGCTGGAGTAGTAACTTCAGTAGAAGACCTTAAAGCGAAAATCAAAGAAGATGCCGAAAAACATTTTGCTACACAATCGGAGCAAAAATTAATGGCAGACGTTCAAGATTTCTTAATTGAAACCCATAAATTTGATTTGCCAAAAGAATTTCTTGTGAAATGGTTACAAACTGTTGGTGAGAAAAAACTTACTCCAGAAGAGGCAGAAATTGAATACAACCGTTCTGAAAAAGGACTGCGTTTTCAATTAATCGAAGGAAAAGCATTGGCACAAAGCAATATCCAAATCAATTTCGAAGATTTGAAACAATTTACATCCGCAACTATTCGTCAGCAAATGGCGCAATACGGACAAACTAACCCAACCGATGCCGAAGTAGAAAGCATCGTTGCACGTGTACTTTCCAATCAAGACGAGGTTAAAAAACTTTCGGAGCAAGTTGTGGCTGAAAAAATGCTACAATTATTCAAAGAAAAAGCCAACCCAACTACCAAAGAAGTTACTTATGAGCAATTTGTTGCAGCAATGTACAACGAATAATTTATAAATAATCAGTATATTTGAGCGTCAAAGTCAGTTAAGACTTTGGCGCTTTTTTAATAGTATTATAATCTTTAGAAGCCAATCCAGCTATCCGTTTCAAGTTTTCTTGTTTCAAACCATTTTTGTAAGTCACAAAAAGAGCTTCCTGCGGTCGCTTTTTTGCAACAACAAAAATTGGTTTTCAACTGCAAAAAGCTTTCCACTTCTATCTGGGCTAGGGCTGTAGGCAATAATTTTAAAGTTAGTAACAAAAGAAAAAATTTCAGCAAGACAGTTTGTCACATAAAATAAAAGGTACGACCTTTGCTTTAAATATAAAATACAAGTTTTAGCACAACAACTTTAAACATATAAACCTTTTAAACTAAAATTTAAAATGAACTACGGAAAAGAATTTAAAAAATTTGCGACCAAACACCAAGGGGTAAACGCAATGTATTATGACAAAATTGTTGGCGCCATGAACCCAACTAACATGACCCCTTATATTATTGAAGAACGCCAATTGAATATTTCACAACTTGACGTTTTCTCCCGTTTAATGATGGATAGAATTATCTTTCTAGGTACCGGAATTGATGATCAAATTGCCAATATCGTACAAGCACAATTATTGTTTTTAGAAAGCGTTGACGCTTCTAAAGACATTCAAATTTACCTAAACTCTCCAGGCGGTAGCGTTTATGCAGGATTAGGAATTTACGACACCATGCAATACATCAAACCAGACGTTGCTACAATTTGTACCGGTATGGCAGCCTCTATGGGTGCTGTTTTGTTGTGTGCAGGAGCCCCAGGAAAACGTTCGGCATTGCCACATTCTCGTGTTATGATTCACCAACCATCCGGTGGCGCACAAGGAGTTGCAACCGATATGGAAATCAACTTACGTGAAATGCTTAAACTAAAAGACGAATTATATAAAATAATCTCCCACCATTCTGGTCAAACATTTGATAAAGTCCACAACGACTCCGAACGCGATTATTGGATGATTGCCGACGAAGCAAAAGAATACGGAATGATTGATGAGGTATTGAGAAGATAATTAAGTTGGAAGTTGGAAGTTAGAAGCAGGGGAGTTCTCCTCTTCTAACCTCCAACTTCCATCTTCCAACTAAAAATAATGGCAAAAGAAAAATTAGAATGTTCCTTCTGCGGAAGAAAAAAACCAGAAACAAATTTATTGATTGCTGGTATTGACGCTCATATATGTGATAAATGTATTGAGCAAGCGCATGGCATTATTCTGGAAGAATTGAAAACCAATTCGAATGTGAAAATCCCGTCCGATTTAATTTTGCGTAAGCCAAAAGAAATCCGAGCATTTTTAGACCAGTATGTTATTGGGCAAGACCAAACCAAAAAAGTAATGTCGGTGGCGGTGTACAACCACTACAAACGATTAATGCAACAGCAACACCACGAAGAGGTAGAGATTGAAAAATCCAATATCATCATGGTAGGACAAACCGGAACCGGAAAAACTTTGGTTGCTAAAACTATTGCTCGAATGCTAGACGTTCCGTTGGCAATTGTAGATGCTACCGTTTTAACCGAAGCAGGATATGTAGGAGAAGATGTAGAAAGTATTTTAACCCGTTTACTTCAAGCCGCCGATTACGATGTGGCTAAAGCCGAACGCGGAATCGTATTCATTGACGAAATAGATAAAATTGCGCGTAAAAGCGACAATCCTTCTATAACCCGTGATGTTTCTGGTGAAGGAGTACAACAAGCATTATTGAAATTGTTGGAAGGAACCGTGGTGAATGTACCGCCAAAAGGAGGTAGAAAACATCCCGACCAAAAATTTGTTGAGGTAAATACGCAAAACATCCTTTTCATTGCTGGTGGTGCATTTGACGGAATTGAAAGAATCATTTCCAAACGATTGAATAGAACTGCTGTAGGATATGCAACTTCTAGAAATGTAGACAATATCGATAAAGACAATTTGTTGCAATACATCATCCCAAAAGACATCAAAGATTTTGGATTGATTCCAGAAATTATAGGTCGTTTGCCGGTATTAACCCACATGGATCCGTTAGATAGAGAAACCTTACGTTCTATTTTAACCGAACCTAAAAATGCGTTAATCAAGCAATACGAAAAGTTGTTTTTGATGGACGATGTAACGTTTACTATCACCAACGGTGCTTTGGATTATATTGTAGATAAAGCCTTAGAATATAAACTAGGCGCTCGTGGATTGCGTTCGTTGTGCGAAGCCATCCTTACGGATGCTATGTACGAACTTCCAAGTTCGGACGAGAAAACGTTAGAAATTGATAAAGACTATGCCGAGCATACGTTAAATAAAAATTTATTAAAACGATTGGAATTGGCTTCGTAGGTGTAATTTTTGGAATTGTTTTTGTGCAGTTGTAATTTAAAAAAAATAGGAATATGGTAACTTTAAAAGTAAAAGAAAATAGCAAGCCAGCCAAAGCATTTTTGGAATTGGTTAAGACGTTTTCATTTGTAGAAGTTGTATCGGAAACTAAAATTAAAAAGGCAACAATTACAGAAAATAAAAGTCCCTATAATTCTGAATTTGTTTCTATGGTTAAAGAAGCAGAAGCAAGAGGAGATTATAAAACTATAGACCCAAGTAATTTATGGGAAAGTTTAGGATTAAAATAGAAAAATTGGCCGAATTACATATTTCAAGCTCATTAAAAAACAAAATAAAGCTCAAAAACGTATGTTTTTGAGCTTTATTTATTAAATTCATGAGCTCAACTAAATTTATATAGGATTCTTTTTTCGGTTGCGCTCCCCTCTCTTTAGTAGAGGGGCCGGGGGTGAGGTAATATACTTACTCTAAATCCGTCGAATTCGAGGGGTTTAGAATAAGATTACACCATGAATTTCACCCAAGATGTTTTCACTTTTTTTCGGGCTTTGGATAGTAAGTTAGCAACCGTTTTTTCGGAAAGCCCCATTTGAATAGCTATTTCTTCTTTAGTAAAGCCATCCATTACCGAGGTTAATACTATTTTTTCTTTCTCCGAAAGGCAATGGAGTAAGCTGTTAAAATTATCTTTAGAAAGAGTTTTTTTAGAATCGTTGGTTGCTACTTTTGGCAAATTAATTTTAATTCCCTCTAGTATTCGCAATCTGTTTTTTTTTAATTTTAGCACATCCAAACTTTGGTTTCTCACCATAACCAAGAGCAAAGCTTTTAGATTGATTTTATTGGTTACAAACTTCTGCCGTCGTACGTCGTTGGGCATTTTTAGCAACTTTTCAAAACAATCTGCTACAACATCTTCTGCTTCTGCCTCCGATTTTACATAACGATAGGCAACAACATAAAGTTCTGGAACCAAAACGTTGTAGAAATTCGCTAAAACTTGGTTTTCTCCTTTGCAAAAATGATTTAAAGAAGCAGTTTTTAGGGGAAGTGATTTTTGCAAAATAATACTATTAATAGGTTTGTTTTGTTCTAGGTTAGGGCTTTTAATGTTACTTTTATTCAAAAGTAATTAACTTGTGTGAAATATTTTGCGCCAATTAGTTAACGTAGGGTTTTGGCATTTAAACGTTATATCCGAAAACGATAGGTACACTTTTTAATTTTTAGGGTGGTACCTTATTTCATTTTAATCAAATTTAATTCCTAATTGATTGTTCTTCTAAAAAATTATTCCCAAATACATTTTCCAGTATTTATTAAAAATTAAAGCCCTAAAAATCAATTTCTTATTAAAATATAAAAATATTTTATTTGGGGTGTTTTGGAATGAAATAAGTGTGTTATTTAATTATTTACAACTAATAACTATTTAATTTTAAATGATTTCTTAGATGCTTATGGTAACATTTTTTTTTTTTTGAATTAACCCTAAAGGTTTTTTCATTTTGTTAATTAATGTATATAATCAATTTGGGATTTTGGTTTATAAAAATAAAAGCCACAAACGGATTTGTGGCCTTTAAAAAAAATACTAACTAAAACTATTGTAATATTATTTTCTTGGTATTGACTAAAGTGCCCTGGGCATCATAGATTTTTACAAAATATACCCCTTGCCCCGTCCAAGTGTTAAGCGGAACCACATATTGTTGCGTATTCATAGGTTGATTAAATACCTCCTGACCCAATGTGTTGGTGATTATAATGTTCCAACCGCTTACATTAGCAAGTGTACCACAATCTATAGTAATATGATCATTGGCAGGGTTTGGGTAAATGGTTACCGTATTAGTATACGTTGGCGGATTAAAACTTAATAAGCCAGTATTGATAACTAACGATTGACAAGTGTTGTCCGCCGTGTATAGGTTGGTAACTTCATCTTGGGTTAAAGCACGATTCCAAATGCCGATGTCGTCAATTTTGCCATTCCATTTGTCATATGAAGGTGCTGCTTTTGCTCCAATTGTAAAAGGAGACCCATAATTAAGTAGTCCAGTACTATTGTCATATTGCTCGATAGATAGAATTCCGTCTATAAATATTTTTTGATTTCTATTTGAATATGTGTAAATTAAATTATGCCAGTTATCGTCTACAATTGAAAAATTTAAATAATCCCCGTATTGAATCGACAAATCTACACTTCCGTTTTTGCTAATTCTAAAGTTACCTTCTGGGTTTTCAGTAGAAACCAATCTTCCGCCATTATTATACGATTTAGTATACCAAATTGAAATACTAAAATTATCATTTCTTCCAAATTGAAAAATAGTAGAGGGGCAAGTGATGTAACTTGATCCTCCTTGAAATGCTTTATTGAAATTTCCATATCTGTCAGTTATTAAATTTGAATTGCCTACAAATGTTCCATTATTTCCATTTCCACTCTCATCATTAGCATTCCCATTAAACGGATAATAAGCAACTAACCCATTTGTTGGTACGTAGGTTGGGATTTGAGAGTAAATAATATTAGTTGTAATAATTGTTAAAAGAATAAAAAGTTTTTTCATGAGATTTGTTTTAATGTTTTTTATTTAGGTATTTATTGTGGTTTCTTTCTCCAAACTACAGAGAATAAACCCGAAACTTTGGTGTCTTAAAATTGTAATTTTCTTCTTTATTCATGTTTTACGAATATTTCTAATGATTTGTGTTGTTTCAGTTCGTTAATTGGAATCTTGTAATCTTTCAAATCATCCCAAAAAATCCTATCGGCATCACTGTGTTTTCTAATCTTTGAATATACATGATTCCAAGGTGCATGATAAAACTCTTGAAGCTGATAGTTTTTGTTAAAAATGATTATTACAACATGATCTATTTCGTAGGTTTCTATTTTCTTGATATTAGACCAACGTGCTGTTGTTTTATCTCCTTTAGCGTGAGTTTTTACTTGTATTTTACCTATAGAACAATCTACATCCCAATATTTTTGAATGCCATTTTCTGCTCTTTTACCCTGGTATATTTCTCCTACAATCCATTCTCCTATTTGTGAGGTAAAATCTTTAGAGTTAGGTAATACTCCTAAACTTCGTAATTCTTGTAGTGCTATTAAATAATTGGCAAGAGCATTGTTAATTTTATCTTTCATATGTTTTTTTAATTAATCTTTAAGACATCGAACATAAAACCCGTCTGCTTTATCATTATTAGCTCTTTTCACACTAGCATTATTGTATCCAATATACCGATGCCAAGCATTTGTTATATCATTTTCTGTTGAACTCCAAAATCCATCCGTCATCCCTAATGGCGAAATGGTTACTGGATTTGGCCCCCAAGCCCCTCCACTTCCACCTCCACCTCCAAAACGATAATTTCCTCCAAGCGCTGTGAAGCCACTAGTATTAGTAGCTCCAGTATTTGGATTAATCCAATGTAAAGTACCTGTTTCTTTTAAAGATCCTCCAGCTATTGTACTTTGAACACCAATTGCGCTTGAATTGTATGATGAATCCAAACAACCTATTAATGTATTCCATTCATTATCTGTAGGAATATGACATCCTTGTGGTGCTAACCCCCTTGGGTCATTTACAGCATACCAATTATATAATTTCCCATAAACTGCCCCATTTGCTGAATCGTTATTATAATAACACCATGCACCAGTTGTCAAGTTACCCCATTGTGTCGCATCAGTAACTTGAGGAATTACATCCCCATTTCTATAATGGGAAACGTTTAAATTTGATTTCATCCAAGTTTGATTGCAAATAGTTACTAATTGATAAGTATTTCCGTCGATGTCTGTTGTAATTGTAAACAATGTAACTTCATTAGAATACGTTGGTGAGTTTCCTGCTGTATTATATGAATACATTCTATAAGTATAGGTTGTATTTGGTGTTAATCCTAAATCATTGTAGGTTTGAACATCAGCATTTACAGTGCCTACTACAGCATAAGTTCCTGTTCCTGTTTTTCGTTCAATTTTAAATCCCGTTTCGTTGGTGGAGTTGTCTGTCCAAGAAAGATTGATTTGAGTTGTGGAAATCACTGTTCCTGTCAAACTGGTTGGAGGTGCAGGAACAACTGTTGTAGTGGTATTCCCATTAGAATCATTACTTGTTGAACATCCATAAAGCACTAGGAATGATAAAACATAAAGAAGTAATTTTTTGGTTTGCATTTTTTAAAGATTTGAGGTTTTAGTTGTTTCAAAGTAACAAACTAACCTGTTTTTATTCCCGAAAAATCATTCCTAGAAATATATTCCAGTATTTTATTAAAATTTATGAATTGATTATCAGGTATTTAATAAAAAAAAGAAATGCCTCAAAAGAGGCATTTAAAAGTAAACTATGTTTAATTTTTAATTATTTCAAAGTAAAATATAACGGATTTAACCTTATTTCTTTGATTCGTTTGTCCGCTTCATTTTTTTGCATCAGTACTAATGATTTTTCTTCTTGGTTGATTATAGCATTTAGTTTTACTAATAAGGAATTGAAAACTAAATCTCTTTTTTTAATAACATTAGAAAAATTATCTTGGTTTTCTTTTTCAAAGAAACTATTAAGTTGGTTGAGTTGGATAAAAGTTTTTTTATTTTCATACAAATAGGATAATATTTTTTCTTCCAAAGGATCTAAATTGGAAATAATTTTAGATTTATAATAAAATTTATTTTTGCTTTTATGAAATACAAAACATTTTCCTTTTTGGAATAGGGTCCATTTATATACTCCAAAAATAAGGAGCAGCACCATAATTAAGGATGCCAAAGGAAGTGCATATTCTTGCCAAGTCGAATAATATAATTTTTCGGTTTTAATTGGATGTTTTATGAATTGAGATAATGGTATACTTTCTAATTTCATATTATCTGCCCCACTAAAAAACTTTAAATAAACTAAAGAATTTGAACTGGAATCAAAATAAAATCCTTTTGGTTTATAGAATATTTTTTTATTTTCAAAATAAGTAATCGTATTATTAATAAAATCAAATGTCACTATGTTCTCCCCATTTACAAAAAACAATTTTGTATCCGATTGAAATGTAAAAGAGTTATCTTTTGAGTTAGTAATCAATTCAATAATATTTTTATTATAGTTGCCTAAATCTTTCCAACACATATTGGAGTAGTCTAAGTGCCAAAGATGTGGATCTTTTTCAAGAGTAGTTGTCAACTTGCTTTCCCAGCCTCCAAAAATATATAAGCCATTTTTATCGTAAAAACACAGGCTTTCACTTCTAGCATTCGGTCCCTCTTCATTGGTATATAATCGAAACCATTCTCTAGTTTTATTATCAAATCGTGTAATAAAGTTTTTATCGGTAAACAATCCATAGCCTCCAAATAAACAAATTTGATCTTTATAAATGAAAGGAGAAGCGCCATATTGATTTTTTTGCAAAAAAGAATTATCAATTCGTACTATAGAGTCGTTTCGGTATTCTAAAACCGGCCCACATCCCACATGAACCAAATAGGTGTGTTTCCCAATGTTAAAATGATATTGGTAATAGGTTAAAAAGTCTGGATAATCCGTGTGTTTTAATAAGGTTGGTTTTTTTAGTTTTCCCTTGTATACTAAAGAGTCATTAACTATGGTAATGGGTTTGCCCGTTTTAGCATCTTGAAAAAAACAAATATTCCCTTCGCTGGGTATGGTTTGCGCAGTTAAAAAAGTTGCGGTTAGTAGGGTAAAAAAGCAGAAAAAAAATCGAGACATGAGTAGTGTTTTACACAAATGTACTATTTTTCTTATTTTATTGTGATATAAATTATTAGAATATACATATGGGTATATTTTATTGTGCGTTTTTTCAACAAATTGCTATTGTAATTTTTTTTAATAATTTAAATAATCCTGGTGGTTGGATAGTCTTGAAGTTATTCAATTATACTAAATCCAAAAAAATGTAATATTTATAATTTATGAAATTCAAATAAATTACTTTGTAGTGTTTTTAGGTAATTTTGATTTTGAAGTAGTTGTTTTTTTTATCACTAGTGTTACTTTTTTCTGATTAAAATAAACACTTAATGCTTTTTCTTCCTCAACAGTAAGAGAGCCTTGTCCTCCTAAAAAGTCAAAATCAATTAATTTTTCTTTACTTTTCATTATTTTAGTTTTTAAAGTATTTATTATATAGATGTTTGAAAAACTTCAATTATTTTACCACATAGAAGCATAGCAAAAAAGAGTTGGATAGGTAAATTCTTGCGTTGCTTCACTAGTTCGACCTTCGGTCTCGGGTCACATAGCTATGCATTTCTTTAATAAAGTGAAACGTCTTTTTCTATTTATTTAATCTATGTTCCTATGTGGTTAAATAATAAATTATAACAATAAGCAGGTTAAAATATACTTACATATTCTTCAACTGCTCCAAATAATCCCGTTGGTTGGATAATCTCGGAATCTTATGTTGTCCTCCCAATTTATCGTTTGCTGCCAACCAATCGTAAAATAAATTCTCGCGCGCTACATTTAGTTTGAGTTGGTTTAAAGTCATGCTGTTGTACCGCTTGGCTTCATAGTCGGAGTTGACGGTTTGTAGTGTTTCGTCCAGCACTTTTTCAAACAAAGCAAAATCTTCGGGTGGTTTTTTAAATTCCACCATCCATTCGTGCGATCCTTTTTCTTTGTTTTTCATGAAAATAGGCGCCACGGTATAGTCTTTTACTTCACAGTGCAATTGTGAGCAGGTTTTGGCAATGGCTTGATCGGTATTTTCTACCATCAATTCTTCGCCAAAAACATTAATGTGGTGTTTGGTTCTTCCTGTAACTCTAATTCGGAATGGATTTAAAGAGGTAAACCGAACGGTATCCCCAATTAAATACCGCCATAAACCGGAATTGGTAGTAATAACAATTGCATAATTTTTAAACAATTCCACTTCCGATAACGGAATTACTTTCTGATTTGGAGTGCCAAAAGTATCCATCGGAATGAACTCATAAAAGATACCATAATCCAACATCAACAATAAATCATTGGAATAATTCAAATCCTGAATGGCGAAAAATCCTTCGGAGGCATTGTAGATTTCGTAGTATTTGAAATTGGTATTTGGTAGAATTTTTTGGTATTGTTCTCTATAGGGTTCAAAATTCACCCCACCGTGAAAATAGACTTCAAGGTTAGGCCAAAGTTCCATAAGATTGGAGTGGTTGCTTTCGGATAAAATCCGATTAAGGAGCACTAACATCCAAGACGGAACGCCTGCAAAACTGGTAACATTTTCGGTTTTGGTTTCGTTAATTATGGCGGTAAGTTTGCTTTCCCATTCGCTCATTAACGAAACTTTGTTGCTTGGTGTGCTACTAAATTCGGCCCACATGGGCATATTTTCAATCAATATTGCCGATAAATCGCCAAACGAAGAATTGTTGTTTTCATAAATTTGAGAACTTCCGCCAAGGCGTAAACTTTTGCCTAAAAACATTTCGGAGTTTTCGTTGTTGTTCAAATACATACACAACAAGTCCTTGCTGCCTTTGTAATGGCAATCTTCCAGAGCGCTCTCACTAACTGGAATAAATTTGCTTTTGGCATTGGTAGTTCCGCTGGATTTAGCAAACCATTTTATGGGCTCGTGCCAAAAAACATTTTGTTCTCCTTTTCGAGTTCGCTCTATAAGAGGTTCCAATTCTTCGTAAGTAGAAACCGGAACGCGTTCGGTAAAGGTTTGGTAATTTCTTATGGATTCAAAATCGTATTGCTTTCCAATAATAGTGTCCTCGGATAATCGAACGAGATTTAAAAGCAATTCGTCTTGCACTTCGTTAGGGTATTTCAAAAACAACTCAATCTGGTGGATGCGTTGTTTTAAAAACCAGGAAGCGATAGAATTGATTATTGGAAAAGGCATAAAAAGCACGATTTATGAAGTTGGATTTACGAAGTTATTCTTTTAACGAAGAAACGAAAGTTAAAATAGATTGTGCTATTTCGGTTTGTCCATTTTCACTAGAAACATAATTTCTGTCAAAATCATTAGTAATGAATCCTAACTCTAAATGTAAAGCAGGGCAATCACTATTTTTAAGAATAAATAATGGAGAAGTTTTAATACCTCGATAAATTAATTTGGTCTTATCTGAAAAGGAAGTTGCAAATTTTTCCGCCAATTCATTAGATTTCAAATAAGTATTCGATTTATCGGATATAAATACATCATACCCATTTGCTTTTTCATTTTTATTGGCATTAATATGCAAAGACAACACTAAATCAGGTTTAATATGATTAATGATTTCCACTCGTTCTTTTAAGGATAATTCATAATCACCAATACGGGTTAGATTTATTTTAACGTTATTATCCGAATTCAATAACTCAATTTTTTTAGAAATAGAAGCTACGATTGTTTTTTCATTTACATTAGAATTGGTACTACCAAAATCTGTTCCTCCATGGCTAACATCAATAACAACATTAATTACTTTGGGTTCTTTAGTTTTGAAAGAAAAGGTTAAAATAACAACGGAAGCCAAAAGAATTTTAAAGTAATTTTTCATAAACGAATTGGTTTAGAGTTTTACAAAATCTATATTTACGCTAAAATAGGAAATATTTCTTAATTCTTAAACTTTAAACCTGAAACTTTAAACAAATGATTTACGAAGGGGTACTAACCAAAATGCAAACCGAATATTCCAATCCAATTCAATATTATTTGGTTTTTGAAAACAGTTTTTTGAATTTGAATCAGTTGTTGGATAAAACCCTAGAAATTAATTTTGTAGGATACCAATGTTTGCATTGTGGTAAAAAGAAGAAAATTTTCCGACAAGGATTTTGTTACGATTGTTTTATGAGTAGCCCATCGGCAGGCGATTGGATCATGAAACCCGAATTGAGCACCGCGCATTTAGATTTGGAAGACCGAGATTTAGATTATGAAAAGAAAGTGCAACTCCAACCGCATATTGTTTATTTGGCCTTAACAAGTGAGGTAAAAGTGGGCGTTACGCGATGGTCCCAAGTACCAACCCGATGGATAGATCAAGGTGCGGTGCAAGCCATTCCTATAGTGGAAGTGCCTAATAGATATTTAGCCGGGATTACCGAAGTGGCGCTGAAAAGTCATTTTGCAGATAAAACCAATTGGCAAAAGATGCTCAAAAATGATTTTCCAAAAACCGATTTAATAAAAGAACGCGCTAGTTTGCAGTATGTAATTCCGAAGGAAGTGCAAGAATATTTTCATCCCGAAAAGGAAGATTTATACGATTTGCATTTTCCGGTTTTAGAATATCCAAAGAAAGTTACTAGTTTGAGTTTAGATAAATCTCCTAATTTTACCGGGAAATTGATTGGAATAAAAGGACAATACTTAATCTTTCAAGACGGAACGGTTTTTAACGTTCGAACGTTTGAAGGGTATGTGGTGAAGATTAGTTTGTAGTTCTTCACGATGGTTGTCTCCACGATAGTTTGTCATTCCGACGCAGGAGGAATCTCATCAAAATCATGAGATTCCTCCTGCGTCGGAATGACAAGTTGGGTGCTAAGGCGTTTTCTGCTCGGAGGATCCATTTCTAAGCTGCCGACGATTGTTTTCTGCTCGGAAACTTAGTTTCCAAGCTGCCGACAAAAGTTTTCTGCTCGGATGAGCCTTTTCCAAGCTGCCGACGATTGTTTTCTGCTCGGATGAGCCTTTTCTAAGCTGCCGACAAAAGTTTTCTGCTCGGATGAGCCTTTTCCAAGCTGCCGACGATTGTTTTCTGCTCGGATGAGCCTTTTCTAAGCTGCCGACAAAAGTTTTCTGCTCGGATGAGCCTTTT
>CANFHX010000019.1 GCA_947446865.1 Flavobacteriaceae bacterium | reverse complement strand
ACTTTCCATCTTTAATTTCCATGACTGTGTTTTTTAATTTGTTTAAATATACTCTTTTTAATCCCCTTCGGGGTCAAGTCTTAATTGGCGCCATTAAGACTTGACCCCGAAGCTTCTTTTGAGTTTACACAATCTAATGAC
This sequence comes from Flavobacteriaceae bacterium, assembly GCA_947446865.1. Taxonomy (GTDB): domain Bacteria; phylum Bacteroidota; class Bacteroidia; order Flavobacteriales; family Flavobacteriaceae; genus Flavobacterium. The sequence goes on along the minus strand of CANFHX010000019.1, from coordinate 54,260 downwards.
TACTCCCCAACTGTACTATTTAATGAAAATGAATGGAATTTTTATAAAAATAGTTTTCAAAAAAAAATAGTTTCTTTCATTCAAAAAATAATTAAGAATTACAAGGAATCGCACTATCTTTGACATCTTTGTAACAAAATCTACTATCAATAGTCTATTAGGATTCAAAAGCCAATATAAATTAAAACCCCAAACATGAAATTTAGATTATTTCTAACACTACTATTAGGTAGTTTATTATCCATTAATGCACAAACTACAGGAACTATTACAGGAAAAGTAATAGACAATACTTCTAAAAAAGCGGTTCCTTATGCCAATGTAAATATTAAAAAAGACAACAAAATTATTACAGGAGGAATGACTTCGGATAATGGAAGTTTTACCATTAAAGATATTCCTTTGGATTCCTACACAGTTATTGTTCAATTTATTGGGTATAAAAATTACACTAAAAAAATCACGTTAACTGCTGAGGATAAGAATATTAATTTGAATTCTATTTTTCTAGAAGAAGCAATTGCTCAGTTGGATGATGTTGAAATAGTGAAAGAAAAATCCACATTTGAACAAAAAATTGATAGAAAAGTTATTAATGTAGGTAAGGATTTAATTTCCGCAGGAGCAACCGCTGGCGAAATCATGAACAATATTCCTTCGGTTTCAGTAGATCCGCAAACGAATGCCATCAGTTTAAGAGGGAATGAAAATGTTAGAGTGCTTATTGACGGAAAGCCTTCTAATATTGATGTGGCGCAACTTTTAAAACAAATTCCATCTTCTTCTATCAAGCAAATTGAATTGATTACCAATCCTTCTGCCAAATACAATCCGGAAGGGATGAGTGGGATTATCAATATCATTTTAAATAAAAATGCCAATAAAGGTTTTAACGGAAGCATCAATAATGGTGTGACTTTTGGAAAAACACCTAAAGCGAATTCGTCATTAGACATGAATTACAGAGTTGGTAAAATAAATGTTTACGGTAATTACGGATTTAACCATGGTTTTCAATCCAATAAAGGGAATATTAATAGTTTCCAACCTGGAGCCGAGAAAATTGTTGACATGAATTTTAGAAATAAAAACACATCACATCTATATAAAATCGGGTTGGATTATTATCTAAATGATTTTAATACCGTTTCGTTTTATACTAGCCAAAATCAGTTTTACTCCTCTGGAAATAGTACTACAAACGTTAATTATTTTGACAATGCACTTAACGATATTACTCAAAATAACGATAGCAAAAGCAACAATAATTCGGGAACTTATAATTTAGATTTTAAACATAAATTTAAAAAGGAGGGAGAAAATATTGAGTTGGAAGCCAATTATAATAATAATTCTTCTAATGAAAATTCCACTTTTGCAACCCAAGTTCTACCAACTTCGTATACCGAATTGAATGCAATTACTAATAAAAGCGATAATACCAAAATCAATTTAGACTATACCAATCCGTTTAAAGATAATTCTAAATTAGAAATGGGATTAGAAACTAGAATTGAAAACACGGATAATAATTTTGATAAAAACGTAGCATATTACTCTGATTTCAGATACGAAAGAAAAATCCATTCGGCTTATGCAACCTATGGTAAACAATGGACCAAATGGGGATTTCAAGTTGGAACCCGATTTGAAAACTATACTGCAAATGCATTATTTCATGCTGTAGATTCACAAGATGAAAATGCTAATGGAAATTCTACGGAAATTATTACTAAAACATTTAACGATCAAATAAATACGCTCTATCCTAGTGGTTATTTATCGTATAAAATATCCGATAAAAATTCGATTAACTTCAATTATTCTAGAAGGGTAGACCGTCCAAGTATTGGGCAGGTGAATCCTATTAGAGAATGGAGCACACCAACGGTTAAGTCGGTTGGAAATCCTTATTTGAAACCACAATTTACGAATTCATTTGAGTTGAATTATACTCGTAAAACTAAAATTGGATCTATTTCAACAGTAGTTTTTTATAGAATTATTGACCAAGAAATTACGCGTTATGTATCGATTGATCCAAATAATAGTGCTGTAAATATTATGTCGTATGCGAATTTTAAAGACAATAAATCGTTTGGTGCTGAAATTTCTGGGAATTTAGATTTTACCAAATGGTGGAGTGCCAATGTTGGAACCGATATTTATTTTAAAACCATAAGAGGAACGGTTTCTTCTAGTTTTGTAGAACGAAAAGCGAATATTTTTAATGCTCGAATTAACAATACTTTTAAAGCAAATAAAAATTTACGTTTTCAATTGTTCGGAATGTATCGCGGAGCGGAGCAAGGCCTTCAGTTTGTTAGAAAACCAATGTATCGAATGGATCTTGGAACAAGTTACAACATCTTGAAAGGACAAGGAACTTTGAGTGCGAGAGTTGGAGATGTTTTTAATACTATGAAATTTAGTTTTGATGGAGATTTGCCGTATGCACAACAAGGATCTTTCAATTGGGAAAGCAGAACGGTGTACTTTGGATTTAACTATCGTTTTGGAGGTGGTAAAAACGCTGCATTAATAAGAAAACAACGAGATAAAAATGAAACCCAAGGTGGTGGAATGATGTAAAAATAGAAAGCCGAAGATTAAGTTCTTCGGCTTTTTTTTAGTTTAACTTCAATATTTGATTATATAAATAGTCAAAAATGCCACCAGTTAAATTGTGATCTTGTTGGTTTAGTAATATTGCAATTCCTATTTTATTTTTTTTGTCAAATGCTAATAAGGATGAGTTTCCTGATGTATCTCCTTGATTAAGGTATATTTGATTTCCCTTTTCATTAAAGATATGCCATCCGAAAGCCATCGATAAATCTTCATTTGTAAATAATAGTTCTTGACTTTTTAGGATTGATTTTTTAAGAATACTTTTTTCGCTATAGATTTCATTTTTTAAAAAAGTAAGCATGTCAACAGAGTTAGATTTAAGTATTCCTGCTGGATTTAAATCGTTTAAAATCACGTAATCTGTTTTATTGCCATCACTGTCATATCTTCCAGCAACATTTTTTGTTTCAATAGTTTTAGATGATGTGTTAGAAAGATTTAATGGTATTAAAATGTTTTTATCTATCAAATTTTCAAAACTATTATTATTTAATTTCGACAAAATTATCCCTAATAGTCCCCAATTATAATTTGAATAATTATATTGATGGTATTTTTCTAATTGATTTGTTTTTTTTAAAATGTTTAGTAAATAGGCATTATCAATATTTCTATATGGTTGTACTGAATCTATTTTATTATTTTCGTCATCGTATTTATCACCATGCAATGTTGGCAATCCTGAAGAATGTGAAACTAAATCAGTAATTTTTATTTTATTCGAGATACTATCATTTAAAGAGTTAATAGGTAAATAAGTATCAATATAATCGGATTGTTTAATTTTATTTTTTACTAGTTCATTTGCAAGTAACAATGCAGTGAATATTTTTGTGTTAGAACCTATTTCAAATACTGAGTTTTCATTTATAGGATTATTTTCTTCTCTGTTTTTATTTCCAAAATTGTAATAATAAGTTTTGCCTTGGTAAAGAATTCCAATAGAAACACCTAAATTAGGATTGATAATTTTAAGGCTATTTTTTTTGGCATAAAAAAGACTATCAACAATTGGATTTAGACTTTGACAATAACTTTTAGTCAAAAACAATAAAATTAAAAATAAAAATATTTTTTTCATGATATATTTATTCAAAAGCATTTTCAATTCTTTTATCTGGAATAAACCACATAAATGCAACCAAAATATAGATTATTAAAGAAACAATAGGATAGAAATAAGCAAATCCAATTGCGGTTAAGTTACAGAATGTGGATACTTTTTCTTTATACCCATTGCCAATTGCTTTTGATAAAACAGAATCTTTACCTTCCAATTTAATTATTATTTTTTGAAGAATAGAGTAGGCAAGGCCACTCATAAATAAAACCACTCCGTAGAGCATCATTGGAAATTCTGCTAGATGATTTTCTCCTATCCAACCAGTAATAAAGGGAATTAGGGAAAGCCAAAACAACAAATGTAAGTTTGCCCAAAGAATTTTACCATTAACTTTTTTAACGGTATGGAGCATGTGGTGGTGGTTGTTCCAGTAAATTCCAACATAAATAAAACTTAAAGCATAACTTAAAAATTTAGGAATTAATGGTTTTAAATCTTCCCAACTGCTACCTTCAGGAGTTTTAAACTCCAATACCATGATCGTTATGATAATTGCTAGAACGCCATCGCTAAAGGCTTCCAATCTGTTTTTAGTCATATTTTAATTATTTAAATTACCTAATGTTTTGTGTATTTTTCGCTTATGGTGCGTTTGTTTCAAATTTTTATCTCCCGAAATAATACTGATGCTTCCATCAATTTCAAACATGGCTAGTTTTACATCTTTATAAAATTCTACACCGTGTTCCCGCATTGCTTCTTGCAATTCATCTGACGAAATCCCTAGTTTGGATAAAGCATTGAATTCTATTTTGCCATTATGAACTAAAATTTCTGGTTTATCCTGTAGCATTTCTTTAATAAATTTTGAATGCAACATTGTTTTCTTAAAAATTATATTGATAAGAAATAGTGCAAAAGCCGCAACAATTCCACCTAAAAGCGAGGTGTTGCTTCCTACCATTGCATTTTGAACCGAGTTACTAATAAGCAAAATCAGAATCACATCGGCAGTATTCAATTGGGATAATTCTTTTTTACCAAAAATCCGTAAGGCAATTATCATAAAAAGATATACGGAAACACTCCTGATAATTATGTCTAGGTAGGGGTTCATTTTTTTAAATTTAATGTAATTGCTGATTCAATTTAGGATTTCTAGGATGTATTTTATTCACCTTTTTTGGTTTTATCTATTGATTTTTTCTATTTAATTCCAAATATCTTGTATAAATTAGTAATAACGACAACAATATTAATAAACCACCAACTATAATAAACCATTTTGATTTCTGTATTTCATTGCTCGTTGGAACTAGAATAAGTACTACGCCAACAATAAAAAGTAATAAACTCAATCCAATTTTGTTGTAAACATTTCCAAATATTATGTTTAGAAATTCTCTTCCAATTTCAATTAAAATCTTTTTCATTATTTTCACTAATCACTAATCACTAATCACTACTTCTTCTTAATATTACTCTCAATTGCCTTAATCATTTCTCCTGCAATATCTTTGTTGGTTGCACCTTCAATACCTTCTAATCCCGGAGACGAATTTACTTCTAGCAATAAAGGCCCTTTTGCAGAACGAATAATATCAACACCTGCAACTCTTAAATCCATTGCTTTTGCTGCTTTTATAGCAATTCTTTTTTCATCTGTTGTAGGTTTTACAATTGATGCCGTACCGCCCATGTGGATGTTGGCTCTAAATTCACCTGGCGCTGCTTCTCGTTGGATGGCCGCAACTACTTTTCCGTCAACTACAAATAGGCGTAAGTCTTTACCGTCGGCTTCTTTAATGAATTCTTGTACTAAGATATTAGCATTTAAACTTTTAAAAGCATTAATCACCGATTCGGCTGCCTTTTTCGTTTCTGCCAAAACGACTCCTTTTCCTTGGGTTCCTTCTAGTAATTTTACAATTAAAGGAGAACCTCCAACCATTTTAATTAAATCATCGGTATCTAAAGGAGAATTGGCAAATCCTGTAGTAGGAATATCTACACCATTTCGTAATAATAATTGTAAGGAAAATAATTTATCTCGAGATTGGGTTATGGCTGCTGCCGAATTCAAGCAATAGACTTTCATGGCTTCAAATTGACGTGTCAAAGCGCAACCATAAAACGTAATACTCGGACGAATTCTTGGAATAACCGCATCAAAATTATCTAAAACTTTCCCACCTCGATAGTGAATTTCGGGTTTGTCGGCATCCAATTTCATATAACATTCTTTGATGTTAAGAAAGTGCATTTCATGCCCTCGCATTTCACCGGCTTCCATAATTCGTTTGTTGCTGTACAATTCGGGGTTGCTGGCTAATAAACCAATACGTAAACCCGATTTATTAGGGATGGCATTTACATACAAATCTTTTAGATTTTCGGTAGTATTTTGACCTAACAAATACTGCTGTTGTGGATCAACTAATATTCTGCCACTCATAGCCTCACGACCTAAAAGCATTCGGAACCCCATGGAATCTCGGTTGGTAAGTGTCATTTCGATTGCCCAAAGATCACTTCCAATATTAATGTTGGATTGAATAACGTAGCGTTGTTCCCTAAAACCACTAGAACTCTTAACCACGCGCTTATCAATCAACAAGGCTTCGCAATGGATTACCGTTTTAAGGTTATTCTGAATAGGGTTAATGTCAAATTTCACCCAATTGATTCCGTCTTTTACAAATGGAGCGATGTTGATAGCATGTAAAGCCGATGTTTTGGCTCCCGAATCTACACGGGCTTTAATAGCCGGAATTCCAAGTTCTGGAAAGGAGCACCATTCTTCTGATCCTAATATGATTTTGTTTTGAGGCATTTTATGTAAATTTAAAACCACGAATTACAGGAATTTTTTATAGAAATTCCAATATTTCGTGGTTAAATGTGTGTTATTTATTCGTAATGACCTTTTAAAGAAACAATTTCTAAAATTTCAATTACATTATCTTCAACTATTTGGTAAATTATTCGATGTTCATTATTAATTCTTCTGGACCATTTTCCGTTAAGTTCATACTTTAAAGGTTCTGGTTTTCCTATTCCCGTAAAAGGATGTTTTATTATGTCTTCAATTAATAATACTATTCTTTTCTGAATTATTTTATTGCCAGATTTTTTCCAAAAAGCCAAATCTTTTAATGCGTCGGGAGTATATCTTATTTCCATATGTCTTCCAATGCAATGCTTACCCCTTTTCCTTCTTTTAAATCTTTGTCGCCTTTCAAAATTTTAGCGACAAATTCTTTATTGTAGGGGCTTTTAACTTCCTCTTCCATTTCAATGTGAAGAGATTTAGCCAATTCTTTTAGAAGTGGTAAATGCTTTTTCTGCACTTTTTTTAATTTAATCTCCATAATAATTAACGATTTAAATAAAATTAACTAGTAGGCTCTTCCTTTTTCTGCACTTTCACGGTTAATTCGCTTGCACCTTCTTCAATATCCATAAAGATTTCATCGCCACTACCAATTTTAGAAGTTATAATTTCTTCGGCTAAAGAATCTTCCACATATTTTTGAATGGCTCTTTTTAAAGGACGCGCACCAAATTGTTTGTCGAAACCTTTCTCCGCAATAAATGCTTTTGCTTTATCCGATAGGGTTAGAGTGTAGCCTAATTCTTTAATTCTAGCATACAATTTTTCTAATTCCAATTCGATGATTTGGTCAATATCGTGTTTTTCTAGAGCGTTAAATACGATTACATCATCAATTCTATTCAAGAATTCTGGTGCAAATGTTTTCTTTAATGCATTTTCAATAATGCTTTTCGAATTATCGTCTGCTTGTGCTACTTTGGCAGCAGTACCAAATCCAACTCCTTGTCCGAAGTCTTTCAATTGGCGTGCACCAACGTTAGAGGTCATAATGATAATAGTATTTTTAAAATCTATTTTACGTCCTAAACTGTCGGTTAAATAACCATCGTCTAAAACTTGTAACATCATATTAAATACATCGGGATGGGCTTTTTCAATTTCATCTAAAAGCACCACACAATAGGGTTTTCTTCTAACTTTTTCTGTTAATTGACCGCCTTCTTCATAACCAACGTATCCCGGAGGTGCTCCAACTAATCTAGAAATAGCAAATTTCTCCATGTATTCACTCATGTCAATTCGCACTAAAGCATCTTCCGAATCAAATAATTCTTTAGCCAAAACTTTCGCTAATTGGGTTTTACCAACTCCTGTTTGTCCTAAGAAAATAAACGAACCAATTGGTCGATTTGGATCTTTCAATCCAGCACGATTTCTTTGAATAGAACGAGCAATTTTCATTACCGCTTCATTTTGCCCAATTACCTTTCCTTGAAGTAGTTCCGGTAGTCTTGCTAATTTGTTACTTTCCGTTTGAGCAATACGATTTACAGGAATTCCGGTCATCATAGAAACCACATCTGCAACATTGTCTTCGGTTACTTCAATTCGATTATTTTTAGAATCTTCTTCCCATTGTTCTTGTGCAATGGCGAGTTCTTTTTCTAGTTTCTTTTCGTCGTCGCGAAGTTTTGCAGCCTCTTCGTATTTCTGTCTTTTTACCACCGAATTTTTAAGTTCGCGAACTTCTTCCAACTGGCGTTCTAAATCTAAAATTTGTTTAGGAACGTCAATATTGGTGATGTGTACTCGAGAACCAGCCTCATCTAAGGCATCAATTGCTTTGTCTGGTAAAAAACGTTCCGACATATATCGATCGGTTAATTTTACACAAGCCTCGATTGCTTCTTGGGTATAAGTAACGTTGTGATGGTCTTCGTATTTGTTTTTTATATTATTTAATATCAAAATAGTCTCTGGAACCGAAGTAGGCTCTACAATCACTTTTTGAAAACGACGTTCTAAGGCACCATCTTTTTCAATATACTGACGGTATTCGTCAAGAGTTGTTGCCCCAATACATTGAATTTCCCCTCTAGATAAAGCGGGTTTCAACATATTAGACGCATCTAATGAGCCAGTAGCGCCACCAGCACCAACGATAGTATGAATTTCATCAATAAACAAAATGATGTCGTCGTTTTTCTCCAACTCGTTCATCACTGCTTTCATGCGTTCTTCAAACTGCCCTCGGTATTTAGTACCCGCAACTAAACTAGCCAAATCTAAAGTAACTACTCTTTTGTTAAACAAAATTCGAGATACTTTCTTTTGGATAATACGCAAGGCTAGACCTTCTGCAATGGCAGATTTACCAACACCTGGTTCTCCAATTAGCAATGGATTGTTTTTCTTTCTTCGGCTTAAAATTTGCGAAACGCGTTCAATTTCTTTTTCACGACCAACCACTGGGTCGAGTTTACCTTCTTCGGCCATTTCAGTTAAATCGCGACCAAAATTATCAAGGACTGGAGTTTTAGATTTCTTACTAGATTTGTTAGCAGGATTGTTAAAACTTTCTCCTTTTATACCTTCATCATGCCCAGAATCATCATTAAAAGATTCATTTTTCGGCAAATTTTCTAAAAAATTTTCTTCTTTTGGTGTCATATCTAAATATTGTTCTTTAGCTACTTCATAATCTATTTTAAGTTTATTCAGTAACTTAGTTGTAGGATCATTTTCATTTCTTAAGATGCAAAGCAATAAATGTGCTGTACTAATAGAAGTGCTTTGAAAGACTTTTGCTTCTAAAAAAGTTGTCTTTAGTGCTCGTTCCGCCTGACGGGTGAGGTGTAAGTTTTTCTTTTCTATACTCAATTCTGCATTTGGATTTGGCGGACTTAAGATCTCTACTTTCTTTCTTAAATGTTCTAAATCTACCGAAAGGTTATTTAAAATAGAAATAGCTTTACCGTGACCATCTCTCAAAATACCAAGCATAAGATGTTCTGTACCAATAAAATCGTGCCCTAGACGCAAAGCTTCTTCTTTACTATAGGTTATAACATCTTTTACTCTAGGAGAAAAATTATCATCCATCATTGTCTTATTATTATAATTGTAAATTTAGTGAAATACTATGATTAAATCAAATACTATTCCTAAGAAAAGCACTTGTCAGTAAAATGACAAAAAAATAATTACATATGATGCTTGTAATTTGGTAATTTATTAACCATTTGGGGCTGCTATTTTGTTAATAAATCATTGAAATTAGTATATGAAAACACTTTTTAAAGAATATAAAAAATGTATCTTGCACGATTGAATTGAAAATTAATTTACTTTAAAATTTATAAATATGTCTGACGGAGAAAAGTTAATTCCTATTAACATTGAAGACGAAATGAAATCAGCTTACATCGATTATTCGATGTCTGTTATTGTATCAAGAGCATTACCTGATGTTCGTGATGGTTTAAAACCAGTTCATAGAAGGGTGTTATACGGAATGTACGACCTAGGAGTAACATCCAAATCAGCCCATAAAAAATCTGCAAGAATTGTTGGAGAAGTATTAGGAAAGTACCACCCACACGGTGATACTTCGGTTTACGATGCAATGGTTCGTATGGCTCAAGAATGGAGTTTACGATACTTGTTAGTCGACGGTCAGGGTAACTTTGGTTCGGTAGATGGCGATAGCCCTGCAGCAATGCGTTATACTGAGGCTAGAATGAAAAAGATGTCAGAAGACATAATGGCAGATATTGACAAAGAAACAGTAGATTTCAAATTGAATTTTGATGATACTTTGTACGAGCCAACCGTAATGCCAACTCGTGTTCCTAATTTATTAATAAATGGAGCATCTGGAATTGCAGTAGGTATGGCGACTAACATGGCACCTCATAATATTACAGAGGTTATTGATGGTACTCTTGCCTATATTGATAATAATGACATTGAAATTGATGAGTTAATCACACATATTAAAGCTCCCGATTTTCCTACTGGAGGTATTATTTATGGCTACGAAGGAGTTCGCGAGGCTTTTAAAACTGGTCGTGGAAGAATCGTTATTCGTGCCAAAGTTAATTTTGAAGAAATTCACGGTAAAGAAGCAATCATTGTAACCGAAATTCCATACCAAGTGAATAAGGCAGACATGATTAAAAAAACTGCCGATTTAATTAATGATAAAAAAATTGAAGGTATTTCTAATATTCGTGATGAATCGGATAGAACAGGGATGCGTATCGTTTATGAATTAAAACGCGATGCAGTTCCGAATGTAGTTTTGAATACTTTATATAAATTCACACAACTTCAATCTTCTTTTAGTGTTAATAACATTGCCTTGGTAAAAGGTAGACCACAAATGTTAAACGTAAAAGATTTGATTCATTACTTCGTAGAACACCGTCATGATGTTGTTATTAGAAGAACACAATTTGAATTACGTAAAGCAGAGGAAAGAGCCCACATATTAGAAGGTTTAATTATTGCTTCGGATAATATTGATGAAGTTATTGCTTTGATTCGTTCTTCTAAAGATGGAGAAGAAGCAAGAGGTAAATTAATTGAGCGTTTCCAATTATCAGAAATTCAAGCTCGTGCTATTGTTGAAATGCGTTTAAGACAACTAACAGGTCTTGAGCAGGACAAATTGCGCGCAGAATATGAAGAAATAATGAAATTAATCAACCATTTAAAAGATTTACTTGCTAGTAAAGAACTTAGAATGGAATTAATTAAAACAGAATTAATCGAAATTCGTGATAAATATGGCGATGAACGTCGTTCTATTATTGAATATTCTGGTGGTGATGTAAGTATTGAAGATTTAATTGCCGATGAAAACGTAGTAATTACAATTTCGCATGCAGGTTACATTAAACGTACGTCGTTAACCGAATACAAAACACAAAATAGAGGAGGAGTGGGACAAAAATCGGCTGCTACAAGAGATCAAGATTTCTTAGAACATCTGTTTGTTGCAACCAACCACAACTATCTATTAATTTTCACCCAAAAAGGTAAATGTTATTGGATGCGTGTGTACGAAATTCCAGAAGGAACCAAAGCAAGTAAAGGTAGAGCATTGCAAAACCTTATCAACATTGAAAGTGACGATAAAGTAAAAGCATTTATTTGCGCACAAGATTTAAAAGACCAAGACTATATTAAGAACCATTATGTAATTATGGCGACTAAAAAAGGTCAGGTTAAGAAAACTTCTTTAGAGAAATATTCTAAACCTAGAGTAAACGGAGTTGCCGCAATTACTATTAAAGATGGTGATGAATTATTGGCTGCTGAGTTAACAAATGGAAATAGTCAAATATTAATAGCTGTTAAATCCGGTAAGTTAGTTCGTTTTGAAGAAGCTAAAACTCGTCCAATGGGAAGAACTGCATCTGGGGTTCGCGGTATTACTTTAAGAGACGATCAGGATGAAGTAATTGGAATGGTTTCTGTGGATGAAAATAACATCAACGAAACACAATTATTGGTTGTTACTGAAAATGGTTACGGAAAAAGAACCAAACTCGAAGACGAAGGTGAAGCAGTTTACAGAATTACCAATCGTGGAGGAAAAGGTGTGAAAACATTAAACATAACCGAAAAAACAGGAGCATTAGTTTCTATTAATTCCGTTACCGATGCCGATGATTTAATGATTATCAATAAATCTGGTTTAACCATACGAATGGATGTTTCTACGCTTCGAGTTATGGGTAGAGCAACTCAAGGTGTTCGTTTGATTAATATTAAAGGCAACGATTCTATTGCTGCCGTAACTAAGGTTATGAAAGACGATGAAGAAGAAGCAATTGCTGCTGATGGTGAAGAACTAGAAGTAGATCCAAATGCAATAATTGAAGACGATTCGGAAGACGAAGAGGTTGATGAAGTAGAAGATGAAGCTGCAGACGAAGACGATTCTGAAGAATAAATAAATTATTAAAATGAGATAAAAAAAAGCCATGTAACTAATACTATTTTAGATAGCATGGTTTTTTTTATAAAAAGTAAAATCAATAAAAAATTACGTTATGAAAATTAAACAAATAATAATTGCAGGAGCATTATTAGTTTCTGTTACTACTTTCGCTCAGAAAGACGAATTAAAAGCATTAAAAAAGATTTATAATAAAGAAGTTATTAAAGGAGATGATTTAGCTGAATTTAAATCGCTTGCGGATAAAGTACAGCCATTAGCTGTTGAAGAAGGAGATAAAGTTTATGCTAATTTTTACAAATGCATGATTCCAGTTTTAGAATATTCGGCTATTGATAAAACGATGGCACCTTTGCAAATTCAATTAGCTTTTATGAAGTTTGTTAGTCCAAAAACAATTTCAAATTTAGCTTCAGGATTAAATGCTACCTTAGATTATGAAAAAAAGACTGGTAAACAAATCCAAACAGATGATATTATTGAAACCATAACTTCATTTAAACCAGAGCTTTTAAATTATGCTATAAAATTAGGTAATGATAATAAATACAAAGAATCTGCCGATGTTTTATATTCTATTTATCAATTAGAAAAAAAAGATCAAGAAACATTATATTACGCAGCTAATTACGCCATAAAAGGACAAGATTATGACAATGCTTTAGTTTATTATAAAGAACTGAAAGCTTTAAATTATACTGGAGAAGGGGTTAATTATTTTGCTAAAAACAAAGCTACCGATATTGAGGAACCATTCAATTCTAAGGTTCAAAGAGATAATATGATAAAACTTGGTACACACATTTTACCAAGAGACGAAAAAATTTCTTCTAAAAAAGGAGAGATTATTCGTAACATTGCGTTAATTTTAGTAAACCAAGGAAAATCAGAAGAAGCTATAGTAGCACTAGAAGAAGCAAGAAAAGAAAACCCTGAAGATGCCGAATTAATTGTTAGCGAGGCTAATGCATATCTAAAATTAAACGATGCCGTAAATTATAAAAGATTAATTTCCGAAGCTCTTGTAAAAAGTCCTAACGATGAGGTGTTGTTTTTTAATTTAGGTGTTACCTGTGCCAACGCGAATCAATTAGAAGATGCTGAAAAATATTATAGAAAAGCCATCGAATTGAAACCAGATTTTATGAATGCTTATTTAAACTTAGCCGATGTTGTCTTAAAACCAGATGCTAAGTTTGTGGAAGATATGAATAAAATTAAGGGTACAAGTGATAGTGAATTAAAAAAATATAATTTGCTTAAAGTAGAAAGACAAAAATTATTTACTAAAGCAATGCCTCTATATGAGAAAGCTCACGAATTAGACCCTAAAGATGATTTGATTAAAAGCAATTTAAAATCTGTATATAATTATCTTGAATTAACAGATAAAGTAAAAGCTTTAAAAGCTGAAAACTAATCCATTAAATTAATACTTCATTAAATAGCCGACCTGTAAAGTCGGCTATTTAGTTAAGGTATAACTTGAATTAAGAATTCTAAAATTTATTTATTTGGAAACTATTCTTCCTTCTGTCCCATCATCATTAAATAGGCTTTGAGGAATTCATCAATATTTCCGTTCATAACGCCATCTACATCGCTAGTTTCATAGCCAGAACGAACGTCCTTCACCAGTTTATAAGGTTGCATTACGTAATTCCGAATTTGGGAGCCCCATTCAATTTTCATTTTTCCAGCTTCAATATCCGCACGTTGGGCTAGTTGTTTTTTTAATTCAATTTCATACAATTGCGATTTCAACATTTGCATAGCACGCTGTCTATTATCTTGTTGCGATCGGGTTTCTGAACACTGAATTTGAATTCCTGTTGGCTTGTGAAATAATTGTACTTTAGTTTCTACTTTGTTTACATTTTGTCCGCCAGCACCACTTGATCTAGAAGTAATTATTTCTATATCCGCTGGGTTTATGTCAATTTCAATAGTGTCATCTACTAAAGGATACACATAAACCGATGCAAAAGAGGTATGACGTTTGGCATTACTATCAAATGGAGAAATTCGTACCAATCGATGTACGCCATTTTCACCTTTTAAATAGCCAAAAGCAAAATCTCCTTCAATTTCAAGTGTTACCGTTTTAATTCCGGCAACTTCTCCTTCTTGAAAGTTCAATTCTTTAATTTTATACTTTTGTTTTTCGGCCCACATCATGTACATTCGCATCAACATCGATGCCCAGTCACAACTTTCTGTTCCGCCAGCACCTGCAGTTATTTGAAGCACAGCACTCATGCTATCTCCTTCTTCCGAAAGCATGTTTCTAAATTCTAAATCTTCAATATGAGTATTAGTCAAATCATATTGCGCATCTAGTTCTTCTTCCGAAACATCTCCTTCTTTAAAAAATTCGTAAGTAATTTGTAGTTCTTCTGCCAATGCTATACCTTTTTCAAAATCTTCCACCCATTTTTTCTTTTGGCGTAAGTTTTTTATTAGAATTTCGGCTTCTTTGGCATTGTTCCAAAAGTCGGGTGCAAAGGTCTTTTCTTCTTCGTTGGTTATTTCGATAAGCTTGGCATCAATGTCAAAGATACCTCCTCAACGCACCAAGACGCTCTACAATACCTTTTATTTGTTCGGTATTTGTCATAAATTATGTAAATTTGTAAACGCAAATATAATGCTTCAAAATTTGATATGGAAATAAATTTAATCAGCGATACAGTAACAAAACCTAGCAACGAAATGTTGCAGTTCATGTTTAATGCCAAAGTTGGAGATGATGTTTACAAACAAGATCCAACGGTAAATGAATTGGAGACTGCTGTTGCTCAATTATTTGGAATGGAAGCTGCTTTGTTTTTTCCTTCTGGAACTATGGCAAATCAAACGGCAATCAAACTTCATACCAACCCAGGAGAGCAAGTAATTTGTGATAAATATTCGCATATTTATCATTATGAAGGTGGTGGAGCTTCTTTTAATAGCGGCGTTTCTTGTTGTTTGGTAGATGGAAGCCGCGGAATGGTCACTGCCGATTTGGTGAAAAATGCCATAAACGATCCCGAATTTTATCATGCACCCTTAACTTCTTTAGTTAGTATTGAAAACACTACCAATAAAGGGGGAGGAGCTTGTTATGATATTTTGGAATTAAAAAAAATAAAACAAGTTTGTATAGATAATAATCTAAAATACCATCTAGATGGAGCTCGATTATGGAATGCCATGGTAGCCAAAAAACAACATCCTAAGCAATTCGGAGAATTGTTTGACACCATTTCGGTCTGTTTATCTAAAGGACTTGGAGCACCAATAGGTTCTGTATTATTAGGAAGTAAAGCCGATATGAAACGAGCTTTGCGCATCCGTAAAATATTTGGTGGAGGAATGCGTCAAGCGGGTTATTTAGCTGCTGCAGGAATGTATGCCTTACAGCATAATATTTTAAGACTTGAAGAAGATCATCGCAGAGCAAAAGAATTGGGAGAATTATTGAGTACTTTGAATTGGGTAGAAAAGGTAGAGCCTGTAGAAACCAATATTTTAATATTTTCAGTTCGTCCTTCATTAGAAGAAAAATGGGTAATTGAAAAATTACAACAAAAAAACATATTTATTAGTTCCATGGGACATGGTAAGCTAAGAATTGTAACCCACTTAGATTATAAAGAAGTAATGCACAATTATGTGATGGAAGCATTAGGGAAAATGCAGTTTTAATCAATGCTATTTTTTTTATTAATCGATACTTAATACGTTTTCAACTACTTAATTAATTCTTTCAACGATTTGAATTAGATTATTCAATTTGTAATTATAAATTTAATTTCTTGTTTATTCAATAAATTAAACTTTTAATTATGTTAGATCTTTTCGACCTTATTTCATTACCAACAAGCATGGTCAATAAAGAAAATCTAATTCTATTTATTAATGAAATTGGATTGCAATTCCTAGAATTTTCTGAAAATAATTTTTCTTTACAGCCAATAATTTAATATTTCCGTAACTAGAATTAAGTACTTTAACTAAGTATTGATTGTAAAAATTTTGAAGCAATTTTTTATGATTTGGTAATAACTTAAATTTCACCATTTCAAAATATATATTTATAAATGAAAAATAATATAAAAAGCGTAGTTTTAATTGATGATGATTTAGCAATAAATTATTTTCATAAGAGATTGTTTTTAAAACTTGAATTAGGGGAAAATGTATTTACTTTTAGTAATAGCAATGCTGCTTTAGATGAGATAATTAAGCTAGAGGACACCCATTGTGAAAGTGATTTGGTATATGTTTTTTTAGATATAAATATGCCGGAGGTGGATGGTTGGGCTTTTTTAGAAAAGTTTAAAAAAATAAATGAATTGATAAAGTTTGAAGTTAAAATATTTATATTAAGTTCTTCAATTAATCCAGAAGATGTAGTGAAAGCTAAAAACAATAATTTTGTTACTAATTATTTTGCAAAACCACTTATGATGGATGGGATATTAGCAATCAAAGAAATGTATTCGTAATTTTTTTTAATAAAATTGAATAAAAAATAAAGAAAATATTTTTATTTAGTAAATACGTATTCTGTATACAATTCAGTTAACAAATAGAGTACCGCTGTAATAAAAGTAGCAATTAATAAAATGCCAATTACAAACTTTGTCTTTTTATTTTTGGTATGATGTTTAGTTTTCCTTCTGCTTTTCATTGTAAATAAGTACTCTAATTTTGTTTTATTAAAAAAATAAACTCAATATTAATTTATTATTGAAAATAATAACCTAATGTTAACAATACGATCAAAAGTGAAAATCTTCCCGATTAATTACACAAGTTGTTTATTTATTTTTCAACATCTAGTTTAACTTACTGCAAGTTACTAATTTATTAATATAATTAACAAGAATATTTTTTTATTTCATATTTTATGTTGTATAAATTAGATAAATTTGTTTAAATTTTTATACATAAATGTTTAAATTAATATTTAAAAATAATGAAAAAAATGCCCAATTTATTCAATAAATAATTTAGTATTTTTAATATTCATATAACCTATATTTTTCAATGAACTTGACTAACCCTTATCTTATCTCTTTATGTAGTCAAATTGAGCAGCAGTTAAACTTTAAGATAAATCATATTTCCGACTCGAAAAAATGTTGTGTAATTTTAGAAGAAAATAAAATAAAAATATCTTCTCATACAATATCACGATTATTCGGATTAATAAAGCCCTATAGGTCTCCTTATAAAAGTACATTGAATTTATTGTCACAATATGTAAATTATTCCAATTGGGAGGATTTTTGTATTAGTCAAACTAATATTCCTTTTGATCCCAATTATTTTTTAACTGAAGCAACAGATGGGTTTTCCTTATCTATATTGCAATTAACTTTGGTTAATGAAGATTTTGATTCTTTAAAATTTATTCTTGAAAAATCTAAGGGATCAACGGATAGAACGACATTGTTTACTGCAGCTGAAATGATAGGGCGTTATGTTCGAATAAGTAATAAACAAAATGAATTACTTGAAATCTTATCTAAAATTGGTGTTGGGCAGTTGTATTTTTATGAATGCTTTGTGGATGAAAATAATTTAAACAACTATTTTTCAGATGCATTAATTCGTTTTTATTTACCCCAAATTACAGATGATTATAAAAAGTTATATGTTTATTGTTTCGATATTAGTCAAAAAGCAAATAAAGAACTAAAGCCAAGCAATTCTATTCCTTTGTTTGAGGAATTGATTGTTTCACTAGATAAAAATAAATGTCATTTTCATGAATTATCCAGGTGGTTAGAATGTTTAATTCTAATAGATGGCTTCAACGGAAATTTACAAAACACTTGGGAAGAACATTTAAATAGAGTATTAAATAAATCTAAAATATACTGCCATAATGAAAGTTGCTGGATTATTTCTAGATCTCTAAAAGCATTATTGTTGTTTGATCTAAAAAATAAGATTTTGATACATAAAGAATTTAATGATTATATTGATTTATTGATGATTAATCAGAAAAAAGATAACCATTACATGTCTTTATATGTGATTCAATTGTATTGGATTTATAAATCGAAATATTTTAAAAATAAAATAATATATACTCCTTTTAGAATATCGTATGCTTTATTTGAAAGCGACAGCAATGAAAAAATTGCAATTGAACTAGCTACTGCTTCAATTTTTGCAACAGGTGATAATAAAAAAATAATGAAAAAAAACTTAAAAACCTTTTGTAATAAAATAGCAGCTATATGGTTATTGAAATTAATTGATTAGTTTTTTTATTTTAGTAATTCCATTTCATAAAGATTATTAGCTTTCTGAATTAATTTGTATGCTATAAAAAAACTTAAACAGAAAATTAATAATAGTGTTATAAAAACTATATAATTTCCGATTAGAAAGTTCCAAAACATAAAATAAACAATAAAACCATTGGCACTTTGTATTAGCCATGCCAATATTCTTGTTTTAGAAAAACTTTTACTTTTACTGCCAAAACCCTTCCAGAAACCACCAGGTTTAATGGTGTTGGCAAAATTTTCTAATACCAATCTTTCGGTTGGTTTTGTAAGAAAAGTAACTGTCAGCCAAGTACTACAAACCATAATTGTTAACACAATTAGTTTTATAGGATAATAATCCATCCCTAATTTACTCTCTAAGCGGATTAATAGTAAATGTATAGTACTATAATTGTCTACTAACCAATCTAAAAGAGGAGGAAAGATAAGTGCAGCAAGCATTGCAGATAATTGTGACCAGGCATTAATACGCCACCAATACCATCGTAACATAAACACAGGGCCAACTCCAGCAGTAATTGCAAGTAAATATTTTGTTATTCCTACTAACGAATTTGAATATAATGCAATACTACTAGCGGCAATTATTAAATAAATCATTGCTAAAACCCCTAATTTGTTAAGTTTTTTTTCATCTGCATTCGGGTTAATAAATTGCTTATAGAAATTTTCTACTAATAAGGACCCTCCCCAGTTTTGAAGATTTTGCACGATGGATAAAAAGGGTATCATAAAAAGTATCAAAACAAATAGTAACATCCAAGATGGTAATGTTTTGGTAAAGAGTGAAGTAAATGCCAATTCGCTATCGCTATATCCATAAACTACTGCCATAAAAGGCAAGGTAAATAACAATACCCTAAAAAGCACAATGGATAAAGAGGGCAAGAAGATGATTCTAACAATATTTTCACTGCTTTTACTAGCCATTAATTTTTGCCCATTCATATCTGGATAATCTAATAAATTAGCAGACCACCATTGAACAAAAATAAAAACTAGGAAAGCATTAAAGGTTTTGGATCCTAATGAAGGAATTATTGTAAAATTAAATTTAGAAGACCTAACAGTGTTGGATAAATTAGTTAATCCTCCGGTTAAATAGAATAAGTTTAATATTATGATAGTGAATAGAATAATGAAAATTATATACAATATAAAATCCATTCGAAGTCGAGTTCTCAAGCTATTAAAAAAGGTTAGAATAATTAACAAAAGCATTAATGCTAAAATGGATTGATGAAGTTCTAAATTTAAAATAGTACCTAAAATTTTACTAAAAGCTAAAACGTTAAAACTTATAATAAGTGGAATTACCAATATACCTAAATACAAGCTTCTAAATTGGTGTAAAATTTTGGCACCCAATCCTGAGAAACGAAAAAGCAAAAATTCATTTTCGGTTTTTACAGGGATTTTTTGCCATAAATGAGCGAAAAAAGAAACGCTAAAGGCCGAACCGATTGCGGCACTCCAATACAGCCACATGTCCGACAATTGACCATTAATTAATGCAGAACAAATTAACTGTGGTTCTACAATTATCCCTCCTGCAAGTAACATTGAAAAGCCTATCAACCACCACGATTCATTTTTAGAATAAAATAAATGAGTTGAAAACTTCAAAGAATTTTGTGTCTTTTTTTTCAAATTTTTATAAAAAGTTCTGTTTTAGATTTATTAGAAATCAACAATTAGTAATAACTTATGTAACAAAGATAATTATTAATTTTTTGCACAAAAATAATATTGTTTCCCAATTAATCAAAAATAGTTTAATTTTGCATGAAATTTTTTATACATGCCCAAAACAAGATTCGCTTTAAACACTTATACTCTATTAGAACTTAAAAGCCAGCTTGCACTAAAGCTTTTTTTTGTTGTTTCTAATAAGTCAGATTGCCAAAAGCTAAGCGAAATTCTTTTAAAAGAAGGCTTTGGAAGTATTTCAGTGACTACATTATACCGTTTGTTCATTAATTATAATGGTGCTGTTCCTTACAAAAATACTTTAACGGTATTGGCACGTTTTATTGGATATGATTCTTGGGAGAATTTTATAGATACTGTAGAATCTAACTCTTATAACGATGGGATTATAATGAAAAAAAGAAATCAAGAAAACGATTCTTTATTATTTCATTGTATTGAAAATGAAAGCTATAAGCCATTATGGGATTTCTTTAATAGTATTCAAAATAAAGAGCATTCCTATAAAGTAAATGTAGCTTTAGATGTATATGATAGTTTGTTGAAAACAAAAAAACCGGAACTTTTTTTTGAAGAATTCATCCAAAATAAATTTGTTAAAGAATATGTTTTAGAAGATGCCTTTGATCCAGCATTCCGAATTAAAAATTATGAATATGCTTATAAATTATATCCTAATGAAATAAAAAATAATGATTCCTTAGAGTCGTTACAAGACTTCTTGTTTTCCCAATCGGTATTGTTTCGGTATTATTTTATTACAAAAAATATTCCGGAAGCATTACAAATAGGAAAAAAAACATATGTTTCAACAACCATTAATTCGGAAGATTTAGAGAAAATTTTTATTTTCCCAACTATTAGATTCAAAGCCTATAAATTATGGTTTTTAGAAATTACTAAAAAAACAAAAGAAGAAATTGAAGAATATGCTAATGAATTATTAGAATATTGCAAAATCATAACTATTACTCATGACTCAGATTTCAAAAAAATTGTTTTTCATACCGTAGCAGAAGTTTTCTGTTATTCTTCATTAAGTTTAAATTACCACCTTGAATTAAAAAATATTTTTAAAGAGGAATTCTCTAAAATACCCAAGAATGTTTTTGACAAACCACTGCAATATGCTCTTCCCTATTTTTCAGCAAATGGATTGTTACTTTACCGTCCGATAAACCTTTAAAATTTAATTGGATTTGAATTATTTATTATTCTCAATAATGTAATTCAAAACTTTAGTCATCAAGTGCACTCGATCTTTCCCTTGTACATTGTGTTTCGCCATTGGATAAGGAAAGAAATCTATTTGCTTTCCGGCTTCTACAAATTTCTTAACTAAAGCAAGATTTTGTTGCATCACCACCGTATCGTCACTAGTTCCGTGAATTAAAAGCAATTTTCCTTTAAGATTATTTACATAATTTAAGGTATTTGCCTCATCAAACCCTTTTTGATTTTCTGCAGGGGTGTCCATATAACGTTCACCATACATAACTTCATACCATTTCCAATCGGTTACAGGGCCACCCGCAACGCCAACTTTAAAGGTGTCTGGTTTTCTTAACATTAACGAAGTCGTCATGAATCCACCAAAACTCCATCCGTGAACCGCTAAGCGATTACCATCTACATAAGGTAAAGATTTTAAATAGTCAACCCCTTTCAATTGGTCGTCCATTTCGTTTACACCCAATCTTCCGTGGATAACACTTTCAAAAGCAAATCCTCTATTGTCTGAACCTCTATTGTCCACCGTGAATACTAAATAGCCTTGTTCTGCCATCCAATACATCCAAAGATTAGCGCCATCTAAAAACGAATTAGTAATCATTTGCGCATGAGGACCACCATAAACATAAAACATTACTGGGTATTTTTTAGTCGCATCAAAATTACTTGGCTTGATTAATCGTGTGTATAAATCGGTGGTTGCATCGGCTGCTTTGATGGTTTTAATTTCGGAAGTTCCAATTTGGTAACCATCGTATTTATTTTTGCTAACCAATAGAGTAGTGGCATTTAGTTTTGCATCGTATAATAATGATTTGGAAGGGGTAGAATGATTGGAAAATTCATCAAAAAACCATTTACCATCCGTAGAAATTGCAACGGTATGAACTCCTTCGTCTTTGGTAATCAAAGTTTGTTTTCCTTTTAAGGTCACTTTATAAACCAACATATTAGTTGGATTTGCACCTGTGGCTTTAAAATAAATTTCAGTTCCAGTAGGATTTGCTCCTATAATTTCTCTTACAGGGAATTTATTAGCCGTTATTTGTTGGATTAATTTCCCATCAATAGAATAGTAATACAAGTTTTGGAAGCCATCTTTTTCACTAAACCAAACGAAATTATTGGATTTTGAATTCGGAAAAAACGCATCGTGTTCTGGTTCTACCCAAGCATTATTTTTTTCGTTTAAAATAGTTCTAACAAAATTACCAGAATTAGCCTCATAAACATTCAAGCTCATATCGTTTTGCTCCCGATTCAATTCGGCAATTAAAACATATTTTTCATCTGGAGACCAAGAAAGATTGGTTAAATAATCATTAACATTGCCACTTTTAGGGGAGATGAAAACCATTTTACCGGTTGCTAAATTATAAATTCCAACTCTTGGTTTTTCTGATTTTTGTCCGATCATAGGATATTTAATACTAACCAATTTCCCTGGAGTTTCGTTGATGTCTAACAAAGGATAATCGGCAACTTCACTTTGGTCTTTTTGATAAAAAGCCAAATAAGAGGATTTCGGTGACCAAAAAATACCATTGTTAATTCCGAATTCGTTTCTAGAAATAGATTGTCCTGAAACTATACCTTTATTAGTTTCCGAAGTTATCGCTATCTTTTCTTTATTTTTATTGTAGAAAAATAAATTGTTATCTTCTGTAAACGCTAAATTATTTTTGGATGCATCAAATGTTTGATTTTCGGAAATATCAGAAGTTTCTTGAATACTTTTCCCAGATTTGGTTGCTAACGAATAGGTGTAGTATTTTCCATTTTCAGAAATTAAAAAAATAGCTGCATCTATCCATTCCAAGCCTGCAAAACTTTTTAATTTAGTTCCAAGTCCTGTATTGATTTCTGCTAAAGTTACTAACTCTTTTGCTTTGGCATCAGTAGTGGTTGCTTGCATCATTTTAGAATTGGCATCCATATAATACACATAGTTGTTGGTGTTTGGTATCCATTGAAATCCGGATAATTTATCGGCTCTAAAAGCACGAGCTTGTTGCAAAACTCCTTCTTCAAGAGTGATTTTTTTTAGTTGTGCTTGCGTTGAAAGTGCAAGAAATAAACTAAAGAATAGAATAATTTTTTTGTTCATGATTTTATTTAATAGTGGTATCTGCAAGATACAATGATAATATTTTTATTTTGAAAAGTGTAAACTAGCCTATGTTCAGAATCTATTCTTCTTGACCAAAATCCTTGTAAATCGTGTTTTAAACTCTCAGGATTTCCAATACCCTCTAAAGGAGTTCTTAGGCAAGATTTTATTAATTCATTTATTCTTTTGAGTTTTGATTTATCTGTTTTTTGCCAATATAGATAATCTTCCCATGCCTGATTTTGCCATGAAAGAATCATAATTCAATTAATTCATTTTGAATTAATCCCTTATTTTCTCTAACATCTTTAACAGAATTCAATAAAATGTCTCTATTTTTTCCTGACAGTAAATAGTTGGTTTCGTTTAAAGAGTTGTATTCATCAAGCGAAATTAAAACTAAATCTTTATTATCTTTTCGTTTTACAATAATCTCTTCGCTATCGTCGGTGACACTGTCCATCCATTTTTTTAAGTTAAGACGTAAGTCAGTATAATTTATTACTTTCATAAGTACTTGTTTTTCTCAAAATTAATAAAAAATAACTTAAAAAAGTACTTATTTAAGTTATTTTAAAATTAATCTTCTTCAATTTCAAATTCGGCATCTTTTTCCCAAATTTCCATTTCGCAAGGTTTGCAATTGAATTTCAATTTGTATTCCAATTCCCCTTGTTTCAATACCAATGGTTCTTTAACTTTAACTCCCAAAGTATCTTTGTGATATTTAGGGCATTTTTCTAATTCGTATTTAATGCAATATTTAGTAGTCATTACACGAGATTTTCCGGGATCCCATTGCAATTCGAATGCTTTTTCAATTTCGGTTACGCCATGTCGTTCGTAAAATTTTCGAGCCGATTTGTTGGCAACGTTATACATAAAATCCAATTTTTCTTCTGGATAAGGATGCGATGTTTTTACGATAGGTTGTTCTTCTCTATGATAATTTGCCAAACGAGTTTCGGTTAATTGCTCCAAAACAGTTCTTCGCATTTCGTTAATTTTAGAAATAGGAAGAAACCAATTTCTAGAAAATTGAATCGTTATTTCATCTACTACATAAGGAGTGAAACCAGTTTTAGCCAAATTTACTTTAAAGTTTTCTTCTATGGATTCATTGTTTTTGGTTGGCTCTTTTGGATGAACCAAAGTTACAGAACTCCCATTCCCATCTTCATCGGTGGCCGTTAATTCGAAACCATTTTCATTTTCAGATAATACTAATTTTATTCCGATTTTTCGAACCGCACTATCTTCCCGTTCCACAACTTTAATAAATGCAGCATCGTTGTTACGGTAAATAAAAGTACCGTCTTTAATTTCTTTTAATACATTCGGAAATACAAAACCATTTTCAGCGCGGTTTACATATATCCCGTCGGCTTCGTTATTTTCATTGATGAAACACAAACCATCGCCATTGTTTAATAAATTTCCGTTTTCAATTTCATAAGAATTACCAACAGTTTTAATCAGTTTTCCAATGTATTGTCCTTTCGATTTTGGGCTTTCCCAAGAACCGATGGATTGGTATCTTTCGTTTACAAAATAATCGGTGTAACCACGATTGAAACTTCTATCTAATGAAGAATCAAAAGTAAAAGTGCATTTTCCAGAAGATGCTTTGGTGTATTTATCGGAATTCCCTTCTAAAAAACTATCTAATTTTTGTCTCAAATAAGAAACGTTATTTTTTACATAAACAATGTCTTTTAATCGGCCTTCAATTTTGAACGAACAAATTCCGGCTTCAATTAAATTCGGAATTTGATCGGAAACATCAAAATCCTTTATAGAAAGTAAGTGGCTGTTTTTTATCAAAGTATCGCCATTTCCATCAATTAAATTATAGGGTAAACGGCAATTTTGCGCACACGAACCGCGGTTGGCAGAGCGTTCGCCATTGGCAACACTCATATAGCAATTCCCACTGAAGGAAACACATAAGGCACCAGTCACGAAAAATTCCAATTCCACATCACTTGCGTCGCTAATTTCTTTTATTTGATGCAGATTCAATTCACGAGCCAAAACGACACGTTTCATTCCTGCATCTTTCAAGAATTTGATTTTTTTAGGATCTCTATTATTTGCCTGAGTACTAGCGTGTAAGATTATTGGAGGTAAATCCATTTCCATTATTGCCATATCTTGAACGATTAGTGCATCGACTCCAATATTATATAACTCCCAAATCATCTTGCGACAGGTTTCTAGTTCGTTATCGTACAGAATGGTATTGATAACAACAAAAACTTGAGCGTAAAACAAATGGGCATATTTTACTAATTCGGCCACATCTTCAATAGAATTAGTAGCGTTGGAACGTGCACCAAATTGGGGAGCGCCTATATAAACGGCATCGGCACCACTATTAATGGCCGCAATTCCTTGAATTAAATCTTTAGCCGGGGCTAGTATTTCTATTTTCTTATTCATTAGTTGGGAAATTCTTAATCGTAAGTTGTTGTATTTTACGTTAAAAAAGCGTGCAAAGTTCTTATATTTTATTGGAGATTTCTAATTGTAAATTAGATTTTTTTGAAATAATTGTATTTATAACAAAACCTCCCTATTTAAAAAAAAATTGAATAAGGAGGTTTTGTTATACAATTGGATATTAGTTTTTCTTCAAATTATACTTATTGTTTAATGTAAATTAAATTATTTAGAATTTTAATTGTTAGAAAGAACTGCTATTTTCTTCTTACATAAATATGTTTGATATTATTTTTACCGCTTTCCCGTTCGTCAATTACAAATTGGTTCATACTTTTGATAAGA
Source organism: Flavobacteriaceae bacterium (assembly GCA_947446865.1). GTDB lineage: Bacteria > Bacteroidota > Bacteroidia > Flavobacteriales > Flavobacteriaceae > Flavobacterium. Next base: position 27,629 of record CANFHX010000019.1, on the reverse strand, counting down.
GCCAACATTTTAGGGAAGCCATAATTTCTGGGATCAAAATCAGGTTGCTTTTTAAGCATTAGGTTTCCTAATTCTCCCAAAAATGCCCAGCCATTTTCATCCTCCAAATCATCTATGCTATCGGAAAAAAGTTGGATTATTTTAGGGTCAATTTTGCTTATAGCATTGTTGTTTTGTGTTTTTGTGTTTTTAGAAGGTTTTGTATTTTTAGCACCTGTAGGTATTTCAAATGTTTGTTTCTTTAAAATTTCAATATAAATAAATTTATCACAAGCGGTAATGAATGGCGTTAGGGTTTTCTTTTCTCCAATACCGATTACTTTCATGCCTGCCTCCCTTAGACGGGTTGCTAATCTTGTAAAATCAGAATCACTAGAAACAATACAGAAGCCATCTACTTTCCCGGTATATAAAATATCCATAGCGTCTATTATTAATGCGCTATCACTTGCGTTTTTTCCTGTAGAATAACTGTATTGTTGAATAGGAGTAATGGCGTTTTCTAAAAGAACATTTTTCCATCCAGAAACTGTTGGCTTTGTCCAATCGGCATAAATACGTTTGAAAGTTGGTGTGCCATATTTAGCAATTTCTTCAAACATTTCTTTTACGTTAGCATAAGGAACGTTGTCGGCATCAATTAATACGGCAAGTTTTAAGTCTAATTTGGTTTCCATAAGCAAAGAATAGAATTAATTTCTGATATAAATATATGAAAAAAATAATTGAAAAAAAGATGAAACGACTTCAATAAGAAAAACAGAGGGTTAATTATCTATCCGGTGTTTGTTGTCTAACGAAATGTTTTCAATAGTCCACTCAATAGTTCTAACAAATTCGTGTTTACGCACCAGGCATTCTTTTTTGCTGCAAATTTTACAAGAAAAATCCAAACAACCATCAGTGTGCACCATAAGTTCTACACTATCTCCAAAGTTGTTTTTTACAATTTTTTCTAATTCATCAACCTCCAAATGCCCTTCATGAATATTGAAATACCACGGAATGGTTAAATGGCAATCTAGGTGTAGTGTTCCTCCATACTTTATAAATCTTAAATTGTGTAAATCAATCCAATTTTCTCGTCGTTTCGCTTGGCAATAACCTACCATTTTTTCTAACAACTCATCGTCGGCCTCGTCCATTATTCCAGCAATAGAGGTGCGTAATATTTTATATCCTGAAATAATTATGATAACTGCAAAAACAAAAGCCACAACACTATCTATCCAAGCATAATGAGTAAAATAAATAAGGATTAAACCAATAACAATCCCTAGGGTTGCATAGGTGTCGGATTGCATGTGTTTCCCGGTTGCAATCAGTGCTAAAGAATTGTTTTTCTTGCCATTTTTAATAGAAAAATGTCCCACTATATAATTGATAACTCCAGTAAGACCGACTAAATATATTCCGAAATCGAGTTGTTTTAGTTCGTGTGGATGTTTTAAATTGTTAATAGCTTCATAGATAATTACAAAACTCGAAACTATCATTAGGGTTCCTTCAATGGTTGCTGATAGAAACTCTACTTTTCCATGACCATAAGGATGGTTTTTATCTTTGGGTTTTGCAGAAAGATACAAGCTGTATAGTCCTATAAAACCGCTAATTACATTAATAGTGTATTCTAATGTATCTGTTAATATAGCAACTGAATTGGTGTAATACCAAGCAGTTAATTTGATTAAAAATAAAAAAACTATTATTAATGTTAGTTTTTTTTGAATCTCAAAGTTTTCTTTTGACTTGTACATTAGAAGTATTAATTTTCCTCAAAAGTAGTGAATTCAAATTCTTTTTTATCTTAATTAGGAAGTCAAAATTGAAATTTTGGATGTTTCCATAAATAAAACAATGATTTATTGATATTGTCAGGAACATGTCGGCTAAAAAATCAAATAAAAAACCCTAAATACTTATTTTATAAGCGTTTAGGGTTTTTTGTAGTGACCTCGACTGGGTCGTAACTTTAAGCCTTTAGCCCACAAATTTACTACATTTTTCCACATTGTAAATTTTTCAAGGGGAATAATTAGGGGAATTTATCCTTTTAGTAGTCTTTCTAATCTATCAAAATCGTTCTTCAAATTAGAATTATAAATATAATCTGAGATATTCATTTCAAAAACCTTATTTAGACTATCTGAATAGAAGTTTTGATGCTCATTAAGTTCTTGCTTTTTAAGATATTCAAAGAATAATTTAGAAGTTTTTAATCTTTTATGTATTTGTTTTTTTCCAAAATTATCAGGATATGAATAAGAATTTAATATTTCATTAAAATTAGACTCATCAAAAATTATAGTATCTTCTAAAATTATATCTATGTAATAGAAAGTATTAATTAAATTTTTAATGTAATAAATACCTCCTTGGGTTATTTTAACTTGAAAAGTTTCAATTTCGATAGATTTATTTTCAGTGTCAGAATTAAAATTTTCGCAATTTATCAAGTTGTAATTTATTAATAAATTTAATTCTTCTATAATTATATCTTTTGTATAACCAGCTTCAACAAATAAATTTAATATAGATTCTACAGAAACAAAACAATCATTAAAAGAGTTATTTTCAGCTTCAAAATATAAATATTTTAATAGTCGTATTTTAGTAAAATGACTTCTATTACTAGAAGAGGGATAAAATAAATTATAAATTTTACTAGTTTTATAATTGTAATAATAATTAGATTCCAAAGCAACCGATTTTACAAATTCCCAAATAGGAATATTATATTTATCAGAAGCCATGTATTCTTCAACTTTTGTATGCCCTGATATTAAAAAATCATTAAATTTATCTAATCCTAACCTTATGTTAGGAAATGAGGTTTGTTCTAAAAATTGCAAGATTTCAGAGTTCTTCTCTAAAAATAAAGTTTTATAAATACTTTTAAAAAGATTTTCTAAAGAGCTATCAGAAATTTCAAAATGCTTATTTTTTATATTCCCTTCAACAGATAAAAATTTATGGTTATCTACTACATACTTTAATCTTTTTTTTAGAACTTCTCTATATGACGGAGCAGTGATATGAAATACATTAGACTGAAATGCATCAAAAGGAGGTAATGTTCTCCATTTATAGAAATATCCTTCCCTTAACGATATAACCACTAAACATTTTAAATTTCTATATATACTTTCAGCTAAAAGAAAAGCTTCTCTTTGAGCTTCTTCAAAATCTAGTTGGTCGACATTATCAAATATAATACATAATCTTTTATGACTTGGATTAATTAAATATTCAGAAATTGCTTTTAAATGAATTTCAGGATTATTAATTTTTTCTTCAATAAAATCATTAATTTTCCCTTCAAGTTTTTCTGGATTATCTTTATAAATACTCCATATCCCACCCTCAATATTTCTACTTATTTCTTTCTTGTATATACGTTGTAAAATATCATAGTTAGTAAGTTTTAATTCAGGGTGATTTTCATAAAGTATTTCAATTATTTTACTATAAACGCTTTTAGTATCTTTAATTTGTTGAAGAGTATATCCAATAAAATCAATATATACATTTGGAATTATTTTTTTTACCTTTTCCTCTAAATTAATCCTAAAAAAATAGTTAATAAAAGTTGTTTTACCAGCTCCTTTTCCGCCTATTAATATAATTGGGTCAGGAAGTAAAGTTTTAGAACTAATTAAACTCTCTTTAATTACTTCTTGAGTAGATTTAGTATTTTTTACTTTAGAAATTCTCTCATCAAACTTTGGAGGAGAATCTTCAAAAAGAACACTCATTTCGGAATAATGTTTATGTAAATCATCATTAAATACAAAACATTCAGAAAGAACACTTTCACTATATAATTCATTAGTTGAATCTAATTCTCGGAATAAAACATTAATCAATGGGATTAATTTATTACTCAAATCATTTCTTACTAATTTATCATTTTTTCTAGGTAAGTTTGGACTATTTACAATTTTTTTTCCTTGAGTTTCTTCATTAAGAATTTTTATCCTACCAAACTTGTGAATAAACTCTTTTGAAAGTAATTCATAAAATTCAATAAATCTTTGTTCAATGTCATCTAATCCATTGAATATTATACACTCATTTTCTTTCCAGTCAGAACCATTAAAACTAACAAAGCTAGATATGATAAATTGCTTACCATTAGTTATTATACCAAATGATAAATTTTTATTTATAACATAACTTCTTATTTGTTCGATTACTTCATTATTAGTCTTATCAGTAGCAAGCAAACTAATTTTAGTTCTCTTTTTTTTGGGTAACTTAAAATCTACAAAGTTTTTTTTAGCTTCAACTACAAAATGAAAAATTCCAGTGCTAAAGACATAATCATAGTAACCAACATCTTTTACATATGGTTCACGCTTAATATTTGACTCCTCCCAGCCGAGAATTTCAATGAAAATTTTATCTATTACTTTACTTCTAGTATCAGATTCAGATAAGTTTTCTTTTAAAAAATCCTCTAAACTTGATTTAAAATTTTTAAATTCACTTAAAGCTAATTCTATTGTCATATTTATATTCTTAATCTAATAAATTTACCCAACTAGTTATTAAAATATTATTATATACTTTCCAAAAAGTAAAAATAATTATAAAAAATAATATCATATTAATCTTTCAAAAGCTTGATTTCGAATATCTAATACGAAACTTCCTTTTGCGTTACCTTTAGTATCATTTACACGTTGCTGATAGAAATGTTCAGGAGAAACTTTCAATAATTCTATTAAATCAATAAATTTAATACTCCAAACTCCATTTAAAAATTCAACTTCTTTAGTAGTTCTTCCCATAACAAATTTAATTGAATGCCATTCTACCCAAAAATAGATTATTATTTCTCTGTATTGTTTCCAATATCTTTCAGCGTCTTTTCTATTAAATACAACCGCATAAGTTGGATCTATGCCATACAAGTCATTAGCTTTAAAGAATGGAGTGTTTTGGGTTTTTAAATCAGCAATAAAACTATTAGATTTTAATAAATCAGGAGCATAAGGATTATTAGTTTTTTCTGGGTTAATAATCAAATCTAAAGTTTCTCCATATTTTTTTACAAATGCCTCTTCAATTTTTTCACCATCCTTACACCAAAGGGTTTTATTTTGTAAATCTTTAGGGGTAATTTCAATACCTTCTTTATTATATTGCTTGTATGCCATCTTCATTTATACATTTTCTCATCACTAACATAAATACAAGCAGGATTTTTTTCAATAGTTTCTTTTACAAATTTTCTAAAATCCTCTTCAGATATATTTTTTGCTCCTATTAAAGCAATTAAATCTTCCCAATAAAAAGTATTTTCTTTGGTTGATTTTCTTCTAGCCCATTTCTTTATTTGAGTTCCAATTCTAACTCGGCTAGAAGAACTATTTTCAGAATTGTCGCTATTTTTTATTTGAAGTAATTCGCCTTTTTCATTACAAAAGTCAACAGCATCAATTGAACTCCCCCAACAACAATACCATCCTAATACATTTAGTCTTATAGATAAATACTCTTCTAGCAAGTCTCCAACGATATTTTCAATAGACATTTGTAAACTATGCCCATCTACAATTTTTTTTAAATCTTTAGAATCAATACTTTTTATTCGTAAAGAGAGAATTAAACCTATAATAGGATCAGAAAAAGTCTTTGAATTATTACCAACTCTTTCAGACGGTCTATTATTATAACCTTTTTGATATTTATCAATAAATTTCCCAACATATTCCTTTAGACAGATTAGGTTAGTATAATTATTAGTTTTTTTAGCGGAATATCCTAAAGTAGGGAGGAGGCTTTTATCACTAAAAGCTGTTTTTAAGACTATTTCTAAATCTTTAGATAAAAATTTGTTATATTCTATAGCATAAGCAATTACGCTATCAAAATCGGCATCGAATTTAGCTTTATTATCCATCGGTAAATATTTTTACCAATGATATGAATAATTTTAGAATTTATCAAATAAAGAATAAGCATTTTCTAAAACATTCAATTTTTCAAGTTTCTTAATAAACTCATCATAATTAGTATTAAGATAACGAGAATGTTTAAAACTTGAATATTTTTCAGTACTTAATTTATTCAAATGATTTTTTATTTCTCTTCCAATGGCTTTACCTAAACCGACAGGCACAGCGTTTCCAATTTGTTTATATTTATCAGTAGTATTTCCAGCTAATTTCCAATCAATAGGAAACTCTTGAATTACTTTATATTCTTCAACGCTTAAAGGTCTAATTTCAGTTGGATGACATAAATCAGTAGCGGGCATCGCAGGGTTAGTAACAACAGTAGGAGATGGTCTATTCCAATTTAATCTTCTCATAAAACCAGTTTTTCCACCTCCAAGAAAAAAAGCTTTCCCTAAAGCTTCCATTTGTAAATTAATCGGTAAATCTTTCCAATTTTGACCACTTTTTAAATTCTCATATAATTTTGCTCTTTTTTCAGAGTAAGTAATAGATTCATGGGAATCAATATTTTTAAGATTTTTAAAGGCATCTTTTAAAGTTCTCCATTTAGGTAAATCATATTCTCCGTTTTCAGAATGGGTAGGTGTTAATCTATTTACTTTTTTCAAATCTTTAGTTCCAATTATTACAACTCTTTCTCTAATTTGTGGAGTTCCAAAATTCGCTGAATTATACAAATCAAAATTAATGTTATATCCAGCACTTTCTAATCTCTTAATAACATAGTATAAAGAAGAGCCTTTTTCGTTTAAAATACAATCAGGTATTTGCCCAATTATAGAATCCTTTTCATCAATTTGGAGAATAGAAGACATTAACCCCCTAACATTTTCTATTACAAAATATTTAGGTGAGATTTCTTCAATAATTTCTAAATATTTTAAGAAAACATTTCCTCTCGAATCAGCAAAACCTAACCTTTTACCAGCAGTACTAAAAGCTTGACAAGGAGGTCCACCGACTATTACATCAACTTCTTCTTTATTTTTAAGACCAGAGTATTTTATTATTTCAGCAACAGAATAATTTCTAATATCTCCAATCAAACCCAGATTCGGTTTGTTTAAAACTATTGTATTTCTACAAGCTTTATCAAATTCACAAGCTAACAATATATTAAATCCTTCTTTTTCTAAACCTATATCTAAACCAAGAGCACCAGAAAAAAATGAAATTGTATTTAATTCATTTTTCTTATATCCAACTTGTGATATTTTATCTTCAATTATTTCTTTAATCATTTCGTAAAGGTATAAAAAAATAAATTTTCATTTCACTAAATAATTCAATTACGATTTAGGCAAAATAAAAGACTTAACATATTAATAAAGGAATTTTATTATTAAAACAAAAATATACCCTAAAACTAATCATTAAAGTCCTTTTTAAACATATATATATAACAAAACGGCAGGTAAATTTTCTTTGCCTTGTTATTTCTAAATTTTCTTTGTTTTTATCTTAACATTCATTTTGGCTTAATTTATGCTTAGCTTATACTTTACCTTGTTATTATTTATTAGGTATTTATATATCTAATATTACCCTTATTATACAACCTATCTGTTTTTTTCTTTAATTCACATAAAATAATAGCTTTATAATCCTTTTCGCTGATAATATTCGATTTATATACGTTCATTAAATCAACAAAATATTTAGATTTATTATTTGGCAAAACCATTTCATTAAAGTCTATTATTGTCTTATGTATTCCATTAGTTTTCATGTATGAATAAACAACCCATCTTAAAAAAATATTATTAGAAATTTTTGGTTTATTATTTTTATTAATTACTTCTTTTTTTGAAATAGTATCAACAAATTTTATTGCATTTAGATATTTATAAAGTTCATTTGGTAAATTATTCCAATTTGATTTCAATGAGGTTAATTTGTGATATTTCATTTTAAAATTAGGAATACTTACTTTATTAATATCTATCTCAAACCTTAACATTAGATATTTACTGATAATATTTTTATCCAAATCAGTCAATTCTTTTTTACCTAAAATTTCAAGATATTTATCATAAATCACCAAATTATAATTAATAAATTCAAAATAGATACTGGTTACATTTTTATCATCTCTTTTGGCATTTCGATATTTTACAAAACAATCTAGTATGTCATTAGTAAATGATTTTAATAATAACGTAATTCCAATTTCCAATTGGGTAACTTTAAACATTTTCCAGATTTTACCTTTTTTTAAGCCCAGTTTACAGCCCAGTATTTCTATACAATCAATAAATTCGTAATAGTTTAAGTCTTTTCGAGAGTTTTTGTTAAAATACCATTTTCTAATACTTCCGTTTATTGATAAGGAATAAGTACCAGTTTTAAAATTTTCGGTCAATAACATTCTTAAACTAAACATCCTTGACTTTTTAGTTATATTGGCTTGTAAATATTTATTTGATTTAATATCAAGTTCTGTAAACTCTTCATCGTCAATTTCAACTTCTCTCCATCTAAAATTTTCCTCAATGAATTCAGGATTAAAATTTTCAGCCATTAATTTAATTTTATCTATCATAACTATCTAACATTTTTTCAATTTCAAGTAACTTTTTGTCATTAAGAAAAGTGTTATAAATATAATATCGATACTCATTATTTTTAAGATGTATAATTACATCTTTTGAACTTCTAAGCCTTTTTTCCTTAAAATTCAAATCAAGTTCTGAGTGTAATAATTTTAAGCACTCTACATGCTCTTCAATTGTTAATTCATTTTTTACATATTCTTGATGAAACCAAAATTTTAGTTTTCCTTCAATTAACAAAATACATGAATTGTCTAATTCATTATATATTGTCCATAAGTACAATGAATACAATTTTTTTTTCTTAATGCTATTATTCAGATGAGCTGTAAAAATTGATAAATTTTTGGTATCAAACGAATTATATTTTACCCATTTTAGTTTCTCGTTTGGATAATAATTTTCACAATTTAAGCTGGTTGTTAATGTTATCATATCAATTATTCTTTAATTATTTTTTTTCTATTTTTTTCAATAGAAATGTTTTGTTTACTTATCATACTTATTTTTTTTTAAGAAGTCTTCCAAATCTTTTCTAACAATATAAACAGTGCCTCTTGAACCTTCTTGGGAATATTTCAATCCTTTACCTCGGTATCTGTAAATAGTTTTTTTAGAAATTTTATAATCCTCTTTTATCACTTTTAAAGTTAAAATATCGGAGTCAAGTATAGGCTTTAAAGCATTTATTATTACAGAAGCATTTTTGTTTCTTTCAACATCCAATTCTTTTTTAGTTTTAGCCAATTCAAGAATTTTACTTTTCACTAGCTTTTGATTAATTTTTACAATCGTTTCCATATATTAAAATTTCACTTTTTTCATAACATTATTTGAGGTTTCTTCATCGGTATTCATATAAATTTGTGTACTCTTTATATCTTTATGTCCCATATATTCAGCTATTAGGTGAATAGGAATACCTTGTAAGGCAAGTAAAGAACCAAAAGTATGACGTCCAGCATGAAAATGTAATCTCTTTTTAATTTTAGAAACTTTAGCAATTATTTTTAGGTGTCTATTGATAGCAGCATTACAAGTATATTTTAAAACTAAATCTTCATCCTTTTTTTTATCAAATTCATTTTTCTTTAATATTTCAAACCAATATTTATTAAAAGGAATTTTTACAACATCTTTAGTTTTTATTTGTGTCTTAACTATTTTTTTACTTTCATTAATATCTTTTTTCTTGAGAGTTTTAATATCACTATCTCTTAATCCAGTATAACAGCTAAATAAAAATAAATTTCTAGTATGCTCTAATCCTTTAGTCAAATTACCCAATTTTAAATCGGCATTGATTAATCTTTTTAATTCGTCTGGATTTAGAAATATAATACTAGATTCCTCAGGGAATTTTTTATAATTAATGCAAGGGTTTTCATCAATTTTCTTTTCATTTACAAATTTTTTCAAAACTGTATTTAAGCATTTTATTACATTATTAGTTCCTGAGTTTCCTGAATCTAAATCTACTTTTAAGTAATAAACAAAATCATCTACAAATCTTGAATTAATTTCATTCAAGGTAAGTTTTGGTTTAAATGATTTCAAACGTTTTATTAGAAGAGCGTAATGGTCTTTAGTGCCTTTAGATAAATTTTCAATTGCAAATTTATTTTTTAATATCTCATCTAAATGAAAGTAAAAGTCGGGATTTATAGTTTCCTTTTCTTCTCCTTTAATTTTCTTTAAGATATACTCTTTAGTAAATTCTTCATCATTATTTTCCATTTCCAAAAGAAGTTTGTAAATTCTACTTTCTTCTTTCATCAAAACATTTTTCAATAACGAATCCTTTGGGCATCTTTTTTTATCATCCCATTGACTAGGATGAATTAATTTACCCGAGGGAGTTTTTGTTTTTCCTCCACGATAGATGATTTGAAAATAAATAGGACATCTATCAGTCCCATCTTTTCTAGGTTGCTCTTTTCTAATAATAGCTTTAACCGAAAACGAATTTTTCATAATAATATAATTTTTATTGTTTATATATTTTCCATAACTCCCTGAAAAATTTCAAAAAGGCGATTTTAATGACTTTAACATAACTTTAACGTTTTTGAATATGGTATAAAAAAAACGACTATATCTCAAGTCGCTTTATTAATAGGGGTTAAAAGGTTTTATTTAGGTATTATTTCTCAAATGTATAATTGTAAGTTATTTCGCACTTTTGATTAAAATCTCCAGTTTTTAATGGCTCATATTTAGTTTTTAACGCAGTTTCTTTAGATGCTATCAACAAACATTTAGAGTTATTTGTACTTCCTTTAACACCAGCAATAGCCTTGATAACATTTCCATCTTTATCTACAACAATTTCAACAACTACTTTTCCATATTCATTACAATTAGAGTTTGGTGTAGGTTTTACAATAGCTTTTCTAATACTTAAAGAATTATCAATCATACCAGTTCCAGTTCCATTACCAAAGTAATTTTCGTCTTTAATAGATTTAAGATTTTTTAAAACCACATTAGAATTTTTAACTAGAGGTTTGTTTTCAAAAGCTTTAATTTTTTTTCCAAATATTTTTTTCCCCTTACTATTTACAGAATATCCTTTGTTTGGTTCAAGGTCGGCATCGGCATTATATTCGTAATAATATACATTTTCATTATCATTTTCAACCAAATCTTGGGCATCAATATTCATATTATTATCACAAGTACCTCTGTAAAAAGAAAACGGTTCAAACAGATAACTACTTTTTCCGTTTTTAATAGTAAATGTTTTTACAATACCAATACATCCATTCATAGGTTCTTCTCGGACGCTAATTTCATCAGAACCATCATTATCTAGGTCGCCTTCATTTATTAGTGTAAACCAATAAAAATCATCTCTTATAGGTTTAATATTTTTATCACTAAACTTTAATTCGTATTCATCAGGTGATCCATTTTCAACAGGGTTTCCTTGACCTTTTTTTGTTAGAACTCGAAAGGCATATTCAAATTTACCATCTCCATTAAAATCTCCATATATTTTATCTCCAACTTTTTTATTTACTTCTTGAGCATTCCCGATAGCCAAAAAAGTGAACAAATAGATAATTGTAAATATTCTTTCCATATTATAATTTTCAGCTAAATTAATAAAAAGTTCTATTATATGCGGTTTTTTGAAAGAAACAAATTACAAACCTTCGCAATTCAATGGAAGATAGCGAAGAAAAAATATTATTACGTATAGAAAAGGTTGCAAATAAGATTAAGCAACTAAGAAAAGATAAAGGATATACAAGTTTTCAATCCTTCGCTTTCGAGTACGAACTAAATAGAGTTCAGTACTGGAGAATAGAATCAGGTAAAAATATTACTTTAAAAACTTTAATTAAAGTTTTAGATATTCATAAAATATCATTAGAGGATTTCTTCAAAAACCTATAAATTTTATCAATAATTTACAAAGGGGAATTATAAGGGGAAAAAATATGTCCATTATTGTCTATTAAAGACCAATAATGTCCAATAAAAAACCCGCTAATAGCGGGTTTAATGTGGTTTAAGAAATTTTCATTCCTTATTATCGTGACCTCGACTGGATTCAAACCAGTAACCTCTTGAGCCGTAATCAAGTGCGCTATTCAGTTGCGCCACGAGGCCTTTTTTGTGGGTGCAAATATAGGAATAATAATGGTATTTGCAAATTGGAATTCAAAAAATATTTATTTTTTTTAATCCAAAAATCAACTGTCTAGAGCTCTTTTAGTTATGTAATACCGCCATCCAATTAATGCCATTTGCCATTTTTTGGCTTTAGTGATATCTAGTTGTTGTTTTGTGAAACTAGGTAAAAGCAGTTTGTTTATTTTTGCTAAAATTTTATAAATCATAGTAGTGCTAATTATCTTTTTAAACTAAAATGACCTTTAGCAGTTCTGCCATCATCAAATTGGATGTTATACCAATAATCGTCTGCAGGGGATAATATACCATTGTAAAGACCATCCCAACCATCTTCTGAAGCGGTAAATTGTTTTATAAATTTGCCGTAACGATCAAAAATTTTAATAATAGAGTTGCCGTAGAATTTATTATTTACTCCTTTGATATTCCAGTAATCATTAAATCCATCTCCGTTTGGAGTAAAATATTTAGGTACGCCTAATACTGAAATGGTTTGTTGCGCAATACCACATCCATTTAAATCTTTAATGTAAACGGTATGGATTCCAATAGGAACATTTTCGAAAAAATTAGAAAATTGGTAGGGTCCATAAGGATCCTCAATACTATACATGTAAATTCCATTACCTGTTACAATTACTTCTACAGTATCTAAATCGGTTAAGTCTACAATGTTTATATGATCTATAGATGCTATTACAGATGTGGTAACTTCAATAGTTCTAGTTTTGGTACAGCCAGTTGCATTGGAAACGATTACGGAGTAGCTTCCGCCAGTATTAACAGTTAAAGTATAATGAGTTGCACCAGGAATTAAAACGTTATTTAAATACCATTGGTAAGTATAATTGCTAGTTGGTGTTCCGTTATGAACTCCTGCATTTAAGGTAACTGTAAAGGTTGGAAGATTAGTACATACCAATTCGTTAGCCCAACCATTTGGATTTAAATCTATATTAGGAATAGGATTTACCACAAAATTCAAAGTGGAAGTTACGGGACAACTAGTGTTTAAAGGATTACTAATAGTTACAAGTACATTTTGAGTTCCTGTATTAAATGTTGTTGGAAGGTGGGCTAAAACTTGTCCGTTTTGTAGTGTAAAAGAAATATTCATCCCATTTTGTGCTCCTAAAAGAATACTTTCAAAGTTTGTGGTGTCAAATGGATAACTTCCGTTTTGCAAAGCAGGATCGGATTCATCATCACATTTGTTTAATTGAGCTGAAGGAATTGTGAAAATTTGAGGTAATTTATCTACAATAAAAGTTATTGTTTCTTCATCATAACAAGGTCCGTCTGTAGCTTGTGTAAGATTATTGGTTACTCTAACAGTTATGGTTTGGGTAGTATTTACGGTGAAGGTTGGAATAGGGTTTATTACCGTTCCCGTTGTATCGTAATAAGTTACTGTTTTGTTGGTTTGTCCGTTCAAAATAGATGCTTGAAGTGTAGAGGTATCAAATGTATAATTACCATCTTGATCATCATCGCAATGACGAATAGTATTAGTAGCATTTACAGGTGTAGCAACAGGAAGTGCTTCTGCCGTTAAGGTAATGAATGGACCTAATCCGAAACAACCTTGGTAGTTATTGCTATCTATTCTCACATAAATTAATTGTTGGTTTAGGATTGTGTTTCTGTAGGAACTAGGATTAATGGCATTGATTTGCGCCAAAGCATCGGCATTATTAGCATAATATTTTATGGTATAATTAGAACTCGGTATTGGCAAAATAGCATTGATATCATTAGTTACACTACTAAAATTAAATAATGAAGTTCCATCGGTATCCGTTGAAACACCAGTAACTATATCATCACAAAGAGTGAAATATTTATGAAAAGTGGCAGCATTAATTTGGGTAACCGATACAATTAAATTTATTTGCGCTACACTAAAACAACCTTGTGCACTTTCTACTCGAACCCAAACGATTCCGCTACCGCTGTTGTAAACAATTGGGTTTGCTATTTTAACTAAAGGATCATTGGTATTTGCTCCTGCTTGCGTGGTAAAATAAGTAAACGTTTCTGTAGCAAAATTGGTTGATATTTGAGGGTTGTTGACCGTTAAGTTAAAATCGGATATTCCATCAATATCATTATCACATTGTTTTAAAGTGATTGGTGAGGTTAGCACTGGTAATGCATACGTTGTAAGCGTTGCAGGCATAGATACCAAGCCACATTTATTTCCGTTTTTATTCAAAATAACTTTATACTTATAGCCACTCATAGATGGACTTACACTTGAAATTGCCAAGGTGCTTGTTGTTGCTCCAGAATAAATAGCATTATTTGTTACATTAGCCCATGTGGTTCCATTGTATACTTGCCATTGGTAGGAAGTAACGGTATTGGAAGTAATGGTAAAAGTAGCATTTTGATTTTCACATGTTATTGCATCTTGCGGTTGTACGGTTATGGTTATTGGTGCTCCAATGACATAATCTTGACTCGGAATGATGTAAGCAGGACCGCTAGTTACAATTCCGTTTGCATTTACTGCTGGTGGAACTGCAGTTCCTAATGTTCCTGCACTGCTGTCAAATAATGTATAACCTGCTTCTACAACATCCAAACAACCATCCCCATCACTTTCACCATCCAAGTAATTATTAAGTGCATCGGCATCGGTATTGGCAAGGGTATAATTTAGAAGGTTACTATCGGGTGTAGTTTCTACCGAATCTGCTAAACCGTTTACTCCAAAAGCATTTCCGTCTATAATTCCATTTAAATTAGCATCTAAAGCACCTGATCCAGATTCATTTACATCGAAAATTCCATCGTTATCCGAATCTAAATCTAAATAATCTATAACCCCATCGGCATCCGAATCTACAGGAGTAATTCCGGTTCCAAATGCATCGTCCATTCCGTCGTGGTTAACATCAACATGAGATATAGAGGTGAAGTTTGAGCCTTGTGCTTCTATGTAATCTAAAATTCCGTCATTATCACTATCCAAATCTACTTGGTCTGGAACACCATCTCCATCAGAATCTTTAGTTAGACAAGTAGCATGTAATTTAAAAGTTGCTCTGTCGCCAAGGGTTTCTGAAAGATTTTTATGCGTAAAAATTAAGGTACTAGAATTATTAGTCAAAAATTGGAAAGTTCCTGTTCCTGCTGCTAATGGAACTGTGCTATTAAGTCGGAAGCGAATTTCAAAAGAGGAATATTGGGTGATACCACTTTCATAAATTCCGTCATAATTAGTATCGATCAATAATTGATTGTTTGGATTTAATACCGTTATCGTTTTATTAATAGGCGAATTCAAGATAAAATCGCCATTGGAATCTAATAAATCAGTTGTGTTTGCAGTGGAAACATATTCCATATCTAGTGAAATTGGTTGTGTAAAACTCATGGTGTATTTTACAAAACTAGTTTTACCAGATGGTATATCCGTTATAAAACTTCCATCAGAACTTCCAGTGAATGGTGTTGTGCTTGTTGCTGTTGAGGTGGTTATTACTCCATTAAATGTATTGGAATAGGTGCCTAAATTTATAGTTCCTGTAGCCGTATTTGCTAGCGATATAACTTGGTCTCCTAGTGATTCGTTGCAATTTGTAATACCATCATTGTCGAGATCAATATCAATATTGTCATTTACACTATCATTATCGGTGTCTATTGCACAAGAGCTTACCGGAATTTCATCGGAATAAAAATCAATTCCGCATGCAGTTAACGATGCTTTAATTTTATAATATCCTGGCTGAGTAGGAATATAGTTATTTGAAGTTGCTCCCGAAATAGGATTTCCGTTAAAATACCATTGGTAAACATCAAAATTACTTATTGCGTTTACATTAAGATTGATATTTGGAATACAATCCGAAAGATTAGTAACTGTAGGTTGGAATACAATTTCTGGTTTAAAAGTAAAACCAGAATAATAACCACCATAAGTAGCTGCTCCGCTCGAACCATAATACGATACATAAACTTGTTCTGTAGAAAAAACAGAAACATTTCCGGTTAAACCTTCAATAGAATAGGTTACAAAATCAGGGTTTCCAGTAACATTTAAAGGACCGTTTACAATTAGGCTAGTAGGTAAAGTAGCAAAAGCATAATTCACTCCATCAATTATAAAAGTTAAAGTTGCACCTGTTTTAGTAACAATACAAACGGTTCCTGTAAAATCGGTTAAACCTCCTACTTCATTAATAAGTGGGATGTTATTTATTGATTTAGGCGTTTGACAACTTAATGGAGGAACAAAACACATGTTTTGATTGGCTTGACTTGAAGAGCCACCAATTCCTTGATAAGCAAAAATATTTTTGGAACTTCTTACATACAGATTGCCGTCGGGAGAGAAATCGGTTCCGCTAAGCGCCAAATATACTCCTGAATTTAAAGTTATAATGGGAGTTGTGCTTCCGTTTAGGTAAATTTCGGTATTGTCTTGATCGGCTATCAATAGCGGTCTTTCGGTTACATCAACACCAGAACCTTTTACAAAAATATACTCCATTCCGGTTCTTTCAGCAGAAACTATTTGATCCATTCCTAAATCCAGATTTGAAGTAGTTCCATTACTTCCAGCAAATGAGCCACAATTTACCGCAATTGGTTTGTCTGAAGTTATTGAAGCACCTATCAAACCGTCTTTGTTTGCAGTGGATGGGCCCGCTACTGCTATTGCAAAACTTTGCCCTGCATTTAAAGTGATGTTGGAAGGATTGCTTCCTGCAGCCGTATTATTAATAAGTTGAACGCCGGCTTTAATATCTGCAAATGATATGGTAGTATTGTTTTCTGTTGCCAATATGGTAGCAAATGTGTAATGATTTGACGTAGTTGATGGGGCCCCTGTATTAATAAAAGCTCCAATTCTAAAATGAGTTCCAAGAGCAGCACTACCTTTAGATACTAAACCACCAGCCTGATTGTTTTGAGTGGTAGAAGTTAATCGAACATTAGCATAAATTAAATCTTGCGCATTAATGATATATCCTTTATTGCTTTTTATGGTGTTTACGTCACTTTGCGAAATTAATAATTGAGTATCAAATCCCGATCCAATAGTATAGACATAAGGAGTATCCCTGCTAACTGATCCTAAAATACTTGCGCCTCCAATTTCTTGAATAACAAAACTTACAGGTGTTACACTTGGACAGGAAATGTAGATGTATTGCCCCTGTGGGTCTTGGCTGTCTGAGTTGGATAATGGTGGTATATAATGTGTTTTACTAAATTGCGGAAAACAATTTATTGAAAACAATGCAACAATTATAATAGTTAGAAGTAGGGTCTTTTTCATGGGCATAAAAGTACTATTTTTTTTAAATATCTTTTAATAGAAAAATATCCTTTAACATTTGTTTCTATTTGAAATTAGACAATAAAAAAAGTAAGACCTAAAAAACTGATTATAGTTTAATAGGTCTTACCTTTAAAATTTAAAAATAACAGAAAAGTGTTGTTAGTTAAGCCTTTAAATACTACAAATCTCTTTTTTTCAAAAGTAAATAAGAGGAGTAAACGAAAATTGCAGTCCAAGTTAAAACGATAAGAATGGTTGTGAAATGCACATCATAATCTTTTACGTTTACAATTCCAATTTGGGAATTGATGGTTTTTATTGCCGATAGTTTAGTAAAAGGCTCAATTAAAAGTTGCGACATCGATTCTAAAGGTAAAAATCTACTTACAGAACTTGTAAAACCATATTTAGAATATACTAGAAGGCATTCGATAAGAAACCAAATAAATAGAAATCCTAAAGCAAAAGCCGAACGTTTAATAAGGATTCCTACAAATAAACAAAAGGAGAAAAACCCAACTAGATTTACAAAATAGGCTAGTAAATATTCCATTCTAGAGAAAATAATTCCCACTTCGGTATAAGAAGAAAAAAACAATCCCAAAATTAAGGATATTAGAAATACAAAAGCGGTAGAAACTGCTGAAAAAGTTACTACTGTGATGAACTTAGAAGCAATAAATTCCTGTTTGCTCATACCGTCAATTAAGTTTTGTTTCAAAGTGCCATAACTGTATTCGTTAGACATCATCGAAACAATAATAACAGCAAAAAACACTTTGGCAAACACAGCAATAAATGAATTGAAATGCCAAATAAAAGGAAAATTAAATACGCCTTGATCGGCAATATTTATGTGAATTGGACCTACGTCAAATTTTATGGAAGCCACTAACGCAATTAAACTTAGTAATCCAAAATAAGTAATGGTTAATACTTTGCTGGCTCTGTTTTTACAGATTTTTTGTAATTCTATAGAGAGTAATCGTTTCATTTTTTTTGTTTTAGAATAAGGAATTCTTCGTTTTTATTTACCAGTTAATTGTAAAAAATGGTCTTCCAAACT
Organism: Flavobacteriaceae bacterium; assembly: GCA_947446865.1. Lineage (GTDB taxonomy): Bacteria > Bacteroidota > Bacteroidia > Flavobacteriales > Flavobacteriaceae > Flavobacterium. The sequence goes on along the minus strand of CANFHX010000019.1, from coordinate 9,107 downwards.
ATTTTTACGTTGTACCAAATGGCTGAGGTAAATAGATTTATCCGTCAAAAATTGGTTTAAAAGAGCGGTATCTATATCGTTTTTCGAATAGATTTCTACTTTACCATCTGTTTCTGCAATTCGGTCAATAAGAGGGTAGGTTTCTAATGCTGCAATTAATGCTTTAGTATCGGCTGCTTGCACTTCAATATAGCCATTTCCAGATGCCATTCCTGCCACCGTTCCAGAATATAATATTTCTCCTTTGCGCAAGACCACAACATGAGAACATACTTTTTCTACTTCATCCAATAAATGCGATGCCAATAAAATAGTAGTTCCTTGGCTTGCAATGTGCTTGATAATATCTCTAATTTGATGAATTCCTTGCGGATCTAGACCATTAGTTGGTTCGTCTAAAATCAATATTTCAGGATCGTTCAACAATGCCGATGCTATTGCCAATCGTTGTTTCATCCCTAAAGAAAAGGTGTTAAAATTGCTGTCTTTTCGTTCTAGCAAACCAACAACTTCTAGTTTTTCGGTAACTTTAGAGTAATTGATGCCTTTAATTTTGCAAACTAATTTCAAATTTTCCTCAGCCGTCATGTAAGGATAAAAATTTGGTCGCTCAATAATAGCACCAACTTTTTTCAAGGCTTCGTGCGTTTCCATAGCGCCATCAAACCAAGAATATTCTCCAGAAGTTTTATTAACGACATTCAATACAATTCCTAAAGTAGTCGATTTTCCGCTGCCATTAGGCCCAAGTATGCCATAGACATTGCCTTTTAGTATTTCAAATGATACGTTATTCACAGCATGTACTTTGCCGTAACGCTTGTGCAGATTTTTTATTGATAGTATTGTTTCCAAGAGATATTATTTTAAAAGTAAGACGAGTAAGGAAGGAAATTGTTACTTGATTTTTTGAAATATAATAAAAGTAGAAAATTACATGGTAAAAAGTCCTATTATTGTAAACGAATAATAGGACTAAAATTTTGTAAATTCATTTTAGGACGATACAAACCAATAACAGGACTAAAAATGAGTTGTAAATCTATTTTAGGATTAGGTATAAATATGTAAACTTATTTTAGGACGAGACAAGACGGTGTGCACAAGCGTGACGCTTGCGCTAGCGAGGGACATATAATGCCGAACTTAAAAAAAATGCTAAGTGATATGAATAAATCAGAAATAATAGAAATTGAGGTCACTAAATATGACCCTACTAATAGAAATTCAGAAGGAATATATACAACTGACGAATGGATTGGAGTTAGTGATATTGGAAACGAATGCAAGGGAAAAGTGCTTCATGTAGATGAATATCTAAAGATAGAAAATAAATACGTTGAAGCAACAAAATATCTTTTCGGATATTACAGTTCTGAAAAAATACAACTCACAAATAAAGAAATTAGAGACTATGAAGATTTGCCAAATACCAAAAATTTAAAACAAAAATATTTTTTTGAAACTTTGAATAAGAGAAGAACTATATCTATTGAAGAATTAGATATTGTTACAAGATTATGTCTTAGGAGTTCGTTTTGGTCACGTTTAGTCTCAAAGAAAAATAGGAACATAATATTGGAGTTTGGGTATGATTATTACATGTATTTTAAAATATTAAAAAAAGATGAAGAAGTTATAACAAAACATATTGAAACGAATATTGGTTTATTTGTCAGAAAGATAACTCCCCCAGCTGGTGCGAGCAGAAATAACACGAATCGCTAGTGCGAGTTTCTAACTCGTACCCACAAAGCAAATACAAACAAAAAACAACCCTAAAAAGTTGTAGTTTTTTTGTGAATTGTAACTAACTTTACTAAAGACAACCAAACTATTTTAGAAACTGACATTAATTATACTGTGGGCGCGCGCGTGACGCTTGCGCTAGCGAGGAAATAAAATAAAAGTAAAAAATTATTAGTTAAAAAGCATTATTATTGTAAACCAATAAAAGGACTAAAATTTTTGCGAAATTTTTTTTAGGAATAATTATAAATAGATAATTTTTTAGAATTGGATGCTTAAAGAAAACGAATGATTTACTCTTATTTAACAAAATAATATGGAAAATAAAGTTGTACTATATTTTAAGATTGAAACGGAAGATGATATTGATATGGAATTTTTAAATAAAAAACTTGCCATAAAACTTGAGTCTAAAATTTATAAAAAAGGAGAAATAAAAAACCCATCTAATAAAAAAAGTAATGCAAAATGGACTATTAATAGTTTAGTCTTAAAATCAGAAACAAATTTAGATTTCATAGAACAATTAAATTTTTTTTTAGATGAATTGGATCCAAAAAAAGAAGAGATAATAAAATTATATAATAATTATCTAGTTTATTTTTCATGTGCAATATATTTACATTCCCAGAGCGAGCCATCACCATATATAAATCTTACAAAAAGATATTCGGATTTTATAAAAGATACTAATATTGAATTTGAAATTTATATATATAATTGTTTGTCTTAACTTCCTATACCCAGATGGCTCGGATATTTCCCAGCTACGCGAAGAGTGTAGCTTGCTCTTCGATGGTCTCCCGACCTCGAAGCAAATAATAAAGGTTTAAAAAAAAAAAATGAGGCAATTGCCTTTTTTTTATTCTAATCCTAAACTTTCAATCATCATTTTGAGTTCGTGGTTGCTTATATCTTCCTGTTCCCCTTTGTCGTAGATAGAGAGTAAGAAAACGGTTTCTTGGGTAACATATACATAGGTTATCACTCTAGAACCCCCACTTTTACCTTTGTTTTTGCTAGTAATTGCCATGCGTATTTTGTAGCAATGTTCAATTATTTTATCACCCATAGTAGGGTTTTTTTCTAACTGTTCGCCAAGTTCTCCAATATCTGCTTTAATAGAACGATGCTTTTTAGCAAGTCTTTTTAGTTCTCTATCAAATGTATGGGTAGAAACAATTTTATAACTCATTCAATAATTCCTTTAAAGATTTTGCTTTTATTTTTCCTTCTTTTATCAATTTTACTTCTTCAATAGCTTCTTTTATTCCAGCTAAAACTTCGGCTTTCGTTGGTTCTGGTTCTTCCCACGCTTGCAGGTTTTGGTATTCTTCTTTCATAATTTCCCAATCGTCCATAGGTATAAAAACCCCTGCAGGTTTTCCGTTTCCACCGTGTATAATTTGTAAACTCATGATGTTTTTATTTAGCGGTTTGTATCTTTTTTTCAAAGAAATTCTAAAACTTGTTTTTTGTCAGTAATCCAATTCTTATTAAGAAAAATTTCTTAGACTGCTTTGATTTTTAAAACTCCCCAACTGAAATACAATTGAGGAGTACTGTTTTAATCTCTTTTAGGAGTATTTTTTTTAATTCTTTTTTCTTCCTTCTTCTCTTTTGCAGTTTTAAGAGGTTCCTTTTTTTCAGTTTTCTTTGCGTCTTGACTTTTTGCCATGGTTAGTATTTTTATAAATTGCTAATAGGTAAATATAAATATTATTTTTAAAAAATCCTATAACTCGTATATTTTTTTTAATTGGAGATGTATTTTCAAATTTAGAAACTTTAAATCAATTTACCTTTTTATCTACTTTTTAATCAAGATTTTTAATTATTTTAGCATTTCAAATTACGATTATGATTTCTGAAATACAATTTCAAAACGAACTCCAATTAATTATCCAAAATGCTATACGCGAAGATGTAGGCGATGGCGATCATTCTTCCTTGGCTTGTATTCCTGCTTCGGCAGAAGGAAAGGCCAAACTATTAGTGAAAGATACCGGAATTATTGCCGGAGTAGCATTTGCAAAAATGATTTTTAATTTTGTGGATGCTAATTTAGTAGTTGAAACTCTTATTCAAGATGGTGCTTCGGTTACACATGGCGACGTAGTTTTTTATGTTTCCGGAAGTTCCCAATCTATATTGAAAGCCGAGCGTTTGGTTCTTAATTCGATGCAACGAATGAGCGCTATTGCTACTAAAACAAAGAAATATTTAAATGTACTTCAAGGTACCAATACTAAAATTTTGGACACTAGAAAAACCACTCCAGGATTTCGTGCTTGCGAAAAATGGGCGGTGACTATTGGCGGTGGCGAAAACCATCGTTTTGCTTTGTACGATATGATTATGCTAAAGGACAACCATATTGATTTTGCAGGCGGAATAACCAATGCAATTACCAAAACCAAAGAATATTTGAAGTCCAATAACAAGGATTTAAAAATAATTGTAGAGGCTAGAAATCTAGATGAAATTAAAGAAATCCTACAAAACGATGGGGTTTATAGAATACTGATTGACAACTTTAATTTTGAAGATACTAAAACAGCGGTTGCTTTAATTGGGAACCAATGCCTTACAGAATCCTCAGGAAATATCAATGAAAATACCATTCGGGAGTATGCAGAATGCGGAGTGAATTATATTTCTTCTGGCGCGTTAACCCATTCGGTTTATAATATGGATTTGAGTTTGAAAGCGATTTAATTATAATACTATATCCTTTTTCGAAATAAAAATATGAGTATAGAAATTGAAGATAAATTAATGAAAATTCCGGTAGTGAGGCAATTAGTCATGCTAGGTAAATCTATTAAATTACCTTGGTTACACGGCTTATCGTTTTACGATTTATTGGAACTTTACATCATCGGAATTGTAGAAGGTGCGGTTTCTTATCGTGCTACAGCCATTGCGTTTAGTTTTTTTATGGCGCTTTTTCCGTTTGCTTTGTTTATTTTAAATTTGATTCCTTACATTCCGATAATTGGATTTCAAGAGGATTTCATGGATTTTGTACATCAAAGTTTGCCTCCAACCACTTTTGATGCTGTATCTAAAATCATAAACGATATTTTGCATAATAGTCATTCGGGCTTATTATCTACAGGTTTTTTTATGGCTATTTTCCTTATGGCGAATGGTGTAAATGCGATTCTAGGAGGTTTTGAAAATTCCCATCACGTAACTTTAAAGCGTAAATATTTCAGACAATATTTCATCTCTTTAGGGCTATCTATCGTCCTTTCGTTAATTTTGATAATAACCGTTGCAGCCATTGTGATATTTGAAGTTTTTATTCAAAAAACAAAAATCCAAGATGTGTTGTCCGATAATATTCCGTTAATAGAAATGGGAAGGTATGCCTTTGTGGTTTTGATGATTCTTATAACAACTTCGCTATTGTTTAAATTCGGAACTAAACAAGACAGAAAACGCTCTTTTATTTCGATAGGCTCTGTATTTACTACCCTTTTAACCATTGTCACTTCTTATTTTTTCGGAATTTGGGTTCTTAAATTCTCTAAATACAACGAACTATACGGCTCCATCGGAACCTTATTAATTGTAATGTTTTTTATATGGATTAACAGTATGATTTTGCTTTTAGGATTTGAATTGAATGCAACAATCAGCAGATTAAAATATAAACACGAGAGAGAATTAGAAAAAGTGATCAGTGATCAGTAATTAGTGCTCAGTAATCAGAGCATAGAAACCCAAGACATTAAACCGAAACCTGAAACTTTAAACTTAAAATGCATTTCATCGAAGTACTTTTACCGCTTTCTTTACCAAAAACTTTCACTTACAGAGTTTCGGAAGCCGAGTATCATTATATTCAAAAAGGAATGCGCGTTGCAGTGCCTTTCGGCAAAAGTAAAATATATACGGCCTTGGTAATTGACCTCCACCAGTTGCCGCCAACATTATACGAAGCCAAAGAAATCCACCAAATATTAGACGAAAAACCTATTGTAAATGAGTTTCAAATAGCCCATTGGCAATGGATTTCTTCCTATTATATGTGTTCCATAGGCGATGTGTATCGAGGTGCAATGCCCTCGGCTTTTATTTTAGAAAGTGAAACAATCATCTCTCCTAAAAAAGATGTGACTGTAGATGTTAAGGAATTATCCGATGATGAATTCCTTATTTACGAAGCATTGCAACAGCAAAGTTCGTTGAAAGTGCAAGACATTATGGCCATTCTGAACAAGAAAAATATTTTTCCTATTGTTCAAAAACTGCTCAATAAAGACATACTTTCCTTGCAAGAAGAAATGCAGGAAGAATACAAACCCAAGTTAATTAGATACCTCCGTTTGCATGAGAATTATAATTCTGATGCTAGTTTGATGGCATTATTAGATTCTTTAAAAGGAGCCAAACAAAAGGATTTGCTGATGCATTATTTTCAGTTGAATGCTAAAGAGAAAAAGCCAATTTCGGTAAAGCAATTGACGGAAGTTTCTCAAACTTCGGCAGCGGTGATTAAAGCATTAATTGATAAAAATATTTTTGAAGAATACCATCTGCAACAAGACCGAGTAAATTTTGATAGAAATAAAAAAGAGACAAATCTAGTTCTAAGTGAAGCCCAGCAAAAGGCTTATACTGAAATTAGAGAAAGTTTTAAAACTAAAGAAGTTTCGCTTTTGCACGGAGTAACTTCTTCTGGAAAGACTGAAATTTACACCAAACTTATTGAAGACTATTTATCGCAAGGCAAACAAGTATTGTATTTGTTGCCCGAAATTGCACTTACCACCCAATTGGTTTCTCGACTAACACAGCATTTTGGGAACGAAGTTGCAGTTTTTCATTCGAAATATTCTAATAACGAAAGGGTGGAAGTTTGGAACCAAGTTCTAGAAAAATCGGATAAAGCCAAAATTGTAATAGGAGCGAGGTCGGCTTTGTTTTTGCTGTTTTCCAACTTAGGTTTGATTATCATTGATGAAGAACACGAGCAAACCTTTAAGCAGCAAGATCCGGCACCACGATACCATGCTAGAGATGCGGCAATTGTTTTGGCGCAAGCCCAAAAAGCAAAAGTTTTATTAGGTTCGGCAACGCCAAGTATTGAAACGTATTTTAATGCCCAATCAGGAAAATTCGGAATGATTTCCATCAAAGAGCGATTTGGTAAAGCACCTTTGCCCGAAGTAGAATTGGTAGATTTAAAAGAAAATTACTTCAAGAAAAGGATGAAAGGACACTTTAGTCTTACCTTAATTGAAGCAATTACCGACGCTTTGAGTTTGGGAGAGCAAGTTATTCTTTTTCAAAACCGACGTGGGTTTTCTCCTGTTTTAGAATGTACCACCTGCGGACATATTCCGCAATGCACCAGTTGCAATGTAAGTTTGACGTATCATAAATTTAAAAACCAATTGCGATGCCACTATTGCGGCTATTCTATTGCCAAACCTACTAATTGCCATGCCTGTTCTAGTGTTGATATTTCGGCAAAAGGCTTTGGTACCGAACAAATAGAATTGGAATTAGCAGAATTATTTCCTACAAAAAACATCAAGCGAATGGACCAAGATACCACTCGCGGGAAATACAGTTTTGAAAAATTAATTGATAGTTTCAAAAATAGAGAAATAGATATCCTAGTTGGAACCCAAATGCTTGCCAAAGGATTGGATTTTGACAACGTTACTTTGGTTGGAATAATGAATGCCGACACCATGTTGTACCATCCCGATTTTAGGGCTTTCGAGAGAAGTTTTCAAATGATGACACAAGTAGCGGGTAGGGCAGGAAGAGCAGATAAACGTGGGAAAGTTATTATTCAAACCTATAATGTTAATCATAATGTAATCCAGCAGGTTACTCACAATGATTACGAAGGAATGTATAAAGAACAACTCTATGAACGACTTATATATAGGTATCCACCTTATTTTCGTTTAATAAAACTTACGTTAAAACATAAAGATTTTGATAAATTAAAAGAAGGGTCTATGTGGTTGTATCAAGTATTGCAGCAAAATTTGCAAATGCCAGTACTTGGTCCAGAAGAACCCGGAATTAATAGAATCCGCAACGAATACATTAGAACTATTATGGTGAAAATTCCGCAAAATGGTTCTTTGGTAAACACAAAAAAAACCATTCAGAAAATCCTGAATAGTTTTGAAGCTATTGCACAATATAGAGCAATAAAAGTTATAGCAAACGTAGATTTTTATTGATCTATAGCTAATGCTTTAATTAATCCTTCTTTTTTGTTTCTGCTTAGCGGAATTTTGGTCTTGCCAATTTCGGCAAACTTGCTATTAAAGCGCTCTACCTTTCCTATGTTGATAATGTAGGATTTATGAACTCTTATAAATTTTTCGGAAGGCAAATCTTTTTCAAAAGACTTCATAGTAGATAAGACTAGGTTTGTGTCTTCTTCGGTAACTACTTTTACATAATCGCCATAAGCTTCAATCCATTTAATTTTATTAGTGAATATTTTAAGTTTTTTTAGATTACTTTTTATAAAAATATGATCTCCTTCTTCTTCAATACTTTCACGTTTCATTAAATAAAGATCCATAGCTCTTTTTATAGAGGCATTAAAACGTTCTAATAAAAGAGGTTTTTGAAGGTAATCGGTAGCGTTGTAATCAAAAGCTTTTAAAGCATATTCTGCTTTGGAAGTAATGAAGATAATTTGAGGTTTTAATTTTAATCCATCAATAAAATCAAACCCATTAATTATGGGCATCTCTATATCTAGTAAAACTAAATCTACAGAATTTACGGTAATGCAATTTTTTGCTTCGATGGCATTTGAAAAATCACCTACTAAATGTAAATTTGGATGATTGTTAACCAATTTTGTAATGACTATTCTCTGTAAAGAACTGTCGTCAACAACTACACAGTTTAATTTCATTATTTATACAACTTTTTGATTTTGATACGCTAAAGTATTTTTTTTTTTTAATTCTACCTAATGTTTGTAGGTTTTTTTAGTCCTTTAGCGATTAATATTGGTTTTTACTTGTTTATTTATAATTTATTGTTACTTTTGCACCCAATTTTATACAATTAAAAACATATTTATTATGAATCATTACGAGACTGTTTTCATCTTAAATCCCGTTTTATCTGAAGTTCAGGTAAAGGAAACAGTAAGCAAATTTGAAGATTTTCTTACAAGTAGAGGAGCAAAGATGGTATCCAAAGAGGATTGGGGCTTAAAAAAATTAGCCTATGAAATCCAAAACAAAAAAAGTGGTTTTTACCATTTATTTGAATTCCAAGTGTCACCAGAAGTATTAATTGCTTTTGAAACTGAATTTAGACGTGACGAAAGAGTTATGCGTTTCTTGACTGTAAGT